>NZ_RJNA01000009.1 GCF_003943815.1 Streptococcus cristatus | reverse complement strand
AATACTAACAGAAGATTATTTGAAGACCTTAATAATGGACTTGTTCAGTATACAAAATCCAAAGAATTAATGCGTAATTTATGTTATGATTTAAATAAAAGCTTTAATAATTATGCTTTGTTAAAAGAAACTCCTGGTTATCATATGTCAACAGGAGAAGGGAACTTGATTGAAATATTTTCACAACTTTATTCGTATTTATTGAAGCATGAAAAAAGTGGTGAGGATATTATACTGCTAGTTGATGAATTAGAAACGGGAATGCATCTAGAGTGGTCTAGGAGATTAATAAAAATTCTTATTGATAATCTTTCTGGAATATTGGAAGACGAGGGAAAGGGGAGAAAGATCCAACTCATCTTTACAACTCATTCTCCTTACATGCTTTCGGATATTAAACCAGGAAATGTGATTATGCTTGAAAAGAATCAAGAAACTGGATATTCAGAAGGTAAAGTTCTTCAAAACACTTTCGCTAAGAATATCCAAGAAATCATGAAGGAAAATTTGATTGATAACATTTATGGTGATTTTGCCTTAGCAAAGATTAATTCTATGATTGATAGACTAAACGGAGAAGAGAAACAGGAAGGAAATGAAGAAGAACTATTAAAAGAAATTCATTTGATTAGCGAGCCTATTCTTCGTAATAAATTATTAGAGATGTATGATAAGAAATACAATACCTCAGAATTTAGTATTGAAAAACAACTACAGAAGTTGAATCTGAATGAGGAACAACGCAAGCAGGTCAGAGCAATGATTGAAGAAAATATAAGTAATGCCGATGCGGATAAATAAGTTTGCAAGTAAATAGTTTGAATTATCAATATAATCATTCGAAAATGAACAATAGAAAGTAATAATATGAAACATAAAATCGCAATTCTCTCTGATATACATGGGAATGCCACAGCCTTGAAGGTAGTTCTGTCAGATGCTAAAAGACAGGAAGCGACAGAATATTGGCTTCTAGGGGATATTTTTCTCCCTGGTCCGGGGGAAAATGACTTGCTAGCCTTGTTAAAAGACCTGCCTATCACAGCGGCTGTCCGCGGGAACTGGGATGATTGTGTCCTAGAGGCCTTAGATGGTCAATATGGATTAGAAGACCCACAGGAAGTCCAGCTCTTGCGTATGACGCAGTATTTGATGGAGCGAATGGATCCTGATCAGATCACTTGGCTGCGGAGTCTGCCTATGGTTGCGAAGAAAGAAATTGATGGGCTGCGTTTTTCGCTCTCTCATAATTTGCCTGACAAAAACTATGGTGCTGACTTGTTGGTTGACAATGATACGGAGAAATTTGACCAGCTACTGGATGAGGAGACCGATGTGGCAGTTTACGGTCATGTCCACAAGCAGTTGCTTCGTTATGGCAGCCAAGGGCAACAAATTATCAATCCCGGTTCAATTGGCATGCCCTATTTTGATTGGTCGGCCTTGAAAAATCACCGTGCCCAGTATGCCTTGTTAGAAGTTGAAAGCGGGGAACTGGTGAACATTCAATTCCGAAAAGTCGCCTATGACTACGAGGCAGAGTTGGAATTGGCTAAAGAAAAAGCTCTTCCTTTCATCGAAATGTACGAAGAATTACGACGTGAAGATAATTACCAAGGGCACAACCGAGAATTATTGGCTGACTTGAATGACAAGTATGGTTACGTAGAGGATGTTAAGCAGTTTTTTCAGATAGATGAACCAAAAGAAAATGGAAGTTGAAGAGAGATGGCATTGAGTTTTGAAGGATGGTTTAGATGTTTGAGAAGATTAAATTAGATCCGTTGAACCAGTTTTATCCAGTGAATCTAGATAAGATTAGGGATAGTGAATCAAAGCTGGGCATTCAAATCCCTGTGCTCCTTAAAGAATTTTATGCAGAAGTTGGATATGGCTTTCTAAAAAGCAAGGTGGACAATATAAATCGTATCATGGATCCAGAGTCCGTATTAGACTTTAGATTGAGGCAACATGATTTTGAGTTTTATCCAGATATTGAAATCTACAATCAATTTGAGAATGATAAAATAGTTTTCTTTGAAGCCAATGAAGTAGCACTGTTATCTATCGGATTTGCTGCTGAAAATGAGGGGAAAATCTACTATTATGATAAGGAAATTGCTCCTAATCTAGTAGAGATTCTAGACCGGCTTATGGAAGATGACACCTTCTATTATGACTTGATATAGCTGGATTTTTTTGGTGAATAGAAACAAATACCGATTTTTATAATCATGTTGAAGAAGTCGAGCGCTTTATCAATAGTAGCCAACTAGCTTCAAAAGCTAAAATAATTAGATAGGATGATGACAATGACACAATTTGAAGATAAATTTATGGAAATTCAGGCTAGTATGATTTCACTAGCAATGGAATATGTGCGAAATCAAGCAGAAAAAGTATATATTTATTGCATTTCTGAAGAAGCTTTGCAATCATATAAAGTATTTTATAAGATTAATGGTGTTGTAATAGAAATGGATAAAGTTAATGAAGTTGCAACAGAAAAAGTAGATGATTCTGACAATATGGCATTCGCTGTATTGAGATATGGAGCTGAAGATATACAAAAATTGCTTGATATTTGCCAAGAATACGGTCGCGAGCACCCAACTGAAATGTGGCTTGTCTATGATGCTCAGAAAAACAGTCTTGATAGTCGCTATAGCTATGAAGGGCGTTATGACAAGGATGAAGAATTGCTTCCACGTCTGGAGTTTGAAAAATGGTTTGAGGAAGTGAAGAACAGTACTCAAGCTTAATGCTTGCGACAATCTCTAGTTGAATGATAGAAAAGCAGAGGCGAAATGCTTTCCATGCGACCAAGTGTGTGGTGGGGCTGCTTTTGAAAAGTAAAACAAAAAGAAAGTTGAAGACAGATGGGGCTGAATTTTGACAAGCATAAAGAACATTTGGAGAAGGATATCCGTGCAGAGCTCCAGAAAAAATTTGGAACTGCTTTTGAAATAGAAGGAATCTCTGATATTGTCTTGAGTTCATATTGTCCGACTTTTCTCTTTAAAATCAATCTAGAAAATTATAAAGAAAAGTTGGATATTTTAGTAGACGGCAGCGATTTACACTTGAAGTGGGGTGAAAAGCCTACATACGGGATACAATACAAGTATCTGCCAGAAACCTTGGAGGAAGGACTGGGAAGAATAAAAACCTACCTAGATCAGCCAGAACAGATTTTTCTTGAACCTCTTACTCCCGAAAATGATTATCTTAAGATACGAGCTATTGAAGCAATGATTGAAAATATTTTCGATGGGAAAACGGAAACGGATAAGTGGGAAAAACCTGTCGAAAAGGGCGAAAATTATCGAATCATTATTACAAGCATAATACCTAGCTACAAAGCTTCTTTTACTCTGGAGCTGCTAGAACAAGATTTCATTGTGAGAGATATTGTCCCCTTAGATGCTAGTGTAGGAAGTCAGGAATTGTTGCTTGATTGTCCAGTCCAGTTAAATTCCTCTAATTTATCCTCTTTTCTAAGCAAGTGTAAGATTTATTTAAAAGAACATTTAGAAAAAGACAAAACTGGCATGAGTCTTTCTGTGGCTTCTATGTCTGATTTAGAGCTGATTTTAAAGGCTCCTCTAAGTCTGGATACGGTTGATACAAAGGTTTTAGAAATACAGAAGATTATAGAAGAGCTGTTTTTAGGTAAGATTGAATTTGACAAAACGACAAAGGAAATGGAAGGCGACTACCTTTATAGGGCCTATTTCTTTGTAAGATCTAGATTTTATCGAGTTTCTTTCATGATTACGTTGATTGGACAGCACTTTTACATCATGGTGTCACTTCCAGATCATCCAGAACTGAGAGAGAAATGGCCCTTACGCGGGTATCCCTACAAACTAACCAAAGAAAATCTGAGGCTAATCTTAAAAGAAGTGGTGGCGTATGGTCTAAAACATAAGCCACAGACTGAAAATGAGGTGGTTCAGGAGATTCAAGCAAGTCAAGAAGTAACTGAACCTACAGCAAAAATTCAGACTCAAGAGAGAGAAGCTAAAGACGGTGGCAAAGAGCAGGCAGATAAACGGGCTTACTTAGGATTGAGAAAGCTCTGGAAACTGCAGGTCTTTATTTTCTTTATCTTGATGATTATAGCTTTTGGCTTAGAGGTTTATATGGCTAGGTCAAGCTATAAAGCCTTCAAAATGAGGATTCAGTTTAGTTGGGTATCTATGCATAGTTTTTCGTTTCTCTTTCTTACCATTTTTGGTTTTTTGACACTCTATCCCAATGGGATGAAGATAAATGAATTTTTGCATCAGTATCCTCGTTGGAAAGGTTTCCCAACCAAAGGAGTCCCTCTTCCAGAAAAAGAGACTTTGTGGACGATATTTGTCTTGTTGCTGGTTCTACTGTTTGGAGCTATTGATTATTCTGTGCGGAAACCTGAACCAAAAGTTGAAATTCATAAGTTAAGTCAAGAACTATATAGAGGCTTTGAGTAAGAAAGAAACTCAAGTTGTAGTGATTTGAAAAAGTGCTGAAGAGAGTCAAGTAGCCAGAATGGAGAAAACGAAACTCCTACAAGGGAATAATCTTATCAAGTGGCAAGGACAGACAGCTTTACTTGATAGAGAATGAAAAAATCCTTTGTGAAAAACCTCTGCAAGCTCTTTCAATTTGTGGTAAAATAAGAGTAACAGAAATTAGAAAAGGAAATCAATTATGAAATTTCTTGAATTAAACAAAAAGCGTCATGCGACTAAGCATTTCAATGATAAACCGGTAGATCCTAAGGATGTCCGTACAGCTATTGAAATTGCGACCTTGGCACCAAGTGCTCATAATAGTCAGCCGTGGAAGTTTGTAGTAGTGCGTGAGCGAAATGAAGCTTTAGCGGGTATTACCTTTGGCTCCAACCAAGATCAAATCAAGGAAGCTCCAGTGACAATTGCCCTCTTTACAGATACGGATTTGGCTAAGCGGGCACGAAAAATCGCGCGTGTCGCTGGAGTAAGAAATTTTTCTGATGAACAGCTTCAATTTTACATGCAGAATTTGCCAGCTGAGTTTGCTCGCTATAATGATCAGCAAAAGAGTGATTACTTGGCCCTTAACGCTGGCTTGGTAGCTATGAACCTTGTTTTGGCCTTGACTGACCAAGGTATTGGCTCAAATATCATCCTAGGATTTGATAAATCAAAAGTCAACCAAGTTTTGGAGATTGATGAGCGCTTCCGTCCAGAACTCTTAATTACTGTTGGTTATACAGACGACAAGCTAGAGCCTAGCTATCGTTTACCAGTTGACGAGATTATCGAAAAGCGTTAATAAAGTAAAAAATAGTTTAACTCGAAGTATTTTATAGAGGTGAGAAAATGACAATTGATTTTAAAGCAGAAGTTGAAAAACGTAGAGAAGCTCTGTTGGCGGACTTGTTTAGCCTTTTAGAAATTAATTCAGAGCGGGATGATTCAAAGGCAGACAAGGAACATCCTTTTGGACCTGGTCCTGTAAAGGCCTTGCATAAATTCTTGGAAATTGCTGAACGTGATGGTTATCCGACTCAAAATGTGGACAATTATGCTGGTCACTTTACTTTTGGTGAAGGAAAAGAAGAACTGGGGATCTTTGCCCATATGGATGTGGTACCTGCTGGAAGCGGTTGGGATACAGACCCTTATACACCGACGATTAAAGATGGCCGTCTCTATGCCCGTGGTTCTAGTGATGACAAGGGACCGACTATGGCATGTTACTACGGTTTGAAAATCATCAAAGACTTAGGCTTGCCGGTTTCTAAGCGCGTGCGCTTTGTGGTCGGGACAGATGAAGAGTCTGGCTGGAAAGATATGGAGTATTACTTTGCTCATGTAGGTCTGCCTGAGCCTGATTTCGGCTTCTCGCCAGACGCTGAATTTCCGATTATCAATGGTGAAAAAGGAAATATCACAGAGTACTTGCATTTTGCTGGTGAAAATGCTGGCGTAGCACGCCTACATAGCTTTACTGGCGGTTTGCGGGAAAATATGGTTCCTGAGTCTGGTACAGCTGTCTTGTCAGGTCACTTGCCAAATCTAGTTGATAAATTGGAGCAGTTTGCTAAGGAAAATGGGCTAGACTTCACATATGAAGAACTAGCTAGTGGCCAAGTCACTGTGACCATTATTGGTAAGTCTGCGCACGGTGCTTCTCCTCAGTCTGGTATCAATGGTGCAACCTATTTGGCCAAATTCCTAACGCAGTTTGACTTTGCGGGTCCTGCTAAGGATTACCTAGATGTGGCTGGAAATATTCTCCTAAATGACCATGAGGGTAAGAACTTGAAGATTGCTCATGTGGATGAGAAGATGGGAGCTCTGTCAATGAATGCGGGCGTTTTCCGTTTTGACGAAAACAAAGCCGACAATACAATTGCCCTCAATATTCGCTATCCTAAGGGAACTAGTCCAGAAGAAATTCAAAATGTTTTAGAGCAGTTGCCAGTAAGCAAAGTGACCTTGTCTGAGCATGGACATACTCCTCACTATGTACCGATGGAAGATCCGTTGGTGCAGACCTTGCTGGCTGTTTATGAAAAACAAACTGGACTGAAAGGTCATGAGCAAGTTATCGGTGGTGGTACCTTTGGACGCCTCTTGAAACGTGGTGTCGCTTACGGCGCTATGTTCCCAGATTATATCGATACTATGCACCAAGCCAATGAATTTATCGATGTTGAAGATCTATTCCGTGCGGCTGCAATCTATGCGGAAGCTATCTACGAATTGATCAAATAAGATAAAAACTCATTTGGCTCTGCTAGATGAGTTTCTTTTCAAGGAAGGAAATATGATGCAGACAATAGAAGATATTACCAAGGCCATTATAGCTGACCCACAGAATCAAACTTTCACAGAGCAGGGCATTAAGCCACTTTTTGCAGCGCCTAAGAATGCTCGGATTAACATTGTCGGTCAAGCGCCGGGTCTGAAAACTCAGCAGGCAGGGCTTTACTGGAAGGACAAGAGTGGCGACCGGCTGAGAGAATGGCTGGGAGTTGATGAAGAAACTTTTTATCAGTCTGGTTATTTTGCGGTTTTGCCCATGGATTTTTATTTCCCAGGGCATGGCAAGTCTGGAGATTTACCGCCTCGTAAAGGCTTTGCTGAAAAATGGCATCAGCCAATTTTAGAGCTCCTACCAGGTATTGAGTTGACTATCTTGATTGGTCAGTATGCACAGAAATATTATCTGCATCAAAAAGGAAATATCAAGCTGACCGAGACGGTGCAGCATTATCAAGACTACCTGCCTGATTTTTTCCCTTTGGTCCACCCATCGCCCCGCAACCAAATCTGGATGGCTAAAAATCCTTGGTTTGCAGAGCGGGTTGTGCCAGACTTGCAAGCGTTGGTGCAAAAGATTATTCATCAATAAAGGAGAAAAACTATGGATGCTTATCAACAAGTAGCTAACAAGTTGCAAGAGTTGGGGATCACCTTTGATGTGGTGGAGCACCCTCCTGCATTTACGACAGAGCAGGCAGATAGCTATATTGAAGGCATGGAAGGTGTTCGGACTAAGTCCATGTTTTTGACCAATAAGAAGAAAACTCAGTACTATCTGCTCATCATGGACGACAAGAAACGATTGGATATGGATGACTTTAAAGTTCAAGTGGGAGCCGATCGGATTCGCATGGCTTCATTGGACTCCTTGGCTGAGAAAATGAACCTACCAGCAGGAACGGTATCGCCTTTTGGTTTGCTCAATAATGAGGAGAAAGACATTCAAGTTTATTTTGATAAAGAGATTATCAACGAAGAACGCATGACTTTCCATCCTAATACTAATGAAAAGACGATTTTTGTCGCGACCCGAGATATTTTTAAGTTCTTGACTCATCTTGGTTATGATTATCAAATTTTGGAACTTTGATTTCTGGAAAAGCTGTGGGTTTTCTTGACCTCACAGTTTTTTTTGTTCCAAGATTTAGAGAAAGCTTAATAATTTTTCTAAAATAGTAATAGAAGGCTGGCAATAGAAAAAAGCCTGAGTGATATTCAGGCTTTTTGGGATAGATTGGATAAAGGGCACTCTTCTAAATGTCTCTAGTTGGATGATTGAGTGCTGGACTCTGTTGTTGTATGCTGGTCTTGGCTTGTCGAACTGCTGTCAGTGGAAGTAGTTGTATGGCTCGTATTCGTTTCTGCGCTTGAAGAACTTGAGGATGTTTCGGTCTCAGTAGCAGCAGAAGTTTCTGTTGGAGTCGAGCTAACAGATGTAGACTCTTTTTCTACCTCTTTGATAATGGTAGTAGTCGTAGTCGAGTTGCCTGTATCAGTTTTTGATTTTGAGTCATTGTTGTTCATAAGGTTCATGATGGTAAAGCAAGCAATGACGATTGAAAGAAGACTGGCAATTGTAGCAATAGTCTTTTGGAGGGCGGAAAAGCCAGTTTTAATATGCTGACTAGCTGGTTTTCGATTTGAAGTGCTGTTATTTTTTTCTTTGCGAGAATAGTTTTCCATGTAAAAGTCGCTCCTTTTCGTTCTTAATTTATTATACGTCTTTTATTTAGAAAAGTCTTCCAAAAATTTGAAAATTTCAAATGAAAACGTACACAAAAGATAAATAACAACAGCTCTAAAAGGCGGAGAGATAAGCCTCCTAGAGCTGTTCGTTTTATCAAAATGTTAGAGCTGTTTTGGTGTCGTTTCAGAGTCAAGGGCAGCTTGGGCCACAGCTAGCCGAGCTGCTGGGACTCGATAAGGGGAGCAGGAGACATAAGTGACTCCGATTTCTTGTAAGAAAGGAATGGAAGCTGGATCACCGCCAACTTCGCCACAAACTCCGATGGACAAGGTTGGATCTATTTGGCGGGCTTTTTCAATGGCCAATTTCATCAATTGGCCGACACCTTCTTGATCAAGGCTTTGGAAAGGATCCTGGGTGAGCAACTTTTTCTCTTTATAGTCGTTGAGGAATTTTCCGATATCATCCCTTGAAAAGCCAAAAGTCATCTGGGTCAAGTCATTGGTTCCAAAGCTGAAGAAGTCCGCTTCCTGAGCCAGCTGATCAGCAATGAAGCAGGATCTCGGCAGTTCGATCATGGTACCAATGTCATATGGGAATGGAGAGCATTGATGCTTTTTGAAAATCCATTCGATATGCTTGATGAGCAGCTCTTTAAGATAGACAAGCTCTGATTTTGTAGCAATCAGCGGAATCATAATTTCAGGACGAACTGGATTTCCTTCTTGCTGCAGTCGAATGGCGCTGCTAAAGATAGCTTCTATTTGCATCTTATAGATATCTGGCAAGGTAATTCCCAAGCGACAGCCGCGATGGCCAAGCATAGGATTTGTTTCTTGTAATTGCGTGATGTTTCTTTCTAGTTGACTAGCTTTTTTATTGAGCTTTTCAGCCAGCAGGGCAATTTCTAGATGGTCTTTCGGGAGAAATTCGTGCATTGGAGGATCCAATAGGCGGACAATCATGGCCTTTTTGCCAACAGTCTGGAACATTTGATAGAAGTCTTCGGCTTGGTAATCAAGGAGATGACCAAGCGCCTCCCGTCTTTCTATCTCATTTTCGGCCAGAATTAATCTCCTCATTTGCAGAATTCTCTCCTCACCGAAAAACATATGCTCGGTTCGTGCTAGTCCAATGCCTTGCGCTCCGAAGCTAATAGCGGTTTGCAAATCTTGAATCGTTTCAGCATTGGCTCGGACTGTAAGTTTAGCTATTTCATCAGCCCAAGTCAGCAAGAGCTGCAAATCCTGATCTTTTTCTACAGAGACAGTCGGGATTTGCCCCAGATAAAGAAAACCAGTCCGACCATCTACGGATAGAATATCTCCTTCATTGAGCAAGATATCTCCGCACTGGATGGTCTTGCTATCCTCTTGGACAAGTAGATCTCCACATCCTGCGACACAGCAGGTTCCCATCCCTCGGGCGACAACTGCCGCGTGTGAGGTCATCCCACCTTGGCTAGTGACGATTGCTTGGCTGACAATCATTCCTTCTATATCTTCGGGAGAAGTTTCTTGGCGGACCAGCACAACTTTTTCGCCAGCTTCATGTAGTTCTTTGGCTCGCTTGGCAGTAAAGACAATTTTTCCTGTTGCAGCACCGGGACTGGCTGGCAATCCTTGCGCTAAAATTGTCGCTTGCTGGAGCTTATTCTCATCAAAGACTGGGTGAATCAGCTGATTGATATGAGCAGGGCTAATCCGACGAATGGCCTCGCACTTGTCTATCTTGCCTTCTTCTACTAATTGCAGAGCGATTTTCAAAGCAGCCTTGACCGTTCGCTTACCATTACGGGTTTGCAGGATATAGAGCTTGCCCTTTTCGATTGTAAATTCGATATCTTGCATATCTTTATAGTGATCTTCAAGGATGTGGGCATATTCTTGAAAAGCAGCATAGGCTTCAGGCATCTTTTCTTGCAGATGTTGAATGGGCTCGGGTGTACGAATACCAGCCACGACATCCTCTCCTTGGGCATTTAAAAGAAATTCGCCAAAGAGGCCCTTTTGACCAGTTGCTGGATTTCGAGTGAAGACGACACCAGTTCCACTTTCTTGATCAAAGTTGCCAAAGACCATGACTTGAACATTAACAGCGGTTCCTAAATCTCCTGGAATCTGATTGAGCTTGCGATAGACTTGGGCGCGTGGGTTATTCCAAGAGCGGAAAACGGCTTTGATGGCAGCGAAGAGTTGTTCCTTAGGATTTTGAGGAAAAGTCTGATAATGCTCGCGATACAGCTGCTTGTACTGATCAATGAGAGCTTGGTGCTCTTCCAAACTAAAGTCGTTGGCAGTCTTACCAGCGTTCTTCTCAAAATAGGAGAGCAACTGATCGAAGTCCTCTTTGGGAATTTGGAAAACGACATCTGCATACATCTGGAGCAGCCTGCGGTAGCAATTATAGGCAAAAGCCATATTGGTTTTGGAAGCCAAGGTTTGGGTTCGCAAGTCATTTAATCCTAAGTTTAAAATCGTATCCATCATGCCAGGCATAGAAAACTTGGCGCCGCTGCGAACAGAGACTAGCAGTTGCTCCTCTTCGTTCCCTGAAAAGTATTGTCCGGTTTTTTGCTCCAATTCAGAAATAGCCTGCAAGACATTCTCTCTTAAATTTTCTTCAAAAAAGGAGGGCTTATTTAAAAAATGCATACAGGCTTCCGTCGTAATGGTGAATCCCGGCGGAACTGGCAAACCTAAATTGGTCATTTCAGCTAAATTGGCACCCTTGCCACCCAGAAGAGCATTTTGCTCGGCTCGTCCTTCCTCAAAGGAATAAATCCATTTCGTCATATCTTACCTCCAAATAGACAAAAATGTGTCACATATATCTTATCTATATTCTAATATACATCACATATATTTGTCAACGAAAAAAATCGTTATATTTCATTGATATAAGATAAAAATATGATATAATATGACAGAAAAATATGAAAAATAAAGTATTCTATCTCTAAAAAGGAGACATATTGCATTGGAATTATCAGCACGTCAAAAACAGATTGTTGACATTGTCAAGAAAGAGCAGCCAGTTAGCGGGGAAAAGATTTCGGAATTGATGGAGATTTCTAGAGCAACCTTACGCTCAGACCTGTCCTTTTTGACGCTGGTTGGCATTTTAAAAGCGACGCCCAAGGTTGGTTATACTTATTCAGGGAATGATTTGGAAACCTTATTTTTCTTTGACACTTTTCGCAAGAAAGCGGAAGATATCATGGTTTCTCCCGTTTTGGTGCCTCAAGACACTTCCATACAGGATGCGGTGATAAGGCTCTTTATGTATGACGCGGATGTTCTTTATGTCATTGATGAAAAGAAGCTACTCTTAGGAATTGTCTCGCGCAAGGATTTGCTACGAGCGGCTTTATCCAGTAGTATCGGAACAACGCCTATTGCAGTTTGTATGACGCGGATGCCTCATCTTAGAACCTGCCATAAGGATATGAATATACTAGAGGTGGCCGCCCTTTTGCAGGATTTTGCCATTGACTCCCTGCCGGTGGTAGAGAAAGATAATGAGCGCAAGATTTTAGGAACGGTGACTAAGACAGCTCTGCTGGACTATATCATTCAAGAAGCGCGCCAAGCGGAAGTAAAGAGACAGGAGTAGTGACAATGAAGAAAGAAATTATTGTATATAGCATTTCGGACTCTTTAGGAGGAACCTCGCAGCGACTCTTGTCTGCTGTAAGTGCGCAGTATCCAGATTTGACATTTAATAATAGCTACCGTTTTCCTTTTATAGACAAAGAGCAAGAATTACTGGAAATTTTACAAGATGCTTTAAAAGATGATGCCTTGGTCATCAGTACCTTGGTAAATGGAGAATTAGCTAGACTAGCTAGAGAATTTAGCCAAAACCACAAGCTGGCCTACATTGATCTCATGCACCCTTTCTTTGAAATCATAGGAGAAAAGACTGGGATTAGCCCGATTGAGATACCAGGAACCTTGCACCGTTTGGATACGGAATATTTTAATAAAATATCAGCGATTGAGTTTGCTGTAAAGCATGATGATGGCAAATCTCCACAGGGATTTTTGGAGTCGGATCTAGTTCTACTAGGAGTTTCACGGACTTCAAAAACTCCTCTCAGCATTTTTTTGGCCAATAAGGGCTACAAAGTTTCCAATTTGCCTTTGATTCCAGAAGTTCCGCTTCCTCAAGTTTTAGACAAGGTGGACAAGCGTAGGATGATTGGTCTGGTCTGTGAGCCAGAAAAATTAGTCAAAATTCGTAGCAACCGTCTTAATTCGTTGGGCTTGTCCCACTCGACCAGTTACACAGATTTGGAAAAGATTTATCAGGAATTAGACTATTCCAAAGAAGTCTTTAGAAAATATCAGACGGAGGTCATCAATATTACAGATAAATCAATTGAAGAGACAGCTTTCCTAATTGAGGATTATTTAAAAAAATTAGATATGATTGGCGAGGCGAAGTAATCGTCTTCAGGGCCAGTTCCTAAATTTATCAGGTAGGAACTGCGCCCTTTTCTTGTCCCTAGGCTCGTTTCGTGTTACAATAGGAGTATTGATTTTTACTGATAAATACAGAGGAAAAAGATGATTTATTTAGATAATTCAGCGACAACCAAGCCTTATCCAGAGGCGCTGGCCACCTATACAGAAGTGGCTTCTAAAATCTGGGGCAATCCTTCTAGCTTGCATAGTTTGGGCAGTCAGGCAACTCGTCTCTTAGAAGCCTCTCGTCGGCAAATAGCAGAGCTTTTAGGCAAGTCTTCGTCGGAGATTTTTTTTACGTCTGGAGGGACAGAAGGGGACAACTGGGTGCTAAAGGGAGTTGCTTTTGAAAAGGTTCCTTTTGGCAAACACATCATCGTATCCAACATTGAGCATCCCGCGGTTAAAGAATCAGCCCTCTGGCTGCAGAGTCAAGGGTTTGAAATAGATTTTGCCCCAGTGGATAAGTCTGGTTTTGTTGATGTAAACAAGCTAGCGGAGCTGATTCGACCAGACACCACTCTAATCTCCATCATGGCTGTCAATAATGAAATCGGCAGTATTCAGCCCATTCAGAAGATATCTGAACTGCTAGCAGACAAGCCGACTATTTCCTTTCATGTGGATGCTGTACAGGCTGTTACGAAGATTCCGACTGCTGCTTATCTGACGGGCCGTGTGGATTTTGCGACATTTTCCAGTCATAAATTTCACGGTCTGCGGGGCGTAGGATTTGTCTATATCAAGTCTGGCAAGAAAATCAGTCCCCTCTTGACTGGTGGCGGTCAGGAGTCGGACAAGCGCTCAACGACAGAAAATCTAGCTGGCATTGCTGCCACAGCTAAGGCTCTGCGGCTGTCCATGGAAAAGCAAGAAGTCTTTGCCCAGCGGACGGCTCAGATGAAGAAGATTCTCCTTGAAGAGCTGCAGAAGTATCCAGATGTGGTGATTTTCTCAGACATAAAGGATTTTGCGCCCCATATACTAACCTTTGGTATCAAGGGAGTGCGAGGTGAAGTTGTCGTTCATGCATTTGAAGACTACGAGATTTATATCTCGACTACCAGCGCTTGCTCTTCTAAGGCTGGAAAGCCAGCAGGAACCCTAATCGCTATGGGCGTTGAGAAATCTCTGGCTCAAACTGCTGTTCGTATCAGTTTGGATCTTGACAATGATATGAGCCAGATGGAGCAGTTTTTGACAACCTTTAAAATCATTTACGAAAAAACCAGAAAAGTAAGGTAAACAATGCATTATTCAGAAATTATGGTACGCTACGGTGAGCTCTCAACCAAGGGCAAGAACCGCATGCGCTTTATCAACAAACTCAAACGCAATATCCAATCAGTCTTATCAGCCTATCCGCAGGTCCATGTCAAGGCTGATCGTGACCGGACTCATGTTTATCTGCACGGTACAGACTATCAGCCAGTTGCTGAGTCACTCAAGCAGATTTTCGGGATTCAGAATTTCTCGCCATCTTATAGGGTTAAAAAGTCTGTACCAGCCTTGATTGAAGCTGTTCAAACCATTATGAAGCAAGTCTATCAGGAAGGCATGACCTTTAAGATTACCAGCAAGCGCAGTGACCACAGCTTTGAATTGGATAGCCGTGAGCTTAACCAGACACTTGGTGATGCCGTTTTTGAGGCTATTCCCAATGTTCAGGTCAAGATGAAAGCGCCGGATATTGAGCTGCGGGTCGAGATCCGAGAAGAAGCGGCCTATATCTCTTATGAGACGATTCGTGGTGCTGGGGGATTGCCAGTCGGTACTTCGGGAAAGGGTATGCTTATGCTGTCTGGCGGGATTGACTCACCAGTGGCGGGCTATTTGGCTCTCAAGCGCGGTGTAGATATCGAGGCGGTTCACTTTGCCAGTCCGCCTTATACCAGTCCAGGTGCGTTGAAAAAAGCTCAAGATTTGACGCGAAAATTGACCAAGTTTGGCGGTAACATCCAGTTTATCGAAGTTCCTTTTACAGAGATTCAGGAGGAAATCAAGGCTAAGGCTCCAGAAGCTTACCTGATGACACTGACTCGTCGCTTTATGATGCGTATTACGGACCGGATTCGGGAGGAGCGGGGCGCTCAAGTCATTATCAATGGAGAAAGTCTAGGTCAGGTGGCCAGTCAAACTATCGAGAGTATGCAGGCTATTAATGCCGTGACCAATACACCGGTTATCCGTCCTGTCGTGACGATGGACAAGCTGGAAATCATTGAGATTGCAGAAAAAATCGATACTTTCCAAATCTCTATCCAGCCATTTGAAGACTGCTGTACCATTTTTGCTCCCGACCGGCCTAAAACTAATCCTAAAATCAAGAATGTTGAGCAGTACGAAGCTCGCCTAGATGTTGAAGGTTTGGTAGAACGTGCCGTTGCAGGCATCATGATTACAGAAATCACGCCACAAGCAGAGGCGGATGCGGTTGACGAGCTGATTGAGGACTTGTTATAAGAGTTTACGGAGTATCTTTCTGCTAAAAGAATCTGGAAGCTATTTCCATTGATGCTGAAGATAAAAGGGGATATTTATGAACGAGTGGGATTATTTCTTGAGTGGGCTCATGCGAGCATTGTCTTGGAAAGATGGACAAGATAATGCTTTGCTGTTTGGAATACCCAGTTGGACTTATTTTATTGGTCTCTTAGTTCATTTCCAGATTTTCCTAAGCTTGTATGCTCTCTTATTTTGGGGATATCATAAAGATATTAAGGAAGCTGGCTCTGTCAAGAAGGCCATGAGAAATAAATGGAATACCATACGTCAAAGCCAAAAAAGTACGGGCAGAGCTATTTTTGTCACAATAATTGGCGTTCTTCTTATGCTTTTTATCTTTCCTGCTTATGAAGGCTATCGAATGACCAATGGTATCTGGCGCTATCATTACTTTACTAATCAGACAACCGAGCTAAAAACGGCTTTAGTGACTGGTGTTGATACCGAGACCGGAGGAAGCAAGTCTACCTATTCTCGTATTACCTTCACTATTACGGTTGATGGGAAAGAGCGAGAGGTTAATGTTTCAGATAGTAATAAAAGTCTTGCCAGATCAGCTAAAAAACACTTGAAGCTTCCGATAGCTATTGAGGTTCATGTCAATCAAGAAGGGCAGATTGTATATTTGAAATAAATGGAAGTAAAGAATGATAATATTTAGTTGAAAATCCGTTTTCATCAAATAAAATCACTTGCCAAAGGTTAGTAGAAGTGCTATACTAAGAATGTTGACTATGCACAGCCAGTGCAACCGCTCGAACATCGTAGCTCATATTTAGTGAGTATTAAGTGGTTCGTCCCACGATGCTAGGCGAGTCTTCACAAAAATACGGGGAAATCCCAAAAAAATCATAGGAGGTGCATAATGAGCACATACGCAATCGTTAAAACTGGCGGAAAACAGGTTAAAGTTGAAGTTGGTCAAGCTATCTACGTTGAAAAATTGGATGTTGAAGCTGGTCAAGAAGTGACTTTTAACGAAGTTGTTCTTGTTGGTGGTGATAAAACTGTTGTCGGAACTCCACTTGTTGCTGGAGCTACTGTAGTTGGAACTGTTGAAAAACAAGGAAAACAAAAGAAAGTTGTTACTTACAAGTACAAACCTAAAAAAGGTAGCCACCGTAAACAAGGTCACCGTCAACCATACACTAAAGTTGTCATCAATGCAATCAACGCTTAATTTATAGGAGAACACATGATACAGGCAGTCTTTGAGAAAGCCGAAGATGGCGAGCTGAGGAGTGCGGAAATTACTGGACACGCCGAAAGTGGCGAATACGGCTTTGATGTCGTGTGTGCATCGGTTTCTACGCTTGCCATAAATTTTATCAATTCAATTGAAAAATTTGCAGGCTACGAACCAATCTTAGAATTAAACGAAGAAGAAGGCGGATTTTTACGAGTAGAAATACCAACAGATATTCCGCCGCACCAGAGAGAAATGACTCAACTTTTCTTTGAATCATTCTTCTTGGGAATGGCAAACTTATCGGAGGACTCATCTGAGTTCGTCCAAACCAAAGTTATCACAGAAAACTAACACGGAGGAAAAACACTATGTTAAAAATGAATCTTGCAAACTTGCAACTTTTTGCCCACAAAAAAGGTGGAGGTTCAACGTCAAACGGACGTGATTCACAAGCAAAACGTCTTGGAGCTAAAGCAGCTGACGGACAAACTGTAACTGGAGGATCTATCCTTTACCGTCAACGCGGTACTCACATCTACCCAGGTGTTAACGTTGGCCGCGGTGGAGACGATACATTGTTCGCGAAAGTTGAAGGCGTAGTACGCTTTGAACGTAAAGGTCGCGATAAGAAACAAGTATCAGTTTACCCAATTGCGAAATAATTCATTATTGATAAAAATCCCTGTCTCAAGATTGGGATTTTTATTTTTGGAAAAATTTGAAATCGTTTCCTTGACATTTTTTCTTCTTAGTGTTTTAATATACCCTATAGGGGTATAAAGGAGAAAAATATGTTTCATTTTTTTACAAAGATAGATAGTATTTCGACGGATGAGTTGGAGAAGCGATTGAAGTCCAATATCCAACTAATTGATGTACGGACGCCATTCGAATTTCGTAGAGGACATATCAAAGAGGCGCAGAATGTTCCTTTGAGCCAAATTGGTCAATTTGCTCCAGCTAAAAAGGAGACGATTTACGTCATCTGCCATTCAGGCATGCGTAGCAAGATGGCAGCGAAAAAGCTGAAGAAAAAGGGCTACGATGTCATTAATGTCCGCGGTGGTATGAGCGCTTGGACAGGGAAAACCATTTAAATAGAAAGGGTTAAACAATGAAAATTATTATTATTGGTGGAGTTGCAGGCGGTATGTCTGCGGCAACACGTTTAAGACGGCTGATGGAAGATGCTGAAATTGTAATTTTTGAAAAAGGTCCTTTTGTATCTTTTGCGAACTGCGGCCTGCCTTATTATATTTCTGGTGAAATTGCTGAGCGCGACTCTCTTTTGGTTCAAACACCTGAAAGTCTCAAGGCACGCTTTAACTTGGATGTGCGACCTTTTTATGAGGTGGTGAAAATTTCGCCTGAAGAGCATACGGTAACGGTGGCTCATGATGGTTCAGAGTTCACAGAGCAGTATGACAAGCTGATTCTTTCACCTGGGGCGAAGCCTTTTATTCCTGAGATTGAAGGACTTTCAGAAGCAACTAATGTCTTCACTTTACGCAATGTTCCAGACTTGGATCAGATCATGTTAGCCTTGGATGAAGAACCACAAGAGGCTGTGGTCATCGGTGCTGGATTTATCGGCCTAGAAACGGCTGAAAATCTGCGCAAACGTGGTCTGAATGTGACAATCGTAGAAAAAGCACCGCATGTCTTGCCACCACTGGATGAGGAGATGGCAGCTTTTGTCCAAGCTGAATTAGTCGATAAGGGAGTAAAGGTTATCACATCCCAGTCGGCTACTCGCTTCGAAGAAAAGGGCAAAGTGATTGTCTTGGAAGATGGACAAAAATTGGCTTCAGATGTAACCATTCTCTCTGTCGGGGTCCAGCCCGAAAATAGCTTGGCCAAGGTGGCAGGTATTGAGACAGGTCTTCGTGGGGGAATCTTAGTTGATGAGCATTATGAGACGAGCCAGAAAGATATTTTTGCAGTCGGAGACGCCATCCTTGTCAAGCAGGAAATTACTGGTGAAGATGCCCTGATTGCTCTAGCTTCGCCTGCTAATCGACAAGGACGTCAGGTGGCAGATGTGATTGCTGGCTTGGAGCGGAAGAATAAGGGAAGCATTGGCACGGCTATTGTGCGTGTCTTTGACATGACAGCCGCTTCAACAGGCTTGAACGAGCGCTTCCTTCAGCAAAATCACTTGCCTTATCAAGCGATTCATGTCAGCGGTAAGGATCATGCAGGCTACTATCCAGGTGCGACTGACTTGACCTTGAAATTGCTCTTTGAGCCAAAAACTGGAAAAATCTATGGTGCTCAAGGTGTGGGTAAAAAAGGCGTTGATAAGCGGATTGATATTCTGGCGACGGCTATTAAAGGAAATCTGACGATTTTTGATTTGCCAGAGCTGGAATTTACCTATGCACCACCTTTTGGCTCAGCCAAGGATCCAGTCAATATGCTGGGCTATGCAGCTATGAATCTAGCGGAAGGCTTGAGTGAAAATATCCAATGGCACCAGCTGGAAGACGAGTTAGCACGCGGGAAAGTCTTTTTAGATGTCCGAACACTTAATGAGTTTAATCAAGGACGCCTGAAGGCGGACAAGACAGTCCATATTCCGCTAAATGAACTCAGGGAACGTTTGGGTGAGCTGGATAAGGAAGCAAAATATATCGTGAGCTGCCATAGCGGTCTGCGCAGCTATATTGCCGAGCGAATCTTAAAACAAGCAGGATTTGCAGTGAAAAATCTAGACGGAGCTTATGCTTTGTACAAAATGGTAAAACCAGAAGGAGTAGAAAAATGAAAACTATATCAGCAGCTGACCTAGAAAAGCAGTATCAATCTGAAAAAATGGCCATCGTAGATGTGCGCGAAAGACATGAATTTCAAGCGGGTCATATCCCAAATGCTGGAAATCTTCCACTCAGTGAGTTGGAAACTGGCTATAAAAAGCTGAATCCTGACTACAAATACTATGTCATTTGCCAAGGAGGAGCGCGTTCAGCGACTGCTTGCCAATTTCTTGCCATGCAGGGCTTCGATGTGACCAACGTATCAGGTGGCATGAACGCTTGGTCTGGAGAGACTGAATAAAAGATAAAAGGATTCAAGTCGTTGCTTGAATCCTTTTTTCCTGTTCTTCTTATTTTCGATTTACCAGAAAATGAATAGCTTTCTCTATTCTTTCCCTTTGTTTTTTCGGATCATCAGATGGATTTTCTAGGCAATCCGTTAAATTCTCAGTAATAACCATCTCAATCACACGATCAACGCTGGAGCGGACGGCAAATAACTGTGTGAGAATATCTGAACATTCCCTGTCTTCTTCAATCATTTTTTGAATGCCTCTCAACTGACCTTCAGAGCGCTTGAGGCGGGTAATATAATTAGAATTCACGGTGATTTCCTCGTTTGTTTACATTGAGTTTATTATATGCTTAATCTGTATATTTGTCAATTGGATTGGGTGGAGGCTGTTTTCAGAAATTTTCCATAATCACTCTCTGATTATTCTATTTACTTTTCATCATAATTCTGGTATAATAGCTTATGTTATAAAATATAACATAGAAATTGAACTAAGAGAATACTAAATAAAATAAGGGCCTATCTTTGTTTCAGATTCTCTTATTCTGAGACTTCTCTCAATTTTTGGAGGTGTATTTATGAAAGTATCAAAAATGCTTTTAGCTACTGGAGTGGTACTCAGTGCAGGAGTATTCTTGTCAGCATGTGGCAAATCTTCATCTAGCACAACCACATATTCTTATGTTTATGCCAGCGATCCAGACAGCTTGAACTACTTGACCACTAACCGTGCAACTACATCAGACGTTATTACAAACCTTGTGGATGGTCTTTTGGAAAATGATGAATATGGAAATCTAGTTCCTTCTCTTGCAGAATCATGGACAGTTTCTCAAGACGGCCTGACTTACACATATAAGCTTCGTAAGGATGCTAAGTGGTTCAATGTTGATGGCGAAGAAGTTGCAAATGTGAAAGCTCAAGACTTTGTGACTGGACTTAAATATGTGGCTGACCAGAAGTCTGAAGCCCTTTACTTAATTCAGGACTCGATTAGTGGCTTGGATGCCTATGTCAAAGGCGACGAAAAAGACTTTTCAAAAGTCGGAGTGAAGGCAGTAGATGATTATACTGTTCAATACACGCTGACACGCCCAGAGCCTTATTGGAACTCTAAAACTACGAATAATATCTTGTTCCCTGTCAATGAAGAATTTTTGAAGTCTAAAGGAAAAGATTTTGGTTCTGTTGATCCATCAAGTATTCTTTACAACGGTCCTTTCCTTTTGAAATCTTTGACTTCTAAATCGTCTATGGAATTCGTTAAAAATCCAAATTATTACGATAAAGACAAGGTCAGTCTAGAACATGTCAAATTAACCTACTATGATGGATCAGACCAAGAATCTTTAATTCGCAACTTCAGTGATGGTGCTTATAGTGGTGCACGTCTCTATCCGAATACTTCAGGATTTGCAGCAGTTAAGAAGAAATATGCGGATAATATCCTTTATAGTCCACAGGATGCGACCTCATATTACTTTAATTTCAACTTCAACCGTCAATCATACAATCACACTTCCAAAACAAGTGATGATCAAAAGAATGCAACAAAAGAAGCGGTTTTAAATAAGGACTTCCGTCAGGCCGTCAATTTTGCCCTTGACCGGACTTCTTATGGTGCGCAAAGTAATGGTAAAGATGGAGCTACCAAGCTGTTGAGAAATACGCTTGTCCCTCCAACATTTGTTCAAATTGGCGATCAAACTTTTGGCCAAGTTGTTGCCTCTAAATTAGTGAATTATGGTACAGAATGGGCGAATATCGACCTGACAGATGCTCAAGATGCTTATTATAATCCAGAAAAAGCTAAGGCAAGATTTGCTAAAGCTAAGGAAGCTTTAGAGTCTAAGGGAGTTCAATTCCCAATTCATTTGGACCTTCCTGTAGACCAGGCTGACAAGGTGAGTATCCAATGGGCAAGCTCAGTAAAACAATCAATTGAATCAACCTTGGGTGCAGAAAATGTAGTGATTGACCTGCAGAAGATTAGTGTGGATGATTTGAACAATATCACCTATTTTGCAAATACTGCAGCTCAAAAGGACTATGACTTCTATACAGGGGGCTGGTC
Source organism: Streptococcus cristatus (assembly GCF_003943815.1). Lineage (GTDB taxonomy): Bacteria > Bacillota > Bacilli > Lactobacillales > Streptococcaceae > Streptococcus > Streptococcus cristatus_F. The sequence continues at coordinate 76,751 of NZ_RJNA01000009.1, read as the reverse complement.
AGCTGACTATCAAGACCCATCTACCTACTTAGATACTCTAAATGTAAATAATGGCGCTAGCTTGCAAAACTTTGGTTTTGAGCCAGGCCAAGATATGGACAAGATGAAAGAGCTGGGCTTGGACACTTATACTAAGATGTTGGAAGAAGCAAATGCTGAAACAACAGATGTGAAAGTTCGCTATGAAAAATATGCGGATGCACAAGCTTGGTTGCTGGATAGTGGGATTATCATGCCGACCATTTCAGGAGGCGGTAGTCCTTCTGTAAGTAAGTCCAAACCTTTCAGTCGTGCCTATTCACTCGTTGGAATCAAGGGATCCGGCTTCAACTTTAAATATACAAAGCTCAGAAGCGAGATTGTAACGACCAAAGAATATGAAGAAGCTAAGAAGAAATGGCAAGAAAAAACGTTGGAATCTAACAAAAAAGCCCAAGAAGAACTAGCAGATCATATTGAAAAGAAATAAGAGTTTAAAAAGATTAACTTTCAAAGAAAGTTAATCTTTTTGATTTGATCTACATTAAGAATTTTATAAAAGGAGCTATTTAGGCTTGTTTTTTTGTGAAAAATTGGTTATAATAAATAAGTTGCCACCCTTAGTGTAATGGATATCACGTAAGATTCCGGTTCTTGAGATGGGAGTTCGATTCTCTCAGGGTGGATGACTGAAGCTCGGACTCGTGAGAGTCCTTTTTTATTGTCTAAGGGAGGAGATTGCCATGGCAGTGAAGCTAATCGCTCATACCTTGATTGAGAAAGACGGAAAGTATCTGCTGATCAAACGCTCTAAAATAAAGCGCGGCCTTCCTAATGTCTATCCATGCTATTGGGATATTCCTGGCGGAAGCGTAGAAGAGAACGAACTACCCAGAGAAGCAGCTCTACGCGAGGCTATGGAAGAGGTTAATCAAAAGATTCGGATTGATAGGATCATTCATGAAGATAGTCAGTTTGACTCAAGAAAAAATGCTGTTTTTACACGCTTGGTTTATGAGGCTAAGATTATAGAGCAGCGCGATATCCTATTGGATCCAGAAGAGCATACAGACTTTATTTGGCTTTCTTCTTTGGAGGACTTAGAGGGAGAGCTGATTGTTCCTTATTTGCTTGATATTTTTGCTGACAGATCCACATAAAACAAAAAAACATCCCCTTTTATCAGGAGATGTTTTTTCTGATTAGTTTTTAGATGCTTCTTGGAATTCTGGATTCTTCCATGCTTCATCAATAATTGCTTGCAATTCTTTAGCAGATGCTTGCATTTTTTGAGTTTCTGCATCGTTCAATGGGATATTTACTGGACGAACGATACCGTGTGCACCAACAACTGCTGGTTGACCGATGAAGACATCTTTCACACCGTATTGGCCCTCTTGGAAGACTGAAAGTGGAAGTACGGCATTTTCATCGTCAAGGATAGCTTTTGTGATACGAGCAAGGGCTACAGCGATACCGTAGTATGTAGCACCTTTCTTGTTGATGATTGTGTAAGCAGCATCACGAACGCCTTCGAACAATTCGATCAATTCAGACTCTTGAACATTTTGAGTATCTTTAAGGAATTCTTCAAGGTTTACACCTGCGATGTTTGCATGTGACCAAACAGCAAATTCTGAATCGCCGTGCTCACCCATGATGTAGGCGTGAACTGAACGAGCATCAACATCCAATTTTTCAGCAAGTGCTTGACGGAAACGAGCTGAGTCAAGTGAAGTACCTGAACCGATAACNCGTTCTTTAGGGAAGCCTGAGAATTTCCAAGTTGAATAAGTCAAAACGTCAACTGGGTTAGCAGCAACAAGGAAGATACCATCGAAACCTGATTCAACAACTTGTGTTACGATTGATTTGTTGATGGCAAGGTTCTTACCAACGAGGTCAAGACGAGTTTCACCTGGTTTTTGAGGCGCACCCGCAGTGATAACAACAAGGTCAGCGTCTGCACAGTCAGAGTATTGAGCTGCGTAGATCTTTTTAGGTGAAGTGAAGGCAAGGGCGTGGCTAAGGTCAAGCGCATCACCTACAGCTTTTTCATGTAATTGTGGAATTTCGATAATTCCAAGCTCTTGTGCAATTCCTTGGTTAACAAGCGCGAAAGCGTAAGATGAACCTACGGCACCGTCACCAACAAGGATGACTTTTTTATGTTGTTTAGTAGCAGTCATTTCTAAACATCTCCTTATTATTTTTGGGGTTTTCCCCATACAATTACATTCTACCACTTTTGATACAGTTTGTCACGGCTCACCGTGGTATTTTGACCCCTAAAAGGCTATGTAAACGTTTTTATATTCGGTTTTAAATACTGAAAATATAGCTAAAATGTGGTATAATGAGATAGTGATTTAATATTGAAATGAGGCATTTTTTAATGCAAGATAGAAACTTAGTAGATGTCAATTTGACCAGCGAAATGAAGACCAGTTTCATCGATTATGCAATGAGTGTTATCGTGGCTCGGGCTCTTCCAGATGTTCGCGATGGTCTTAAGCCGGTTCATCGCCGGATTCTTTATGGCATGAATGAGCTAGGCGTTACGCCTGATAAGCCTCACAAGAAATCAGCTCGTATCACAGGGGATGTCATGGGTAAATACCACCCGCATGGCGATTCCTCTATTTATGAAGCAATGGTGCGGATGGCTCAATGGTGGAGCTATCGCTACATGCTGGTAGACGGTCATGGAAACTTCGGTTCTATGGACGGAGACGGGGCTGCAGCCCAGCGTTACACAGAAGCACGTATGAGCAAGATTGCTCTGGAGATGCTTCGTGATATTAATAAAAACACTGTTGACTATATTGACAACTATGATGCCAGCGAGAGAGAACCGGTAGTTCTTCCTGCTCGCTTCCCTAACTTACTCGTAAATGGAGCGACAGGGATTGCTGTTGGGATGGCGACTAATATTCCGCCACATAATCTTGGTGAGTCTATTGATGCAGTTAAGCTGGTCATGGATAATCCAGAAGCAACGACTCGTGACATCATGGAAGTCCTGCCTGGCCCAGATTTTCCAACAGGAGCACTGGTGATGGGGAAATCTGGTATTCACCGGGCTTATGAAACAGGCAAGGGTTCAATTGTTCTTCGTTCTCGTACTGAAATCGAAGAGATGAAAAATGGCCGTGAGCGAATTGTCGTAACCGAGTTTCCATACATGGTTAATAAGACTAAGGTCCATGAGCATATTGTTCGTCTGGTGCAGGAAAAACGCATTGACGGTATCACAGCTGTTCGTGATGAGTCTAACCGTGAAGGGGTCCGTTTTGTCATTGAGGTTCGCCGTGATGCCTCTGCTCATGTCATTCTAAATAACCTTTTCAAGCTGACTCAGATGCAGACCAATTTCAGCTTCAATATGCTGGCTATTCAAAATGGTGTGCCGAAGATTCTGTCTCTACGTGAGATTTTGTCGGCCTATATTGAACACCAAAAGGAAGTGGTGACTCGACGGACGGCTTTTGATAAAGAAAAGGCGGAAGCGCGAGCTCACATCTTGGCTGGTTTGCTGATTGCGCTGGATCATATTGATGAAGTGATTCGCATCATCCGTAATAGCGAGACAGATGCAGAAGCACAGGCTGAATTGATGGCTAAATTTGAGCTGTCTGAGCGCCAGAGTCAGGCTATCCTCGACATGCGTCTGCGTCGTCTGACTGGTTTGGAACGCGATAAGATTCAGTCAGAGTATGACGAGCTGATTGCCTTGATTGCGGACTTGGCTGATATTTTGGCTAAGCCAGAGCGCGTTGTCGCAATTATCAAGGAAGAGCTAGATGAGGTCAAACGTAAATTTGCTGATGACCGCCGAACTGAGCTGATGGTGGGAGAAGTTCTTTCTCTTGAAGATGAAGATTTGATCGAGGAAGCGGATGTTTTGATTACCTTGTCTAATAAAGGCTATATTAAACGTCTGAATCAGGCAGAATTCACTGCTCAGAAACGTGGTGGCCGAGGTGTTCAAGGAACTGGTGTCAAAGATGATGACTTCGTCAAAGAGCTGGTTTCAACTAGTACACACGATAGACTGCTCTTCTTTACTAACAAGGGCCGAGTCTATCGTCTCAAAGGATATGAAATCCCTGAGTATGGCCGGACAGCCAAGGGCTTGCCAGTGGTCAATCTCTTGAAACTGGATGAAGGAGAGAACATTCAGACCATTATTAATGTCCAGCAAGACAGTAGCGATCATTCCTACCTCTTCTTTACAACCCGTTTGGGTGTAGTTAAACGAACCAGCGTAACAGAATTTGCTAATATCCGTCAAAACGGTCTCAAGGCCTTGAATTTGAAGGATGAAGACGAGCTTATCAATGTCTTTCTGACGGACGGTGCTGCAGATGTTATCATTGGTACTAAGTTTGGTTATTCGGTCCGTTTCAATGAGACAGCTGTCCGAAGCATGAGCCGTAGTGCGACTGGTGTTCGTGGAGTTAATCTTCGGGACGGCGACCAGGTCGTTGGAGCTGGTGTGATTTCTGAGGGTGACGAAGTGCTTGTCATTACCGAAAAAGGCTATGGTAAGCGAACTCTTGCCAGTGAGTATCCAACCAAGGGCCGTGGCGGTAAAGGGATTAAAACAGCCAATATCACTGATAAGAACGGACCTCTGGCAGGTTTGATGACCGTTACTGGCGAGGAAGATTTGATGATTATCACCAACACAGGTGTCATTATCCGAACAAGCGTGGCCAATATTTCTCAGACAGGTCGTTCAACCATGGGAGTTAAGGTTATGCGTCTGGATCAAAATGCCCAGATTGTCACCTTTACAACGGTTGCGCCTGATGAAAAAGACGATGAGGAAGAAGTAGAATAAGAGGAGGATGAATGTGAAAAAATCTAAGAAGAAATTCAAGCTCAGAAATTTCATCATTAACTGTGCGGTTTTCTTTTTATTTCTAGTTGCCCTAGCTCTGATTTTTAACTCCTCTATCCGAAATATGATTATGGTTTGGCACACGAATCAATACCAGGTTAGCAAGGTTTCCAAGGAAGAAATCAAGCAAAATAAGGCAGTCGAGTCGAGTTTTGAGTTTAGCGAAGTTCAATCTCTTTCGACAGAAGCGGTGATCAATGCTCAGTGGCAGGCTCAAAAACTACCAGTTATCGGTGGCATTTCGATTCCTGAAGTGTCGATGAATCTGCCAATTTTCAAAGGTTTGGATAATGTTGGACTCTACTATGGTGCTGGCACTATGAAAGAAGATCAACAAATGGGACAAGGAAATTATGCCTTGGCCAGCCACCACGTCTTTGGAATTACTGGAGCTAGTGATATGCTCTTTTCGCCTCTAGATCGTGCCAAAATAGGGATGAAAATCTATATCACGGATAAGGATAAGATCTATACCTATACGATTTCTAGTATAGAAAGTGTCGCACCAGAGCGCGTGGATGTCATCAATGACACAGAGGGAGTTGCTGAGATCACTTTAGTCACATGTGAAGATGCGGCAGCAACCAGTCGAACCATTGTTAAAGGAACGCTTGAAAGTACGATTGACTATGACAAGGCACCAAAAGATATTTTAGATGCTTTCAGTCGATCTTATAATCAAATGCAGCTATAATAAGAAATATTGTAAAACGAAGTAACAAGAGTTACTTCGTTTTTTGATTGAAGATAGCTATAATAATACTTGAAAGACAAAATTTAAGGAGAGAGCGAGTAAGCACTTTATTCATGGGAAAATTATCAAAGGAAAATTATCAAACTAACTGTCTTATATATCAAGATGAGGCGGGTTTCGATTGTGTTAGTAAAATTGGTTCATGCTCGTATCCAAGGGGCTATCGTTCTCATGTAGCCGGTCAGCATATTCGTGAGTTTCGCTATTATTATGGAATTGTGGATATCCAAACCTTGAATATCTCTGAAAATATAGAATTTACCTCCATTCCACCTTAGATACCTGAATGAACCCTATTGAGCAAGTCTGGGTTGAGATTTTAAAACGTGGGTTTAAGAAAGAAGTATATAGAAAATTGAATGAGAACATTAATAAATTCAAGAGAGTATTTAAATCTCATCTTCTTGTCAACTTAAATTGATTGTATGTAGAGAATGGACTTCAGCCATTCTTGATTATTTTGAGTATGATTTCAAACTTAATTTTAAAATTTAAGCAATTTATATTAAAAAGACCGTTTCTACGGTCTTAGCTTGTAATTGATTATAATTAAAAATGAACATCTACTCTTTAATTTCAGAAAACTCAGCGTCAATTATTTCGCTGTCATTTAAGCTATCTTTGAATTCTGGATTTAACTCATCTTCAATACCAAGATCTAGTTTATATTCTCCCTTTAACATTTTTTCAAATGTGTCAGCAAGTCTTGTTCCCATCGGCTTAAATGTAAAGTAAGTAATTCCTCCTGAAGCTAATCCTCCTAGAATTGGAACTGTCTTTGTAATTATAGAACCAACTGATTTTTTTGTAATGTTTACGCCAATAATTGTTCCGACTTTTTTCACAAGAGGATACCAAGCTGTTTTAGTTAATGCTTGTTTAGCCACCATTTTCCCAAGATTCTTTCCCGCTGTCTTAGAAACATTTGCAATCAATGCAGTTGCTCCACTTGCACCGAACATTATTCCAAGGTAAGAGATGATTCGTATTTGTACTTCTTCAGGTAATTCCTTATAGTTTCCTTTATATAAGTCGTCTTCTCCAAATAAATAAGCAATTTGTTGAGCTAAATTTAGAGCAAAGCCCATATATTGAACAATATCTGCTCCCCCAGCAACTACAGCAGTAACTGGATTTGAAGGTAATCCAGCAACAAAAGAAGTGAAAGAGGTTTTAGCGGTGCTATCTTTGATTATTTTTTCAGCCCTTTTTCTCAATGCCTCTGGTGTGAAAACTATTTGAGGCCCATGTTCCAAAATACTATCAAGATATCTACTATCTTTAAATTGATTACGAAGGAATTCTTCTCTATCTACCTTCACGACTGGAAGTTGGCTAGCCGCATTGATTGTCTGTATAACTACAGAATAAGCATCATTTTGCTTCATAAAAATTCTCCTTTTAAATAGTATCTATATTATATATATATATTGTCAAGTGTTTTGTTCTGATTTATTATTGAGTTTTTTTAATAATTTTGTATAGAAAATTGTTGCCTTTTCAATATTTAGTAATTAAGAATAAAATAACCTAAATAANTGAGCTACCTCAATTGATAAATATATTATCAAACGTTTGGTATGTAGTTCATTTATTTAGGTTCTTTTTTTTACTTAATAGCGAATTAATAAGTAAGGAGGTTGATATGTATCGTATTTCATTGCAGGATGACATAAGTATGATGCCGCGTGAACGGCTGATAAGAGAAGGAGCGGATAAACTTAGTAATCAGGAATTGCTATCTATATTTTTGCGAACAGGCAGCAAAAAAGAAACTGTTTTTCAAGTTTCTCAAAGGATTTTATCATCGATTTCTAGTTTGAATGATCTGAAATATTTGACTTTACAGGAATTACAGACAATTTCAGGAATTGGGCCTGTGAAGGCTGTTGAGTTGCAGGCCATTATTGAGCTCGGATGCCGTATCAATAAGGCTGAAGTGCTGGAGAGGGAGCAAATTCTTGGAAGTCAAAAACTAGCTCGCAAAATGCAGGTCGAATTGGGAGATAAAAAGCAGGAATGTTTGGTTGCTATTTATCTCAATAGTCAAAACCAGATCATCCATCAGCAGACAATCTTTGTAGGAACGGTAACTAGAAGTATTGCTGAACCACGTGAGATTTTGCATTATGCTCTCAAACACTTGGCAACAACTATTATACTAGTGCACAATCATCCTTCTGGAGTGACTTTACCAAGTAAGAATGACGACGAGGTCACCAAACACATGAAAGAAGCCTGTGAACTAATGGGGTTGGTTCTTTTAGATCATTTAATTGTTTCAAAAAATGATTATTATAGTTATCGTGAAAAAACGGATTTGATCTAAAGTTTGTTAACCACATAATCAAACAAGGCTAAATCCCCCGTTCTTGTGGGAAATAGAAATTCTGGATGCCACTGCACACCAAGAAATGGACTTCCATCAGTCGAGGTAACAGCCTCAATGACCTTATCCCGAGGATCGTAGGCTATAACTTCTAGATTTTTCGCTAGATCCTTGATACTTTGATGATGGAATGAGTTGATTTGACAAGTAGGTCCGTATAATTCATGGAGTATGGAGCCGTTTTTAGTGACCATAGTCTGTGTAGTGTATTGAGCAGTGCTATCTTGCCAGTGATTCTCGATGTCTTGGTGAAGTGTGCCACCCATAGCAACGTTGTAAAGCTGAGTACCACGACAGACGCCAAAAATAGGCTTATTTTGTTTCCGCGCCTCTCGGATGAGAGCCAGTTCAAATAGATCCCTTTGAAGCAGATAATCATCGCTTTCGATAGTCTGTTCCTCGCCGTAGAAATGAGGCTGGACATTTTGTCCACCGGTAAGGATCAGTTTATCGATCATAGTAATATAGGTGTGAGCTAAGGCTTCATCACCAATTGGCAAGATAATTGGGATTCCTCCAACTTTATTGACTCCCTCGATAAAGCCAGTTGAAGTATAACTGATATGGATAAATTGATCGTTGGGAATATCCCTTTGGTTTCCTGTTATACCGATAATCGGTTTTTTCATAAAGTGTCTGTTTCCTTTCTTACCTTACTCATCATCTTTTCTCATGAAGTAGAGTAATGTTTGGAGTTCGCTGGTTAGGTCTACATATTGTACAACCACATCTTTTGGGACAGATAGGTGCACTGGGGAGAAGCAAAGAATTCCCTTGATGCCAGCATCAACCAAGACGGATGCGACTTCTTGTGCCTTAACGCTCGGCACTGTCAGAATGGCTGTCTTTACGTTTCCTTCTTGGACCTTTTCTTTTATTTGAGAAATTCCATAAATAGGAATTCCATCATTTGTGGTGGTTCCGACATCAGAATAATCATCTGTATCAAAGGCCATTACAATCTTCATTTTATTCCGTTCATGAAAGCGGTAGTGTAAAAGGGCACGGCCCATATTTCCGACACCAACAATCATGACATTTGTAATCGAGTTGTCATTGAGAAGATTGGCAAAGAAATTCATTAGTTTCTTGACATCGTAGCCAAAACCTCTACGACCTAACTCACCGAAGTAAGAAAAGTCACGCCGAACAGTCGCAGAGTCGATTCCAATCGCCTCTGCGATTTGTTTTGAATTGGCCTTTTCAATATTTTCTGCATTAAATCGCTTGAAAATTCGGTAGTAGAGGGAGAGCCGCTTAGCAGTAGCACGTGGAATAGAATTGCTTTTTTCAGTTTTCACAAAATCACGACCTTTCTATCTTCTATTCTATAGAAAGCTTGTGAAAAAATCAACTAATTTGATGAACAAAATATTATTATACTAATAAAGATAGCTAAAATAATAGAAATAAGCAAAATTCTTAGAATTTCGCTTATTGGGGTGTTTTTTCAAAAATGTCTCTTTCAACTAAACTATCCATCAAGAAATAGAATTTTTGCTGAATAATATGGTGTTTTTCTGATTTGAAGATATTAACCAATCTTAAACCAGACTTGTCCGTAATATTGATTTTAACTCCGCTTAGATCTTTATTGACGATAATCTTAAGCAAGAATCCATCGCCACTATTAGGGACAGCTTCAAGTAAGCGAGAAAGCTCGTAATTACCAACTTTTGTTTCAGCAAATGTATTGTCCCGCAAGGTAAATTTCTTAACATTTGGATGGAGTGAGTAGGTGAAGTCGCAGTTTGCTAAGCTAACAGATGTTTGAAAAGCCATCTTATCCTCCTAGTATTTCTTTTAGTTTTTGGCTGAATAGTTTGATTTCTTGGATGTTTGTTTGATCTGACACACTGATGCGAATGGATTCTTTTAGGCGCTCAGAGTTAGAGCCATATAAGGCTTGAAGGACATGGCTGGGCTGAACAGCACCAGCTGTACAAGCAGAGCCGGTCGAGATTGAAAAGCCATTAAGGTCCATTTGAAGCAAGATAAGATCATTCTTTCGGTTTGGAAATCCGATATTGATAACATAAGGCAGGCTAGGCTGACTTTCGTTTAGGTAGTAGTCTATATCCGCTATGTTGTTCAGTAAAGTATCTTTTAACTGCTGGGCATGCTCAAGATTTTCCTCTAAGTAGGCAACATTTTCAGAAAGGGCAGTTGCCATCCCGACAATAGAAACGAGGTTTTCTGTACCCGCTCGATGCTTGTTTTCTTGATCACCGCCATGCATGAAATTATCAAAATCCATCTGGTCAGCATAGAGAAATCCCACCCCTTTTGGACCATGGAATTTATGAGCTGATGCACTCAGGAAATTGATTCCCCATTCTTCAGGATAGATGGGGAGCTTGCCGACGGCTTGGACCGCATCAACGTGGAAGGCAGCAGGATGATCTTTTAGCAATTTACCAATTTCTTGAATCGGCAAAATATAGCCTGTTTCATTGTTGACAGCCATTACTGAGACAAGGATAGTATCTGGTCTGAGGGCATTCTTGATATCTTCAGTTCGGATTTGCCCATCTACTGGCTGAATAATAGTGACTTCAAAACCAAAGTGCTCCACCAAGTATTCAACGGGCTCTAAAACAGCATGGTGTTCAATGGCCGTAGTGATAATATGCTTGCCTTGATTCTGATGGCGCAGGGCATAGCCCTTAATAGCAGTGTTATTGCTTTCAGTAGCACCTGAGGTGAAGAGGATATTTTTGCTTTGTGTGTGTAGAACTTTAGCAATATCTTCGCGAGCTTGTCGGAGCAGTTTTTTAGCTTCTCGCCCGTGGCTGTGGGTACTGGATGGATTACCGAAGACTGTCATTGCCTGAGTCATAGACTCAATTGCAGCAGGTGACAAGGCAGTCGTAGCAGCATTATCTAAATAAATCACAAATTTATCCCTTATTTCTTTTGAAAAGCAAAAAGTGGGCTGACTGGTTTTCTTTCTTGAATACGCACGATAGCATCGCCAATCAACTCGCTGGCTGTGATGTAGTGAACATTCTTCGGAGTCTTTTCTTTGGTATCAACAGAATCAGTCACCAAGATTTCTCGGATAGGAACACTATCTAGTAAGTCTGCAGCTTCATCTGCAAATAAACCATGACTTGAGACAGCATAGATTTCGACAGCTCCTTCACGTTCAACGATTTTAGCAGCTTCTGAGAAGGTACGACCGGTATTCAAGATATCGTCAATCAAAATTGCTTTTTTGCCTTCAACCTCACCGATAATATATCCTTCGGAGCGTCCTGCTTCATCTTCACCATAGTCGATGATGGCGATTGGAGCGTCGAGATATTCCGCCAAACTACGAGCGCGTTTCACGCCAGAATTTTTCGGGCTAACGACGACAACATCCTCGCCAGTTAATCCCATATTGCAATAATGCTCAGCAAACAATGGAATAGTGAAGAGGTTGTCAACAGGAATATCAAAGAAGCCTTGTACTTGGACAGCGTGAAGGTCAAGTGAAATAACTCTGTCTACGCCAGCCCCAACAAGCATATTGGCCACGAGTTTTGCAGTAATTGGCTCGCGAGGAGCAGCTGTCCGATCTTGGCGGGCATAACCGAAATAGGGCATAACCACAGTTACGGTATTAGCACTTGCCCGTTTACAAGCGTCAACCATTATCAATAGCTCCATCAAGTGATTATTGACTGGGAAGCTGGTAGACTGGATGATATAGATATCATAGCCACGAACACTCTCCTCAATGTTGATCTGAATCTCGCCATCGGAAAATTGGCGGGAAGAAAGCTTGCCTAAAGGTACTCCGGCAGCTTCAGCAATCTTCTCAGCAATTGAGTGATTGGAATTGAGGGAGAAAAGCTTCATATTTTTTTTGTCTGACATTAGAATGACCATCCTCTTTTTGTCTCTTTAGATTTATAAATATTATTTTACCAAAAAAATGAGATTATTTCAGCATTTTTACAAGTTTTCGGCAAATCTGGCAATCTTACTTTTACCAGGCTTATATTGGATTTGATTTTCGTTTAAAAAGTCTTTGAACTTTTGCTCCCCTTCTTCGATATCATTGATTTCTAACTCTAATTCGAAATCTTTTTTACCAAAGTAACGACTTTCGTCCAAGGCAAAAAGGCCAATTATATCTTGTTTTTCATAGCGAATATTTTCAAGGGTTCCGAGTATTGTTAGTTTATCAACGGGGATTTTTTTCTCTTGAAGTTTGTCTAGGATTTCTCCCTGAGGAAATTGCAAATTTTCTGTAATTTCCTTAAATTCATCTTCGGACAAGGCTTGGTTGTATTCGAAATTTCCAAGTTTTTGAGGAATTTTTAGAGTAAACTCAGCAGCGTCAGGAGTGGTTCGGACTCGCAGAGCCATACGAGCTTCACGAAGAGCAAAGTCAGCCGAATCAATATAATAGTTGACTTGGAAAATTGGCTGGACATGATCAAAGAAGGTCAGAAGTCGTTTATGTTCGTCTTCTGTTAGCATTGTTTTGTATTCAATTTCTAAATGGTTCATTTTTAAATCCTTTTCTTTATCTGAAAGCGATTTTATGTTATAATAACAACTGTGTTTATTTTATACAAAAAACGAATAGATGACAAGGTATGTATATGACAATAGATTGGGAAGATTTTCTGGATCCATATATTCAGGCAGTTGGCGAGTTGAAAATCAAGCTTCGTGGCATTCGCAAACAGTATCGCAAACAGCAACGCCATTCACCGATCGAGTTTGTAACTGGTCGCGTAAAGCATATTGAAAGCATCAAGGAAAAAATGGAACTTCGCGGGATTACTGAGGAAAACTTAGCCCAAGAGATGCAGGATATTGCTGGTTTGCGTGTCATGGTTCAATTTGTAGACGATGTGGATGAGGTTTTAGAAGTTTTGCGAAATCGGACAGATATGCGTATCGTTCAGGAGCGTGATTACATCAAAAACAAAAAAGATAGTGGTTACCGTAGCTACCATGCCATTGTTGAATATCCAGTAGATACGATTAATGGAAATAAAATTATCTTGGCAGAAATTCAGATTCGTACCTTGTCCATGAACTTTTGGGCAACGATTGAGCACTCTTTAAACTATAAGTATAAAGGAGAATTTCCAGAGGAAATCAAACGGCGCTTGGAGACAACAGCTAATCTCGCCTATCAGCTAGATGAAGAGATGGGAGCTATTCGTGATGCCATCCAAGAAGCACAAGCACTCTTTGATCCTCTGCACCGCAAGCTAAATGATGGTGTTGGAAATAGTGACGATACAGATGAAGAATACAGGTAAAAAAATAGCGATTATCCGCAATCGCAAAAGGCAGAGTGAGGAAGTATTTCAAACTCTGATGCAAAAATTGCGGAAAGCAGGCTTTATCCTGACACCCAAAAATCCAGATATCGTGATTTCTGTCGGTGGTGATGGGATGCTGCTATCAGCCTTTCACAAATATGAAGAGCAGCTGGATAAGGTGCGCTTTGTCGGTGTCCATACCGGACATTTGGGTTTTTATACAGATTACCGAGACTTCGAAATCGATAAATTAGTGGAAAATCTGAAATTAGACACAGGTGCCAAGGTCTCTTATCCGATTTTAAATGTCAAGCTGACCTTTGAAAATGGGGAAACTCGGACGATTCGTGCGCTCAATGAAGCAACGATTAAACGTTCCGACAGAACCATGGTAGTTGATGTGGTCATCAATAATGTCCATTTTGAGCGTTTTAGAGGCGACGGGATTTCTGTCTCAACGCCTACTGGAAGCACAGCCTACAATAAATCATTGGGAGGAGCTGTTCTACATCCAACGATTGAAGCCTTGCAAGTGACAGAGATTGCTAGCCTCAACAATCGTGTGTATCGCACTTTGGGTTCCTCAGTTATCGTTCCTAAAAAAGATAAGATTGAGCTGCTGCCGACACGCAATGATTACTATACCATAGCGGTCGATAATCAAACGTTTTCTTATAAAAATATTATCCGTATCGAGTACCAAATCGATAATCATAAGATTAACTTTGTAGCTTCACCAAGCCATACCAGTTTTTGGAATCGCGTGAGAGACTCCTTTATCGAGGAGTGCCAAGAATGAGATTTGAGTTTATTGCGGATGAGCATGTCAAAGTCAAAACTTTTTTGAAAAAGCATGAAATTTCAAAAGCCCTTTTGGCCAAAGTGAAATTTGCAGGGGGGAATATTCTTGTCAATGGTCAATCTCAAAATGCCATTTATTTGCTGGATATTGGCGATAAGGTGACAGTAGATATCCCTTCTGAGAAGGGATTTGAAAGTCTAGAAGCCGTGGATCGTGATTTGTCGATCGTGTATGAAGATGAGCACTTTCTAGTTTTAGATAAGCCTGCCGGAGTAGCTAGTATCCCTAGTGTCAACCATTCGAATACGATGGCGAACTTTGTCAAGGCATACTATATTCGGCAAGATTATGAAAATCAGCAGGTTCACATTGTGACGAGATTGGATCGTGATACCAGTGGACTCATGCTCTTTGCAAAACATGGCTATGCTCATGCAAGACTGGATAAGCAACTGCAGAAAAAAATGATTGAAAAGCGCTATTACGCGCTCGTTCAGGGGAGCGGTGAGCTTAAACCGGAGGGAGATATAATTGCGCCAATTGGGCGCGATCCTGACAGCATTATCACCAGATGTGTGACAAAGGATGGCAAGTATGCTCATACCAGCTACAAGGTTGTGGAGCAGTTTGGCAATATCTATTTGGTAGATATTCACTTGCACACTGGACGAACCCATCAAATTCGTGTGCACTTTGCCCATCTTGGATTTCCTCTCCTTGGAGATGATCTCTATGGCGGGACTTTGGAAGCGGGAATTACACGTCAGGCCTTGCATTGTCACTCTTTATCTTTTTATAATCCATTTTTGGGAAAGCAGCTCCAATTGGAATCCCAGTTGCCGATTGATTTCCAGAATACTATTACATTGTTAACAAAAAATACTTAAAATTTTAAAGGAGAAACTCATGGAAGTTTTCGAAAGTCTAAGAGACTCAGTTGTTGGTAAAAATGTTCGTATCGTATTGCCAGAAGGGCAAGAACCGCGTATTCTTCAAGCGGTTAAACGCATAGTCAAAGAATCAGAAGTTACACCAGTTCTTTTGGGGAATCCAGATAAGATCCGTATTTACTTGGAAATCGAAAATATTATGGACGGATATGAAGTCATAGATCCTAAAAACTATGACAGAATGGAAGAGATGGTGGCGGCTCTTGTAGAGCGTCGCAAGGGCAAAATCAGTGAAGAAGAAGCTCTTGAGCTTTTAAGAACAGACGTTAATTATTTTGGGGTGATGCTAGTCTATCTCGGTATCGTAGATGGTATGGTTTCTGGCTCTATCCACTCTACAGCTGCTACAGTGCGTCCAGCCTTGCAAATCATTAAAACACGTCCAAATGTAACAAGAACTTCAGGTGCCTTCCTCATGGTGCGTGGTTCAGAACGCTATCTTTTCAGTGATTGTGCCATTAACATCAATCCTGACTCAGAAGCCTTGGCAGAAATCGCGATTAACTCAGCAGTGACAGCCAAAATGTTTGGCATTGATCCTAAGATTGCCATGCTGAGCTATTCAACTAAAGGTTCTGGCTTTGGAGAAAGCGTTGATAAAGTGGTTCAAGCGACTAAGTTGGTCCATGACTTGCGCCCAGACTTAGAAGTTGACGGGGAATTGCAATTTGACGCTGCCTTTGTACCAAGCACAGCAGCCTTGAAAGCTCCAGGAAGCAAGGTTGCAGGTAAAGCGACTGTCTTTGTCTTCCCAAGTATTGAAGCAGGAAATATCGGTTATAAAATGGCAGAGCGTTTAGGTGGATTCTCAGCAGTCGGTCCAGTTCTTCAAGGATTGAATAAGCCAGTAAACGACCTTTCACGCGGATGTAATTCAGATGACGTTTATAACTTAACACTGATTACAGCTGCACAAAGTGTTGACCAATAAAATAACTAAAAAAGATGAGTGATTCATCTTTTTTAGTCTGTTTAAGTATGAGAGAAATGGTAGATTTAAAAAAATTTGGAATTGAAATGTGGGAAGAGGAGAAAATAGCCTCTTTTCGCAAGAAATTATTGACGTGGTATGATAAAAACAAACGTGACCTGCCTTGGCGTAGAACAAACAATCCTTATCATATCTGGGTTTCTGAGATTATGTTGCAGCAAACACGTGTGGATACGGTGATTCCTTACTATGAGCGTTTTCTTGACTGGTTTCCAACTGTTGCCGACTTAGCTCAAGCGCCAGAGGAGAGACTGCTCAAAGCTTGGGAAGGGTTGGGCTATTATTCGCGGGTGCGAAATATGCAAAAGGCAGCCCAGCAGATAATGACGGATTTTGCTGGAAAATTTCCTGATAGCTATGAGGGAATTGCTAGTCTCAAAGGGATTGGTCCTTATACGGCTGGTGCCATTGCTAGTATTGCCTTTGGTCTAGCTGAGCCTGCGGTAGACGGCAATGTCATGCGGGTGCTGAGTCGATTATTCGAAGTGGATTTAGATATTGGTCAACCTAGTAATCGGAAGGTCTTTCAGGCTATGATGGAGATTCTGATTGATCCAGACAGACCTGGAGATTTTAATCAAGCGCTGATGGATCTGGGGTCAGATATTGAAGCTCCTGTTAATCCTCATCCAGAAGACAGTCCTGTAAAAGAGTTCAGCGCAGCCTATTTGCACAGAACTATGGATAAATATCCGATTAAAGCACCTAAAAAGAAGCCAGTTCCAGTCTATCTTCAAGGCTTGATTATCGAAAATGAGCAAGGACAATTCTTGCTTGAAAAAAATGAGGCTGCTGGCTTGTTATCCGGTTTTTGGCATTTTCCCTTGATTGAAGTCGAGGAATTTCAAACTGAAAATCAGATGTCTCTGTTTGAAGTCGCTGAAAATCAGCCCAGTCTGGACTTGTCTCCTCAAGAAAGCTTTGAGCAGGATTATGAGTTGATTGTCGATTGGCAGCAAGAGTCCTTTTCAAAAGTGCAGCATGTTTTCAGTCATCGCAAGTGGCATATCCAGCTGGTTTATGGTCGAGTCAAGGATAGCCAGCACGAAGCTGAGGGAGAGGTCTTGTGGCTTGATCCAGAAGAATTTGGAAAGTACCCCTTTGCCAAGCCCCAGCAGAAGATGTGGGAGGCTTTTAGGAACGTAAAAATAAGTAAAAAATCTGAGACCTAAAGAGTCTCAGATTTTTTTGAATCAATTTTACAAGTTTGCAAAAGCTTTAATTTCATCTGCAGTCATAGAAGAATCACAACGAACAGCAACTTGGCCGTCTTGAACATGCACAAAACCAGGAACCGTCGGAATGCTGTATTCTGAACGAAAGGCTTGCAGTTTCTCTAATTCGCTAGCTTCTTCGCTGTTGATAAAGAAAATATGCGCCTTGGTATCAGCGACAACACCTGCAAGAGTAGCAGCGAATTTACGGCAGTAAGGGCAAGTTTTGCGACCTACAAAGAAAGTTGCAGTTTCTTTGTCAGCAATCGCTTGACGAGCTCGGTCAACAGTTGTGACTTCCAAGTCTTTAATATTTTGAGCAAATTGTTCCATAAATAATCCTCATTTCTTTTGATAAAACTAGTATGCCATAAAAAGTAGAAAAATGCATGATTTGGAAACGAAAAACCAGAGAATCTGAACTTTATTCTCTGGTTAATAAGATTATTTTATTTGATAAAGGCGTTAATTTCTGCTTCAATAGCAGCAATTTTTGCTTGAGCATCTTCATTGCTGTCGCCGACAACGGCAATGTAGAACTTGATTTTTGGCTCTGTTCCAGATGGGCGGACAGCAATCCAAGAACCATTAGCCAAGGTGTATTTCAGCACATCGCTTGGAGGAGTTGTCAAGTTTGTAACAGTACCATCTGTAGCAGTAGCAGTTTGAGCCTTAAAGTCTTCTACGACAGTAATAGCTGTTTGGTTCCATTCTTTTGGAGCATTGTTACGGAACTTAGCCATGATAGCCTTGATTTGCTCAGCACCATCAACACCTGAAAGGGTAACAGAGATCGTCTTTTCTGCGTAGTAGCCGTATTCTTTATAGATTTCTTCGATACCGTCAGCCAGAGTCAAACCACGAGAACGGTAGTAGGCCGCAAGCTCAGCAACGACCAAAACAGCTTGGATTGCATCTTTATCACGTACGAATGGTTTGATCAAGTAACCAAAGCTTTCTTCAAACCCCATCATGTAAGTGTGATTGTGTTTTTCTTCGAATTCTTGGATCTTTTCAGCGATAAATTTGAAACCAGTCAAGACGTTGAACATGGTTGCGCCATAGCTTTCGGCAATCTTAGTCACTAGGTCAGTAGAAACGATTGACTTGCAGAGAGCAGCGTTAGCTGGCAGAGTTCCTGCACTCTTATGAGCTTCTAGGATGTACTTAGCCATGATAGCCCCGATTTGGTTACCTGAAAGGTTGAGGTAGCTACCATCTTTTTGAAGAACTTCCACACCAACACGGTCAGCATCTGGGTCAGTTGCGACCAAGACATCTGCACCAACTTTACGGCCCAATTCTTCAGCTAAGGCAAAGGCTGCTTGGCTTTCAGGGTTTGGAGACTTAACAGTAGAGAAGTCTGGATCAGCTACAGCCTGAGCTTCAACGACTTGCACAGAGTCAAATCCAGCTTGTGCCAAAGCGCGACGAGCCAGCATTTCACCAGTACCGTGCAACGGAGTATAGACAATCTTCATGTCCTTGCCGTATTCATCAATTAATTTTTGGTTGATATTGACATCTTTAACTTCCTTGAGGTATTCAGCATCAACAGCATCGCCAATCACTTCAATCAAGCCAGAAGCTTTTTCAGCTTCCACATCAGCAACCTCGATAGCAAAAGGATTTTCAATCGCACGGATGTAGTCAGTCAATGCATCTGCATCATGCGGAGGCATTTGTCCGCCGTCTTCACCATATACCTTGTAGCCGTTAAATGGAGCAGGGTTATGGCTGGCTGTAATCATGATACCAGCAAAAGTTCCCAAATGACGTACCGCAAATGAAAGTTCTGGAGTTGGGCGCAGGCTTTCAAAGACATAGGACTTGATGCCATGTTTAGCCAAGACTGCAGCAGATTCAAAAGCAAATTCTGGTGAGAAATGACGAGAGTCATAAGCAATCGCAACACCGCGTTTTTTGAACTCATCTCCTTTTTCTTCAATCAAGCGTGCCAAACCTTCGGTTGCCTGACGGACAACATAGATATTGATACGGTTGGTACCCGCACCGATCAAACCACGCATACCAGCAGTACCAAACTCAAGGTTTGTATAAAAGGCATCTTCCTTAGTTTTTTCGTCCATACCTTCTAACTCTTTCCGAAGATAGTCAGGAAGTTCAGCGAAATCAAGCCATTTTTTGAAGTTTTCTTGATAGGTCATAGATGGAGTCTCCTTTATATTTAAAATAGAAAATCACCGCGTCTTTAAGGATAAGCCGCAAGATTTTCTTGTTTGTTTAATCGCTTTCATTGTAACATATTTTCATAATTTTTGAAAGTGCTGACTTAAAAAATAATGAAATCCTTTGAAAAAGTGAACAAAAATAGAGTAAAAAAATAATCACTTAAGTGATTATTTTTTTAGTTTTTCAAGTGCTGGAACGATTGCAACTGTAAGGATAGCAGAAATAATCATTTCTGAGATTGCATTAGCTGAAAAAATCAATGCAAGCATGGCTCTGATGTCTCCATTGTAAACAGATGAAAATAGAATGAAAATTCCTCCGAGAACGAAGATGGTGTTAGTCATTGAGCCCACGGCACCAGCTAAAACTAAACCTGGCTTAGTTTTCATCCATTTGTAGACAAAATACGGGGTGATTCCGATTAGAATACGTGGAACCATAGCAATCATCAATGAATTGATGCTTCCGTTTTCTACAAAAGGACTGAAGAGGTAGCTAGTTGGTAGCAGGACAACAGTGTTGGTCACAACACTGATTACCCCCATCAGAGCTCCAAGAACAGCTCCAATTCGCGGTCCGTAGATAATACTAGCGATAATGACTGGAATATGAATAATGGTCGGTTTAATAGGAACCGGTAGTAGGTTGAAAATAACAGAGCTCAGCAGATGGAGCACTAACATAATAGCAAAAAAGATAGCAATTTGCGCGATACTAGATTGTTTTCTCATTTATAATTTCCTTTACTTTTTCTATAATAATATTGACATCAGCTAGAGCGCCAGTCCCATGATCTCCGCAAGCTAGAACAGCTTCACGCGGTTCGATAATCTCCCAGCCAAATTTTTTTAATCTTTCCAAATTGTGCTGAGTTAGTGGATTTTCATACATCTTGGTATTCATGGCTGGTGCGATGGCTTTTTTGACATGAGATGGGAGAGCAAGGGCTGTAGCGGTTACCATATTATCCGCTAGACCATTAGCCAGTTTGGCGATGGTATTAGCTGTTGCGGGAGCGACTAAGAAAAGATTTGTTTCTTTACCGGTTTCAATATGGTTGACTTTGTCTGGCCTCGGCTCGTCCATAAGGTCAAGGGAAACAGGATTTTTTGATAAAACCTGTAAGGTCAGCGGGGTGATAAAGTGACTGGCAGCTTCCGTCATAAGAACAGACACACTGTAGCCTAGCTTGCCCAGCTGGCTCGTAATATCTGCTGCTTTATAGGCCGAAATACTGCCCGTGACAGCGAGAGTAACATGGATCATGAACTGTCTCCTTTCTGGATATGGCTTAACAATTGTTCAGCAATTTCTGCCTTGGAGAAAGCTTCTGTGATAGTGACTGCTCCTAGGAGATAGGCGTGGTGTTGCCCGCTAGAAATTTCAGTCAAATCGTTGGCTACAATTAATTCAGCTTGATTTTTTTCAAGGCTGGCTCTAGCAGTAGACAGTAACTCTTCTTTAGAAACACCTACCAAGAGCTTAAAGCCAACCAATCGAATATTGGGATTCCATTCCTTGACCTTGCTGATGATTTTAGGATTTTTCTTGAGGAAAAGTACCTGATAGTCATCAGTAGACGAAATCTTACTTTCAGAATTACTTTTTTCCAGAAACTCTGTCACATCTGAACTAGCAAGAACCTCCTCAAATCTTGCCATGTACACTGGTTTATAGTCAGAAACAGCCATTGAATGAATGAGCACATCATGAGCTGGTACCAGCTCTTCCATGGCTGTCAGGAGCTGCTCTGTATCTTCGATAATCTTAATCGTTAGTTTTTCATGCGGATCCGGTTTAACAGCTTTTGCCGTTGTCAGCAGAGTCACCGAAGCACCCTCTGCCAAACAATGCTCAGCTATCATTTTCCCAAGTTGACCCGTCGAATGATTGGTGATAGAGCGGACTTGGTCGATTTTTTCACTCGTTCCGCCAGAGGTAATCAATATATTCATAGCTTTATTCTACAAGAAAAAATGAATTTAGTAAAATAAAATTAACTTAAGGTTCAATTTAGTCAAACTTATTTTTTCACTAAAGAAGATGTATTGTATGAAAAAAAAATTGAAGTAATTACCGAACATTATGTTGCTATTGGAGTTTAAATGTGCAGTTTTATATCATATTTGTTATAATAGTTTTATCAAATTAGAGGAGTTCCTTAATGAAAACAGATATCGAAATTGCTCAGAGTGTTGAATTACAGCCTATTGTGGATGTAGTAAAAAAGGTTGGTATTGATTACGAGGACTTGGAGCTGTATGGAAAGTACAAGGCCAAGCTCAGTTTTGACAAGATTCGTGAAGTAGCAGAAAATCCTATCGGCAAGCTGATTTTGGTAACGGCAATCAATCCGACACCTGCTGGAGAAGGCAAGTCTACCATCACCATTGGACTAGCTGATGCGCTCAATAAAATTGGCAAGAAAACGATGATTGCTATCCGCGAACCGTCTTTGGGGCCTGTTATGGGAATCAAAGGAGGCGCAGCAGGTGGCGGTCACGCGCAAGTTTTACCGATGGAAGACATCAACCTGCATTTCACTGGTGACATGCACGCCATTACGACTGCTAATAATGCTCTGTCTGCTCTCATCGATAATCATTTGCATCAGGGAAATGAGCTGGGTATCGACCAACGTCGTATTATCTGGAAACGTGTTGTGGACCTAAATGACCGAGCACTGCGCCATGTGACGGTTGGCTTAGGCAGCCCACTCAACGGTATTCCGCGCGAAGATGGTTTTGATATCACGGTTGCTTCTGAAATCATGGCGATTCTTTGCTTGGCAACGGATATTGAAGATTTGAAAAATCGCTTGGCTAACATTGTTATCGGTTATCGTTATGACCGCACACCAGTCTACGTTCGCGACCTTGAAGTAGAAGGGGCTCTGGCTTTAGTCTTGAAAGATGCGATTAAGCCAAATCTGGTACAGACTATTTACGGAACACCAGCCTTTGTCCACGGCGGACCGTTTGCCAATATCGCCCATGGCTGTAACTCGGTCTTGGCGACTAGTACAGCGCTGCGTTTGGCTGATTATACGGTGACAGAAGCCGGATTCGGTGCGGACCTTGGTGCTGAGAAATTCTTGGATATTAAGACTCCAAACTTGCCAACATCTCCAGATGCAGTGGTAATTGTCGCAACACTTCGTGCTCTTAAGATGAATGGTGGCGTTGCTAAGGATGCACTTACTGAAGAAAATGTTGAGGCGGTCCGAGCTGGCTTTGCCAATCTCAAACGTCACGTTGAAAATATCCGTAAGTTCGGTATTCCAGCGGTAGTAGCTATCAATGAATTTGTCTCTGATACGGAAGCTGAAATTGCTGCTCTTAAGGAACTCTGTGCAGAAATCGGGGTACCGGTTGAGCTTGCTAGTGTCTGGGCTGATGGCGCTGAAGGTGGTGTGGCTCTGGCTGAGACTGTTGTCAAAACCATTGACAAAAATCTAGCACACTACACTCGTCTCTATGACAATGACTCAACAATTGAAGCGAAAATCGAGAAGATTGTTACTGAAATCTATCGCGGTTCAAAAGTAAACTTTGAGAAAAAAGCGCAGACTCAGATTCGGGAAATTGTCAAGAATGGCTGGGACAAACTGCCAATCTGCATGGCCAAAACCCAATATAGCTTCTCAGATAATCCTGCTGCTTTAGGCGCGCCAGAAAACTTTGAAATTACCATTCGTGAATTGGTACCAAAACTTGGGGCAGGCTTTATCGTGGCTTTGACAGGAGATGTCATGACCATGCCAGGATTGCCGAAACGCCCAGCTGCACTTAATATGGATGTGGCAGCAGACGGTACAGCCATTGGTTTGTTCTAATTGAATTTAAGATATAAGAAGAGGTTGGGCTAAAAAGAGCCTAGCCTCTCTTTTTTAGACTTAAATTCCAGATATTTTGATATAATAAAGCCATATTCCCATCACCTAGTTTTTGCTCATAGGAGGATGAACATTGAAAAAAAGAAGTCTCAAACAGGAATTAATTTACCTTGCCTCAGGGGAATCAATAAGTGTTGTGTTATTTTGTATCGTGTATGTCCTGTATACGAAATCAGAGACCCGATTTGCCACATCTAGTGCAGTCCTTTATTTTCCATTGTTAATTCTTAATCTGATATTGGTTCAAGGTTCCATCTATTGGCTTAACTGTTTAAGACGAATCCAAAAGAAGAAGGCCCTGAAAGCTCAACTACTTGTACCTCTTTATAAAGGATTAAAAGTGCTAGATTTAATGATGCTGCTTGCATATATACCGATTTGGATCTGGTCTTTTAGAGTGAGTAGTAGCAGTAATATTATTATTGGAGTTTTACTTTGGTTGTTTGCCATCATTGAATTTGTTAATTATTTTTACTATCGCCTATCTTACTATACAATGGGTGGCCTAGGACTGCAAGTGATGAGGCCTATCAAATTATTGTTGATGGGAAAAGCTGCCAAATCGCAAATTGCAAAAGAAATTTCCTTATACGAAAAAAATATGGAGCATAAATAATGAAAAAGAAATACCTATTAATAGCTCTTTTGAGTATTGGTCTTTTGACCTTGACCGGTTGTCAGGCCGTTGAAAATTGGTTCAAAAATGCCAAGGAAGAATGGCTGGGGCTGGAGATGACGGTTCGCACCTATGATGAAAATTCCCAACTCATAGACCAGATGTCAGGGAAGTCCCTGTCCATCTCGCGTAACGAGGAGTTTGACTCAGTTGATGCAGAAGGGAATTCCAAAGAAGACTCATCTGTCCTCAAAATCACCTTGGGTAAGTATGAGATTGACCATGTGGGCTCTTCCTTGATTGCAGAAGAAAAGGGCTTGAAAGATGTCTTTGCTCAATATCAAAAGACTGCAGATGTTGAGGAGAATAGCCATGCAGTCCCTGTTTTAAATCGCATGATTTCTGCTTTTAAAAACGACTTTAACGGCAAGAAGAAGGTCATTCTGATTCGCTCTCAAAATGGCACTCCACTGGCAGCTTATGCTGGGGACCGAGTCTCTCTCGATAAATCTGATGCTCCCAAAACCTCTGAGTTGCTGATTGACGGCAAGCGCCTCTTGATTTATCGCTGTGACTACACTATTTACGACCGTGAATTGCTGGAGTAAGCTATGGATGTAGAGGAATTACTTGAAAATCTGAAAGCTGTAGCTAATCCTGACGATGCGGTAGCCATGAAAGCCTATATGAAAAACAAATTTGAGTTTCTAGGAGTCAAGACTCCAGCTAGGAGGAAACTCGCAAAGAATTTTTGCAAACAGCAGACTGACTCCGTCATTGATTGGGCTTTTATAAATGAATCTTGGGACAATCCCTATCGAGAATTGCAGTATGCCGCGCTAGATTATCTGGAAATTCGCAAGAAGCTCTTGACCCCATCTGACTTGCCACGTTTGAAAAAGCTTGCCCAAACAAAATCTTGGTGGGATACTATTGACTTTTTGGACCGCTTGGTCGGATCCATCATTGCCCGATTTCCAGAAACCAAAGAGATTATTTTAGTTTGGAGTCGTGATGAGGATATCTGGCTGCGGCGCTTGGCTATTGATCATCAGCTGTTGCGAAAAGAGGAAACAGACACGGAGCTGTTGGAGAAAATTTTAGTGAATAATCTTGGTCAAACAGAATTCTTTATTAACAAGGCCATCGGCTGGGCGCTGAGAGATTATTCCAAAACCAATCCAGACTGGGTCAGAGATTTTATTGAGCGGCATCAGGCAGAAATGGCTGCACTTAGTATTCGAGAGGGAAGTAAGTATCTGTGATGGTTGACCAATCTTTATGGCTTGACATTTTCTACGCTATAGCTTATGATAGATAGGTGCGATGAGTCGATATGCAGATTTTCTGCAAATTGAAGCATGGGAGGTCATAACGCAGGAGCGGACCTTGATCAGTTGTGTGAACCTGCTGATCACACGAAAGTGCCCTTATCCCCAGTCTACGGATTGGGGATTTTTCTATGTCTCTTAGATTGGCGAGACCATTGGTCGAAGCTGATCCTAGAGACATTGATACTGAGACGGTCGTCGTCGTGAGTGCTATTGCTCTTGATGAAACCAGTCCGCAGGACGAAGTTAAGTCTTAGAGCAATGGATGCAGTTTTGTTTGTGAGAACAAAATCTGTAAACCCTGAAACTTCTCTTAGAAATGCAAGACAGTTATCCGCGGCTGAGCTTAGAGACATTGATATTGAGGAGGTCAGCATTGTGAGAGCTGCATATTTCGACAAAATAAGGACATAATCCTTTAGAAATATTTGCATTTTTCCTTAAAAATAGTATAATACTAGAATATACAAAATTTTTAGAAAATTCAGAGGTGGATTGTATGGGATATACAGTTGCTGTAGTTGGTGCCACTGGTGCTGTTGGCGCTCAAATGATTAAAATGCTGGAAGAATCAACACTTCCAATTGATAAGATCCGTTATTTGGCTTCTGCTCGTTCAGCTGGTAAGGTTCTTCAGTTCAAGGGACAAGATGTTACTATCGAAGAAACAACAGAAACTGCCTTTGAAGGCGTAGACATCGCTCTTTTCTCAGCTGGTGGCTCTACTTCAGCAAAATATGCTCCGTATGCAGTTAAAGCTGGTGCAGTCGTAGTGGACAATACCTCATATTTCCGCCAAAATCCTGATGTGCCTCTGGTTGTTCCAGAAGTAAACGCTCATGCACTAGATCAGCATAAAGGGATTATCGCCTGCCCTAACTGTTCAACAATCCAAATGATGGTGGCTCTTGAGCCTGTTCGTCAAAAATGGGGCTTGGACCGTATCATCGTTTCAACTTACCAGGCTGTTTCAGGTGCAGGTATGGGAGCTATTCTCGAAACGCAACGTGAACTTCGTGAAGTGTTGAATGATGGTGTTGCCCCACGTGATTTGCATGCGGAAATCCTACCTTCTGGTGGTGACAAGAAGCATTATCCAATTGCCTTCAACGCTCTTCCACAAATCGATGTCTTTACTGACAACGACTACACTTACGAAGAGATGAAGATGACTAAGGAAACTAAGAAAATCATGGAAGATGACAGCATTGCAGTATCTGCAACATGTGTGCGTATTCCCGTCTTGTCAGCTCACTCTGAGTCTGTTTACATCGAAACGAAAGAAGTGGCTCCAATTGAAGAAGTCAAGGCAGCCATTGCAGCTTTCCCAGGTGCTGTTCTTGAAGATGACGTAGCTCACCAAATCTACCCTCAAGCAATTAATGCAGTTGGTTCACGCGATACTTTTGTAGGTCGTATCCGCAAAGACTTGGATGCAGAAAAAGGAATTCACATGTGGGTTGTTTCAGACAACCTTCTTAAAGGAGCGGCATGGAATTCTGTCCAAATCGCTGAAACTCTTCATGAGCGTGGCTTGGTTCGTCCAACAGAAGAAGTCGTTTTTGAATTAAAATAAGCTGTCTAAAAATACGTGACAGGTCGAGGATTGAATATCTGTCATTCAATCCTCTTTTCATACAAAGAGAGGTAAGTCTATGGCATACGCAGATTTGAAGAATTGTAAAATCATCACAGCTTTCATTACGCCTTTTCATGAAGATGGCTCCATCAATTTTGAGGCCATTCCAGATTTGATTGAGCACCTTTTGGCTCATCATACAGATGGGATTTTGCTAGCTGGAACGACTGCAGAGAGTCCAACCCTGACCCACGATGAAGAA
Source organism: Streptococcus cristatus (assembly GCF_003943815.1). Lineage (GTDB taxonomy): Bacteria > Bacillota > Bacilli > Lactobacillales > Streptococcaceae > Streptococcus > Streptococcus cristatus_F. Next base: position 49,617 of record NZ_RJNA01000009.1, on the reverse strand, counting down.
TTAGAGCTTTTTGCGGCTGTTCAAAATATTGTCAAGGGGCGCGTTCCTTTGATAGCTGGTGTCGGTACCAACGAAACGCGCGACTCCATTGAATTTGTCAAAGAAGTAGATGCCTTTGGTGGTTTTGCGGCTGGTTTGGCCATTGTCCCCTATTACAATAAACCGTCTCAAGAAGGCATGTATCAGCATTTTAAAGCCATTGCGGATGCTTCAAACCTGCCGATTATTATCTATAATATCCCAGGACGGGTAGTGGTTGAGATGACACCTGAGACTATGTTGAGGCTGGCAGAACACCCAAATATTATTGGCGTGAAAGAATGTACCAGTCTGGCAAATATGGCTTATTTGATTGAGCATCGTCCAGAGGAGTTCCTGATTTATACGGGTGAGGATGGCGATGCCTTTCATGCTATGAATCTGGGGGCTGATGGAGTTATTTCCGTTGCTTCTCATACAAATGGTGATGAAATGTTTGAAATGCTGGATGCTATCGAGCACAATGACATTAAAAAAGCAGCAGCAATCCAACGGAAATTCATCCCTAAAGTCAATGCCCTGTTCTCTTACCCAAGCCCTGCTCCGGTCAAGGCCGTCCTCAATTACATGGGCTTTGCAGCTGGTCCAACCCGCTTACCGCTTGTGCCAGCTCCTGAAGAAGATGCCAAACGTATTATCAAGGTTGTGGTTGATGGCGATTATGAGGCGACCAAAGAGACTGTTAAAGGGGTTCTAAGACCAGATTATTGATCGGCAATTTTGGTTTAGATTTTATATAGATAAGTAAGGTGTGATTAAATAGTATGACAGAAAAGCATAGTCAACGAATCGAAGAGTACAAAGCAAAGCGCAGTCTGGAAAAACTTGAGGGGAAGAAAGTTTACGACAAGCCAATTATTCGAACTGGTGATAAGGCAAGTTTTTATGGCGCAGGTCTAACTTTGTTAGGATTTGGTCTGGGGGCTCTTTATCTACTTCTTAACCTTATAACAGATTGGGATTTAAAACTTTTCTCTCTTATCTGGGAAACGCTTGCTGGATTAGGGATTGTTGTCAGTCTGTTCGGGGCTTTTAAAATCGGTCGGTTAGAGTTGCATACTGTATCAATGATAGCCGACAAAGAGAAGAATTTTGACATTAAAAGAGCTTTCAATCTTTATAATGTCATCCACAAACCGACTAAGAAAGTTTTACTTCAACACGATAGTGAGGATGATAGTTTGATTTCTCTAAACGCTGGCGGAGACTTATTGGTTGAGCTCCTAAAGAAAGTTGAGGAAGAGAAATTGCCTTTTAATAAGATTGACAAAACTCTGAAATTAGAAGAAGTGTCTGAAAATCATTGGAGAATGCAATATCGTTACAAGAAACAAGACATTGTATTAGAGCAAAGTGGTATATAGTATATGTATTATTAGCTTGATCTAAAAGGACCAGTACTTATAGTTCTCTGAAAAATATTTCAAAAGGATTGCAGTTGAATGGCGCCTCAAACGTTAGATAACATTCTAAAGATTGAGGTTTAGTTCATCTCTCTAGTCCTTTTTCTAAATGTTTCATTCTTTTTGAAAAAAACAAGAAAAAATTGTATAATGATAGGGTAAGTTATTGCTTAAGAGGTGATGATAATGCAGGTTTGTAAGGCAAGCAAGGCTGATTGGCAACTAATCCAAAAAATATGTAGAGAAACTTGGTTGACTACCTATAAAGATATTTACTCATCTTCCTACATAGAGCGAGTCTTTGACATTTTCTATAGCCAAGAACGTTTGCTGAAGGACTTGACAGAACTTTCTCCTGAATGGAATGGCTATTGGCTGGCAGAAATGAATGGGCAGGTGCTTGGTTGCATTGGTGGTGGAATGAGTGAGGATGGCAGAGCCAATGTTTATGTTCTCTACGTCTTGCCGCAGGCTCAACGTTTGGGAGTCGGTCATGAGTTACTGGAGACCTTGACAAGTTATCAAAAATCACAATATCAGGCCAGAGAGCAAGCCGTTACAGTAACGGAAGGAAATGCTATCGGTCTTCCATTTTATGAAAAAGAAGGCTTTGTCTTTGAGTCTGCCACTGTAAATTGGATTGATAGCAGTCAAGCCAGAGATTTACACTATATCAGAAATATATAATTAAAGGAGTGTTTTATGAAAGTGATTAAACGCAGTGGGGAAGTCGTTGACTTTGACCCAGATAAAATCTATCAAGCGGTATTAAAAGCAGCTCAGACTGTTTATGTCTTGACAGACGACCTCCGTCAAAATCTAGCCTCGGTGACAAAAAAGGTCGCATTAGATCTGGAAGAAGCCAAGGTTGAGCGTGCCACTATCAGTATGATTCAGTCTATGGTTGAAAACCGTCTCTTGGGAGCGGGCTATATCACTATTGCTGAGCATTATATTTCCTACCGCTTGCAGCGTGATTTGGAACGCAGTGGTTACGGTGACCATATCGCTGTCCATCTGCATTTTGAGCAAATCCGATAAAAATGCTGAAAAGCCCAGATGGGCTTTTTCTTTTTCAAAACTCAATATAAAAATTCAGTTCAAAGTAGATTTTTCGTTAAAATTTGTAACCGCATTCAAAGATTTTTTCCTAGTTTTTATTAGAAAAAGACCTTTCAAAGCCAGTAAAATCAATATGTATAATCTGGACTTATGCTCTTCTTAATCTTTCTTAAGTAGACACTAGGACATATTAGATATAAAATGAAAGCGTCAACAAATACTGAGCTATAAAAATGAAAGCGCTCTTATACAAATAAAAACTATACAAAAGGAGTCAATAAAATGGCAACTAAAGAAGAAATTTTACGTGAACTATACCCTGAGGATCTTTTCCACTATGCTGATGGCTTGACATTGGGAGAAGCGGAAGTATTACAAGAAACTCGTCGTTTGATTGAAAAACACCTTCGTCCAGTCATTAATGAATATTGGGAAGCACCTGATTTCCCATTTGAAGAATTCTATGCAGTTGCTAAAGGCGCTCAAATCATGAACAACCCTAAATTGTTCGAAGGTCGCGAAGGCAACTACAAACCATCAGAACTTTATATCGCATTCTTATATTTGGAATTAGCTCGTTTTGATGCGTCTATAGCAACTTTCTTCACAGTTCATGGTGGACTTTGCTACAACACAGTCTTGCTTGGTGGTGACGAACGTCAACAAAAAGAATTCCTTCCTAAATTGGCTGCATTTGACTGGCAAGGATGTTTCGCTTTGACTGAGCCGTTGTCAGGTTCTGACATTGCTGGAGGTCTTGCTACAACAGCTGAGCGTGTTGGCGATAAATGGATCTTGAACGGAGAAAAACGTTGGATCGGTGGATCAGATACAGCTGATGTTGTTCCAGTATTTGCCCGCGACGTTGAAGATGGAAAAGTGAAATGCTTTATCGTTCGTAAGGGAGCTCCTGGATATCATGCAGAACCAATCCCACACAAGATTGCTCTTCGTTGTGTCCGTAATGGCCATATTACCATGAAGAATGTAGAGGTTCCAGATTCAGACCGTTTGGTAAATATCAATGGTTTTGGTGATGTAGCCCGTATCTTGACCTTCACTCGTGCGGACGTTGCTCACATTGCTATGGGAGTGACTTGTGGATCATATGTTGCAGCTCTTAAATATGCTAAAGATCGTGAACAGTTCAAACGTCCAATCGCCAAATTCCAAATTGTTCAAGAAAAATTGGCTCGTATGCAAGCAAATGCTGTAGCAGTTATTGCTTATTCAACTCGTATTGCAGAAATGCAAGAAGCAGGTAACGAATTGATGCTTAACTCTGCACTTGCTAAGATGCACAACTCATTGGTAATGCGCGAAACAGTTGCTCTTGCTCGTGAAACTTGCGGAGGTAATGGTATTACACTTGAGACAGACGTTGCTCGTTTCTTTGCAGATGCTGAATCAATCTATACCTATGAAGGTTCACACGAAGTGAATGCCTTGATTGTTGGTCGTGAGATTACTGGTGTTGGAGCATTTGTATAATAATGAATTTGGAACGATTGCTCAGCATTTGCTAGTAATCGTTCCGATTCTTTCTTTTTGAAGTTTATATTTTTATAGTAAATAGGAGAAAAAAATGAGTATTTCAAAAGTGATGATCATAGGATCAGGTCAAATGGGAAGCGGTATTGCACAAGTCTTTGCTCAATCAGGTTTCACAGTTTATCTCAATGATATTAAGGAAGAATTTGTTCAAAGAGGGCTGGATGGTATTACTAAGCAATTGTCTCGTTCTGTTGAAAAAGGTCGTTTGTCAGAAGAAGATAAAAACAGCATTTTGGCAAATCTGATTCCTTCTACATCTTATGAAGATGCTAAACATGTTCAATTGGTTATTGAAGCGGCTACTGAAAATCGCGACATCAAATTGAGCATTTTTAAACAGTTGGATGAGTTGACTGACCCTCAAACTATTTTGGCTTCAAACACTTCATCTCTATCTATTACTGATATTGCAGCTGCGACGGTTCATCAAGAACGTGTTATTGGTATGCACTTCTTCAACCCAGCACCAGTTATGAAATTGGTTGAAGTTATCCGTGCGCTTCAAACGTCAGATGAAGTTGTCAAAGCTGTTCGTGAATTGACTGAAAAAATCGGTAAAACAGCTGTAGACGTGAAAGATTCTTATGGTTTTGTTGTGAACCGCGTCTTGATTCCAATGATCAATGAGGCTATTTTCATCTTAGGAGAAGGAATTGCTTCAGCAGAAGAAATTGACGAAGCAATGAAACTAGGTGCTAATCACCCAATTGGCCCATTGGCATTGGCTGACTTGATCGGTCTTGATGTCTGCTTGGCTATCATGGGAGTGTTAAACAATGGATTTGGAGATCCTAAGTATCGTCCTGCTCCACTTCTGAAGAAGATGGTTGAAGCTGGTAAGCTTGGTCGCAAGACTAAAGAAGGATTCTTTAAATATTAAGATATAAGGAGCAAGAAATGAAAGAAGCAGTTATTGTAGCAGCAGTCCGCACACCTTTAGGTTCTTTTGGTGGAACTTTAAAAAATGTTTCGGCTGTTGATCTAGGTAGTTTAGTTATTAAAAGTGCTATTGAACGAGCAAATTTGAAACCAGAACAAGTTGATGAAGTTATCATGGGGAATGTTCTAGGTGCAGGTCTTGGTCAAAACGTAGCTCGTCAAATGAGTGTTAACGCAGGTGTCCCAGTAGCTTCTCCAGCTTTCACTATTAACAAAGTTTGTGGCTCTGGTTTGAAAGCAGTTCAATTGGCGGCTCAAGCTGTATTGTGCGGAGATGCTGATATCGTTGTAGCCGGTGGGGCTGAAAACATGAGCCAAGCTCCTTATGTCCTTCCAAACCAACGTTGGGGCGCCCGTATGGGAGACTCCCAAGTAGTAGACACTATGCTTCGTGATGGCTTGACAGATGCCTTTGGATCCTTCCATATGGGAATTACAGCTGAAAACGTTGCTGAACAATATGGCATTACACGTGAAGACCAAGATAACTTTGCTGTGCAATCTCAAAAACGTGCAGTTGCAGCTATCGAAGCTGGTCGTTTCAAAGAAGAAATTGTTCCTGTTGAAATTCCGCAACGTAAAGGCGATCCTATCGTATTTGATACAGATGAATTCCCAAGAAAAGATGCTTCTCTTGAAGGATTGGGAAAATTGCGTCCAGTGTTCAAGAAAGATGGTACTGTGACTGCTGGTAATGCCTCAGGTATTAACGACGGTGCGGCAGCAGTAGTTGTTATGAGTGCTGATAAGGCTAAAGAATTGGGCGTTCCAGTTTTGGCAACGATCAAATCTTACGCAAGCGCTGGACTAGATCCAAAAATTATGGGTTGTGGCCCGATTTACGCATCTCGCAAAGCCCTTGAAAAAGGCGGATTTACAGTGGAAGATTTAGATTTGGTTGAATCCAATGAAGCATTTGCAGCGCAAGCATGTGCCGTTGGTAAAGAACTGAATCTTGATCCTGAAAAAGTCAATGTAAATGGTGGTGCGATTGCTCTTGGTCACCCAATCGGTGCTTCAGGCTGCCGTATTTTGGTAACACTTTTGCACGAAATGCAAAAACGTGATGTTAAACGTGGTCTTGCTACCCTTTGTATCGGTGGCGGTATGGGTACAGCGGTCATTGTAGAACGCTAGAATCTAGTTCATTTTTGAAGTTTTCCATTTGCTTCTACTATATAAACAAGTCCTATCGATGAGCTGTTTTTTGCAAACAAGCCTTGATAGGGCTTGTTTTATTTCTCGAAAAATTAATTTGAATATCAAAACTATAAGTTTTGCTTATCGATGTATAAATGATGATTAAGTAGACGAAGTGTGAGAAATGGTATATCATAAGAATGTAAGCTCTTACATTTGTAGTTTAAGTATTTGTTGACATCATACTTAGTCATTCAATTTTATAAGTAGGAGCATAAAAATGAGTAAAACTGTTTTATTAGAAGTTAAAAATGGGATTGGATATATCACTATCAACCGTCCTGAAGCTTTGAACGCCTTGAGTTCTCAAGTTTTGGCTGATTTGAATGAAGTTCTTGATCAAGTTGAGAAAAGCGAAGAAATTCGCGTTGTCATCGTAACTGGAGCAGGAGAAAAAGCATTCGTCGCCGGAGCAGACATAAAGGAAATGGATTTGATGTCACCTATTCAAGCCTTTGAATACATGACATTTGCAAATGATACATTTACTCGCCTTTCAGATTTACGCCAACCAACGATTGCAGTGATCAATGGTTATGCACTCGGTGGTGGTATGGAGCTAGCACTTTCAACAGATATCCGTATTGGATTTGAAAAAACAGTGGTTGGCTTCCCAGAAGTTGGCTTGGGTATTATTCCAGGATTTGCTGGTACTCAACGGATGTCTCGCTTGATTGGAACTAGCCGTGCCAAAGAACTTATCTTCACTGCTCGTACAGTGAAAGGTCAAGAAGCCTATGACTTAGGTATTCTTAACAAACTGGTTCCTGCTGAAGAATTGTTGTCTTCAGCTGAAGAATTAGCCGCAGCCATCATGAAGAATGCACCGTTAGCTGTTGAAAAAGCAAAACATGTCATTCAAGTTGGTGCCGAACTTCCTCTTAAAAATGCAATCCGTCTGGAAACAGAAGCAGAAGCCCTGCTCTTCTCTACAGAAGACAAACTAGAAGGAATGCGTGCTTTTGTTGAAAAACGCAAAGCTGTTTTCAATCGTAAGTAAAAGAGGAGGTATCAGCATGAAATCAGTTGTATCATTATCAGACGCTATTTCTAAGGTCAAATCGGGTGATATCGTTGGAATTTCTGGATTCCTCGGAGTCGGTGAACCTTTTGAATTGATTGAAGAATTAGTAAAACAAAACCAGCAAGACTTGACTTTGGTATCGGTGGTAACATCTCATCCTGGTAAAGAAGTTGGGGTTGGACGACTTTGTGAAAATCACCAAGTGAAAAAATATATTGCAGCCCACGTAGGAACATCTGCAGCAGCTCAACGTGAGTATTTTGAAAAGAAGATGGAAGTCGAATTTACACCGATGGGAACTGTTGTCGAGCGTCTCCATGCAGCTGGAGCTGGCTTAGGAGCTGTCTTGACCCCGACAGGAGTCGGAACAATCTTAGAAAAAGATTATGAAAAAGTGGAACGTAATGGCCGTGAATACTTGGTCTATGATCCACTTAAAATTGATGTTGCCTTAATCAAAGCGACTAAAGCTGACAAATACGGCAACTTGTATATCGATGGTACTACGAAAAACATTTCCTTGCAATTAGCACTCGCAGCAGATACTGTTATCGTTGAAGCGAATGAAATTGTTGAAGCTGGCGAAATTCATCCGAATGATATTTATGTTCCGGGCATCCTTGTTGACTATGTCGTCCAAAGCTTGACTCCAGAAGAACACCATAAGATGATGGGTGATCTTTGGACAGAGACTAAAAAATTGGCGGGGGTGAACTAATATGAAAGCAAAAGAAATTATTGCAAGACGTGTTGCACAAGAATTTAAAGATGGAGATGTTGTCAATCTAGGATTTGGTATTCCAAACGCATCTGCTGACTATATTCCTGAGGGAGTAAACGTTATTCTTCAGGCTGAAAATGGAGCGCTTCGCTTTGGTGAAACACCAACGAAAGATACTTACAATCCAAACCTAGCAAACTCTGGTGGAGCGCCAATCACTCTCTTACCTGGAGCAGCATTATTTGACTTACAGACTTCTTTCGCAATCATCCGTGGTGGACACGTTGATGCGACCGTGCTAGGAGCTTTGGAAGTCAGTCAAGATGGTAGTATTGCTAACTGGATTATTCCAGGTAAGTTTGCCCCAGGAATGGGTGGAGCGATGGACTTGTTGGTTGGAGCGAAGCGTGTTATCGGTGCAATCCAGCATACTACTGCCGATGGCCAATCTAAACTTCTGCCAGAGTGTACTTTGCCACTTTCTGCCAAAGGAGTTCTTGATTTAGTCATTACAGAGTTGGCTGTCTTTGGTTTCCAAGATGGTAAGTTCCTCTTGAAAGAGCTTGCTCCCGGCGTTACCCTAGAGGAAGTTCTTGAAAAGACAGCAGGAGAAGTAATTGTTTCAGAAGACTTGAAAACGATGTCAATCTAATAAGGTTAGTAAGCAATTAATCTCCTCTTTCTCTGAAAGTGTGTTACTATGTGTTTATAACAACTTGAGCGATGATTAGTTTTTAATCAGAATACTAGCAACTGGTCATCATGGTTCGAGGGCCAGTTGCTGTTTTATTTATGGCAAATTACCTCGTGAAATTTGAAAGATGGGAGGCGAAAAGTGGATATAATTCAAATGACTTACTTTATCAATATCGTCGAATGTGGATGCAATCTTTCTATCGCAGCTAAGAAAATTCATATCAGCCAGTCAGCCTTGAGTCAGTTTGTCACAAATTTTGAATCAACGGAAGGAGTCCAGCTCTTCAATCGTAGAAATGGAAGATTAGAGAGTCTGACGGAAGCTGGTGGTAAGATTTACCGTTTTGCCACAGAGATTGTCAACCGGCATGAAGAGATGCAGTCAATGATTCATATGGAAGCTCTTAAACAAAAAGGTACCTTTAACTTGGGCATTCCGTCATTGATTTTACGTGTATATTTTTCTAGTATTTTACCAAAATTTTTACAAGACAATCCGCAAGTCAACATTCAGGTTACTGAGGATGGAAGTAATGAATTACGTCAAAAGCTGGTTGCAGGGGATCTGAATTTTGCAGTACTAATCGAACCTACCAATCTGGATCCTAAAAAATATGAACAGTATATCATTCAAGTTGATGAATACGTGGCCTATATGGACAAGAATCATCCCTTGGCAAACAAAGAATTGTTGAAATGGAAAGATATCGCTCAGTACGGTTTAGCAACCTTTAATAAATCATTTACAACCTACGATTTAATCACTGAAAAATTAAAGAGTAAAAAGATAAAAGCAAATTTTGCCTATTTATCATCGACATGGGATTTCTTGATAGAGTCAACTTATCAAAACGATATGATTGCACTGTTACCTCGTCCTTTAGAGTATTTTGTCGATAAGAATAAATTCAAGGTTGTGCGCTTTAAGGATCCGGTGCCTTTCAATATTTGGTTCTGCCGGCCTTATAAAGCAAGCTACAATGAGGTAGAAGCATACGTATATGAAGAGCTTTTAAAAGGTTATTATCAGCCTCTTTCTGAGCCACATCCATAGGGGGGAGAATTGATGATGAAGTCCAGTACCAAAACAGCAGCATTGAGTTCATATGTAAATACAGCTATTAGAGACTACATGAAAAATCATGATGAGTCAGTCGACTTTCCTCAGGAGATTTGGGAAGTAATGACGACGGATTTGGATATTTTTTCACCGATTTTGTCAGAAGGCGATCAGGCTTTGGCTTCTGATTTTATCAGCTCTATTCGAATAATTTCGAATGAATTTCCAGCTCTTTCAACTATATTGCTGACCCAAGGTTGTTATGGTGTTTATCCGATTTTGAAGTTTGGTACAGGGCAACAGAAAGAGCGTTATCTGGACAAGTTGGTAAAGGGAACTTGTAAAGCAGGTCTTGGATTTTCTGAGTCCAAACATCTAAATAGTTTAGCAGATTTGGAGACCAATGCGGTCAAGACAGAGACGGGATGGCAACTTTCGGGAGAAAAAGCCAAAGTGTCAAATAGCAGTATTGCGGACATTCTCTTGGTCTTAGCTAAAGTAAGTGAAACTGGAAAGCCTGATTCTTACGGCTTCTTCATTGTGGAGACGAATGCTTCGGGTGTGCTCATTGGTGAGCAGATAGAAAAGCAAGGTTTACTAGGACTTCCACTAAGTTCTGTTACCTTAGATAATGTGCACCTGCCGGAATCTGCCTTATTAGGCGGAGTCTTGGCTGGAAATGAGCAATTTAATGATATCATAAAAAATATGCAACTTGGCTTGAGTGCGGTTGCTTTAGGAGTTGCCGAAGGTGCTTTTCATAAGGGTCTTGAGTTTGCACGTGTAAAAAGGGGGTTCGGCAAGCGACTGATGGATGTTGAGTTGCATCAGTACAAGTTTGCAGATCTATACAATAAAATTTGTGCTGCAGATGCCTATTTCTCATCCTATCCTAATCAAATAGAAGAAGATTCCAAGTTTGTTGCACGGATAAAGCTATATATGACTAAGGTAGCGCTAGAGGTTACAGATGAAATTCTCCGTCTTATCGGGCCTCTACAAAAATTTGATCATGTGAATATCAAACGCTATTTTAAAGATGCTGAAATTATTGAAAATTATGGACGGTCAGGAAATTCGATCAGAAAAGAAATCGCAGAGAGATGGTTAAAGGAGTAAAAGATGACAGAACTCAAATTACAAGAGTATCAGTTTGGGGAAATGAAGCTGACTTGGTTGCGTGGAGCGGATAAGCTCACAGATGCAGGCACTTTGTTTGGCCCGGTACCAAAGGTTGTTTGGTCACGTTATTATCCAACAACAGACGAAAATATGATGGCTGAACTGACAGATCCGATTTTGATTCAATACAAGGGGCAGAATTATTTAATTGATGCGAGTTTTGATACGGCTAAGCTTTCTGATAAACAACGCCGTAATCTCGGTATTCTTTCTGAGAGCCGCGTTGAAGAAAGCTTGGCACTTTTGGGATTAAAGCCAGAAGATATTTCCCATATTTTAATGACGCATATGCACCATGATCACTCTGGCGGTTTGACTAGACTAGATGAAAACAATCAGCTTGTTTCAAAATTCCCAAATGCAAAGATTTTTGTAAATGAGATGGAATGGTACGAAATGCGAAATCCTAATAGTCGGACAAGGGGAACTTATCTGAAGGAAAATTGGGAGCCAATCCAGGATCAGGTTGAAACTTTTATTGAATATCTGAACGTCATTCCAGAAATTCAAATGGTTCATACAGGCGGTCACAGTAATGGACATAGCATCATCTTACTTAAACAGGGCGAGGAAACCATGATTCATATGGCTGATTTGGTGCTGACTCATGCTCATCGGAAACCTCTGTGGGTTGCTGCAGTAGATGATTATCCGATGCGCTCAATCGTTGCTAAGGACAAATGGCTCAAAGAAGCTTTTGAAAACCACTATAAGTTTTTCTTTTACCACGATCAGTTTTTCGCAGTTGCTGAGTTTGACCAGACTGGCGAGGAGTTTGTTGATTATGTGACTAGGATTCGTGAACCGCGAGTTCCATTCACAGATAAGCAGGATCGCAAACCATCATTTTTATAAGAATAGAGAATCGCTTCTATCAGTTCGAGGGAGCGATTTTACTATTTTATTCTCTATTTTTTTGGTATAATGAGATACTAGAAGATTGTAAGAAAGAGGTTTTTAATGGCAACGATTCAATGGTTTCCTGGACACATGTCCAAGGCTCGGAGACAGGTTCAAGAAAGTATTAAATTTGTAGATTTTGTGACGATTTTGGTGGATGCGAGGTTGCCCTTGTCCAGTCAAAATCCCATGCTGACCAAAATTGTTGGAGATAAGCCTAAGTTGTTGATTTTAAATAAGTCAGACTTAGCGGATCCAAACTTAACCAAGGAATGGCGGGCCTATTTTGAAAGTCAGGGAATCAAAACGTTGGCTATTAACTCTAAGGAACAATCTGCAGTAAAAAAAGTGACCGAAGCAGCTAAGAAATTGATGGCTGATAAGCTCGCTCGCCAGCGAGAAAGAGGAATTCAAATCGAGACTCTGCGGACCATGATTATCGGGATTCCCAATGCTGGAAAGTCAACGCTGATGAACCGACTGGCTGGTAAGAAAATCGCGATAGTCGGCAATAAACCAGGGGTCACCAAAGGTCAGCAGTGGCTCAAGTCCAATAAGGATTTGGAAATTCTAGATACACCGGGTATTCTTTGGCCAAAATTTGAAGATGAAATGGTGGCTTTGAAGCTCGCTTTGACGGGTGCTATCAAGGATAATTTGCTGCCCATGGATGAGGTCACGATTTTCGGACTCAATTATTTCAAAGAGCATTATCCGAAGGCATTGCAGGAGCGCTTTAAGCAGTTGGATTTAGAGCTGGAAGCGCCAGACATGATTATGGATATGACCCAGAAATTGGGCTTTAGAGAGGACTATGATCGCTTTTACAGTCTCTTTGTCAAGGAAGTGCGTGATGGGCGCTTAGGTCGCTATACACTGGATACATTGGAGGATTTGGATGGCCACGATTAAGGAAATCCAAGAGCAACTGGCTCAAGTTTCTGACTTGCAGGATCCGCTTTTTCAAGAATTGAAGCAGGATGAGCGAAGCGGTGTTCAAAAGCTATTACTCAAGCGCCAAAAAGAAATCCAAGCAGAGCTAGATGAAGACTTACGCCTAGAGTACATGCTGCGCTATGAAAAAGAACTCTATAGTCAAGGATTTCAGGCGATTGCTGGCATTGATGAGGTCGGACGAGGTCCCTTAGCTGGTCCAGTAGTCGCAGCAGCAGTCATTCTGCCTCCTAACTGCAAAATCAAAGGTCTGAATGACAGTAAAAAGATTCCCAAGAAAAAACATGAGGAAATTTATCAAGCAGTTCTAGATCAGGCCTTAGCCATTGGTCTGGGGATTATGGATAATCAAACGATTGACCGAGTCAATATCTATGAAGCGACCAAGCTAGCTATGGCAGAAGCTGTAGCCCAGCTCAAGATTAAGCCAGATTACCTCTTGATTGACGCGATGAAGTTAGACTTGCCCTTGCCTCAGCAGTCCATTATCAAGGGCGATGCCAATTCCCTGTCCATCGCTGCGGCTTCTATCGTAGCCAAGGTGACGAGGGACAAGATGATGGCGGAATTTGATCAGGTTTATCCAGGCTATGACTTTGCCCAGAATGCTGGTTATGGCACCAAGCTACATCTGGAAGGCTTGGAAAAATACGGTATCACACCGATTCATCGCAGAAGTTTTGAACCGATCAAATCTATGACAAATTCATAAGAAATCCTAATCGTTACGAGGAGACAAGTGTGACTAGCGAATACCAAAAAATGATTGCAGGAGAGAACTACAGCCCTCAAGATCCTGAATTGAGAGCGTTGGCTGCTCGCTCGCGAGAGTTTCAGTATCGTTTTAACCAAGAACGAGATGTTGAAAAACGCAGCGCTATCGCCAAGGAGTGGTTCGGCAGTACAGGGGAGAATCTGTGGTTGCATCCAGATTTGGTCTGTGATTATGGAGTTAACATTCACTTGGGGGAGAATTTCTATTCCAACTGGAATTTGACTATGCTGGATGTCTGTCCTATTACCATTGGAAAGAATGCCATGCTGGGGCCCAATTGCCAGTTTCTGACGCCGTTGCATCCGCTTGACCCTGTGGAAAGAAATTCCGGTATTGAATACGGGGTGCCGATTAAGATTGGTGACAATTTCTGGGCTGGTGGTGGTGTAACCATTCTGCCAGGCGTGACGCTAGGAGATAATGTCGTAGTCGGAGCAGGTGCAGTTGTGACTAAATCATTCGGCGATAATGTAGTCCTAGCCGGCAATCCTGCTAAGATTATTAAGGAAATTCCTGTTCGTGAAGAATAGAAGAACTCAACAATTTTCTCAATAATTAATCGAATAAGAAACAAGGAACTGTATTGCAGTTCTTTTTTTGAACTTTTTTACGAATAAGAAAGTGAGGTGATAGAAATGAATAATTTTGAAATTTATAAAATGAAAAAAGCTGGCTTGACCAATCAACAGGTCTTAAATATCTTGAGGTATGCAGAAAATAAAGAAGGAGAGCTATCTTTACGAGACAAGGCCGTCGTCTCTGAGTGTCGTAATCCCGCACTCTTTATGGAAAAATACAAGCGACTTGATCTACCAGCTTTGAAAGAAGAATTTGAACGTTTTCCGTCCTTTTCAATCTTGGATGATGTGTATCCTTGGGATCTATGCGAGATTTACGATGCACCGACTTTGCTATTTTATCAAGGAAATCTAAACTTGCTAGAAATGCCCAAGATAGCCATTGTCGGTAGTCGAGACAGCAGTAAGCAGGGCAATGCTGCTGTGCAGAAAATCATCAAGGAATTGAATAATGAACTGGTTATCGTTAGCGGGCTGGCTCGTGGGATTGATACTGTGGCTCATATGGCTGCCCTGCAAAATGGTGGCCAAACTATTGCTGTCATTGGGACGGGACTAGATGTCTTCTATCCCAAGGCCAATCAAAAACTGCAGGCTTATATTGGCAAAAATCATTTATTGCTGACGGAGTATGGTCCGAGTGAACAGCCATTGAAATTCCATTTTCCAGAGCGAAATCGTATCATCGCAGGTCTTTGTCGAGGCGTCATCGTGGCAGAAGCCAAGATGCGCTCAGGCAGTCTGATTACCTGTGAGCGGGCAATGGAAGAGGGGCGGGATGTTTTTGCTATTCCAGGGTCTATTTTGGATGGAAAATCTGACGGTTGTCATCATTTGATTCAAGAGGGCGCAAAGTGCATCACATCAGGCTCTGCCGTCCTATCTGAGTTCCAATTCTAAAACAAGTTTTCCTATAGAGAATGTTGTGAGTTGACATCTATCAAAAAATAGTTTACACTCTATGAGATTTATTTCTTATAGAAGGTGTCTAATTTGGTAACAAAAACAAAGAAAAAGTCTACGACTAAGAAAAATCTTGTCATCGTAGAGTCGCCTGCCAAGGCAAAAACAATAGAAAAGTATCTGGGGCGAAACTATAAAGTTCTGGCCAGTGTGGGGCATATTCGCGACTTGAAAAAGTCCACTATGTCCATCGATTTTGAGAACAACTATGAGCCACAATACATTAATATTCGTGGTAAAGGTCCTTTGATTAATGACTTAAAAAAGGAAGCAAGGAAAGCCAAGCAAGTCTTTCTGGCGAGTGACCCGGACCGCGAAGGAGAAGCTATTTCTTGGCATTTGGCCCACATTCTTAATCTAGATGAAAAAGAGAAAAACCGCGTCGTTTTCAACGAAATTACCAAAGATGCGGTAAAGAATGCTTTTAAAGAGCCACGTCAGATTGATATGGATTTGGTCAATGCCCAGCAAGCTCGTCGGGTTTTGGACCGTTTGGTTGGTTATTCCATTTCTCCGATTCTTTGGAAGAAAGTCAAAAAAGGCCTGTCAGCTGGTCGGGTGCAGTCTGTCGCCCTCAAGCTGATTATCGACCGTGAAAATGAAATCAACGCCTTCAAACCGGAAGAGTACTGGACAATTGACGGAACCTTCAAGAAGGGGACTCGTCAATTCCAGGCCAGCTTCTACGGCATAAACGGCAAGAAGATGAAGCTGACTAATAACGAAGATGTCAAGGAAGTCCTGTCTCACCTCAAGGGTGATGACTTTACTGTCGACAGCGTCGAAAAGAAAGAGCGTCGACGCAATGCTCCGCTGCCCTACACGACTTCCTCTATGCAGCAGGATGCCGCTAACAAGATTAATTTCCGGACTCGTAAGACTATGATGGTAGCTCAGCAGCTCTATGAAGGTATTAATATCGGCTCTGGCGTGCAAGGTCTGATTACGTATATGCGTACCGACTCGACTCGGATCAGCCCAGTAGCGCAGAATGAAGCGGCAAGCTTTATCACGGATAAATTTGGTGCTAAATATTCCAAACATGGCAGTAAGGTGAAAAATGCTTCGGGTGCTCAAGATGCTCACGAGGCCATTCGCCCTTCCAGTGTCTTCAATACACCAGAAAGCATTGCAAAGTATCTGGACAAGGATCAGCTTAAGCTTTATACGCTGATTTGGAATCGCTTTGTAGCCAGCCAAATGACAGCAGCGGTCTTTGACACCATGAATGTCAAATTAGAGCAAAACGGTGTCCAATTTGCAGCTAACGGTAGTCAAGTTAAATTCGATGGTTATTTGGCTATCTATAATGACTCTGACAAGAATAAAATGCTGCCGGACATGGAAAAAGGTGATACCGTCAAGCGTGTCAATACCAATCCAGAACAACACTTTACCCAGCCGCCAGCTCGCTATTCTGAAGCAACGCTCATCAAGACTTTGGAAGAAAATGGCGTTGGTCGTCCATCTACCTATGCTCCGACCATTGAGACTATTCAGAAACGCTACTATGTTAAACTGGTTTCCAAGCGCTTTGAACCGACAGAATTGGGTGAAATAGTCAATGCTCTGATTGTCGAATTCTTCCCAGGCATCGTAAATGTGAAATTTACAGCCGAAATGGAAGCAAAACTGGATGATGTAGAAGTTGGAAAAGAACAGTGGCAGAAGGTTATTGATGAGTTTTACAAGCCTTTTGAAAAGGAAGTGGCTAAAGCTGAGTCTGAAATGGAGAAAATCCAAATCAAGGATGAGCCAGCTGGTTTTGACTGTGAGGTCTGTGGCAGTCCCATGGTCATCAAGTTGGGTCGATTTGGCAAGTTCTATGCCTGCAGCAATTTCCCAGACTGTCGTCATACCCAAGCTATTGTCAAGGAAATCGGCGTGACCTGCCCACAGTGTCAGAAAGGGCAAGTTATCGAGCGTAAGACTAAGCGAAATCGCATATTCTATGGCTGTGATCGTTATCCTGACTGTGATTTCACATCTTGGGACAAGCCGGTTGGACGTAACTGTCCAAAATGTGACCATTATCTGATTGAAAAGAAAGTTCGTGGTGGCGGCAAACAAGTGGTCTGCAGCAATGGCGATTACGAAGAAGAAAAAGTGAAATAGTTATTATTACATAATTTATATTACGTAAAATATTTTCTCCTGAAGAAGAGGAGCAGTTTTATGACAGATAAATTTGCAGAATTTCTAAAAATCGCGTCTCAACTGAACAAGATAGGAATTGTTCCACTGCTGATGGGCTCCTTGGGGCTGGAGCAGGTTACTGGTCAGGACTGGCAGGCGCGGGATATTGATATTCATGTTCATGGTGATGAGCGTGGCTGGGAAGCACCAGACGAAGAGCGTATTTATGATATGGACAAGATCGAGCCCATGATGGGGCGTCTAGGTTATCGTTTAGTCGATCTGCACGAGCACGAATTTCAAAAAGAAGATTTGTCTATTGAATTCGGGGTCATGGAAACGCTAGAGGCATTTTCAGGTGTGCCGTTAGAGAAGCTGACTCGAAAAGAAGATGAAGGTGTCAAGTTTTTGCTGCCGACTGCGGAGCAATTTTTAGCAATCTACCGTGCCTCTTCCCAAGATTCTTATCGAAATGAAAATAATAATCATAAGGATTTTGCTAAGATTGCTTATTTAGAAAAAATGACAAAGTGATGGACAGACGGGAATCCTCCTGTCTGTCTTTTTTACTGTCTTTTTGTTATAATGGTCAGAGTGAAAATCTAGAAATAACCAAGGGAGAGTATCATGTCATCATCCTATATCAATGTTATCGGTGCTGGTCTTGCTGGCAGCGAAGCGGCTTATCAGATTGCTAAGCGTGGAATTCCAGTTAAACTTTATGAAATGCGAGGTGTCAAATCAACGCCTCAACACAAAACTGCTGACTTTGCAGAACTGGTCTGCTCTAACTCTCTAAGAGGAGATGCACTGACCAATGCAGTCGGTCTGCTCAAGGAAGAAATGCGGCTGTTGGACTCGGTCATTTTAAAGTCAGCGGAAGCGACTCGGGTACCAGCAGGTGGTGCTCTAGCGGTTGATAGAGAAGTTTTTTCTCAGATGGTAACGGAGTTGGTGACCAATCATCCATTGATTGAGGTCATTCGTGAAGAAATCACAGAAATTCCAGAAGATGCCATTACAGTCATTGCGACAGGTCCGCTGACTAGCGATGCTTTGGCAGAAAAAATCCACGCGCTCAACGGTGGCGACGGTTTTTATTTCTACGACGCAGCAGCGCCTATTATCGATGTCAATACCATTGATATGACTAAGGTCTATCTCAAATCCCGCTATGATAAGGGGGAAGCAGCCTACCTTAATGCGCCGATGACCAAGCAAGAATTTATGGATTTCCATGAAGCTTTGGTCGATGCGGAGGAAGCACCGCTCAATTCCTTTGAAAAAGAGAAATACTTTGAAGGCTGTATGCCTATTGAAGTAATGGCCAAGCGAGGCATTAAAACCATGCTTTATGGACCGATGAAGCCGGTTGGCTTGGAATACCCAGATGATTACCAAGGCCCTCGGGATGGTGAATATAAGACGCCATACGCTGTAGTGCAGCTTCGTCAGGATAATGCAGCAGGTAGCCTTTACAACATTGTCGGCTTCCAGACTCATCTCAAGTGGGGCGAGCAAAAGCGGGTCTTTCAGATGATTCCTGGTCTTGAAAATGCAGAATTTGTCCGCTACGGTGTCATGCACCGTAACTCCTATATGGACTCTCCGAATCTGCTAGAGCAGACTTTCCGCTCTAAGAAACAGCCCAATCTTTTCTTTGCAGGGCAAATGACGGGTGTCGAAGGATATGTCGAATCAGCAGCTTCTGGGCTGGTTGCTGGTATCAATGCCGCTCGACTCTTCAATGGAGAAGAAGCACTTGTTTTCCCAGAAACAACAGCAATCGGCAGTCTGCCGCATTATATCACTCACGCCGATAGCAAGCACTTCCAACCGATGAATGTCAATTTCGGTATTATCAAAGAGCTAGATGGGCCTCGGATTCGTGATAAGAAAGAGCGCTATGAGAAGATTGCTGAACGCGCTTTGAAGGATTTACAGCCTTATTTGGATAAATAATCTATTTTCTATCATTATCTAATAAAAATCATTAAAAAGTTAGGAATTTCCTAACTTTTTTGCTTAATTTGTGATATAATAAATAAAAATTTTGAAAATAGAAAGTTTTCTGAAAATGAATAAATCCTATTTCTATCTTGATATGAAAACTCATGAGTTGGTAGTTCCTTACACCAAACAAAAACGGCGCGTGCGAGTGCTGCTCCCTAAAAATTATGAACAAGATACTAAAAAAACCTATCCTGTCGTCTATTTTCACGATGGACAAAATGTCCTCTATAGCAAGGAGTCTTTCAGTGGGCATTCTTGGAAAGTGATTCCAACAATCAAGCGCAATCCCGATATTGAAAAAATGATAGTCGTGGCCATTGATAATGATGGACCACGACGGATGGATGAGTATTCCGCTTGGAAGTTTCAGGAGTCCAATATTCCTGGTGTCCAGTTTGGCGGCAAGGGCACAGAGTACGCAGAGTTTGTCATGGATGTCGTCAAACCTTTTATTGACGAAAACTATCGGACTAAGCCTGACCGCCAGCATACGGCTATGATTGGTTCTTCACTGGGGGGCAATATTACCCAGTTTATCGGCATTGAATATCAGGATCAGGTCGGCTGTCTAGGTGTTTTTTCATCGGCCAACTGGCTCCACCAAGAAGCTTTTGACCGTTACATAGAGCGTCAGAAGTTGCATCCAGACCAGCGAGTTTTCATCTATGTTGGAACAGAGGAAGCTGATGATACTGACAAGACCCTCATGGCAGGCAATATCAAACAAGCCTATATTGATTCTTCACTCAGTTATTACCGTCAGCTGATTGCTGCTGGTGTGGTGCTGGACAATCTGCACATTAAAATCCAATCTGGAGCGATTCACAATGAAGTGGACTGGGCGGAAAATCTACCTGACTGTTTCCGCTTTATCAGTGAAAAGTGGTAGGAAAAGAAGCTAAAAGGAGAAAACAAATGCATGTAGAATTTTTAAGTCATTGGAGCGGTCATTTGAACCGTGAAATGTATATCAATCGTTACGGTCATGCTGGCGTTCCAGTGGTAGTATTTGCCTCGTCAGGTGGTTCTCACAATGAATATGCTGACTTCGGCATGATTGAGGCCTGCTCTTGGTTCATCGAGACAGGGAAGGTGCAATTTTTTACCTTAAGTAGCGTAGATAGCGAAAGCTGGCTGGCGGACTGGAAACATCCCCATGACCGTGCTGAGATGCACCGTGCTTATGAGCGTTATGTTATTGAAGAGGCGATTCCTTTTATCAAACATAAGACAGGCTGGTTTGATCCAATGATGACGACAGGCTGCTCTATGGGCGCTTATCATGCCGTCAATTTCTTCCTCCAGCATCCAGATGTTTTCAATAAAGTAATCGCCCTCAGTGGTGTCTATGATGCACGTTTCTTTGTCGGTGACAATTTGAACGACGAAGCCATTTATCAAAACTCACCAGCTGACTATATATGGAATCAAAATGATGGTTGGTTTATTGACCGCTATCGACAAGCTGATATTATTGTTTGTACTGGTTTGGGCGACTGGGAGCAGGATGGCCTGCCTTCATTCTACACACTGAAAGAAGCCTGCGAGCACAAAAATATTCCAGCTTGGTTTGCTGAATGGGGCCATGATGTCTCTCATGATTGGATTTGGTGGCGCAAGCAGATGCCTTATTTCTTGAGCCAGTTAAACCTCTAAAATGTTAAGTAGAAAGGAAGTCTTACTATGAATTATATTGTTATTTCACCTTATTATCCAGAAAATTTCCAGCAGTTTACGATTGAGCTGGCTAACAAGGGTATTACAGTGCTTGGTATCGGACAGGAGCCCTATGAGCAGTTGGGCCCAGGTCTCCAGAACGCTTTGACAGAGTATTTCCGTGTTGACAATTTGGAAAATTTGGACGAAGTTAAACGTGCGGTAGCCTTCCTTTTCTACAAACATGGACCAATTGACCGCATTGAATCTCATAATGAATATTGGCTGGAGCAAGATGCCCAGTTGCGGGAACAATTTAACGTTTTTGGAGCCAAGCCAAATGACCTGAAAAAGACCAAATTCAAGTCTGAAATGAAGAAACTCTTCCAGAAAGCTGGTGTGCCAGTCGTTCCAGGCCAAGTTATCGAAAATCTATCGGACGTGGATCAGGCTGTCAAAAAAATCGGCCTGCCTCTGATTGCCAAGCCAGACAATGGGGTAGGAGCTGCAGCCACGTTTAAAATTGAAACAGCTGCAGATGTCGAGCATTTCAAGGCTGAGTGGGATCAGGAAACTGTCTATTTCTTTGAAAAATTTGTGACTTCTAGCGAGATCTGTACGTTTGATGGCCTGATTGATTCCGAAGGAAATATAGTCTTTTCAACGACTTTCGACTACGCCTACACACCGCTAGACCTCATGCTTTATAAAATGGATAATTCATACTATGTCCTCAAGGAGATGGATCCAAAACTTCGTGCTTATGGGGAAGCCATCGTCCAAGAATTTGGCATGAAAGAGCGCTTTTTCCATATCGAATTTTTCCGTAAAGACGATGATTACATAGCTATCGAATACAATAACCGTCCAGCAGGTGGTTTCACCATTGATGTTTATAATTATGCTCATTCGATTGATCTCTATCGTGGATACGCGAATATTGTTTCGGGTGAGCCCTTCCCTGAGTCAGACATGGAGCCGTTATTCTGTCTGGCAACGTCTCGTCGCGCAAGCTCACATTATGCCTATTCAGAGGCGGAGTTGTTAGAGAAGTATCGAGATAACTTTAAAGTCAAAAAAGACATGCCAGCAGCCTTCGCAGAGTTGCAAGGTGACTACCTCTACATGCTGACCACTCCAAGTCGAGAGCAGATGGAAGAGATGATTGCTGACTTTGGAAAGAAAGCAGAATGATCTTTTATAGTAAAAAGTTTCCTTACAGCGGTGAACATCCAGTCAGCATATATAATAATGTTGCGGAAATAGAATGAGAAGATAGTTTTGAATCTATTGAACCATTCAAAAAATCTAAGAATGATAGTTTGTGAAATATTTATTTTTATTTTATCAATCAGCGTATCTATGCGATATGCTGATTTTTCTTTGTGAAAAAATTTGAGCAAAAACTTTGACAGTGCTTACAATATTCGTTAGAATAGAAGGGAAATAAATAATGCTTATACCCTGTATCATTCGGAATGATAGGACAGCTAGAGCGCTTGGAATATTCATGTGTCCTAGTTCAACTTAAACAGTTGCAGTTGCCCGTACACACGATTGAATGGGGTTTTAGAAAGGCAAAGAAATGGCAACTTTAGATAAATCTCTCTTATTAGAGATGTTTCGTAAGATGGAAGAAATCCGTCGTATGGACTTAAAAATTGCACAACTTGTAAAAAAAGGGAAAGTTCCAGGCATGACTCACTTTTCAGTGGGTGAAGAAGCGGCCAACGTTGGTGCAATGTTAGCTTTAAATCCGGATGATTTAATCACTTCTAATCACCGTGGACATGGTCAAGCCATTGCCAAGGGCATTGACCTAAATGGTATGATGGCCGAGATCCTTGGTAAGTACAATGGTACTTGTAAAGGGAAAGGCGGCTCTATGCATATTGCCGATCTGGACGCTGGAAACCTTGGTGCTAATGGTATCGTAGGTGGCGGTATGGGGATTGCTGTCGGTGCGGCTCTTACTCAGCAAATGCAGAAGACAGGCAAGATTGTTGTCTGCTTCTTTGGTGACGGTGCGACCAACGAAGGTGTTTTCCACGAAGCAGTTAACATGGCTTCTATCTGGAATCTGCCAGTTATTTTCTACTGCATCAATAATGGTTATGGAATTTCTGCTGACATTAAGAAAATGACCAATTTAGAACATATCCATCAACGTAGCGCTGCATATGGTATTCCAGGCATGTTCATCGAAGACGGAAATAATGTTCTGGATGTCTATGAAGGCTTCCAAAAGGCTGTCGAGCACGTTCGTAGTGGTAAAGGACCAGTCTTGATCGAAAGTATCACTTATCGCTGGCTTGGTCACTCATCATCTGACCCTGGTAAATATCGTACTCGTGAAGAAGTGGAATTGTGGAAACAAAAAGACCCAATCGAAAATCTTCGCAAATACCTCATTGAAAACAATATTGCAAGTGCAGAAGAATTGGAAGAAATTCAAGCACAAGTCAAAGAAGCAGTAGAAACATCTGTTAAGTTTGCAGAAGAGAGCCCATTCCCGCCGCTTGAATCTGCCTTTGAAGATATTTACGCAGATTAAAGAGAGGAGAAAATCAAAATGGAAACTAAAACTATGTCTTTTCGTGACACCATTATCCTCGCTATGTCTGAGGAGATGCGTCGCGATGAAAATGTACTCTTGATGGGAGAGGATGTCGGAGTTTTCGGTGGAGACTTCGGAACATCTGTTGGTATGCTGGAAGAGTTTGGACCTGAGCGTGTACGCGACTGTCCCATTTCAGAAGCGGCCATCTCAGGTGCAGCAGCAGGGGCTGCCATGACTGGCCTTCGTCCAATCGTCGATATGACCTTCATGGACTTCGCTGTGATTGCCATGGATAATATCGTCAACCAAGCAGCTAAAACGCGCTACATGTTTGGAGGGAAAGGGCAAGTTCCGATGACCATTCGTTGTGCGGCTGGTAACGGAGTTGGCTCTGCAGCTCAGCACTCACAGTCTTTGGAATCTTGGTTTACCCACATTCCAGGTCTTAAGGTGGTAGCTCCGGGCACGCCTGCTGATATGAAAGGCCTCCTCAAAGCTTCTATTCGAGATAATAACCCAGTCATTATCTTGGAATACAAGTCTGAATTTAATCAAAAAGGCGAAGTGCCAGTCGATCCTGAGTATGTTATTCCGCTTGGCGTTGGTGAAATCAAAAAAGAAGGTACCGACGTAACAGTTGTTACCTACGGAAAAATGCTGCGTCGTGTCATGCAGGCGGCTGAAGAATTGGAAGAAGAAGGTATTTCTGTAGAAGTCGTTGACCCACGTACATTGGTGCCGCTTGATAAGGATATTATCATCAATTCTGTTAAGAAGACTGGTAAGGTCGTTCTGGTCAATGATGCTCACAAAACTAGCGGTTTCATTGGTGAAATTTCAGCGATTATTGCTGAGTCTGAAGCATTTGACTATCTAGATGCACCAATCCGCCGTTGTGCAGGTGAAGATGTCCCAATGCCTTATGCACAAAACTTGGAAAACGCGATGATTCCGACTGTTGAAAGCATCAAAGACGCTATTCGGAAGACATATCATAAAGAATAAGGTATAATAAAGAAAAGGCTTTCTCGTGGATTAGATTACATAGATTATTTTATGTAATCTAATCTTGTGTAGAGGGTCAAAGATGTTAAAACGTTTGTGATGGCTGATAGTCGTTACAAATAGCACTAAAACAACTTGTAGGGTTACGACTGGAAGGAATTGAAACTATTTTTTCTTTGCAGTCAGTGCCCTTAGTATCATAATTAGAATTGGAGAGGTCATGGCTGATGATAAGCTAAGAGCGACTCCTGCTGCTAGAAAGTTAGCGGATGATTTGGGAATCAACCTCTATGATGTTTCTGGCTCAGGCGCAAACGGTCGTGTCCACAAAGAAGACGTGGAAACTTATAAAGATACAAACGTGGTGCGGATTTCACCACTGGCAAAACGAATTGCCCAAGAACATAATATCGCTTGGCAAGAAATTCAAGGAACTGGCCATCGTGGCAAGATTATGAAAAAAGACGTCCTTGCCTTTCTGCCTGAAAATATTGAGTCGGATACGATTAAGTCTCCTGCTCAAATCGAGAAAGTGGAAGAAGTTCCAGACAACCTCACTCCTTACGGTGAAATCGAGCGGATTCCAATGACGCCTATGCGGAAGGTTATCGCACAACGGATGGTAGAATCTTACCTGACGGCACCAACCTTCACTCTCAACTACGATGCCGATATGACAGAAATGCTGGCCTTGCGTAAAAAAGTGCTAGAGCCAATCATGGAAGCAACTGGCAAGAAAGTAACTGTGACAGACCTGCTTTCTCTTGCTGTTGTCAAGACATTGATGAAGCACCCTTATCTCAACGCTTCATTGACGGACGAAGGTAAGACGATCATCACTCACAATTATGTGAATTTGGCTATGGCGGTTGGTATGGACAATGGCCTGATGACACCAGTCGTCTACAACGCTGAAAAAATGAGCCTATCCGAGCTTGTAGTAGCCTTTAAAGATGTAATTGGACGTACCTTGGATGGTAAGTTGGCACCGAGCGAGCTACAAAACTCGACCTTCACAATTAGTAACTTGGGAATGTTTGGTGTACAGTCTTTTGGACCAATCATCAACCAGCCAAACTCTGCTATCTTAGGTGTCAGCTCAACGGTTGAAAAACCTGTCGTTGTGAATGGAGAAATCGTTATCCGTCCAATTATGAGCTTGGGCTTGACCATTGACCACCGTGTAGTTGATGGAATGGCAGGAGCTAAGTTTATGAAGGACTTGAAAGCTCTGATTGAAGACCCAATTTCAATGTTGGTATAAGATTTTCTTTGCTAGTCTGAAAAGCAAAGAATCGCTCAGCAAATGAAGAACTAATTAGAAAAGGAAAGAAAAATGGCTTTAGAAGTAATTATGCCAAAAGCCGGCGTGGATATGACCGAAGGACAAATTGTCCAATGGAATAAAAAAGTCGGCGAATTTGTCAAAGAAGGGGAAATCCTTTTGGAAATCATGACTGACAAGGTCAGCATGGAATTGGAAGCAGAAGAAGATGGCTACCTGATTGCCATTCTAAAGGGTGATGGCGAAACTGTCCCTGTAACGGAAGTTATCGGTTACCTTGGTGAAGAAGGCGAAAATATCCCAACAGCAGGAGCAGCAGCGCCAGCAGCTAGCCCTGCACCTGCAGCAAGTGCCTCAAATGAAGATGGTAAGAGCGATGATGCTTACGATATCGTTGTTATCGGTGGTGGCCCTGCTGGATACGTAGCTGCCATCAAAGCGGCTCAACTTGGTGGCAAGATTGCCTTGGTTGAGAAGTCTGAACTCGGCGGAACTTGCTTGAACCGTGGCTGTATCCCAACTAAGACTTACCTCCACAATGCTGAAATTATCGAAAATATCGGTCATGCAGCAAATCGTGGTATTGTCATTGAAAATCCAAACTTTACTGTTGATATGGACAAGCTCCTGGCAACCAAGTCTAAAGTTGTTAATACCTTGGTTGGTGGAGTTGCTGGTCTTCTCCGCAGCTATGGCGTAGATGTTCATAAGGGTGTGGGTACCATTACTAAAGACAAGAATGTACTGGTAAATGGTTCAGAATTGCTTGAAACCAAAAAGATCATCCTTGCTGGTGGTTCAAAAGTTAGCAAGATTAACGTTCCTGGTATGGAATCATCACTTGTGATGACCAGCGATGACATTCTTGAAATGAACGAAGTGCCAGAAAGCCTCGTAATCATCGGTGGTGGAGTTGTCGGTATCGAACTCGGTCAGGCCTTCATGACATTTGGTTCAAAAGTAACTGTTATCGAAATGATGGACCGTATTGTTCCAGCTATGGATGCGGAAGTGTCTAAGAATCTTCGCTTGATTTTGGAACGCAAAGGCATGACTATCTTGACAGGCACAAAGCTCCAAGAAATCATCGAGGAAAATGGTCACCTTCGTATCAAGGTTGAAGGTAAAGATGATATCATCGCAAGCAAAGCTCTTCTCTCAATTGGTCGTGTTCCAGACCTTGAAGGTATTGGAGATGTTGAGTTTGAATTGGATCGTGGACGTATCAAGGTCAACGAATACATGGAAACTTCTGTTCCAGGTATCTACGCACCAGGTGATATCAATGGTACTAAGATGTTGGCNCACGCAGCCTTCCGTATGGGTGAAGTTGCTGCTGAAAATGCCCTCAAAGGAAACCATGCTGTTGCTAAATTGAACTTGACTCCGGCAGCCATCTACACTCTTCCTGAAGTAGCAGCAGTAGGTCTCACAGAAGAACAAGCTCGTGAAAAATACGATGTAGCCATTGGTAAATTCAATTTTGCAGCTAACGGTCGTGCCATTGCATCTGATGCTGCTCAAGGTTTCGTAAAAGTTATCGCCGATAAGAAATACGGAGAAATCCTTGGTGTTCACATCATTGGTCCTGCAGCTGCAGAATTGATCAACGAAGCATCAAGTATTATCGAAATGGAAATCACTGTTGAAGAAATGCTGAAGACCATCCACGGACACCCAACCTACTCTGAAGTGATGTACGAAGCATTTGCAGATGTACTAGGAATGGCCATCCATTCACCTAAGAAAAAATAATTTAAAGATAGACTAGGCTGGAAAGATATTTTCCAGTCTCTATCGTATAAAGGGATATCATGAAATATATTATCAATCATTCAAACGACACTGCCTTTAATATTGCCTTGGAAGAATATGCCTTTAAACACCTTTTGGATGAGGATCAAATCTTCCTGCTTTGGATCAATAAACCATCTATCATTGTTGGGCGTCACCAGAATACTATTGAAGAAATCAACCGCGACTATGTGCGGGAACATGGTATTGAAGTTGTGCGCCGCATTAGCGGTGGTGGAGCCGTTTACCACGATTTAAACAACCTTAACTACACGATCATCTCAAAAGAAGATGAAAACAAGGCCTTTGACTTCAAGAGCTTCTCAACTCCAGTAATCAATACCTTGGCTCAACTTGGTGTAAAGGCTGAATTCACAGGCCGTAACGACCTTGAGATTGATGGCAAGAAATTCTGTGGAAATGCCCAAGCCTATATCAATGGCCGTATCATGCACCACGGATGCTTGCTCTTTGATGTTGATTTGTCAGTCCTAGCAAATGCCCTCAAGGTTTCAAAAGATAAATTTGAATCAAAAGGCGTGAAATCCGTCCGTGCCCGTGTAACCAATATTATCGATGAATTACCAGAGAAAATTACAGTTGAAGAATTTCGTGATTTGCTATTGGAATACATGAAAAAAGAGTACCCAGAGATGACTGAATACGTCTTCTCAAAAGAAGAATTAGCTGAAATCAACCGCATCAAGGATACCAAGTTTGGTACTTGGGACTGGAACTACGGCAAATCACCTGAATTTAACGTCCGTCGTGGAACAAAATTCACCAGTGGTAAGGTTGAAGTTTTTGCCAACGTCATTGAATCAAAAATCCAAGATATCAAGATTTACGGTGACTTCTTTGGTATCGAGGACGTTGCAGCTGTAGAAGATGTCCTTCGTGGAGTGAAATACGAACGTGAAGATGTCCTTAAAGCTTTAGAAACTATTGACATCACACGCTACTTTGCTGGTATTAGTCGTGAAGAAATCGCTGAAGCAGTAGTGGGATAAAAACATAAGAGATTCGCTTTTGCGGATCTTTTTTTAAACTCAGTTTTACCTATAAATAGTTTATAATATATTGTTTTTATGGTATTCTATAGATGTATAGAATCGTTTGAAAAGCTTGAAGTATCTGTCTTCAACCTCTCTTTAGAAAGTGTGAGCTTATGAAACGAGTCTTTATTATCCTTTCTAATCTTTTTGTCACCAGCTTTCTTCTTTGGATTGCCTTTATTTCACCAAATACGCTCATCCACCGAAGCCTACCTGTGATAGGAGTCTTTAAACAAGAAAGGACTGCCACCCATGAGGAGCTTTCGTCCAACTTAGATCAGTTAGCAAAGGAAAATAATAGTTTAATCGCTCGTCAGATTCAACAAACGGATTCGCAAGGTCAGGTCAAGTTCTCCTATGATCTCTACGGAGAGGGAGAGATGCCAAAGGGCATCAAAAAAGCAGGTAAAGAATTTGCTTCCAAGGAAAGCTTACTTACCAATTACTATATCCTATCAGGGAAGTTACCACTCGAAAAGTTGGATCAAAAACTACACGAACTTGGTTTCTCAAAGACTTTCATGAATAAGCCTAATCTCTTGCAGAATTTTATGGCATTTTTTGGTTCCGGTTCCCAATCCTTAGCCTTGGTTATTTTTATTCTTAGCTTTAGTGCATTGGCCATTATTCAAAAAACACTTGAATTGAGGAGTGCAGGGATTCGTTACATTGCAGGGATGAGACGGTACCAACTCTTTGGACGTTCTCTCATGGAAGATAGCAGAGAGTTGCTTTTAGGATGTATTGGAGCCAGTGCCCTAGGAATCATTTTGATTTATTGCTTACAATTAACCCCCTTTGCCTATTCCTTCATTATTTCAAGTAGTATCATTTATAATACGCTCTTGCTCATCGTATCTGCTCTCCTGTCCTTTATATTTNCATTCAGCATCCAGACGGTGCACTTGGTTAGCCTTTTAAAAGGGAAAATTCCAGTAAAAAGGATTTTAGTTTTTCTCTTTACCTGTCAATTTCTCGCTGTTGCTCTCATTGGCCTTGCTATTCATCGGGTCAGTATCTATGGTTCTAGCTGGCAGACTTACCAAGAGGGGAAAGTAGCTTGGTCTAAAGAGACGAATTGGGTTCAAATTGGTGTAAATCGGGAGGATCTTTCACAGAATACAAATAAAGAGATGCAAAGTGAAAAAAGAGCCAAATGGTCTAAGCTCATCGAGTCTGGCATCGAAAAAGGTAGTCTCTTGGTCCATCATCAGCTCACATCTTTTGATTCAAAAGGCTTCATGAATGACCCTAGAACAGGGAAAAATCTTTCGATCACAGATTACGATCCTCTTGCCAATACCCTGTATGTCACTCCAAATTATCTTGATATCCAAAGGATCTCAGTTTCCCCTGAGGAAAAAGAGCGCTTGAATCACTTGCAAGCTGGAGAATTTGGACTCTTGCTCCCTGAAAAGTTGAAGGGTCAAGAAGAGGAGTTGAAAAAACGGTATGAAGATTATCTGACTCCTAGAGATGATAAAGGAAAGAGTCAGTTGCCCATGAAAGCACGGGTGACCTATCTTCCTAACAACCGAAAACGCTTTATTTATAACAATACACCTATGAACTATCAGCAATTCTTGACCGATCCGATTTTGGTTGTTGTTCAACCTAAAAGCTTTGGTGGCTACGACAATCCTTATTTCTCTCAACTCAATTCTTATCTGTATTTTGATGGACTTGAAAAAAGCAAGAAGCTAGTAGCTGAGAATGGGCTTGAAAAAAACGTGAGTCAATACGACTATGCAGCAGCTGTCTATCAGCAGATGATGCAATCCATTCAATTAGAGAACCTCATGGCCATTGCTGGCGGTGTCTTCGGAATGGCGACCTCCATTCTACTCTTTAACACCATGAATTTCCTCTATTTTGAAGAGTTTAGAAGACCGATATTCCTGAAGAAGATTGCGGGTATGGACTTTTTGAAAATTCACCAAAGCATGCTCATATCAGAGATTGTCATGCTGCTATTAGGTAGTGTCCTGATTTTCTTTCTCACACAGGAATGGTGGATCGCTCTCGTCACGCTCTTATTATTTGCGACCAATGCATGGCTGATTCTCCTTTACCGCTCGCATAAAGAAGATCATTTCTTGCCCATTATTCTGAAAGGAGCCTAATATGATCAAAATAGAACACCTGACAAAATCATTTGGAGAACGGACTGTCTTTCAGGATATCAATCTGCAATTTGCAGCAGGAAAGGTCTATGCTCTAATCGGAAATAGCGGTTGTGGCAAAACAACCTTACTCAATATTCTAGCCAAACTAGAACCTTATGATAAGGGAATCATCAACTACCGAGGGCAAGAGCTTAAGCAAATCAAATCTCATCACTTTTTTAAGGATGAATTAGGCTATCTCTTTCAAAACTTTGGTCTTCTTGAAAACGAGACCGTAGCTGCCAATTTAGAACTTGGAATGATTGGTCAAAAATTGACTAAACAAGAGAAGAAGCAGCGAGAAGAAGAAGTCTTAGAAAAGGTGGGATTGAATTATCTCACACTCGATCAAAAAATCTATGAATTATCAGGCGGAGAAGCGCAACGTGTCGCCTTAGCTAAAGTCATCCTCAAGGATCCTCCCTTGATTTTGGCAGATGAATTGACTGCAGCACTCGATCCAGAAACTTCACAAGAAATTATGAACTTGCTTTTATCATTGAAAAAGCCCGACCGATTGATGATTCTTGCAACGCATAACCCAGCGATTTGGGAAAAGGCCGATGAAGTGATTCGGTTAAATACTATTTAAGTAAAAATGCTCTATGATTTTTTGTTCATAGAGCATTTACTGTTGCATGTGTCATAATTTTAGTTCTGTAAACTAGAGCTTGTCCAGAGCATCCTTTTGCTCGTCATTGACGATATGAGTATAGAGGTCAGTGACTTGTGTACTGGCGTGTCCTAGCTGGTGGCTGACAAGAACTTGAGATTTAGTTGCATCATACAAACGTGTAGCAAGTGTATGGCGGAGTTTGTGAGGCGTCACCCGCACCTTGAAGTCCTCAGAATACTTGGCCACCATTTTTTCGACACTGGAAGCATCGATTCGATTAGGAGTGCCACGGTATTCAGTCAAAAAGAAGGCTGTATCCGTCTTTTCGGCCTTGTATCGCTTGCTACGAATATTCAGATACTCTTCTAAATAAGGCTTGGCAAAAGCAGCAACATTGACAGAGTCCCTTTTTCCGCCTTTTCTTGTCACTTCAATAACCATCATCTTTAGATTGATGTCTTTCAGATCCAGATTAACAGCCTCAGACAGACGCACACCAGAGGCTAGCAGCAAGGCAATGATGGCTAAATCTCGTTCTTTATTTTTGTTAAAAGAGGACAGAGCTCGATTAGAGAGCTTCATAGGGTACTCCGTATCGATATATTGGAGAAATTCTTCCGTCTCATCCCCTAAAAAGAGCTTCTGCTTAATATTCTCTGCACGGGCTGCCAGAGTTTCCTTTTTCTTCTTAGTAGCAACTTTTTTCATCACATTTCGATAGAAGTAGGGCTCACCTTGATCATTTTCCACTTCCTCAGTCAAATATTTATAGAGGCTGGACAAAGCCGAAAGAGTCCGATTGATGGTTGTCTGGGAAACACCATTTTGAGTTGTATTGGCATTGAGAAGCGGTCGCTCGCGCAGATAAAGAATGAAGGCTTCCATGTCTTTTTTGGTCATATTTTCCAAGACCGAGAGAGGAATCTCAGCAATCTCTGAAACATCAGATATACCAGAGTCTAAAACCCAGCGAAAAAAACGATCGTATTCTTTGAGATATTCGTACAAGGTCGTAAAACTATAAGGTACCGCCAGCTTGGATTGGTAGTATTCTAGAACGTACCAGGGCATAGTGGCCTTGAGTTTATCAATTCTTTCCAATAAAATTTCACGTTTCATTCTATCTTCCTCATGATTTTTCTATAAAAGAAGTATAGCATATCTAGATATATTTTTCAAGAAAATTATAGTTTTTCGGAAAGATGTTGGAGGGAAGTAAGCAACCTAACTTTACTACAAAACAGATAATTAAAACAAGACAGAATTAAGAAACTAAACTCTGTCTTGTTTCACTAAAACTTATTCTTCTAATTCGATTTTTTGAAAATAATCCAGTTGCCATTTTTGTGTTGCCCGAGCTGTTTTATTTAAATTTGTGCACCAGGACGGATAAAACCGCATAGCCATCTTTCCTTTACAATCCTTTGTAGAAAGAATTTTTTTACTGATAGTCACCTCTTTGGGAATCATAAATAAACCGCAATGACAGCCGTCTATCACGACAATAAGCAGTTCATCACCCAAGTCCTCATCGGTATAAGAAATATTTTTGTTGTCTTGGTCTTTTTTCCAAAAGACTGTAAAGTAGCCTTCTTTTTTAGGTGTTTTCTTTGCCAAACGACATCTTTTATATTCTTGATCATCCTTTGGCTTAATCAAAATGCTTTCATAGTTTTCATTCCATCTTTCATTTATCAGATCAAAGTCACCATAATACCTATGAAGAATGTCTGTCATTTTCATTGTTTTATTGTCTTTCTAAATTTTTCACCAAAATAAATTATGTAATATAATTATTAGAATAAAAACTCCCTAATTAAATCAATGGCTTGATCATTTTGCGGCAGAGATGAATGATGAGCATCCTTTCCTGCGATGATAGTCTCTCTGTATGAAGCAATTTTGCCTTTGTAAATCAGGCGCCCTGCTTCTACACTGCTTCTATGGACAATTCCGTCACCATCCCGGAAAAATATTCCTAAAATCGATAGATGCTGCAGCTTCTTAGGCAGTTTTTCCTGATTGGCTACAAAGTCATCTAACATTGGGACTCGACGATTAAGATTTTTCTTGTTCAGATTATAAGGACTGCCAATAGTCAGGAGCTTTTCCATCTCCAATCCAGAATGGTTTGCTAGGTATTGCTGCAGGAAAGCTGTGTATACTAGGCCTCCGTTAGAATGTCCCAGCCCTTTAAAGCTGGTAAAAGAGTACTTCTCTCGCAAAACAGTTATGGCGGCGTTGAACATAGCAGCCTGCTTCTTGATATTTTTGTAACCATCGCGATTATTCTGAAAACCAACCACAAAAATGGGATTTCTATCCTTGAGCTTCAAATGCCCTCGATAAGTCATGCGGCTGTCATTCCAGACTTTTATACGAATCAGACTATGGTGTGGATGCTGGCCGTGATTGAGTTTTTGGACCATTTTGTTAAAACGATTCTCTGTTGCTGAACTGCCCGGAATCATGATGATTGGCTGAATATCAACTTTACTCAAGGGAAGATGGCTGATAGGATGGGAAGGGAGTTTGTTTTGTATTTTGGTGTAAAGCTGAATCAGGTACTTAATAAACTTTTTCATTTCTTTTTTCCTAAGTGTACAAAACAAGTTACATAAAATAAATTATGTAACTTGTTTGCGATTACTTCCGTTTTTTCTTGTTTTTCTTCATTTGCTTGGCCATTTTATTCATGCTGCGGCGCATGAGGAATTCTCCTGCTTTACCTTTGAGGCCACCGCCAAAAAGTTGACTCATATCTGGCATACCTGCTCCGCCTAAAGCAGATAAATCAGGCATACCGCCTTGGCCCATCATGCCTTCTAAAGCTGACATATCCGGCATGCCACCCGGCATATTTTTAGGCAGATTGTTAGGATTGAGCCCCATCTGTTTCATCATTTTGTTCATATCTCCAGATAGGACGCCCTGCATCATCTGTTTAGCTTGGTTAAAGTCTTTGATAAACTTATTTACTTCGACAAAGCTATTACCAGAACCAGCTGCAATCCGACGACGACGGCTTGGGTTAAGCAGATCTGGATTTTCCCGCTCGGCTGGTGTCATAGAGGATACGATGGCACGTTTACGGGCAATTTCTTTTTCATCTACTTTGATGTTTTTAAGAGCAGGATTATTGGCCATACCAGGCAGCATCTTGAGCAATTCTTCCATAGGACCCATGTTCTGCACTTGGTCCAGCTGGTCGATGAAATCGTTGAAATCAAAGGTGTTTTCCCGCATTTTTTCAGCCATTTCAAGAGATTTCTTCTCATCGTACTCTTGAGCGGCCTTTTCAATCAGGGTCAGCATATCCCCCATACCGAGGATACGGCCAGACATACGGTCTGGGTGGAAGGTTTCGATATCAGTAATCTTTTCACCGGTACCAGTGAACTTGATGGGTTTGCCAGTAATCTGACGGACTGACAGAGCTGCACCACCACGGGTATCCCCATCAATCTTGGTCAGGATAACCCCGGTCACTTCGAGTTGATTGTTAAATTCACGGGCTACATTTGCTGCTTCCTGACCAATCATGGCATCGACAACCAGCAGAATTTCATTTGGCTGTGCTAAAGCCTTGACATCAGCTAGCTCTTGCATGAGTTTCTCGTCAATTTGTAGGCGACCAGCCGTATCAATCAAGACATAGTCATTGTGATTAGCCTTGGCTTGCTCCAAACCCTGACGGACAATCTCTACTGCTGGAATTTCTGTCCCCAAGGCAAAGACTGGCACATCAATCTGTTGGCCCAGTGTTTTCAGCTGATCAATAGCCGCTGGACGGTAAATGTCCGCCGCAATCATCAAAGGACGGGCATTTTCTTCTTTCTTGAGTTTATTGGCCAATTTACCTGCAAAGGTCGTTTTACCAGCCCCTTGCAAACCAACCATCATGATAATAGTCGGAATCTTTGGTGACTTGATAATCTCGGCAGTATCAGAACCTAGAATGGCTGTTAGTTCTTCATCTACGATCTTGATGATCTGTTGAGCTGGATTGAGCGTGTCAATAACTTCGTGTCCAATAGCCCGCTCACGAATCTTTTTAATAAAATCTTTAACAACAGGCAGGGCAACGTCAGCCTCCAAGAGAGCAAGACGGATCTCTTTGGTCGCTTCCTGGATATCACTTTCAGAAATTTTTCCCTTTCTGCGTAGATTTTTAAAGACGTTCTGTAAGCGTTCAGTTAAATTTTCAAAAGCCATAAATGTTTCTCCTCTTAATTATCAAATAATGGAAATGGACAGGTTTCTATCCGTCTTATTCTCGGTTATCAATACTTGACAAAACCGCAAGCTGCTCCTGCAAATAGGGATCATCAGGGTATTTCTCCATAATCTGGTCGAAAATCTGACTTCTGACGATATAGTCAGAGTACATGTGCAGTTTCATTTCGTAGTCTTCCAGAATTTTCTCTGTCCGCTTGATATTGTCATAGACAGCTTGGCGGCTCACATTAAACTCCTCGGCAATCTCAGCAAGGCTGTAGTCATCCGCATAGTAGAGCTCAATATAGTTCATCTGCTTGTCGGTTAGCAAAGCCGCGTAAAACTCAAACAGAGCATTCATTCGATTTGTTTTTTCAATTTCCATAAAGAATATTATACCAAATAATCCCTTTAAACTCCACTCTTTCGGTAGGTTTGAAAATAGAGAATTGTAAAAAAACTGCCGACCGACAGTTTTTTTACATAATTTAAATTATGTAATTATTTGTTTTCCAAATAAAATTCAAAGCGTTCGCCGACATACTGGCTTTTTACGTACTCAAAGGCCGTTCCATCATCAAAATAAGAAACTTGTGTCAAGCCTAAAATGGCATGACCACGGGGGATTCCTAGGTATTTAGCGATTTTCTCCTTGGCCAAACGGGCGTAAATGGTCTGTTGGGACTTGCCAATTTTATAGCCGTGCTCTTGCAGGGTTTGAAAGAAATGGCTGGTCACTTCTTCTTTTTTGAAATTTTTTATAAATTTCTCTGGAATTGAGGCAACTTCATAGACAACGGGGATATCGTCAGCGTAGCGAACCCGTTCCATGCGGATGATGTTCTCTGTCTTATGGATGCCCAGCTTTTCGACTTCTCGCTCGCTAGGCAGCGTCCGACGGTAGGAAATCAGCTGGCTGGATGGTATTTTCCCTTGAGACTTCATAATTTCTGTAAAACTAGTTGTTCCACGCATTTTTTCCTGAACGCGTGTACTTGCGACATAAGTCCCGCTGCCGACTCGCCGCTCTAGCACCCCTTCCTCCACCAGAAGCGTAATAGCTTGGCGCAGGGTCATTCTGCTAACCTCGAAAGTTTCAGCAAGATCACGTTCGCTTGGCAAACGCTCGCCAATCTCCCAAATACCCTCGTCAATATCTTTTTTTATTTGATCATGTATTTTCACATAAGCAGGTAACATCAATAGCCCTCTTTTCTGATTTTAAGCAGCTTTTTTATACATTTATTGTATTATCAATTAGTTTAAAAGTCAAACTAAATATCAATCAATGTAGGGAAATCCTATTTGTTTATCATTTTTTAGAACAAATGTCCTAGCTTTTCATTTATTTTACTTGCAGCTAGCCCTATAACCTTGGAAAAATTCGATTTTTGTGATAGAATGAGGGGAAAAGATTACTTCTTTTAAGAAAGGGAAAAGATGACAACTACAACTGAATTGCAAGATGTTGAAAAAATCATCGTGCTTGATTACGGCAGCCAGTACAACCAGCTGATTTCACGTCGTATCCGTGAAATTGGTGTGTTTTCTGAACTCAAGAGCCACAAGATCACAGCGGATGAAGTCCGTGCTATCCATCCTGTTGGTATTATCCTTTCAGGTGGACCTAACTCAGTTTATGAAGAAGGTTCATTTGATATTGACCCAGAGATCTTTGAGTTGGGGATTCCAATTTTAGGGATTTGCTATGGTATGCAGCTTTTGACTCATAAATTAGGCGGGAAAGTATTGCCAGCAGGTGATGCCGGCAATCGTGAATATGGTCAATCCAAACTGACACGTGCTACTTCTCCTCTTTTTGAAGGCACACCAGATGAGCAGCTTGTCCTGATGAGCCATGGTGATGCGGTGACAGAGATTCCTGCAGACTTTGTTCGTACTGGTACATCTGCAGACTGTCCTTTTGCATCTATTGAAAATCCTGACAAGAAAATCTACGGAATCCAGTTCCACCCTGAGGTTCGTCATTCTGAGTACGGTTACGATATTTTGCGCAATTTCGCTCTTAATATCTGTGGAGCTAAGGGCGACTGGTCTATGGATAACTTCATTGATATGCAGATTCAAAAAATTCGTGAAACAGTCGGTGACAAACGTGTCCTGCTTGGCCTATCAGGTGGTGTTGACTCTTCTGTTGTAGGTGTCCTCTTGCAGAAAGCTATCGGCGATCAATTGATCTGTATCTTTGTAGATCACGGTCTTTTGCGCAAAGGCGAAGCAGATCAGGTCATGGATATGCTGGGCGGAAAATTTGGTCTTAACATCATTAAAGCAGATGCAGCGAAGCGTTTCCTTGACAAACTTGCTGGCGTATCTGATCCTGAGCAAAAACGTAAGATCATCGGAAACGAGTTTGTCTATGTCTTTGACGACGAAGCCAGCAAACTGAAAGATGTAAAATTCTTGGCTCAAGGTACACTTTATACTGACGTTATCGAATCTGGTACTGACACTGCTCAAACGATCAAGTCTCACCATAATGTTGGCGGCCTGCCAGAAGATATGCAGTTTGAGCTGATTGAACCGCTAAATACACTTTACAAGGATGAAGTGCGCGCTTTGGGTACAGAACTTGGCATGCCGGATGAAATTGTCTGGCGGCAGCCATTCCCAGGTCCTGGACTTGCAATTCGTGTCATGGGTGAAATCACTGAGGAAAAATTGGAAACTGTCCGTGAGTCAGACGCTATTCTCCGCGAAGAAATCGCCAAGGCTGGTCTTGACCGCGACATATGGCAATACTTCACTGTCAACACTGGCGTTCGCTCAGTAGGTGTTATGGGCGACGGTAGGACTTACGACTACACAATTGCA
This sequence comes from Streptococcus cristatus, assembly GCF_003943815.1. GTDB lineage: Bacteria > Bacillota > Bacilli > Lactobacillales > Streptococcaceae > Streptococcus > Streptococcus cristatus_F. The sequence continues at coordinate 11,229 of NZ_RJNA01000009.1, read as the reverse complement.
ATTCGCGCTATCACTTCTATTGATGGTATGACAGCTGACTTTGCCAAGATTCCTTGGGATGTTCTGCAAAAGATCTCTGTCCGTATCGTCAATGAAGTTGACCATGTTAACCGCATCGTCTACGATATTACCAGCAAACCACCTGCAACTGTTGAGTGGGAATAAGAAATACGCAAAAACCAGCTAGATTCTAGCTGGTTTTTTAGTTATATTTTAAAGACAGTCTTATTGACCTAGCAGGCCCTTAAAGAAATTGACGATTGCATTCCAGATATTGCTGAAGAAATTACCGCCATCTTCAAGAAGTCCGTTTGCATCAAAGTTAAGGTTGATATTATTGAATGTGTCACCAGCCTTTGAAACAATACTGTTTTTCAGGTCGGTGAGCGTCTTTGTGAAATCAGAATTTGTGATGACTCCGCTGTTTGAAAGATTGACAGCAAAGTTAATAATCAGATTGATTTGGTCAGCTGTGACGGAACTGCTGAGACCGTAGTTTTTCAGTGTTTCTTCAACGATTTTACGGACATCAGCTTCTGTCAAGTTGCTGTTATTCTTTTTAGCATTAGCAACTGCTGTTTTTATATCTGTCAAAGCCACATTCAATTTATCAGCATCGTAACCTTCCTTGCCCTGGTTCTCAGCGTTGATATTTGAAAGTGCGGATAATTCTTCCTGAGCCAAATCTTTATTTTCCTGAGGGACGCTTGCTCCATTTTCCTCCAGTGAGTAATAGATACCAGCCAGGGCGCTTTCTCCAGTTACAGGGATCGGTGCTGCTACTGTGATTTCTGCATGCTGTACGCCCAAGGTGACTGCCGCATTGCGATACATATCCTCTGTAACCTTGGTGATGTTTTGCGGCGTAACAATCTTAACTTGAAGCGGCTTCTTGTTGCCCAACTTCTTAATCTTAACAGAAGAATATAGCTGCAAACTAGGATCATTTGCCACATTCATAATCTTTGAATAGACATCAGGTGTCATTGTCTTCAGAGGTTTAGAATCACTCGATGCATTGTAGCCTAAGAGCTGAAGCGTTTGCTCTTTTTGACTGTCATCCAAGGAATAGCCCAAGACATACTCAGGCTGAACATAGGTTTCGTCAATGACTTTTTGAACGTTTGTGTCAGCCATTGCTGTAGAAACGGTAAAGAGAGTAGCTAGAAAAGCTCCTGCTGTCAGTAATGTTTTCTTAAATTTCATTTAACTCCTCAATCTATCTCTAAACAATAAGGTTTTAGAGAAGCTTCGATTATAATCAGCGGATTGCGCTGTCACACTAAATTAGGAAAGGAAAACTTTCCATAGAACAAAATAGTACAAAATGCTTAAAGTTTTCTTACAGACGAAGAATAGCCTGCTTTTCTTAAAATCATTTGCCCCAAAGAAAATCAATCAATAATCTATCGACTTCTGGATTTTCATGCAGCTGGCTATGCTGAGCCAGAGAGCCAGTCACTCTTTTTTCCTGATAGGACTTGGCATTGTCAATTACAAGATACTTGAGACTGCGAGAAGAAACGTTTAAGACGGAACCATCCGATTCATTTTTAAAATCTCCATAGATATTGAGAACATCCACTTGATCTTGCGGATAAATTTCGCGCAAGCCCAGAAGTTTTTGATAGCTATCACTCATGGCGCTAGGCTGCCCTGTATGGTTATCTAGAATGGTCAAATTAGCTGGCAAATCCATGCCCTCCAAACCATTGACATGATTGGCGATATTTACCTGCTTTTGTAACTGAGGAAGTTCTTCATTTCGAGCATGCTCTAATAGGTAAAATAAAATAGACATATTTCCCATAGAATGTGCAACAAAATTCATCTTTCTAAAGCCATACCTTGCTTGCAACTCTCTAACAACTGCTGCCGCATACTCTCCATCCTGAGCATAGTTGGCATTTCGATTGTCTTTGAACTCAACCATAACAATTGGATTGATAGCATCTTTTGTTATCTCTCCTTTAAGAGTTACTTGAGCGTGACTATCAACTGTAGCCGTGATGATGGTTTGAGTAACTCCAGCTTTTCTGGCCGCTTCTGCCATATGCTTTTCAGCATTAGCACTCGATCCATAACCGTGGAAAAACAAGGTAGGTATGCTTGACTGAATATAGTCTCTACTATTTAATCCTTTGGTTTCCCGATTGTAGATTAGAAATAAGCTAACAAGAGCAATGAACAGAAAAGTTGAGAGTGCTATGATAGACCGTTTACTCATTTTCCACCTCCTATCTTGTATGGATCGTATTATAACATTTCTAATAGCCTTAAACAACTAAAGAAGACAGTGTTCTATTTAAAAAGAATTTAAAGAAATCCAATTTGTATTAAATCGGATCTATTTTGTTTTTATTCGTATTAACTTGAATAGACAATCATCGCACCAAGAACTATCATGCTATTCAATTTTATCGTCATACTTTCTTTTATAATGTTTTTTAGCTTTTTGCGTGTGCTGCCTGATGAAATCAGTTTTAGCTTCTGTATAGGCATCACGATTGTGCTCGTGCTTTTTCCATAAGATTAATTTTAACTGCTCGTAGTCTTTAGCGACAGCTGGATGATCTTTCAGATAGTCTCGGAAATAGAGTTCATCATTGTCTCCATAGTAGCGCAAATGCAAGTGAAAAACTCGTTCAGCAAAACCTTGCAGTGTATAGCCCTTGTTAAAAGACATGCGACCTTCTGACTCTGACATAAGCAGGTAGCCATGCTCTAGCAATTCTCTCTTGATGCTCCCCATATCTTCACTTCGAGGAATTTCTAAAAGAAGGTCTATAATCGGCTTAGCCCATATCCCCTCAATAGATGTGGAACCAATATGATGCATCTTATACAATTGATTTTCTGGCAAAAAATTTACTATTCTTCTGCTTTCCTCTACATACCAAGCTGCCCAATCCTTATTGTGCTCCTCTAAGAAAATCGGGAACAACTGCCATAATTCTTCTAAAGACATATCTTCTAGGGCCTTTGCCATGTGACTTCTCCTTACCTTGTATCAAACGAGAATTAGAGTAAAGACCGGGAATCCTATCCCAGCCTCAGTTTTTATTACCAATAAAGCAAGCCATAAGTCAGTAAAACGCTGATCATGCTAAAGAGTGAACCGATCAGATAGTATTCTGCAAAAGACTGGCTTTCTGAGATCTTATTATAGCGGGCAATAGATTTAGCTGTAAAAACTAACCCAATGGCAGTAAACTGCCCGAAAATAAGGGAAAGTCCCATAATCAAGCGTTCCAAAATCCCAATCATGGCACCAGCCCCCGCAATAGTTTCCCCACTGTCTTCTCCTGCCTGATACTTGCTGAAGAAGAGTTTAAAGAGGATATTAATCGGCTTGCCAGTAAGGGCGAAGAAAAAGAGAGCCTGCAGCATGAGGTAGCGCTCAGACAGCCAATTAGGAGCTGGAATGTGCCGCTGTCCTAAGAGAAAATAAAGAGTAAAAATGCTCATCAGATGCAAGAGCTGATCCAGTAAAAAGGCTGACTTTTGAGCTTGGCGATGGACAATCAAAGAATTCAGCTTATATTTCAAGAAGTCAATAAGCGCATGGCTGAGCCAGACCAAGGCGAAATATGGCAGATACTTAGGTGAAATTATCCCCAAGAGAAACAAGGGTAATAGAACAATTCCCAAGTGGAGAATCAAAAAATTCAACCGCCGGCTTTTGAGGTCTGCCATTTTCTGACTTTGAAGCTGAAAATCAGCTAGTACATGAGCCAGCAAAGTCAATACAAGAATCGGATTCTGCATGAAAAATTCTGAAAATCCCATAAAATTTGTCATTGTTCAGCCTCCTTTGCTGCCTGTAGAATCATTCTCATAGCTAAACGGCGATTTCTCAGATAGATCTTCAGACCAGACGACTTGAGCCGCTTACTAAGCGCACTGGGACTAATCTGCAGCAGCTCTGCTATTTCCCCATGAGAAAAATTCTCGTCATAGATATATTCCATGAGCATCCGCTCGAGCACCTCTCTCTGGCTAGCATTCCACTTGCTCTGGATAAAGGACGCAGCCGCCAGCACCGTATTGACCGCCTGACTGAGCTCTTCATCTCCTAAGGATACAGCTATGCGACTGCTTCCATAATCATTTTTTTCGTGGACTGCGTTAATAGCTGCGCGTGCCCTCCAGTAGGCTGGACCGTCCGAGCCAATACTTTGCTCTCGATTGATATCCGTCACAATCTCACCCAGACCAAGACCAAAGCGAATCGGGTGAGGAAAGCCTAAGGCAATCTGATCAATGAGCCGCATGATCTCAGGATTAGGCCGCAGCAAAGCCTGAAACTCGTCTCCAGTCGTTACTGTAAAAGGCGACACCAGATAATCTCGATAATCCCGATTTAGCACCGCCATCAATTCCTGCAACTCTTGCTGCACCTGCTTGCGGTTTTTTAGCTGTTTGGACTCAATCAAATCTCCAATAAGAGCAATATAAAGCATAGCTGATCAAACCTCCTTTAAGTCCATTATAAAGGAAAATTCTTAAAATGTCTATTAAAACGGAAAATTTTAGAAATATCCATTAGAACGGAAAGACTATTTTTTCTTTTTAGCTGCTGGCAAGACAGGATAGATAGCCTCAATCAAACTACAGAGAAAGGCAGCATCTTCTACTTCTTTTATATAAAGCATCGGCTTTGCACCTGGATAAGGCAGTTCATAGACTGGATTTTCTAAGAGAACCAGAGCTGGCTGGACTGGCTTGAGTAGCAAGCGATTGTCATAAATCCCGCCGAATAAGCGATCTCGATAATAGAGCAAATACTCTCCCATCATCTTTCGAAAGCTAATTTCTTGGCCTAAGCCTTGCAGCTGCTTCAGGATCAAATCCAAATATTCTTGACTAGATGCCATCGGAACACCTCCATGAATTGATACTTTATTATACCAAAAATGGATGAAGATTGCTGATGTATCTTCTTCAATCCGTAGTCTGTCTATCCTCGGGTAAGCAAAAAAGCTAGACCTAACAAGTCTAACTCTTTTACTTCTTATTTTTTTAAAAGTCCTTCCTTGACCAGATAATCACGCGCGACAGCTTCCGCTTTTTTGCCTTCAATGCCGACTTGATAATTCATCTGGCTCATCTGGCTTTCTGTAATTTTACCAGCCAGCTTATTGAGAATACCTTCCAATTCAGGGTGTTTTTCTAGCAGTTCAGCCTTCATGAGAGGCGCTCCTTGATAAGGAGGGAAAAGATGCTTATCATCTTCTAAAACTTGTAAATCATAACGCGCAAGTTCTGCGTCAGTCGAGTAGGCATCCGTGATTTGAATATCACCCGACTGGATAGCTTGGTAGCGAAGAGCTGGCTCCATAGTTGATACATTGAGATTGAGTCCATAGACCGACTGAAGCCCCTTATTCCCATCTTCACGGTCGTTAAATTCCAAGGTAAACCCTGCCTTGAGCTTGTCTTGAACTGTTTTAAGATCAGAGATGGTTTTAAGATTGTATTCTTTGGCGACACTCTTGGGTACAGCAATCGCATAGGTATTTTGATAAGCCATGTGATTGAGCAAGACTAGATTGTCCTGTTTTTTGATTCCATCACGCGCTGCTTCAAAAACTTCTTCAGCATCATTGCTGACCTTTGGAGCAGGCTGCAAGAGAGTTCCAGTAATCGTACCGGTAAACTCAGGATAGATATCAATATCACCTTTTTTCAGTGCTTGATAAAGGAAGTCAGTCTTACCAAAGTTTGGTTTGACTGTCACAGTCATATCCGTATTTTCCTCGATGAGGAGTTTATACATATTCATGAGAATTTCTGGCTCTGGCCCCAATTTCCCAGCAATGACCAGATGATCCTTGCTTTGTTTAGGTAATAAACTCGGCGTATAAGAAGCGCCTAGTCCGAGGATTAAGACCGCAAAAGCTGTAAATACAGTCCGAAGCTTAGCCTTTTCCATCCATTTAAGGAGACTGTTGAAAAGAATGGCCAAAACTGCAGAGGAAATAGCTCCAATCAAGATTAGACTGGCATTGCGACGGTCAATTCCTAGAAGGATAAAAGAACCTAATCCACCAGCTCCGACGAGGGCTGCTAGAGTTGCTGTTCCGATAATCATTACCGTTGCCGTCCGAACTCCTGATACGATGACGGGCATAGCTAGAGGCAGTTCAAACTTTTTGAGTCGTTCCCACTTGGTCATCCCAAAGGCGATTCCAGCTTCCTCTAAACTAGGATCAATCCCATTCAAAGCCGTGACAGTATTTTCTAAAATTGGGAAAATAGCGTAGATCACCAGGGCAGTCAGTGCCGGCAGTGTGCCAATCCCCATGAGGGGGATAAAGAGTCCCAGCAAGGCCATTGAAGGAATAGTTTGAAAGATTCCTGCAATTTGCAGTACCCAATTAGCTGTTTTTTTGTGACTATTGAGATAGATAGCGAGTGGAATGGTCAGGAAGATGGCCACTAGTAAGGTCAGAAGAGAGAGCTGGAGGTGCTGACCAAGGGCTGTTACCCAATCACCAAAGCGCTCTTGAAAGGTAGAAATTAAATTAGCCATGTTGAACACCTCCAAATAAATCTGCTACGAAGCTGGTTGCAGGTGCAGATAAGATTTCCTCAGGTGTCGCCACTTGACGAATCTCCCCGTCCTGCAGAACGGCAATCCGATTCCCCAACTTTAAAGCCTCGTCCGTATCATGAGTCACAAAGATTGTCGTCATCCCAAATTCATTGTGCAATTCTCTGGTCAAAGTTTGTAGTTGTTTTCTCGAAATGGCATCCAAGGCCGAAAAAGGTTCATCCATCAGCAGGATTTTGGGTTGTGCGATAATGGCACGGACAATTCCCACCCGTTGCTGCTCACCGCCTGACAGCTCACTGGGCATACGGTGAGCATAGTCTTCAGCAGGTAAGCCGACTAACTCTAGCAATTCATCGGTCTTCTGCTCAATATTTGCTTTGCTCCATCCCTTCATCTCAGGAATCAGAGCAATATTTTCCGCAACCGTTAAATTGGGAAAGAGGGCAATCGCCTGTAAGACATACCCTGTGGAAAGGCGCAGTTCACGCTCATCATAGTCTTTGATGCGCTTGCCATCCATGTAAACATCGCCATCTGTAGGTTCCAAAAGACGATTAATCATCTTAATCATGGTCGTCTTACCGGACCCAGATGGCCCAACTAAAACCATGAATTCACCATTCTCAATTCGTAAATTGACATCTCTCAAGACATCCTTTTCTGTGTAGCGTAGCGCTACATTTTTATATTCAATCATTCTTTGTCCTCAATTTAAAACTTCCCTCGGTTGGTCAAGTCTTCTACCTTAGGCATGACTTCTTTATTGTCCCAATGCTCAACAATCAAGCCATTCTCCAAACGGAAGATGTCATACTGGGCATAGGCAACGCCATCAATCTGAGTCTGCCCATAGCTGACCACATAGTTTCCTTGTCCCAAAAGTTGGAAAACAAAGTCAAAAGCAACCCCGTGCTCAGCTACATAGTCTTTATAAGCCTGACTTCCTTGTCCAATCTCATGATTATGCTGAATCAAATCTTCTGCCACATAATCACTCCACTGCTCTAGTTCGCCATTTTGGAAAATTTCTGTCAAGAAACGACGAACGTTTTTTTTATTTTCTGCTGTCTTATCCAAATCCGTGATTTCAAAATCCCCAAAAATCTGATCTAATTGGCCATTTTCTGGAGCGCGATAGTAGTCAATGACATCCCAATGCTCAACGATACGTCCATTCTCATCAGAACGTAAAGTATCTGTCGTCACCCATTGCGCTTCCCCACCATTGAGAAATTGATGGACGTGAACAAAGACCAGATTGCCATCCTCAATGGTGCGAACAATTTTCATCTCACGCTCGGGATGACGCTCAAAGAAATTTGCAAAGAAAGCCGCAAACCCTTCTTTCCCATCTGGCACACCTGTCGAGTGCTGAATGTAGATATCTCCTACAGACTGAGCCTGAGCCTCGGCAACACGACCGTTTTGAATGGCATGAATATATAAATTTTGCGCATTTTCAACTTGTTTTGACATGATTTATGCCTCATTTGCTTTCTCTTTCAGATTGGCTAAAATACGTTCCTGATAATTTTCAAACTGGCGAATTTCATCTTCTGAGAAACCTTTGTAAAAAATCGCATCCAACTTTTGACTGACACGATGGCCAACTTCTTTCTGGGACCAACCTTGCTCCGTCAACTTGACATATTTTTTTCGCTTGTCTATTCCACATGGACTGATGGTGATCAGATTTTGCTCCTCAAGCTTCTTAATCATGGTTGTTAGCGTATTATTAGCCAGTCCTGTCGCCAGCGTAATGTCTGTCGCCGTAGCGCAACCTGTCTCACTATTCCATAAAACGGTGAGAATCTTGCCCTGTTCACTGCGATAAAGGGCTTCAGGATCCTGGCTCAGTAACTTTTGAAAAATCCGCCCATTCAACAAACGAATATGATAGGCTACTAAATGACTGTCTTTCATACTTCCTCCAATTTATTTCTATATCGAAATGAATAAAGTTATTGTAACACTTATCATTTCAACTGTCAACTATTTCGATTTGGAAATAATTTTAAACTGGGTAAAGAAAAAAAGCAGGTTAAACCTGCTTTAAAATCTAAAATTTATTGTTTCCGATTGATGTATCTGTTGAACAAAATGGTCATAATTTTCAGCTTCTTGAGGAATAAGAATAGACCACTTTTTCAAGAGCGCCCCGTAACCTGATAATTTACCTATGTCGTTATCAACAACCTTCTCCACGCTTGGGAAAATAAGACCGGCTGTTTTTGCTTCTAAAATGTATGCATAGGAAATCAGTTGATATAAATCCTCACGATTGATTCCTTTTTCAGTAAATTCTAGCTTTTTATATTTGGCATCTAGTACGATTTTTAAATCTTTTTGATAGAAGTCTGGATAAACCTTTCGAACATGACTGCTAAATACAGAAATGCCATCTGTCTTTTCTTTATTTCGTGGATGGATAAAACCTTCTGGCAATAATGTCTGGACATACTCTTCCCAAAGCCAAGCAACATCAAAGAGAACACCGTGTATTTTTTGCTCTCGAAGTCCTAAACCGTGCTTTTCTCTACTTAGAATCAACAGACAGAGTTCCTGTAATTTTCTATATTCTCGAAAATAGGCATGACGAACAGGTTTAGTTTGATTCAGTCTGATAATCTTAATACGATCAGCTAGTTTATAAGACGGAGTCACGCGGATAATTTCTGTTACATTTTCACGATTAGCATCAAACACTCCGCTTCCAATTGTTTTCTGATTCTTAATATACTCAATAGTGTGTCGAATCAGTTGCATCAATAGATTATCATAAGCAAACTCTCTAGTAGTGTAGGAAATATTTCCCATAAAAGGAACATTTTTCTTAAGATGATTTCCTACATCAATCGCTCCTTTTACATGGCTATCATTATGGAAAAACCTCTGGTATTCCTTATAAAGCCCTTTTCTCAAAGCCGCTTGCAGATATTTTGGGAAGAGGTAAACCAATAGTTGATAGAGTTCATCTTCGCTAGATAAACCAACATCCAAATTAGTGAGATTGATATTGAGGACCTTCTGCAAGAGATAATGTAAAAAATAGTCGTTATTAGCATTTGAAAAACGAGAGGAAATCGTTAATCTTTCCTGACCGTAACCCAGAAAACCAATCACATTTCCTGTCTTAATGTTCTGATTGACAGTTTCAAAAATTTTATGTCCCTTGTCCAAGTCAGAAGTATTTTTCAAATCATTTGGAAAAATGAAAATACTATCCTCTTGAGAAAGACTTTCTAAAGTTCTATCTAAAAGTACCTGACTAATTTTTGGGTAGATTTCAACAAAATCCTCTTTTTTTATAAGTTGCTGATTATCTGTTATCCGTATCGTCATTTCCATCGCTTTCATTGTCACTAGTTATTGACTGATTGGTTTGCTCATTACTTGTCTTATCAAATGCCTTTTTCAAAGTTTCCAAAGTTTCAACTTCTTCATAAGAACCTCGTAAGTAATCTTCCAAAAGCGGTTTGAGGTAATCAGACCAGAGTAATTCATAGTCAAAGTCTACATCCTTCAACTTAAGGAAATAACTTGGTCCGATATGATAATGACTGTTTAACTCCTGAACGTTTTCGATAGCAGCGTTCAAGTTTCTTAGACGTTTTTTCGCTTCTTCCTCATGTCCGTCTAGTTTCTTATCTAGAATGTATAGCTGGCTTTCAGCAGTAACTTCAACAAAACGGAAACGACGACGCATAGCAAAATCGAAGGTATCTACTGAACGGTCAATATCATTCATTGTTCCGATGATGTAAACATTTTCGGGGATATAAAACTTTTCATCAGTTTCCTGTAGATTAGCATATTGGGTAGAAACACTCCCCATTTCACCACGATAGCCCGGATCAATGGAGAAAAAAAGTTCGCCAAAAATCTTAGAAATCTCACCACGATTAATTTCATCGATGATGAATACGAATTTCTTGTCTGTGTCAATCGTTGGGGATACATAATCAGATAAGCCATAACTTTCTTTCATGTGATCCAAAACAATTTTTTGATAAAATTTGACCTTTAAATTAGTCTCTTCACCCTTGTATAATAGATAAACTTTTTCTTTAGTAGCAACAGGTGAGCCAAACTTCACATTCCCTTGACTGTTTAGGCTGGCTGGAACAGAACTACGAGGGAACAAATATTGCCCCTGTTCCTTATTGATAGCATCCGTTAGCTTACCCCACGCTTCCTCAAAATTATCTTGGCCTCCAGTTTTTTGAACTTCTTTCGCTCTCTGACAGAACTTCTTAAAAATACCATCTTGTAATCTAAACTCAATAGCTCTATCCACATTTGAAACTGGTCTCAGCCCCTCTACAAAATCTGTATAGTCATAAGACGGGTGAAACTGTACAAAGCCGATTTGGTCTTCGTTGCTACCCGTTATTTCTTTGGCAATTTCTTTAGCAAGATAGGTTTTACCTGTACCAGGAGCGCCACGGAGGATGAGGTTTTTGGATTTTCTTAATTTATCTAAATAATCATTAATATTTTTATTCATAACAACTTTCTCTATATTTTTTCTATATGTACCATTTAGAATAGATTTATATAAATTGATACGTTCGGAATTTCTATCCCAGTTGATGGTTTGTCTTGTACCTTTTTTACCTTGGTATTCCCATCCACCATCTACTTTCAACCAATTAACACCAATACAATGC
>NZ_RJNA01000008.1 GCF_003943815.1 Streptococcus cristatus | reverse complement strand
TTGACTAGCACTGATGCTTGCTGAGATAGATGCTGAAGCACTTTGGCTCGCACTAATTGACGCAGAGTGGCTCGCGCTTACTGAGATAGACGCTGAGTTCTGGTTGTTAGATGCTGAAGCTGAGGCACTTTGGCTTGCGCTTACTGATGCTGAAGTACTTTGACTTGCAGATACTGAAGCTGAAGCTGATTGGCTTGCTGATACAGATGCTGAGTGACTTGCACTTACTGATGCTGAAGCACTTTGGCTCGCACTAATTGACGCAGAGTGGCTCGCGCTTACTGAGATAGACGCTGAGTTCTGGTTGTTAGATNCTGAAGCTGAGGCACTTTGACTTGCGCTTACTGATGCACTTACGCTTGCACTTGCTGAAGCACTTTGGCTTGCACTTGCTGAGCTTGAGGCTGATTGGCTAGCACTGATGCTTGCTGAGATAGATGCTGAAGCACTTTGGCTCGCACTAATTGACGCAGAGTGGCTCGCGCTTACTGAGATAGACGCTGAGTTCTGGTTGTTAGATGCTGAAGCTGAGGCACTTTGGCTTGCGCTTACTGATGCTGAAGTACTTTGACTTGCAGATACAGACGCTGAAGCTGATTGACTAGCTGATACAGATGCTGATTGACTAGCACTTACTGATGCTGAAGCGCTTTGGCTAGCTGATACAGATGCTGATTGACTAGCACTTACTGAAGCTGAAGTGCTTTGGCTCGCACTAATTGACGCAGACTGGCTCGCGCTTACTGAGATAGACGCTGAGTTCTGGTTGTTAGATGCTGAAGCTGAGGCACTTTGGCTTGCGCTTACTGATGCTGAAGTACTTTGACTTGCAGATACAGACGCTGAAGCTGATTGACTAGCTGATACAGATGCTGATTGACTAGCACTTACTGATGCTGAAGCGCTTTGGCTAGCTGATACAGAGGCTGATTGGCTAGCACTGATGCTTGCTGAGATAGATGCTGAAGCACTTTGGCTCGCACTAATTGACGCAGAGTGGCTCGCGCTTACTGAGATAGACGCTGAGTTCTGGTTGTTAGATGCTGAAGCTGAAGCACTGATGCTTGCGCTTACTGATGCTGAAGTACTTTGACTTGCAGATACAGAAGCTGAAGCTGATTGACTAGCTGATACAGAGGCTGATTGGCTAGCACTGATGCTTGCTGAGATAGATGCTGAAGTGCTTTGGCTCGCACTAATGGACGCAGAGTGGCTCGCGCTTACTGAGATAGATGCTGAGTTCTGGTTGTTAGATGCTGAAGCTGATGCACTGATGCTTGCGCTCACTGATGCTGAAGTACTTTGACTTGCAGATACTGAAGCTGAAGCTGATTGGCTAGCTGATACAGAGGCTGAGTGACTTGCACTTACTGATGCTGATGCGCTTTGGCTCGCACTAATGGACGCAGACTGGCTCGCGCTTGCTGAAATAGACGCTGAGTTCTGGTTGTTAGATGCTGAAGCTGAAGCACTGATGCTTGCGCTCACTGATGCTGAAGCACTGATGCTTGCACTTACTGATGCTGATGCGCTTTGGCTCGCACTAATTGACGCAGACTGGCTCGCGCTTGCTGAGATAGAAGCTGAGTTCTGGTTGTTAGATGCTGAAGCGCTTTGGCTAGCTGATACTGATGCCGAGTGACTTGCACTTACTGATGCTGAAGCTGATTGACTTACAGATACTGATGCGCTAGCTGATTGACTTGAGCTTACTGATGCTGACGCGCTTTGGCTAGCTGATACAGATGCTGAAGCTGAGTGACTTGCAGATACAGAAGCTGAAGTGCTTTGGCTAGCACTAATTGACGCAGAGTGGCTCGCGCTTGCTGATACAGATGCTGAGTGACTTGCACTTACTGATGCTGAAGCCGATTGACTTGCGCTTACTGATGCACTTACGCTTGCACTTGCTGAAGCACTTTGGCTTGTACTTGCTGAGCTTGATGCTGATTGGCTAGCACTGATGCTTACTGAGATAGAAGCTGAAGCACTTTGGCTCGCACTAATTGACGCAGAGTGGCTAGCACTTACTGATGTTGAAGCACTTTGACTAGCTGATACGGATGCGCTGGCTGATTGGCTTGCTGATGCACTTTGGCTAGCATTTACTGAGCTTGATGCTGATTGGCTCGCACTGATGCTTGCTGAGATAGATGCTGAAGCACTTTGACTTGCAGATACAGAAGCTGAAACTGATTGGCTAAGGGATCCGCTTTCTTTAATATTTACTTGAATGTCCTTAAAGTTAAGCTGTCCCGCTTCGTCAGTAATCTTATATTTAAGTGTTACAGTTCCTGTTCCAGTAGGCGTCCCAGAAATTTGGATAGATGGGATATAACCAGTTTTACCAGCCCCTGGTTCATCGGTTCTAGTAGTAACTGTTAATCCAAGTGCTTCTAGTTCTTTCTTGCCATGAATCAGTTCAACCGCTTGATCTGCAAGGTAAGAACTCTGCCAAGAACCAACAGACTTATCTCCTTTGTTATTACCATCATGAACATATAAAGTTTCATTAACTCGTTTACCGACTTCAATCTCAGGAACTAGTGGTTCAGGGGAAGGAGTTAGTGAGTCTTTGCTCTTGTTGATAATTGACTCCTGCGCAGCCTCAGTTACAACTTCTTCTGGACGGCCTAGATAGGTAAAGAAGTCAGCATCCTTACCTCCCGATCCATTAGTCTGTCTGACGAGCATATTAGGATTTTCAGTTAAAACCGTCCCTGTAATAGTGAGTTTTGGAACATAGGTGAAATCAGCACGCCTTTCCACCCCTGTAACAAACCTCAAGCCACTATATTTGGTTGTACCACCATTACCAGTGTACAACAACATAGAATTTTTAGCATCTTGCTCATATCTATACTGTTTATCATTATGGAAATATAAAGTTTCATTAACTCTATCGCCTACTTTATATTTTGCAAGAGGAGCCAGTGCTTCTTTTTTCCCTTCGGCATCATACGTTACAGCAGGTCCCTTAAACTGAGTAGTAGTAAGGTTCATGAATATGCTGGTTTGAGGAAAGCTACGTCCATCAAAGGTCACATCCAGATTGACACTACTATTAAATGCTTTTGGATTATCACTCTTGAAAGTTACATATGGAATATAACGTCCAGGAGCCACTTCCACACGACCTGTTTCCGAGGTAATATTATATTTCTCTTGTGCTTCTTGCCAGTTTCGAGTCTCTAGAGTTGTTCTTGGAGAAAGTCCTGCAAACTCACTATCCTTATATGAACCGTAAGGATATTCGTCCGCATCAAATTGAGACTTATGCATGTAATATGTTACCGAGAAAGGAACACCTGCTCGTCCCAGAAAGACCCGTTGTCTATTTAAACGACCACTTGTTTCTGGAGAGTTGATGCTATATGGATCGGTATTTAGAAAGAAAGGTTCTTTTGATCCAGTATCGATCGGATTTGCTCTAAATCCAGAATACCCTGTCTTTGGTGCAGTCGCTACAGTATTGTCAACCTTTTGGTTTTTCTCAGCTTGCTTGGTTGTATCCTTACCTTGGGCTTGGTTCTTATCTGCTACAACACCAGCTGCGATGTTGTTGCTTGTTGTTGCTGCTTGGCTTGTGCTAAGAGCTGCACTTGCCAAACTTTGGTTAGCACTACCTGATACAAGACTTGCCGCAGGGTTGACCTTAAGGTTGAGCGATGCAGAAGCTGAGGTAGACACAGAAGCCTGAGCTGATGGTTCGCTAACAACTGATGTACTCTCAACTACAGAGGCAGGTGCTTGAGCGCTTGCTGACTCTGATGGTGTAGAGCTTACTGATGCAGATGCTTTTGCACTTGCTGAGACTGATGTAGGAGCTGATGCTGATTGACTTGCTGAGGCAGATTGACTGACTGAAGCTGACTGACTTGCTGAGGCAGATTGACTGACTGAAACTGACTGACTCGCACTCGCTTGATCCTCAACAGATTGACTGACTGATACAGAAGCTGTTGCAGATGCTTGTTCTGCTTGAGCTTTCTTTACTTCTGCTTGCGCTTGAGCGATGATTGAGTTGGCACTTGTTTCAGTTGTTTCAGCCGCTTTCGGTTCAGCTGCGATGACTGTTTTATCCTTTTCTGTATACTCAGATGTTTCATCCGCATAAACAGTTTGCTCTTGAGTCATCACAAATCCTGCAGCCCCCGCGGCCAGGATTCCCCCTATACCCGCTAGCGTGTTAAAACTAAGGTGTGCGTGATCAAGTTCTTCAGTGTCTGACATGGTACTAGAGACAACTTCGCCCATCCCACCGATACGGAAGAGATCCAATTGAGAGTTCGAGGCTTTTACCCAGTTTTTGCCCGACTTGTAAAGCTTATAACGCTTTTTCTCATCTACGATCTCGAAATCTTTGTTAAATTTTTTACTTCGAAACATTCGATTCCTTTCTTTTATCCAATTGCGACCCTTTGTTAATCTCATGACCATTAACAAAGTGTAGATTGCGCTGCCTCCCAAAACCAGAGTTAATAAAAGTTGCAGTCAGTTTCAGTTTTTATCCCTTTGACTCAGAAAAAGCAGATTCCATCTGGGATATACCAGCCGTTTTTATCCAGTATATACCACTCATCATTTTACCAAAACGGATTCCCCTTTTCAAGTAATTATATGTGAAATAACAAATGAAAATAGCTAATTTTTTCAGAAAATCCGCTTTTAAGTTTCAAATTATTGAAAGCGTTTTATTATCTTTCGAACCCCCTACTCCCCCTTTCACACTAGTTCAATTAGATAGAGGCAAAAAAACCTTGACGATTTGCTCGTCAAGGTTCATCTTTTCCAGAGACCTCCTCCATCCAGAAAAAATCCTAGAAAAAGTGTCCCAACTGCATGATGATTGTAACCAAAAGGGTGATGAGAAAGAGAATGCCACCTAGAACTGCAATCATACTAAATTCTTGCTTCTCCCTTTTTAGGGGTTTCTTTCGATTATCTAGCTGTTCTCGTATATGTTCTTGTAAAATGCCATTATCCTTGTTAGACATCTGCTCCTCCTTTTCTGTTCATAGAAAGGAATTTGCTTTCATCGAAAGCAAGTTCTCATGTATCTGGTTAAAGAATGGCCTTATATTGCTCCAAACTAGCCTGATTAGCANCCTGTTTCTGTCTAGCAAGTGCTGCTTCCATCTCTGATGAGTAAGCAAGGACAGCTTGAATCTTATCCATCATGGTTGAGACATTTTCTGGCGCATAAATGTGATCATCCGCAATAAATCGACGACTATGGCAAGTATTTTTGAAGCTGAGAATCAACATGTTGTTCTCAAAAGCTGTGCGACAAGCATTTAGGATTTCATCGCTGATATTGATATCCAGATACAAGTCACAGCGAGCAAAAAGTTCATTCACCTTAGCTGGACGAATATTAGGGTAGAGGGAAATATTCGGATAGCGATTTAATTCCATCAAATGGCTTGACATTTCTGTGATGGCTCCAACATGGAAATGTACATTTGGCAGCTGAGTCAAGAGCTGCTCTATTTGCTCAAGCTGATCACTATTGGTCAAAATCAAGGCTTCTGGATTCATATTATTAAGACGCTGGTAATCATAAATATAACCAATATTGTGGAAATAGACTTTTTCTTCCGGTGTTGCCAAACTTTGAATTTTCTCATATACCTGCCTGTCCTGAACAGCGATGCGGATATTGCGATGAGGCATTTTCATAGCTACTTTCATATTTCCAGGTAAGGCTTCTCCGATAGGCTCCTGCCAGAAGAGAACATCCTCTGCATGACCATTTTTAGGACGAAGAGCGTAGGCCACCAAGAAGGGGGTTGCTAGAGAATTATAAATAATACAATCTGTATCATATCCAAGATTTCGCCATTTACATTGCTGGAGCGAATCTCCCATAGATGCGGTTTGGGGACAAGATTAAAATAAATTGGACGGCCCTCTGGTGTGTCCAAATCTCCTGTAAAATAACTGTAAGGAGACTCGACATCTGGTGAAAGATAGCCATCGTCTTGTACAACAACAACAGGACAATCAAGTCCTGTTGCTTTTAATGAACGTAATAAATCAAAACTTGCTTGATCATAGCGGTCAAACAAACAAATCATAGTGGTTATGCCTTTCTTTCTGAATCCTACTTAGTTGGTCTGAGCAGATCGAACTAGATTAGACCAGCGCTGGGCAATATGCTCATCAAGGTAAGGCTCAGCTATCTCACTCGCTAAACAATCTTTTTGTGCGGTCAAGAAAACCTCTCCAATGCTTGAAGAGGTTCGCTACTATGCTCAAGAATTGCTTCGTCTTTCTGAACACAGACAAGTTGTCTTAAACGATATGGTAGCTCTAGCTCAGCCTTTACCAGAGTATGACATCTTACGGTCAATTCCTGGCATCGCAGAAACCACAGCGACATCTATCATTGGCGAATTGGGAGATATTCGTCGCTTTCAGTCTACCAATCAAATCAACGCTTTTATTGGCATTGACCTGAGACACTATGAATCTGGGAACTTTCTCGCCAAGGAACACATCACTAAACGAAGTAATCCCTATGCCAGAAAAATCTTGTTCAAGTGCATTTACAACATCGCTTCAGCTAGTCATACCAATCCCTGCCATATCGCTGACTTTTATGAGAAACGAAAAAGACAATCGACAATAGCTTCAACTAAGTCACATACGATTGCCTCTATACATCGTCTCATTCGAACAATGTATTACCTCATTACGCATAACAAACTTTACGATTATACTTCTACCCAAAATCGGTAAAACTATTTATGCCGTATTATGGTAACACCTTGTTTCAAAAATACCAGATGAGGTGTTTTTTTAGCATGCCCATTTATAGATCAAAAAGTGTTAAAAATAAGACAGTAACCTCAGAATAGATACTGTCTTATCCCTTTTTTTACTTAAAGCCTTGATAGACTTGACAAATGGTAGAAAAGAGCCGAATTTTTCTCCAACAATGAGAAAAAGCCCTGCTAAGCAGAGCTTCATCATCAATTATTTTCCAAGGTAGTATTCAGCAACTACGTTCAATTTTTCGTCGAATTCGAATACCAATGGTGGGAAGTTAGGGATTTCCACGTCCATGATTTCGTCATCTGACAATTGTTTGATGTGTTTTACAAGGGCACGGATTGAGTTACCGTGAGCTCCTACGAATACATTTTTACCATCTTTAAGTGCTGGAGCGATTTTATCTTCCCAGAATGGAAGGGCACGTTCCAAAGTTACTTTCAAGTTTTCAGCATCTGGGATAACTGAGTCGTCAAGTGAAGCGTAACGACGGTCAGTGTGAGCTGAGTGCTCATCATCACGATCCATGTTTGGAGGCAATACATCGTATGAACGACGCCAGATGTGAACTTGCTCATCACCAAATTGCTCAGCTGCTTCAGCCTTGTTTTTACCAGTCAAACCACCGTAGTGACGTTCGTTCAAGCGCCATGATTTTTCAACTGGAACCCAAAGTTGGTCAGCTGCTTCAAGCGCCAAGTTCGTTGTTTTAATCGCACGTTTCAAAACTGAAGTGTAAGCTTGGTCAAATTCGATACCAGCTTCTTTGATCAATTTACCAGCGTCGATTGCTTGTTGTGTACCTTTTTCAGAAAGATCTACATCAGCCCAACCAGTGAAAAGGTTAGCTTTATTCCATTCAGACTCACCATGGCGAGCAAAAACCAATTTTACCATTAGATGGATTCTCCTTTTATTTTCCGGGGTTTGCCCCGTTTATCTATTCTATTTTACAAAATTTTCTCTCAAAAATCTAGTCTCAGTGAGATATTTGTGAAATTTTCCACTTGCTTAGACTTTTGAGAAAATGAATTCTCATTCAAGACTTCTAACTAGCCACTTGTTCTTGCTGGGCGCACTCTGGACAAATGCCATAAACGACCATCTGACTCTTAGTGATTTTATAACCAGTTTGCTCTGCCGCTTCCTGCTGAACGTCTGGCAAATCCAAGTCCATATCTGCAATTCGACCACATTTTTCACAAATGACATTGAGGTGCTGATGCCCCATAAAATCATAATAGGTCGTCGTGTCATTTCGGACTTTGAGCTCTGAGACAAAGCCTTCATCAATCAACACTTTTAGGTTGTTATAAACAGTCGCCAAGCTCATATTGGGAAATTCAGGCAAGAGGGCTTGGTAAATCATCTCTGCGCTGGGGTGATTATGACTGCTGATAATAAAAGCAATCACAGCCTTTCTCGTCTCTGTGATTCGAACACCTTTCAGCCTCAGATGTTCGATTACTTCCTGGTAATTCTTTTCATACCCTTCATTCATCTTCTCTATACTCCATCCACATTCATTCTAGCTTATTTCCATTATATCATGACAAACATAGATTTTCTATTAAGAATGATTGTAAATAAGGAAAAATATTAATCTACCTAATAGACTTATTCATTTTAATTAAGTAGATTTTTGCCTCAAAGCACGATATGATAGAGATGTTAACAAACATGTAAGCGCTTAAATTATTTGACATGTCAGCTTTATAGTAACAAATTCTGTAGCCATGCTTCTGCTATTTTACCTGCCCTGCAGGAAACATGCAGGACAACTATTTGGGTACAGCTGGTTTTCTATCACTTTTTAGAAAAAAATTATATAAATGAGGATATCATTATGAAAAAAACACCAAATCGCTGGTTAATTTTAGCAGCAGCTATCTTAACCAACCTTTCTTTAGGTGCTGGATACGCCTGGTCTGTTTTTCAAAAAGCGCTGCTGGAAGCCAACGCTAGCCAAGGATGGGTGCAAGCTCAAACCTCTCTAGCCTTCAGTATCTCTTTTGCAATGGTGCCAATCGGCATGATTATTTTCGGACCTAAAGTCGATTCATTAGGCCCTAAGAAATTTGTCTTTCTAGGAGGAATTCTCTTTGGTGCGGGTATGTTTGCTACAGGATTTGCAACTTCTCTTCCTGTACTCTACTTGACCTACGGGGTTGTCCTTGGTCTCGGTATCGGATCAGCCTATGGCGCTTCAACTTCTGTCGCTACCAAATGGTTCCCTGATAAAAAAGGTCTCGCGGGTGGTTTAACCGCAGCTGGCTTTGGACTTGGACCACTAATCATCGGACCACTTGCCAAAACTCTCATCGCTTCAATGGGCGTTTATTCAACATTTAAAGTTCTAGGTATTGCCCTGCTTGTCGTTATCTGCTGCTCTTCTCTTGTCATGGAAAAAGCTCCAGCAGCTGCTCCAGCAGCAGGAAGCTCTGCACCGACAGGAAAAACTCACAAAGAAATGCTACGCGAAGGCAACTTCTGGTTGCTGTGGCTCATCTACATTTTAGGTGCTACTGGTGGTATGATGATTATCGGTTCAGCAGCGTCTATCTCTGACCAATATAAACTAGTTGGAGAAGCAACTCTATTCGTTATGCTGGTTTCTATTGCCAATACTTTTGGACGGATCTTCTGGGGAGCTGTATCGGACAAAATCGGCCGCTACCCGACCGTAATCGCCATGTTTGCCGCTGTAGCTGGTGGCTTGGCGCTGACCGTTCTCTTTAAAGGAGAAGGAAGCATCCTTGCAATCTTAGGCGTCATGCTTGTTGCCCTGTCCTTCGGTGGCTTCCTTGGATCTTTCCCAGGTATTACTGCCGAAAATTGGGGAGTGACCAACGTCGGTACAAACTACGGCTGGATGTTCACAGCTTATGGTGTTGCAGCTATTGCCGGACCACAGTTGGGTGCTCGACTTGCCCAAGCAAACAAGGGAGACTATTCAATGGCCTTCTACATCGTTATTGGTATGGCACTCCTTGGTATCGTTCTACAATTACTCTATATTTCTAAATCAAAGAAAGCTTAAATCTAACACTAACTCTGGGGTAACCCAGAGTTTTTCTTTGACAAAGAAACTGTTAGCCAGCAGAAAGTGAAAAGAGCTCTCCTGACCAACATAAAAGCCGAGACAAACTCGGCTTTTCTTTTTAACGGAACGATTCTAGATCAACGGTCAGCACTTGGCCGTCTCGGACAACCTGCTGCCCAGCAATGTAGACATCCTGAACGTCGCTACCCTTGACTGCGTATACTAGGTGCGACAGCATATTTTCCAAAGGATAGAGGTGAAGTCGTCCCTTAGGCTGAATGGCAATGAAATCGGCTTGCTTACCCGCTTCCAGACTGCCGATTTTCTTCTCTAATCCTAGAGCTTTAGCTCCTTCAATGGTCAAAGCTTTTAAAGCCTGCTCGATCGTAAACTGGGTCGCATCTCCTGCTCGCATCTTCTGGAGGAGGGCTGTTGTCCGACCTTCTTCAAACATGTCCAGATTATTATTGGAAGCGACAGAGTCCGTCGCTAAGCCAACGGTCACCCCAGCGGCTACTAAGTCTGTCACCGGAGCTACTCCAGAAGCCAGCTTGAGGTTGCTGATAGGATTATGGGCGATGCTGACTGGAGATGCTGCTAAATCTGCAATCTCTGACGGATTCAGCTCAACTCCATGTGCAAAAATGGCTGGCTGCTCCAAGTAGCCCAATTCTTTTAAAAAAGCGAGAGGTCTTTTACCATAGCGCTCCAGGATAATTTTATTTTCTTCCTGAGTCTCTGCCACGTGGATATGAAGCTTCAAATCCAGCTCACGCGCTAACTCAAGACTGCCCTTAAGTAGAGCCTTATCACAGGCATAAGGCGAATGAGGCGCCACCAT
Source organism: Streptococcus cristatus (assembly GCF_003943815.1). GTDB lineage: Bacteria > Bacillota > Bacilli > Lactobacillales > Streptococcaceae > Streptococcus > Streptococcus cristatus_F. Next base: position 101,805 of record NZ_RJNA01000008.1, on the reverse strand, counting down.
GACCTGAAAATCTTCATCGTCATAGGAGCGAATTTTCTCAATAATGGCCCGAGTACGAGCCAGAGTCTCTTCGGCTGTTTCCGCCACTGAGCTAAAGAGTGTTGGTGAGAAATAGCAACGCATACCAGACTGCCGCACAGCCTGATAAATTCGGTCAATCTCCACTCCCTGAGGATTATACATGTCGTTAAAAGTCGTTGTTCCCGATTGGAGCATTTCAGCTAAAGCCAGCTGGACAGCCTGGGTCGTTAGTTCCGTTGTGAACTGGCTTTCTGCTGGCCAAATATAGTCCTCCAACCATTCGTGCAAATTGCTGTCGTCACGAATCCCACGTAGCAAGGTCATGGCCGAGTGCGTATGGCAGTTGACCAGCCCCGGCATGAGCCAAGCTCCTTCATAATCCACTAGCTCGCTGCATTGTTCTAACCAAGCCTTGTCATGGGGACCACAGTAGGCAATGCGTTCATCTTCCACGACCAACAAGCCTTCCCGATGAACATGAAATGCGCTGTCACAGGTCACCAGATTGACATTCGTATAAGCTTTCATCCTTGCTCCTTCTCATTTCGTTTTAGCTATTATAGCAAGCCTAGCAAACTAGCGCAAGAACTTTCAAAAATTATTTAAAATAAAGATAATCAGGATTGGGGGTCATATAATACAACTCTCCTTTAGAGAAAATCAGATTAATTTTATGTTGCTTATAGCTATATAAAATATAATCACTCTCCAACTGATAGTCTTGGTTCAAGCTAGCTGCCTGGGCAATATCCGCTGCTGTTACATAGAAAGCTTTTGCCTGCTCTTCCGTCACATGCTGACCTCGATAGAGCTCTTTTATATTTTCTAACTCCTGAGCTTTAAAAGTGTCCTTAATGTAATTCGGATCCTTTATGACGGCCTCTGGCTCGCCAAGCACCTTTTTGACTTGCTCCTCTGTATAGCCTTTGAAATCAGGCGTTTGAGCACTAAATCCTCCTTCAAAAGAACGATAATACACCTTGGCATTACCTGTTGCATAGATCTTGTCTTTATTGGCAGACTGTGCATCTTGAGGCAAGCCATCCGTTACTTCATCTGGCGAACTTGTCGCCTTACTCTCAGAAGCTGGAGCACTAGATGATGAGGTCTGGCTACTCTTTGATTTTTCTTGCTGACTGGAGCCTGTAGCCTTCGTCGATTCTGATTTCTTTGGTATTTTCACCTTTTGGACAGAAGAGGCTTCAGACCTAGGAACCCTTTTCCTTGGATAATAGCAAGCTGTCAAAGCCATGACAGCTGCAAGCATGGTTAAAAAGGTTATTACTTTTTTAAAATACATAGTTACCCCCATTTCTTAGCTACATTATATCATATTTTAAGTTGGGCAGGAGGAGCATCCTGATTTTTACTGTCTTCTCTAACAAACAAATGCTATGTCTTCTAGAAAGTTCAGATGATTGATGTTATGCCAAAACATAAGAAAAAACCTACTGCACAAGCTAGGAAGCTGATACAGTAGGCTTTTGATTTTTGTCTTATTTTACAGCGTCTTTAAGAGCTTTACCTGCTTTGAAAGCTGGAACTTTAGAAGCTGCGATTGTGATTTCTTTACCAGTTTGTGGGTTGCGACCTTTACGTGCTGCACGCTCACGAACTTCAAAGTTACCAAAACCGATCAATTGAACTTTTTCACCTTTTGAAAGGTATTCTGTAACTGCTGCAAATACAGCGTCAACTGCTGCTGCTGAATCTTTTTTAGTCAATTCTGTAGCTTCTGCCACTTTTGCGATCAAATCTTGTTTGTTAGCCATTTAACAAATCCTCCAATTTTTTTCTGGGTTAATAACCCTAACAGATATTATCATATCTAAAAAAAGCGTCTAGGTCAAGTCTTAAGCAGACATTTTACAAATAATTTACCTTATTTATAGCGAACTAGAACGGCCCATGCATTTTCTCCAGTGTGAGTTTGGATGATGGAACCTGTTTCTAAGACAGGGATTGGTTGTTCAACAAATTCCTGCAGCTCTTCCTTCATTTGATTGGCAAATTCTGGTCCACCCGCATAGGAAATTCCGATTTCTTCAATTTCCTTCTCTTTCAGAGACTCTTTCAAGTCATCCAGCCATTTCTTAAAGGTTTTAGCGCCCCGTCCTTTGACAATAGGAGTCAAAGTATGATTTGTCATCTGCATGACGACACGAATATTTAAAAGCGAGCTAATCAGACCAGTCACACGGCCGATACGGCCACCTTTGACCAAATTTTCTAAGGTTGATACACCGATGTATAGCTCTGTCTTGGCTTTGACTTCCTCAAGTTTTTGTAAAATCTCCTCCAAAGTCGCTCCAGCTTTTGCCATTTTAGCAGCCTCAACGACTTGAAATTTCATAGCTTGGTCCGTAAAAGAACTATCGACAACTGTTACATCAGCCTTGGCCAAGGTAGCTCCCTGACGAGCTGCCTCTACGGTGCCAGATAAAGCATGAGACATGTGAATCGAGATAATTTGGACATCTTCCGCTGATAAATCTTCGAAAATCTCTGCAAATACTCCAACTGGTGGCTGGCTGGTCTTAGGCAGATTTTTACTAGACTTCATCAACTGAAGGAATTCTCCCTCCTTCAAATTGGAATCCGAGTAGACTACACCGTCAATCATGACTGTCAAAGGAACTATTGTAATATCCAAATCTTTTGCTAATTCAGGCTCAATCGTAATCGAAGAGTCTGTTACAACTTTAATTTTTGTCATATTTTCCCTACTTTTATCCTGTTATTGAGTCTATTATACCAAAAAATCCTAAGTTTTTGTGAATCAATCTTAGCTTAATCCATAAATCTCAGAAAAATAAGAGCCTTCTAAGTCAAACACTACTTAGAAGACTCTTAACTAGTTGATTGAGGCACTAGCCAAAACTTGCATCAAGGAGATGCCCTTTTATGCCTCATCATCTTTGCGCTTGCGACTAAGAATCATGAATCCTAGGCTCGCAAGAAGAGCACTCGTCGTTGCTCCCACGATTGAAACTGGAGAAGTGCTACCTGTATTTGGTAAGGTCGCTTGTTTAGCCTTATCTCCGGCTGGAGTTGGAACAGCTGGCTTATCATTTGGAACAGGTTTGCTTTCAGGCTTCACTAGCTGATCCGTTTGAGCATTATCATCAGTCTCTTGATCTGGCTTCACTTCTGGAGTCACTGGTGGAACCGGACTTGGCTGAGGTTCTGGTTTCGGAACCGGTTGCGGTTGTGGTGCTGGTTCCGGCTGTGGCTGCGGTTCCGGTTGCGGCTGCGGACTAGGAGCTTGCTTGGCTTCAAAGGTCCATTTTCCTACGAAAGTCAAACTTGTTCCCTCTTCCACTTTTTCATAGCCTAGGAATTTCCAAGTACCATTTGCAACAGCCACTTCTACAGGCATCGGTGCTTCTGGAACAAAAGCAATCGCTGCTGAAGAGCTTGTCGTATATGCTCCACTTTGCGGAAGTAAGCTCAATACTTCTGCTGGCAAGTTGTTGTCTGCTGTCGCACTTTCGAAGCGGTAAGTCACTTTATAGGTTTCAATTACCGGTGCAGGCAAAACATTAACTGGTACAGGAACTTCAGTAGAAGAACCATCTGGATAATCAACACGAACTGTACCGCTATAAGTACCTGGTTTTGTAGTATCTATTTGACCCGCAGGCGTGATATCTACTACCTTAGTGCCAGCTGGAAGGCTTGACAAGTTCGTCACATTATCGATCAAGTTTGGTTTGTCTCCAACCTTGATAGTTTCTTCCGTTACCTGAGGCGTATAAATTTCAGCATTTTTCGGATTTGCTTTGAATTCCCATTTTCCTACAAACTCTACATCAGCCTTGTTAACAACGGCGCTAGCTGCGTCATAGCCCTTGAAGGTCCATGTGCCATCATTCACAGTATCTGTGTAAGTGATTTGTGATGGTTGTTGAGCTGAAACAGAGGCACCATTCACATATGTTGCACTGTCGCTTGGAGTCAATGCGGCGATGGCTGCTGGAAGCGCTTGACCTGCTGTGGCGCTCTCGAAGCGATAAGTAGCTTGATACTTCTTAGCTTCAAAGGCCCATTTTCCTACAAACTCAACATCGGACTTGTTCACGACTGCACTAGCTGCGTCATAGCCCTTGAAGGTCCAGGTGCCATCATTCACAGTATCTGTGTAAGTGATTTGTGATGGTTGTTGAGCTGAAACAGAGGCACCATTCACATATGTTGCACTGTCGCTTGGAGTCAATGCGGCGATGGCTGCTGGAAGAGCTTTATCTGCTGTGGCGCTCTCGAAGCGATAAGTAGCTTGATACTTGTTGGCTTCAAAGGCCCATTTTCCTACAAACTCAACATCGGACTTGTTCACGACTGCACTAGCTGCGTCATAGCCCTTGAAGGTCCAGGTGCCATCATTCACAGTATCTGTGTAAGTGATTTGTGATGGTTGTTGAGCGGAAACAGAGGCACCATTCACATAAGTTGCACTGTCGCTTGGAAGTAGCGTGGCGATACCTGCTGGAAGTTGCTTACCTGCTGTTGCGCTCTCGAAGCGATAAGTAGCTTGATACTTCTTAGCTTCAAAGGCCCATTTTCCTACAAACTCAACATCGGACTTGTTCACGACTGCATTGGCTGCGTCATAGCCCTTGAAGGTCCAAGTGCCATCATTCACAGTATCTGTGTAAGTGGTTTGAGCTGGTTGTTGAGCTGAAACAGAAGCACCATTCACATATGTTGCACTGTCGCTTGGAGTCAATGCGGCGATGGCTGCTGGAAGAGCTTTATCTGCTGTCTCGCTCTCGAAGCGATAAGTAGCTTGGTACTTGTTGGATTCAAAGGCCCATTTTCCTACAAACTCTACATCGGCCTTATTGACAACGGCGCTAGCTGCGTCGTAGCCCTTGAAAGTCCATGTGCCGTCGTTCACAGTATCTGTGTAAGTGGTTTGAGCTGGTTGTTGAGCTGAAACAGAGGCACCATTCACATATCTTGCACTGTCGCTTGGGGTCAATGCGGCGATGGCTGCTGGAAGAGCTTTATCTGCTGTAGCACTCTCGAAGCGATAAGTAGCTTGGTACTTGTTGGCTTCAAAGGCCCATTTTCCTACAAACTCTACATCGGACTTGTTCACGACTGCACTAGCTGCGTCATAGCCCTTGAAGGTCCAGGTGCCATCGTTCACAGTATCTGTGTAAGTGGTTTGAGCTGGTTGCTGAGCGGAAACAGAGGCACCATTCACATAAGTTGCACTGTCGCTTGGAGTCAATGCGGCGATGGCTGCTGGAAGCGCTTGACCTGCTGTGGCGCTCTCGAAGCGATAAGTAGCTTGGTACTTCTTGGCTTCAAAGGCCCACTTACCTACAAACCCTACATTAGCCTTGTTGACAACGGCGCTAGCTGCGTCATAGCCCTTGAAGGTCCATGTGCCATCGTTCACTGTGTCTGTGTAGGTCGCTTGCGCTGGTTGCTGAGCGGAAACAGAGGCACCATTCACATAAGTTGCACTGTCGCTTGGAGTCAATGCNGCNATGGCTGCTGGAAGAGACTTACCTGCTGTCTCACTCTCGAAGCGGTAAGTAGCTTGATACTTGTTAGCTTCAAAGGCCCATTTTCCTACAAACTCAACATCGGCCTTGTTGACAACGGCGCTAGCTGCGTCATAGCCCTTGAAGGTCCATGTGCCATCGTTCACAGTATCTGTGTAAGTCGTTTGTGATGGTTGTTGAGCTGAAACAGAAGCACCATTCACATAAGTTGCACTGTCGCTTGGGGTCAATGCGGCGATGGCTGCTGGAAGAGACTTACCTGCTGTCTCACTCTCGAAGCGGTAAGTAGCTTGATACTTGTTAGCTTCAAAGGCCCATTTTCCTACAAACNCNACATNNGCCTTGTTNACAACGGCGCTAGNTGCGTCATAGCCCTTGAAGGTCCATGTGCCGTCGTTCACAGTATCTGTGTAAGTCGTTTGTGATGGTTGTTGAGCTGAAACAGAGGCACCATTCACATATGTTGCACTGTCACTTGGAGTCAATGCTGCGATCGCTGCTGGAAGTGCTTGACCTGCTGTGGCGTTCTCGAAACGATAAGTGGCTTGATACTTGTTGGCTTCAAAGGCCCATTTTCCTACAAACCCTACATTAGCCTTGTTAACAACGGCGCTAGATGCGTCATAGCCCTTGAAGGTCCAGGTGCCATCATTGACAGTATCTGTGTAGGTCGCTTGCGCTGGTTGTTGAGCTGAAACAGTATTGCCATTTTCATAGGTTGCACTGTCGCTTGGTGTCAATGCGGCGATGGCTGCTGGAAGTTGTTTACCTGCCGTTGCGCTCTCGAAGCGATAAGTAGCTTGATACTTGTTGGCTTCAAACTTCCACTTACCTGTGAAAGTCAAATCAGCTTTTTTCACAATCTTACTTTTGGCATCGTAACCATCGAAGGTCCAAGTGCCGTCGTTCACATCATCTTTGTAAGTCTTTGTTGTCGGCTCTTCTGCAAAAACTCTCGTCCCATTGAAGTAAGTTGAGCCATCTTTTGGTGCTTTCTTCTGGATAAATTCAGGCAAATCAACACCAGCCGTTTCGCTTTCAAAAGTATAGCTTACATGATGCGGTCTAGGCGTTGCTTCCCAGATACCTGTAAATGTCACGCGCTTGCCATTATATGTCGCATTCTTCTGATCATAACCTTTGAAGGTCCAGACATAATCTTTTTCTTCTTCAACTACTGATTCTTTAGCAGGTTGTTTGGCTACAATGGTGTCACCAACCTTATAAGAAGCCTCATCACTTGGCAACATTCCCAAAATACTTTGTGGCAATGGAACACCTGCTTTAGAAGATTTGAATACATATTCTGGATTTGGAGTAGGCACCCAGCTTCCAAGGAAAGTCTGTCTGCCTTTTGCTACAATGATTTTTTCTTTATCGTATCCTGCAAATGTCCAAGTTACCTTGTTTGCTTTGTCAATATAAGTCGTTTCACTTGGTTGCTCAGCATCTACTTCTGTAAGGAACAGACCGCCCATCTTATAATCAATTGGGTTTTTCGGAGTCAACTTGGTGATATGATCTGGTAATACGAAATCAGGATTAGTTGATTGGAACTCATAGTCTATACCATTTGGCGTAAAGCTCCAAGATCCTGTGATGGTCTTCACTTTTGTACCTGCAATAGCTTTTCCGTATTTATCTGCATCAAAACCATGGAAGGTCCATGTACCTGTCGGAACAGTTACTGTAGATGTGTCAAGCTTGCTTGCATCTTTGTAATCGTCAGCTCGTCCAACGAAATCAGTGCCAGCTGGAAGCATATCGCGAATCTTATTTGGAAGAGGATAAGCAGGAGTCGAGTTAGTAAATTTATACTCTACCCTATAGATCGTATCAGACTGATTGGTAGGAACCAAAATCCATTTCCCTCTAAAGATAACGTCTCCTGCCTCGACTGTTTTCACACGTGGAGAAATAGTCGTATTATCATCTTCATAGTAGTCATCAAAGACCCAAGTCCCTCGGCCATCAGGATCCTCAAATCTTGTTTTAGATGGCATTTTAACGCGAGCTTTTTCACCCTTGACAAATTCTCTTTCGTAAGTGATTAGATTATACAAAGTTGATGGCGGATAGATCGTTTGACCAGAATCATCTTTTGAATCTGTGTAGAAGTCATAATAAACACTACGCTTGGTCGGTAAAAATTTCCAATGAACCGTGTAGGTAGAATCCTCATCGTCAGCTGGTTTCTCAACTTCCTCCTTTTGCTGAGGAATCTGCTGAGCAACCCATGTACCATCATTTTCATTATCGACGTATGAACTGAGATATTGAATTTCATTAAAGACATTGGCAGAATAATCTGATGGAGAAGTCGTGATAGGAGCAGGGATTTGTGCCTTCAAATCATCAGGAATGGTCTTCCCTGGAGTATCACTCACAAAGTCAAAGGAAACAACCTTATCGCGGTGTGGAGTGAAGGACCAGCTACCTGTAAAGAGGACGCCAGCTTTATTGACTACCTTTTCATCCTTGTCATAGCCTTCAAATTTCCAAGTACCTTTATTCTCAAAGTCCATGTAAGTCGTCTTCTCAGGTTTTTTTGCCTGAACAGTAGCACCATCAACATATGTCTCTGTGCTGATTGGCGGGAAGGTTCTGAGTCCATCTGGTAGAGCTAGGCTAGGGTCTTTGCTGACATACTCATAGTTTTCTGGGTACTTTTTCTCTTCAAATGTCCAAGTACCTGTGAACTTGAGATTCCATCCATCGTGCTCCCAGTCGCTCACTGGTTTTTTAGTAAAATCGTAGCCTTTAAAGTGCCAAGTCCCCTTCTTGTCCTTATCTTCATAGGTTTCTTGAATTGGTCTAACAGACTGAACTATATCCTTGCCTTTCGGGTATTTCTTTCTATCTGCATACGCCCACTCATCCATATAAACAGGCTTCAGATTATTAATCTCAGCAGGTAGTTCTTTGCCAGCCGTTCCACTGACAAACTCATAAGTCGGTTTCCGAGGAACTGGTGTAAATTTAAACATCAATGGTATTGTAACTTTTGGTATTTCCCCATATGTAGCCGCCCGCTCTAGTTCACGACTGAAGGTTAAATCTACTACATCTTCCTCAAAGGTCCAATTTCCTTCATTTTCCGCATCATAAAAGGGTTTGTAGACACCTTGAGCTTCATCGTAGCGAAGCAAGGCTGCTCGCGTATCCAGTATATCTTTGGGTAAATACTCATCACGTTTATCAAACTGATTGAGAGAAAGCTTGTAATCGTATAGCTTACTTTCTAGATCTTTTATCTCCTTAGGAAGAGGTAATCTATATTCGTCACGTGAGGTCTTAGGACTACTTGGTAAATGATAAAAATTCTCAAAATCGTGCTGGTTCATAGGTTTGTAGGATACAGTGACATCCTCAAAGTATTTCCAAGTTCCTACGAACTCTACATCGCCATTGTTTGCCACTTTACTTGGAGCATCAAAGCCAGTCAAAGCCCAATAGCCTTTTCGGTTAGGATATTCTTCTGAAGTATAAAAAACATAGTGAAATTCTTGTGCTTTTACTACTTCACCCTCAGCAAATCTTCTTTTATCTTCTGGGCTCCAATTTGCAACATAAGATGGCGGAGTTTTCCCAGGTGAGCCATTAACTGCTCTATAGGTAGCCTTGTATGGTGTTGGTGTATATTCCCACTTACCTGTGAAGAAAACATCATCTTTGTCAATCACCTGACTATCATGGTCATAGCCCTTAAAGGTCCATCTACCACTTCCATCATACTCTACATAAGTTGTTTCAGTTGGCTGGATGGCCTTTACTTTATCGCCCTTTTTGTAGATTTTTGTGTCTTCTGGCTTCAAGTAGTTCAGAGTAAGCGGAGTTGTTTTTCCTGGTGTAGCACTTTCAAACTCATAAAGTGCCGAGCGAGGAGTTTTATCCTGATCTGGGATGAACTTCGGATTTTTATCACGAAGACCTGAATTGACAAAAGTCACTAGATTGCGATAAACTTTATCAATTTCTTCTTGCTTTGTCGCAGTTTGAAGCACACCATCAGCGGCTGTCATTACACCATTCAAGATTTCTAGACTATCGTCTGTCTTACTTGAAAAGTCCTTGCTGCGCAACTCTTTGAGGTAGTTCTCTAAAGTGCTCTTGTTTAGACTTGCATTTGCTGTCGCTGGTTGAGCAGTGGCTGCAGCTGGCTGACTTGTACCTGTAGCTGGCTGAGCATTTTTAAAAGCAGTCGAATCTGTCGCTTGACTTGTCTCTGTCGCAGCAGATTTCAATGAGGCTTGGTTATCCCCTTGCCTTTCTGTCTGTGCTGGCGCAGGAGCTGTTGTTGAGACAGCCTCTTTGCTTTCTACTTGCACAGGTGCAGAAGGCGTTACTGAGACAGTCTCTTGAGTTTCTGTTTTCGCTGGTTCAGAAGTTCCCACCGAGACTTGATTTTCTGACTTATTTTCCGCTTGAGCTGTAGCCACAAGCTCATCTGCATGGGCAACTTGACCCGCTCTAATCGCTGCGGGTGCAAACAAAAATCCAATCGCAAGTGATACAGTAGCAACTGATAATTTGCGGATTGAATACTTTATCTTTCTATCCTGAAAAAACATCTTTTCCTCCTTTTAGCTTTTTCGATAACTATTATAGCATAAAGAAGAGGAATTGCATATATTTTGAATTATTATTTAAGGGTTTATGATCACTTATAGGATAGGAAATTTACCCTATATAAATATAGGTGTTCGCCTGTTTTTTTCAGTATAAATCATCTCATTCAAACAAAAAAGATCGAAAAAGATAGCTAGGCTATACTTCTTCAATCTTCTTGCTTTCTTTCTATCAGCAGGGAATATTCAAGATGCTGGTAAGTTACACTATATTGGATTGGCATTTGTAGATACCTTCTCAGTCCTCCGCCGCAAAACCATCTTTTTTGATGGCATACTGCTCTATGATGCCATTATGGCCAAAGAGAACTCCGTGGAGGACTCCGCCATAAACAGCTCCGCCATCCATGCCAATCTTGCCATCCTCAGTCATCCATAGCTGGTCAGTTCCCGGTGCCTCATGCAAGAGGTAAAATGTCGGTGTATGACCAAAGACAATCGTTTTGCCAGTCTGATTGCTGCCTTCATGAAATGGCGCGCGAATCCAAACTTTTTGATAATCACTAGTCTCTCGCCAGTCTTTCCGTTCCAAATCTAGGCCAGCATGGACAAAAATGTACTGCTCTGTCTCCAATAGGAAAGGCATCTGGCGAATAAAATCTACTAAATCTACCGCCTCCGTCTTGACACGTTCCGCGTCTGCCACTCCATCTACAGGAGCATTGAGAGGCCGGCCTAAAAGCGAATTAATCGTCGTATCTCCGCCATTGCGTCGGTAGTGGTCATAAGATTTTTCAGGATTGTCCAGCCAAGTCAGAAACATATACTCATGATTGCCAGAAAGACAGATGGCTCCTTTCTGCTTCACTAGATCCTTGACTCGCTCCAAAACGGCTCGGCTGTCCTCACCACGATCTATCAAGTCGCCTAGAAAGACTAGTTGGCTACGACCGTCCCAGTGCTGGAGCAATTCATCAAGCATGCCTACCTTGCCATGGACATCACCGATTACAAAATATTCTGTCATAGTCGCCACTTTCTAAAGAAGACCGAAACACTCGTGTCTCAGTCTCGCTTGTTTATTTTTTTAATAATTCTCTAGCCTGCGTCAAAGCAGCCTCCGTCACATCTTCACCAGCCAGCATCTTAGCAACTTCCTGAACACGCTCGTCAGCCGTCAGCAGGCGAACCGTTGAGACGGTCGAATTCTCATCCGAAATCTTCTCAATAAAGAACTGATAATCGGCAATCGCAATGACCTGCGGCAGATGGGAAATTGCCAAGACTTGACCGTTGGAGCCAATCTTGTGAATCTTCTGAGCAATAGCCTGGGCCACTCGGCCAGAAACGCCCGTATCCACTTCGTCAAAGACAATGCTGGTCTTGCCTTCCTTACGAGAAAAGGCAGACTTGATAGCCAACATGAGACGGGATAGCTCGCCTCCAGAGGCAACCTTCACCAAAGGTTTGAAATCCTCGCCCGGATTGGCTGAGATGTAGAATTCTACTTGCTCATTGCCTTCACGGTTGAACTTGCCCTTACTGAACTGCACTTTAAAACGCGCCTTCTCCATGTAGAGGTCCTGCAGCTCTTGCTTGATTTCCGCTTCCAGCTGGGCTGCTAGTCCGTGACGAGCCTGACTCAGCTCCTGGGCCAGCTCTACCAGCTCTCTCTCCAAGGCCTTCAGCTCTCGGTCCATATCCTCTGAGGACAAGTTACTTCCAGTTAAAAGGCTGTATTCTTTAGAAATCTGAGCAAAGTAATCCAGCACATCATCTACTTGGCCGCCGTATTTACGTGTGATGCTGTTAATCAAGTCTAAGCGACTCTCCACCTGCAGCAGCCGATCTCCGTCAAAGTCCAGTCCATCTAAAATATCCTCTAGGCGCTTGCTGACATCTTCCAAGACATAATAAGTCTCTGACAAGCTGCCGGAAAGCTCCTTGTAGGCTGGATCGTAATCCTCGATAGACTCAAGGTCGTTCATAGCTGAGCGGACATTGGTCAGACTGGAAAATTCTTCATTATCCAGCATGGTATAGGCATTCGTCAGCGTATCGGCAATGAGCTTGTGGTTAAGCAGGCGGTCTCGTTCCTGATGCAGGGCAGTATCTTCACCGCTTTTGAGGGCTGCGCTCTCAATCTCCGCCATCTGAAACTCCAGCATCTCAATTCTGGCCTTATGCTCCTGCTGATTTTTCTGCAAAGTCAGGACTTGCTTGCGCAGGCTTCGATAGCGGTCAAAGGTTTCCTGATAGCGGCCTTTGAGATGCAAAAAGTCTGCTGAGCCAAACTCATCTAGCATGGCAATATGAAGCTGGGGTCTCATCAGCTCTTCCTGATCATGCTGACCATGGATATCCACCAAGTGCTGGCCGACAGCCTTTAGAACAGATAAATTAACCATCTGGCCATTGATACGGCTGACACTGCGGCCGTTTTGCAGAATTTCCCGACGGATAATCAGCTCATCGGTCAGCTCCCAGCCCTGCTCCTCAAAAATCTCTCGCAAAGCTCGGCTATTTTCCAGCGAAAAAAGTCCCTCTATCTCAGCTTTGGGCGCTCCATGACGAATCACATCCGTCGTCGCACGGCTGCCCAGCATCATGTTCATGGCGTCAATAATAATAGACTTGCCGGCTCCGGTTTCCCCGGTCAAAACCGTCATACCTTGCTCAAAATTAAGGGATATCTCCTCAATAATGGCAAAATTTTTAATCGAAATTTCTAATAACATAGGCTTTCCTACCAATTATTGATTTCAGCCGTGACTTTTTGGGCTGCACTTTCACTCACTGCAACGACTAAGATACTGTCATTATCCGCAATGATACTGAAAATTTCCTCAGCAAATTCTTTACTCAGATGGCGTTTGACCACCGCTGCACTCCCTGGCACTAGATTGAGATTGAGCATATTTCCTAGATTTTGACAGGCCAAAATATTATTTTCTGCCAACTTCAAACTATTGGTCGCTGTTTTGGGAAGCTCATAGATATAGGTATTATCTTTAAAAGGGATTTTTACAATCCCTAGCTCCTTGATGTCTCGTGAAACCGTTGCCTGTGTCGCTGTAATACCAGACTCCCTGAGATGTGCTACAATTTCCTCTTGGGTGCCAATCTCAAATTCGCTGACAAATCGTCTGATTTTCTCTAATCTATCCTTCTTCTTCATCTTTAAATTCCTTGTGGGCCGCCTCTACGACAGCGACTAAGTCTTGCTCCAAGTCATTTTTCGGCTGCTCGTTTTTCTCCAGAAAGGCTAGAAATTCAACATTTCCATGCCCGCCCTGAATCGGAGAAAAATCCAAACCTTTGACTGAAAAACCTGCTTCCAGCATAAAGGCTGTCACGATTTCCAGCACCACCAAATGAACTTTCTTGTCCTTGATAATCCCCTTCTTGCCAATCTGCTCTCGACCAGCCTCGAACTGAGGCTTAATCAAGGCCACGACCTGACCGCTCTCTTCTAAAATCTGATAGAGGGCCGGCAAAATCAAGCTAAGCGAGATAAAACTAACATCAATACTGGCAAAGCTGGGCCGAAAGTCAAAATCAGTTGGCTCGGCATAGCGAAAATTGAACTGCTCCATGCTGATAACCCGTTCATCTTGGCGGAGTTTCCAGGCCAACTGGTTAGTCCCAACATCAACCGCATAGACCAGCTTAGCTCCATTCTGCAACATAACATCGGTAAAGCCACCGGTCGAAGCACCGATATCCAAGGCCACCCGGTCTGCAACCGAAAGGCCAAACACTTGCAAAGCTTTTTCTAATTTTAGGCCGCCACGACTGACATACTTCAGTTTTTCTCCCTTGAGCTTGAGCTCTGTTGCATCATCGATTTTTTCACCCGGCTTATCAAAGCGCTCTCCATTAGCAAGTGCCACGACTAGGCCTGCCATCACTCCGCGCTTGGCCTGCTCTCGGGTCTCAAAGAGCCCTTGTCGATAGGCCAATACATCCACTCTTTCCTTAGCCATCCAGTCTCAAACTTTCTATTATTTTTTGAATTTCTTTAGCTGAAAAATCACTTTCTTTCTCTAGTTGCTCCAGTAGGATTTTTGCTTGTTCTAGCGTTTCATCGAAAAAAGCACTAGCTCCATCTAGGCCTAGCAAGGCTGGATAAGTTGATTTCTCAGCCGCCAGATCCTTCTGCGGTGTCTTACCGATCTGCTCAAAACTAGCCGTCACATCTAAAATATCATCCCGCACCTGAAAAGCCAGACCCAAGAGTTCTCCCGCTTGACGGAGCTTCCCTAGGACGGATTGACCAGTCTGAGCAATGATTCCCGCTGCTACAAAAGGATAGGCCAAGAGCTTTCCTGTCTTATTGGCATGAATGGTCTGGAGCTGGTCCATGGTCAACTTGCAGCCTTCTCCCTGCATATCCAAAACCTGCCCGGCCACCATACCAAAGGAACCAGCCGCCAAAGACAGCTCTGCTATCAGCTCCACCTTGACCTGACTAGGGAGCTCTGCCATTGCTACCAAACCATAAGGATCCAAAAAGAGAGAATCTCCCGCCAAAATGGCCATATCCTCCCCGAATTTCTTGTGGCTGGTCAGACGACCTCTGCGGTAGTCATCATTATCCATAGCTGGCAAATCATCATGGATCAGGCTGCCAGTATGAATCATCTCCAGAGCTGCTGCCACCTGAAAGTGAGCGGGAGTTAATTCCAGACCAAAGCCCTCCAGCAACTCCAAAAGCAAGAGAGGGCGAATCCGCTTGCCACCAGCCTCGACAGAATAGAGAATGGTCTCTATCAAATCTGATGACACTCCCTTGCTCTGATAAAAATCTTGAATCGTCAGGCCAATTTGCCTGATTTTATGCTCTCTTGTCATTCCATATCCGTTTCTGTGCCATCCGCCTGCATGACCTTGACCAAGGTCTTCTCTGCCTGATCTAGCGTCTTTTGCAAGTCTTTAGACAACTGCATGCCCTTCTGGAATTCAGCGATGGCCTCTTCCAAGGCCACATCTCCATTTTCCAGCTTCTGGACAATAGCTTCCAAATCAGCTAAGTTTTCTTCAAATTTCTTGTCTTTTGACATCTTTTACCTCAACTTGGACTTGACCATCCCGCATGAGAATGGTCAGCTGGTCCTTCTCCTTGATATCCTGACTGGACTCGATTACTGTTTCATTTTTTTGAATAATAGCATAGCCCCGCGCCACAATGCGACTGGTATCCAGCATGAGTAGCGCATCAGACAGCCTCTTGGCTTCAGCCACCTTATGGTCATAGATAACCGCCATATTGCTACGCAACAAGCGCTCTTGCTGGTGCACCTTCTCCTGATAGCGCTGCACCTGACGCAGAGGTGACAAAGATTCCAAGCGATGCTGGAGAATCTTGACCTGCTGGACTTCTTCACTATAATATTCGCGAATTTTTTGCTTTAATCGCAGATTGAGCTGGTCTAACTTTTGCAGATAGCCATCATAAAGCCGCTCTGGCTGACGAAAAATAACAGATGAAGCCAATTTATGCAAGCGTTCCCGCTGGTAAGCCAGACGATTGGAAGCTGCATTAGACAGACGATTTTGCTGCTGACTCAAATGCCCCAGAAGATCCAGCTTGGTGACTGGCGTTGCCAATTCCGCTGCTGCTGTTGGGGTTGCTGCTCGTCGGTCTGCCACAAAGTCAGCCAGCGTCGTGTCCGTTTCATGCCCCACACTGGAAATAATTGGAATCTGGGACTCAAATATGGCTCGCACGACGATTTCCTCATTAAAAGCCCAAAGATCCTCAATGGATCCGCCGCCTCGGCCAATAATCAAGACATCCAAATCTTCTCGCTCATTGGCTCGACGGATATTAGTCGCTACCTCGGCGGCAGCTCCTTCGCCCTGAACCTTGGTTGGATAAAGTAGAATGTCCACACCGGGAAAACGGCGGCTGACTGTCGTGATAATATCTCGGATGACAGCTCCACTAGGACTGGTCACCACCCCAATTTTCTTAGGAAACTGAGGCAGGGCTTGTTTAAACTTATCTTGGAAAAGTCCTTCTTCTCCCAGTTTTTTCTTGAGTTGCTCAAACTGAACAGCCAAGGCGCCAATGCCGTCTGGTTCAGCCTTTTCAATGACAATCGAATAGGAACCACTTGGTTCATAGAGCTGAACACGGCCAATGACATTGACCTTCATGCCCTCTTCTAGTTCAAAACCAAGCTTTTTATAGACACCTGACCAGATAGTCGCCTGAATCACTGCCTTCTCATCCTTGAGGGAAAAATACTGGTGATTAGGACGCTTGCGAAAATTAGAGACCTGACCTGTCAGATAAACCCGCTCCAAATAAGGATCACGGTCAAACTTCATCTTCAGATAACGGGTCAAAGTCGAAACCGATAAATAATCTGGCATGTCGCTCCCTTTCTATTTTCTAGTATTTGCGTAACTTTTATTATACCAAAAAATGGAAGAAGGCGGTGCTTCCAAGTTCCCAATTTTCAGGATAAAAATCACTAAGATTTTGTACTTTCCTTGATAATTTGATACATTTCGATATGCAACTGTTGCGCAATGAACTCTAAGGTTAGTAAACTAGGAATCGAATCGCCTGCCTCAATACGAGCCAGCTGTCTGACTGTCAAACGAGTCTCATCCTCACACAGCAATTCCCTTGTCATTTTACGTTGTTCCCGCAGTTCTCGAATTTTTTTCCCAATTGCTACTTTTAGCTCTGACATGGCACTTTCCGCACTTATCCTTTTCTACTAGTTTTTATACTTTTAACTCTCATACTTTATTTTTATTATAGCACAAAAAAGTTTTCTATCGTATTAACTTTTGTCTATAAATTAAAAAAGTAATCATGTGAGAAAGTTGATGAATCTTAGACTTTTCCTAACTAAGACAAGATTTCCTAATCCACAAAAAGAGACTCGGATTTTTCCAGGCCTCCCAAGATTTATTGACTAAAATTTTTCATCCAAGTCGAAATTTGTTGACTCAGTTCTGTCGGTAATACCACATAAACCTCTTTGGCTAATTCATCCGCTATGGCTGAATGCAAGTAGGTCGCAGCTGTTACTCTTTCAAGAAGTGAAGCCTGCTGAAATTGACCTGCAAAGCCAGCAATCATCCCTGCCAAGGTATCTCCCATACCGCCAGTGGCTTGATAGGGACCACCAACCTGCAGCTGATAAATATCCTTTTCCCCACTCTGAAAAACTCGTGTTCCATTCCTTTTCTGTACAACTAGAGTTCCCTTAGGAAATTGGTCAACAGCCTTTTGGCTAGATTTTTCGTCCTGCGACTCGATGGGCAAGCCAGACAAACTTTCCCATTCTTTCTGGTGAGGGGTAAAAATTGTCTGGGACTTTGGAAAAGGCAGAGCTTGCTTGGCAAAAAGCGAGATAGCGCCCCCATCCATAATCAAGATTTGTTGCTTGTTTACAAGCTGTAAAACCAGCTGTAGCACCGATTTCTCTAAAGAATTTTCAGCCAAACCCGGTCCGATTAAAATAACAGTAGCCTTGCGGATCTGCTCCATTAATCGCTCTCGCTCCTGCAAATCAAAGGCCATAGCCTCTGGCAGATGGGCATGGAGGGCAGGAATATTTTCCCGTTCAGTTGCAACAGTCACCAAACCAGCTCCGCTCCTTACTGCGGCCAAGGCAGCCATGATAATAGCTCCACCATAGGGATAGGTCCCGCCAATCAAGAGCAGGCGACCATAGTCGCCTTTATGGCTGTCTGGCAATCGATTTATAACAACCTTTTTCAAAAGCCTGTCACTGACTAGTTTCATCTTTGATCCTCTATAATTATTTAAATGTTTTCAAAAACCAATATTACCCGCTCTAGCACATCAAGCAAAGAAATTCGACTGCCATTTTCTATCCCTGATAAGCATATCTTTATTGAATTCTAGTTGCGTAAGAGAATTGTGTAGAGACGAACAGAAAACAGCTTCTTTCTTCACTTCACAATCAAAAGCTAAGATTACTCTCCATCTCGCCAGTTACCACCAATAAGCAAATCCTATACTTTGACAAATTATTTCCGAAATTTCCAATCTTTATTTAGACCCGAACAATTTTTCTTCACCCATATTTTACCATATTTTCGCTCGATGCTTAAAATGAAGAAATAGATTCAGAGAAGTGGCCGTTTGGAACTGTTACATCGCTTACTAGCACAGCACTTAAAAAATGGAAACTTCCACCAAAGAAAACTATACCACGAAACTCTAGCCTCATCTAAAAAGGGCCCAGCGAATTTTAAAAAACGTACAGTTGCCAATGCAACTCTTTGGTTGTAACCAAAAACGGCTATCGGCTTATCCAAACAAATAAATTTATCTTGAAAACAAAAAAGGTCCATTGGACCTTAATAAGCGAAAACTCGCTGCCGCGAGTTCCCATCTGCAACCTGAAACAATCTCCCAGATCTTGACGAAAACTCTATTTTCTTTATCTGTAACTTAAAAAGGTTCACTGGACCTTTTCAAAATGTTAAGTTACTACCGTAACTTTCTATCAACAACCTAAAAATGTCTCCCAGACATTTTGACGAAAACTCTGTTTTCTTTATCCGCAACTTAAAAAGGTCCACTGGACCTTTTCAAAATGTTAAGTTACTATCGTAACTTTCTATCAACAACCTAAAAATGTCTCCCAGACATTTTGAAGAAAACTCTGTTTTCTTTATCCGCAACTTAAAAAGGTCCACTGGACCTTTTTAACCACCTAGATATGCTTTGCGGACTTCGTCGGAAGTCAAAAGTTCTTGTCCAGTTCCGGACAGGACGATTTTGCCTGTTTCAAGGACATAACCGCGGTTGGCAATAGAGAGAGCCTTATTGGCATTTTGCTCAATCAAAAGAACAGTTGTACCCTGCTTTTGGATATCTTGAATGATATCAAAGATTTCTTGAATGAAGATTGGCGCTAGCCCCATTGATGGCTCATCCAAGAGCAAGAGCTTAGGAGTAGACATGAGCGCTCGACCCATAGCCAACATCTGCTGCTCACCACCCGAAAGGGTTGCAGCATCTTGGTTTTTACGCTCTTCCAAGCGTGGGAAACGAGAGAAGACCTTTTTGAGATTGGCTTGATTTTCTTCACGATTTTTCTTAAGAAAAGCTCCCATTTCAAGGTTCTCCAAGACAGTCAAACCAGGGAAAATATGGCGCCCTTCTGGAACCTGTGAAAGCCCCGCAGCCACAATCTTTTGAGCAGGCACTTTTTGAATTTCCTTACCTAAAAATTCAATCTTCCCAGCACTTGGGCGAACCAAACCAGAGATCGTGCGGAGGATAGTCGTTTTACCAGCACCATTGGCACCGATAAGGGAAACAACCTCTCCTTCGTTGACTTCAAAGCTGACATCACGGACAGCCTGAATCATGCCATAGTGGACAGATAGATTTTCAACTTTGAGCATGGACATTAGGCTTCACCTCCTAGATAAGCTTCAATAACGCGTTTGTCATTCTTAATCTCATCTGGTGTGCCGTGGGCAATCAAGCGACCGTACTCTAGTACGTAGATGCGCTCAGTTACTTCCATAACCAGACTCATATCATGCTCAATCAGCATGATGGTAATGTTAAATTCATTTTTAATCCGACGGATTAGGGCAGTCAGCTCAGCTGTTTCCTGTGGATTCATCCCAGCAGCTGGCTCATCCAAGAAGAGAATCTTAGGCTCTGTGGCAAGCGCACGGACAATCTCCAGACGACGCTGTTGACCATAAGCCAAATTTTTAGCTAAAGTTTCTGCTTCCTTATCCAAGTCAAAGATAGCCAGCAATTCCAGAGCTTTTACTTTCAATTCCTCTTCATTTTTATAAAATGCTGGAAGACGGAAGAAAGAGGCCAACACGTGAGGTTTATGGTGATTCCCGAAAGCAATCAATACATTGTCCAACACAGTCAAATCTTTAAAAAGGCGAATATTTTGGAAAGTCCGACTGAGACCCAGTGTTGCAATTTTGTAAGGTGTTTTGCCATTCAGCAAATGACCATCTAAAGTAACCGTTCCCTCACTCGGTTCATAAACACCTGTCAAAAGGTTGAAAAGAGTTGTTTTTCCAGCACCGTTAGGCCCAATAAGACCGACCAGTTCCCCTTCGTTCAATTCCAGAGTCACGTCACTAACAGCTGTTAGTCCTCCAAAATTTTTGGTTAATTTTTTCACATCAAGAAGTGCCATTATTCTTTGACCTCCTTATTCT
This sequence comes from Streptococcus cristatus, assembly GCF_003943815.1. Classification (GTDB taxonomy): domain Bacteria; phylum Bacillota; class Bacilli; order Lactobacillales; family Streptococcaceae; genus Streptococcus; species Streptococcus cristatus_F. The sequence goes on along the minus strand of NZ_RJNA01000008.1, from coordinate 81,500 downwards.
TTTTAAAGAGCTTAGCCAAGCTAAATTCCCAAGTACCAAGCAAGCCGCCTGGACGGAAAATCATCACCAAGATTAAGGCAAGCGAATAAACAATCATCCGAACACTTGAGATATCTTGTAAAAGCATGTTGAGGATACCCAATACTACTGCCGCAACGATTGCTCCAGTCATTGATCCCAGACCGCCAAAAACGACGATAATCAAGACATTGATTGTATTGATAAAGGAATAGTCTTTTGGTACAACAGAGCCAACAAATCCAGCCTGCAAAGAACCTGCAATAGAAGCTGTAATAGCCCCAAAAACGAAAGCAATGACTTTAATTTTTGTTGTATTGACACCGACAGACTCTGCCGCAATCTCGTCCTCGCGAACAGACAAGGTGCTACGTCCGATAGGACTGCGGAGGAAGTTAAGAGTCAAAATAGTTGTAATTACGACAAAGACATAAACCAACTGCCAAGAGGTAAAGTTAGGAATGGATAGAATACCTGCCGCACCATTAGTCAGGTCGCCTCCATTGACAATCAAAATCCGGATAATTTCAGAAACACCCAGCGTCGCAATTGCCAAATAGTCTCCCTTTAAGCGCAGGGTCGGAATACCAACAAGCAGAGCTACTGCACCTGCAAGCACAGCGCCAACCAACATAGCAATAAAGAAAGTCCCATAGTTTGGAGATTTAGAGCCCATGATAGCTACTGCATAGGCACCAATGGCCATAAAGCCAGCATGCCCAAGCGAGAATTGCCCAGAAAAACCAACGATAAGATTGAGGCCAACAGCCAAGATAATATTAATCCCAATCTGCTCAAAAATTTGCAGATAGAAAGGATTGAGAATACCTGTGCTAGCAAGCACTGTCATCAATAGATAGCCAAAGAGGATCAGAGCAAGCCATAACGCATTTACTTTTAAATTATTTTTCATACATTACACCTTCTCTTTCACATTTTTACCTAGAATACCAGCTGGACGAACCAATAGAATGATAATCAAGATCGCATACACAATCGCATCACGGAAATCTGACAGTCCAACTGCTGTTGCAAAAGTTTCCAAGAGACCGATTACAAAACCACCCAAAGCTGCCCCTGGGATGATACCAATTCCGCCCAAAACTGCCGCAACGAAAGACTTGATACCTGGTGTCATTCCCATCAGTGGCTCAAGCGAGTTGTAATAAAGGGCAATCAGCACCCCTGCTGCTCCTGCCAAGGCTGAACCCAAGGCAAAAGTAAAACTGATCGTACGATTGACATTAATCCCCATCAGCTGGGCAGCATCACTATCCACGGAAACAGCCCGCATAGCTTTACCCATTTTCGTCTTTTGCACAATAAACTGCAAACCAACCATGAGTAAAATAGAAATTCCCAAAATCATTAGTTGAATATTGGAAATCGAAATTGGCCCAAGCGTATAACGCACTGTTTTAATCACTTGAGGGAAGGAGCGAGTATTGGCACCTACAAAGAAGACCATCCCGTACTCCAATAGGAAAGAAACCCCAATTGCTGTGATCAAAGCTGCAATCCGTGTTGAATTGCGCAAAGGACGATAGGCTAAGAACTCAATCACTACACCAAGGATCGCTGTCCCAACCATAGATAAAATAAGGGCTACAAAGAAGTTTAGGTGAAGGGTGTTAATTAGGTAATATCCCATAAAAGCACCAATCATATAAATGTCTCCATGCGCGAAATTAATCAGTTTGATAATTCCATAAACCATGGTATAACCCAAGGCCAGAAGCGCATAAACACTCCCCAAAATCAATCCATTAGCCAATTGCTGAAGAAATTGTTCGAGCATTCCACACCACTCTTTCTAATATAAAATAAGAGCAGAAACAACAATCTCAGACGAAGCCTTGTCTTGCCGTCTCTACTCAAACATCATAAGCAAGTAAGAAACAAGTCAAAGACTGGGTTTGTCCCCAGCCTCAGACCCTTTATTCAGGTTTAACTGTTTCAACAGTTTCTACTTTACCATCTTTCAAACCAATCATCAAGGCTGTCTTCACAGGATTGTGATCTTTATCGATGGTAATAGATCCAGTAACTCCTTCAAAGTCTTTTAACTTAGCAAGGTTATCTTTAATATCTACAGATGTTTTTGCACCCTTAGATGCTTCTGCTGCCATATAAACTGCGTCATATGAAAGGGCTGCAAACATTGAAGGTTCTTCGTTATATTTAGCTTTGTAAGCTGCAACGAATTTCTTCGCTTTATCTGTCATGTCACCTGAAGTTGAGAAACCAGATACATAATAAACATTAGTTGCTGCTGCTGGAGTTGCTTGCTCAACGAACTTGGCATCGCTAAATCCATCAGGTCCAACGATTGTTTGGTTGATTCCCAAACCACGCGCTTGGTTCACCAATTTACCAGCTTCTGTGTAATACCCCGGCACAATCAGTGCATCAAAGTCTTTACCTTTGATTTTTGTCAAAGCAGCTTGGAAGTCTGAGTCACCAGAAGCGAAAGTTTCTGTCGCAACGATTTCACCCTTGTATTCTTTCTTGAAAGCTTCTGCCATTCCTTTTGCATAATCGCTTGAATTATCATAGTAAAGAACGACTTTTTTAGCTTTCAAAGTATCAGTTACATATTTAGAAATGATTTTACCTTGGTAACCATCAGTAAAGGTTGCACGATACAAATAATCTTGTTTGTTTGTCAAATCATCTTGTGTAGCACTTGGTGTTACCAAAGGAACTCCTGCTTTACCAGCATTTGCAATTGCGGCAGCGACGGCACCTGAAGTTGCAGGACCAATGATTGTGTTAACTTTGTCTTGAGTTACCAAGCTTGTAGTAATAGTTGCGGCTTCTGCAGTTTCTGATTTGTTGTCTTTATCAGTTACTTCGATCTTTTTGCCGTCTACACCGCCAGCTGCGTTGATTTCATCAACAGCAAGTTGAGCACCATGTTGTTCTGCAGTACCGTAAGCTGCTACAGCGCCAGTTTCTTCAAAGTTGAAACCGAACTTAAGTGTTTTACCGATTTCTGTTCCAGTAGCAGATGAGTTGTTTGTAGAAACTTCTCCACAGGCTGCTAGAAGCGCAGCACTAGCAAAAGCTACAAGTGAAAGTGCAAATTTTTTCTTCATGAATAATCTCCTCTATTTTTTTTGCTTTGTTTGCAAATGATATAGTAAGAATATACCGAATTATCTGACAATTGTCAACCCAAAGAAGCCATTTTTTTAAATAATAGCGTTTTCTTGGTTTCTAAATAAACTTCCAACAAAATCCGTATCCAGATTTTGGATCTCGCAAGTCTGGATTTTTTTGATATAGGACTCTTTTGACAGGCTCTCCTTCAGAGAATCTGCCTGATCTTTTGCCACATAAAGCTGCAAATAACGGTGTTTCTTAGAATGATAAATAATATCTCCAACATGAGCCAGCTTCTTGGCATCGCGATTATAGTATAGATGAATGATGAAGCCCATTCGTTCCTCTTTTTTAAACATGACAATCCTCTCTGGTCATTTGTACTCTATTTATTATATCAAAAAAAGCCCGCAAATGGGGCATTTTTCGTAGCTATAAATGAAAACTAGCTAAGATTATTATTAGCCATGATTTCATCGATGAAACCATATTCTAAGGTTTCTTGGGCACTCATCCAGTAATCACGTTCTGCATCTGTATGAATTTGCTCAACCGTTTTACCAGAATTGTCTGCAAGAATTTGCTCCAAGGTCTTACGAGTCTTGAGCAAATGCTCTGCTGCAATGGCCATATCTGTTTGCTGAGTACCGCCACCAGTACCACCCATTGGCTGGTGAATCATATACTCTGCATTTGGAAGCATGAATCGTTTGCCCTTAGCACCGCTAGAAGCAATGATGGTTCCCATGCTGGCTGCCATTCCCATGACAATCGTCTGCACATCAGACTTAATAAAGTTCATGGTATCTACAATCGCCAATCCCGCTGACACAGAGCCACCCGGAGTATTAACATAAAGATAGATGTCCTTGGTGCTGTCTTGTGCATCTAGGAAAAGCAATTGCGCAATAACAGAATTAGCCATATTGTCCTCAACAGGACCCGTCAGCATGATAATACGGTCTTTTAAAAGGCGTGAGTAAATGTCATAAGAACGCTCACCACGGCTGGTTTGTTCAATAACTACAGGAATCATGAATATTTTCTCCTTCATTCGATCTATTCATTATTATAGCCTTTTGGTCAAAAAAGGTCAAATATTTGCTTTATCTATCAGATGACAGAGAACAGCGCTGAGATTATCTTTGGATTAGAAAGTACAAATCCACCGGTTTGGCAGAACTTTCCTTTTTGAAACTTCTAGCTATTATTTTGTACCAAAGAGGCGGTCACCAGCATCTCCGAGACCTGGAACGATGTAGCCGTGTTCATTAAGATGATCATCAAGGGCAGCGGTGAAAATATCAACATCAGGGTGAGCATCCTGCAAGGCTTTGACACCTTCTGGAGCAGACACCAAGCAGACAAATGTGATGTTGCTTGCGCCACGTTTCTTCAGAGAATCCACCGCCAAAATAGCAGAACCACCCGTAGCCAACATTGGATCGACAACAAAGATTTGACGTTGATCAATGTCTTCTGGCAATTTTACCAAATATTCAACTGGCTTCAAGGTTTCTTCATCACGGTACATTCCGATGTGGCCGACTTTAGCGGCAGGAACCAAGCTCAGGAGACCATCCACCATACCGATACCAGCCCGCAAGATTGGAACAATAGCCAATTTTTTACCTGCAATCTGCTTTTGAACTGTTTTCGTAATTGGTGTTTCAATTTCTACATCTTCAAGTGGTAAATCGCGCAAAACTTCGTATCCCATCAGCATTGCGATTTCATCTACCAATTCACGAAAAGCTTTAGTAGAGGTATCTGTACGACGCAAGATAGACAATTTATGCTGAATGAGTGGATGAGCGATAACTTCAAGTTTTCCCATGATTGGTTTTCCTTCTTTCAATTTATTCTTCTTATTATATCAAAAAAGAAGAAAAAAGGCTTGCAACAAGCAAACCTTTTCATCTATTTTGATTACTTTTTGATAGAAGAGTTTGATTTCAATTTAGGCTTTATTGATAGACTATTACACCAAACCTTCTAGGAGGCCTCTCATAAAGTTCTCAGAATTAAACTCGCCGATGTCGTCAATTTTCTCGCCAAAACCAATCAGCTTCACTGGAATATCCAATTCCTGACGAATGGCAAGAACAACACCACCGCGCGCAGTTCCGTCAATCTTAGTCAGGACAATACCTGTCACAGGCGTAATTTTTGAAAATTCTTTGGCCTGAACCAGTGCATTTTGACCAGTGGAAGCATCCAAGGCTAGGAAGGTTTCGTGCGGCGCTGCTGGGTCTACCCGCTTGATAATGCGACCGATTTTTTCAAGCTCTGCCATGAGATTGTCCTTATTTTGCAAGCGACCAGCTGTATCGATCATGAGAATATCAACATTTTCAGCCTTGGCTCTTTCCAAACCGTCAAACACGACACTGGCTGGATCGCTCTTTTCTGGACCAGTTACAACAGGCACATCGACTCGGCGCCCCCACTCGGCCAACTGGGCAACGGCTCCAGCTCGGAAGGTGTCCGCTGCCACCAGCATAACTTTTTTACCTTCTTGCTTGTATTTATAGGCCAATTTACCGATTGAGGTCGTCTTCCCTACGCCATTTACACCGACGAAGAGCATGACAGTCAGACCGTTTTGGAAATTGATTTTTTCATTGAAACGGCCATCTTTCTCATAAATATCGACCAATTTTTCAATGATGAGTTGGCGCAAGGCGTCTGGTTTCTTAGCATTTTCTAGACGTGCTTCATAGCGCAAGTCCTCAGTTAGGTTAGAAGCTACCTGCACACCGACATCACTGGTAATCAGCAATTCTTCCAAGTCTTCAAAGAAATCTTCGTCAACTGAGCGGAAATTAGCAAAGAAGGCATTGAGGCGAGCACCAAAGCCAGTCCTCGTCTTTTTAAGACTGCGGTCATACTTGTCTTGGACACTCTCTTCTTGGTATTCAGTAGAACTTTTAGCTGTTTCTGCGGGAGCCAGCTCTTCCGTCGACTCTTCATCATGCTCGGTCGAGTCTACTTGTGAAGAAGTGCCTGCTTCCTGCTCACTAGATACTTCTTGCTCTGGTTCGTGGTTGATTTGCTCTCTTGCTGCAGCTAAACGCTCCTGCAATTCTTGGTAATAATCTCTGCTTTCAGTCGCTACTTCTGATTCGCTACTGCTTTCCAGAGCTTGATTTGCTGAAGTTTCAGACTGCTCTTCTGCCTCAGCCAAAACTTGTTCAGGACTTTCCTGATCTTCAAGCATTGGTTCAGATAAGTCAGCTTGTTGAGCAGTTGGGACAAATTCCTGCTCAGAAGTTGCTGAATCTGAGGACTCTATTTTCTCTTCTGACACAGATTCTACTATCGAAGTTTCCGCTGTTTCTTCATTAGAAGCAGCAAGGGGCTGGAAGTCTGTCTCAGATGGAACTTCAATCTCTGTAGTCTGATAACTCTCCTCTGCCTGTTCCTCTATCTGGGGCTTTTCTTCAAGTTCCTCTTTTTTACGTCCAAAAAGACGGTCAAATAATCCCATTCTTTAGTTCTCCTTCAATACATATTTCCGAATGGCCCAAGCAACTGCATCTTCATCATTGGTCATCGGAGTGACAACTTCTGCGACTTCCTTGACTTCTGACACGGCATTTTGCATGGCTACTCCTAGACCGGCCCAAGCAATCATTGACAAATCATTGGCTTCGTCACCGCAGGCCATAACTTGGCTTTTATCAATTCCCAAGTGGGCAATCAGTTTCTCCAAACCAGTCGCCTTGTGGACATTTTTCGGTGACCATTCCAGCAACATTTCCCGTGATTTGAAAATTTCATACTGGTCAAACAGTTCGGGCGAAATGTGAGGAATGGCTGCATCCAGCGGTTCCTGAGCAAAGGCTGTAACGCATTTATTATAGGTAATCTGGCTAGAAAGGTCTTCAAAAGCAATGGATTCAAAGTTCAGAACTGGATTAAACTCCGCATAGAGCGATGCTTGGTCTGATTGAATCTGATAAACCAAGCCCCCATCAATCGCATCCAGAGGCAGACCCAATTTCTCAGTCTCTTCATAAATTCTAGCTACATCATCGTAGGCAAAGACCGTTTTATCTAAAATTTCTCCTGTATTGCGCTGAACCAAACCACCATTAAAGGTAATGGTGTATTCATCTACCTGACCATCAGTGCCCAGCTCATGCAGGAAAAATTCCATAGCCTTAAGCGGACGCCCTGTGGTCAATACAATTTTGACACCCTGCTGTTGAGCCGCTTTGAGCGCTGCTAGATTCTCTTCAGAAATCTTTTTATCCGTGGTCAAAAGCGTCCCGTCCAAATCCAAAGCAATCAATTTAATATCAGCCATTACAAGCCCTCCATATAAGTCATAACAGATTGGGCCGCATGGTGGCCAATCACTTCTTTCGCAACTGCCAAAATTTCCGGCCGTGCATTTTCTGGTGCAATCGGGTGTCCTACCACCTGCATCATATGCAGGTCATTGAGGTTATCACCAAAAGCCATGACCTGATCCATCTCTAGGCCTAACTTCTTAGCCAGCTCGACAAGAGCCACACCTTTATCCACATAGTCCAGCACGATATCAATCGATTTATAGCCTGTTGTCATCGCCTTGACACCTGCGACATTTTCATTGACCCAGGCTTCGCCGTCGGCCACTGTTTCTTCGCTGAAATTGGTCGTGAATTTAAAAATCTCGTCTGTAATCTCACTAAAATCAGCAACTTTTTGGATATTTTCATTATAATTAGCGCTGAAAGAGAGATAAGTCGGATCTACTGTCTCTAGCACATAACAGCCTTTTTTCCCTGTCAGAAGCAACTCATTGATATTGACAAAAGGCGACTCCTTAAGCTTGTCAAATACCTTTAGATAAAATTCTCTTGGCATGGTTGCTTCGTATAGATCTTTTCCTTGAAACTCTACTAGGCTACCATTTTCTGCGATAAAGATAATATCATCCCGAACTTCATGAAAGAGCTTCTCAAGAGAGAGAATCCCTCGACCACTGGCAACAGCAAAGTAGATGCCCTTTTCTCTAAACTGAGCTAGCAGGTGCTTGAGCCGCTCCATATCAAACTGACCCTTGTCATCTAAAAAAGTCCCGTCCATATCTGTGGCAATGAGTCTTATCATACAATTATCTCCTTTTTTGAATTAGGGGTGTGCAAAGGGCATTTAGGGTATGCATCTTTTAAGGATTTAGGCAACCCCCATCATTTCTCATCTCTGTTAATCCTTTATATTATATCATAAAACTAACACTTCATTCCACAGATGAAAAACAGTCAGATCATATTTCTATGACCTGACCGTTTTTGATATTGTTTATACTATATCTATTTACTTTTTTATTTTATAAAATAACATCACATAAACTTTTTATATATTTAGTTATCCTAAATTCAATTTATGTTTTGCTATTTGGCAAATACGTTCTGGCGAAGCGTGGTCTACAAACTGACTTAGCAGTCTTCGAGTCGCCAGCTTCCAAGGTGTTGGTTTGCCTGGCGAATGGCTTTGATTTCGGCGTGCAGCGTGGCGTCTTGTTCCTTTTCACGTAAGTTATGACCACGCCCAATAATTTCACCATTCAAGACCACGACAGCCCCGATTGGCACTTCCGCTTGGTCATAGGCTTTCTGCGCTTCCTTCAACGCTTCCCTCATAAAGAATTCTTTTTCATGAAGTTCCATGTTCTTACTGATAGACGCGCTTCGTCACGACTAGACTATGCGGTCTCTCAAACTCCTTATCTAAGTAATCTTGGTACGTTCCTGGTGAAATAAATCCTCGGGCGCTTAAAATATCGGTGCCTGCTGTCCCGACAATCGTATCGGCTAGCAATACACAGTTGGTACTCATCACAAAATACGTCTTGAATTTTGAAGAGGTAAATTTATACAAGAGTGCATCTGCTTCTTGTTTGAGCTTGTAGGCATACATTGGTTCTTCTTTGTCGATTCCAGGATGCTTAGGTTTCACCATTTTCGGTGGATCCCAAGGCACTGTCAGCGACATCAATTTGGCGATTTCCTTATCGATGGCCGCGAGTTGTTCTGGAGACAAGGCAAGACCATATCCCAGTAGGGTCTTATGATTTTCGCGTTTACAAAATTCGATGTATTTTTCACGGTCGGCACTGAAAAGTACCCCGTCCCCCATCGTTCCAAAGAGGCGCTCCGAATTCGTATCGTAGTTTCCGAATGAAATAATGCGGCCCTTATAACACAGGTCGACATGCCCGATGGCTCCAAACCCGTCTTTTGTGACATGAATAAACATCTCTAAGTTTGGTTCTGCATTTTCTTTGGCACGGTCGTAAATTTCTGAAGCCGTTTCGCCTTCTCCAAGTTCCAACGCATCATTAATTTTTTGTAAGGTTACTCGAGGAATCAGTGCAGCAAATACAAGCGGCATCCCACGACGCAAGCGTCTGCGAAGGACTTTCTTTCCAACTTCGGCCTCGAAGAACCAGCCGTCCCGAATATTGCTAATCCCATACCCGATAAAATAGAGCGAAAGGAAGAACATTTGCAAATTGCCGTCGCCCCCAAGAGAAATTAAAGTGGCTACCCCGACAACTGAAAGCCAAATGGTATCAAAGAGCAAGCGAAATCGCGGGCGAATATCATCGTTGACATAAATATAGTATGTCACACCACTAATTCCCGCCTTCATCACTTCATTGAGTCCCATCAAGATGCTTACAATCGCAATCGGCAATGACAGGAAGAATTGATTTCCTGCTAAAAATCCGTAAAGGGAAAATTTCCCTATATTCAGCCATAACGGGTCTTTAGATGCCGCTTTACTAAACCAACGGAATAAGAAATTCCATAGTTCACGGGCCCATAAGAATGTTAAAAACAGACGTAACATCAATTCTGGGAAGCTTGGTCCGAATATAAGGAGCAATATCCCAGCAACAAGGAACGCAATCCCTTCAAAGAGGAGCTTTTTCCCCGTAATCCCTAAGTCGCTAATTTTCTTCATCAATAATACCTCCTACAGCTACCACTGGAGCAGCTTGTTCATGTTTCTCCATCCATTCTTTCACGAGACGGTAAATCACGGCAAAGATTGGTGTGAAGAAAATCATTCCTACTAAACCAAAGAGATTTCCACCGATTAACGTAGTAGCAAGGGTTAGAGCCGTTGGCAACCCTACGGAACTGCCGACAACCCTAGGATAGACGACATTGCCTTCCACTGTTTGAACGACCATAAAGACGACAACCGAAATGAGTGCTTGAATTGGGCTTTCTGTAAAGATGAAGAGCATTACGATTCCGCACGCCATAAACGGCCCGATATTCGGAATGAACGAGAATACTCCGGCCAGCACCCCAACAAGTCCTGCATATGGCAACCCTACAAGAGAGTATGCGGCAAAAATCATAACCCCAACAATTCCCGCCTCGATGATTTGACTCATCAAGAAACGGTCATACGTATCCACGATGACTTCCCCGACATAAGAATGTGCTCAATTTTGTCTTTTAGCAACACCACATTGAGAATGCGAAGCGTTAAACGTGCGAGTATTTCCTTACTTACGAGAATATTAATCATGAAGAAAATCCCCATAATCACAGAGAACACATTTGAGAAGAGCCTATAATATTCGTTGTAAATCCGCCAAGGAATGTAATGACAGACGATATACGCTTTTGTATTATCTATAACCTAGTTTATTTCCATCAACATACCTGTGCCTTCAAATTATTTTTTATTTATTATCCTCATTATACCAAGAATTCTCACAATTTACTATAACTCCTACTTTCTATTGACGAAAGAAATGTTATTATGCAGTTATACTGCCTCAAGATGATTGACTTTCGAAACATGCAATTTAACGTTTAACAAATCAAGGGTGTCTCCATAGAATCAAAGTATTTCTGATACCCATTTCCTTCTATCTATAGACAGTAAAAAGCCTTGAAACAACTTATTCAAAGGCTTTCTTAGTATTCTATTGTATCAATTACCTTATTCCGATTTCTGTTGCTACTAATTTTATACTCATACTATAAACTTTCTAAATCTTTTAACTTGACCGACACAATCTTGGAAACTCCTGACTCCTGCATGGTTACTCCATAGATGGAATCTGCCGCAGACATGGTTCCCTTACGGTGGGTCACAACGATAAACTGGCTTTCTTTGTCAAAGCGATTGAGATAATCCCCAAAGCGCTTGACATTGGCCTCATCCAGAGCTGCCTCAACTTCATCCAAGATAACAAACGGAATGGTCTTGACGCGGATGATGGAGAAGAGAAGGGCTAAGGCTGACAGGGCTTTTTCTCCACCACTCATAAGATTGAGAGATTGGATTTTCTTGCCCGGAGGCTGAACCGAAATCTCTACCCCAGCTGTCAGCAGGTCGCCTTCTGTCAAGATCAGGTCAGCTGAACCGCCGCCAAACATCTGGCTAAAGGTCAGCTTGAAGCTTTCACGAATGGCTTCAAAGGTTGTTTGGAAACGTTCCTTGACTTCGTCATTCATCTCTTCAATGGTTTCCAAGAGAAGATTTTTGGCTGAGAGGACATCGTCCCGCTGACTTTTGAGGAAATTCAGTCGGTTGCTGACTTCTTCAAATTGTTCTACTGCTTCCAGATTGACCGGTCCCAAAGCACGAATAGCCTTTTCTAAGTCTTTGACTTGGGCTTCTGCAGCTGCAAGATTTTCCAAAGAACGCGCTCTTTGATCAGCCTCTTCAAAGCTGATCTGGTAATTATCCGTCAGATTAGTCAGCAGACGACGCAAGGCATCTGAAAATTTCTCTTTTTCAGCCTCTGCCTTGGCCTGACGGCGGATCAAGCTCTCATTTTGCTGACGGGCTTGGTCTAAATGCCCTAGAATATCCTCGGACTGCCCCTCTAAGTCGTCCAGCTCAAATTTAAGTCGGATGAGGCTCTGATCCAAGTCTTTCTTTTTCTCTTGGGCAGTCTTAAGCTGTTCTTCCAAGACGGAAATATCCACCTTCTGGCTGACCGCTGCTTCTTTTTGCTCTATCAAAAGCTGCAAAGTCGCAACTTCCTTGTCCAAGGCAGCCTTCTCCTCTAGCAAACGCGACAAATCATTCTTCTCAAAGCGCTGGCTAGAAGTCAGCTCCGTGCTCTTCAATTTCAGTTCAGACAAGTTAGCCGATAGCTGATCGAAGCGATCCTGAACAGCGTTTTTATTCGACTTGAGTTGCTCAATTTCAGCAGTAATAGCTGTTTTTGCAGCCTCAATAGCCGACAGCCGCTCTTCCATTTTTTTCTTTTCAGCAAGCCCTGCAGTCTCAGACTGGCTAGCCAAATCTTGCTCCTGCAATTGCTCTAGCTGGCTGAGTTCTGCAACCCGCTCTGCAACCTGTTCGTAGGCCAACTTGACTCTTTGCTCCGTCAAGCGAGCTTGCTCACCCTCAGACTTGATAGCTTCCAAGGCTTGCTTAGCCTCTGATAGCTGAGACTGCAAGCTTTCGACTTGCTGCTCCTGAGCTTTCAGCTTCTGGGACTGCCGCTCCATTTCTCCAAGCAGGCTGTCCAGTTCCGGCTTGATAAAGATTGTGTTATTATTGCGATTAGCTCCTCCGGCATAAGAACCGCCTGTGCGCAGTTCCGTACCGTCCAGCGTTACAATTCTGACTTGGTAACGAACCTGACGAGCAGCTGCACGCGCATGTTCAATCGTATCAAAAATAGCGGTTGTTCCCAGCAGATTTTGGAAAATATTCTCCAAACCTGCCTCATAGGTCACCAGCTCCGAAGCCAAACCTAGGAAGCCTGGACTAGCCTCAATTCTGGATTGATTTTGCTCGGGAAGTTGACGAGCTTTGATAGTCGTGAGAGGTAGGAAGGTAGCCCGACCAGCTCGATTTTTCTTAAGAAAATCAATGGCTCTGGTCGCTGCTCCCTCATCCTCAACGATGATATGCTGGCTGCTTGCCCCCAGCGCAATTTCCAAAGCAGTCTGGTAATGAGGATCGAAGCTCAATTTCTCGCTAACCGCTCCAACAATACCACCCAGACGATCAGCCTCCTGCAAAACACTTTTCACACCTGCATAAAAATTGCTGTGATTTTTGAGGATGGCTTCTAAACTGGCTGCACGGGCTTTTTTATTTTTCAAATCATCCAGCAGGGCAAACATGCTGGTCTGCTCATTTTGATAAGCAGTCGCCAACTTCTCAACCTGCTTCTGCTGCTCCTGATACTGATCTAGCAAGGCTCTGAGGGCAGTCTGAGCCTCTTCTAATTCTGCCTGTCTAGCCACTTCTTCTTCCCTAACAGCTTTTAAATCAGCCTGCAGTTTGCTAAACTCAGCCTGTTTGCTGGCCGCTTGGATCCGCTCATTCTCCAGACGATTTTCGAGCGAGGTCAAGTCGTTAGACAGATCTGCTTCTTCTTGCATGAGCTTGACGTAACGATCCCGCAGATTTTCAATCAACTGATCTGGGTCATCTGAAAAGTCCGCCAATTCTGCTTCCAACTGGCTCATAGCCTCTTGATTTTCTGTCAACTGGACTGCTAAATCAGCCAGATGATCTTCCTTGGAGGAAATATCAGCTGTCAGCTGCTGGCTTTTTTCTCTCAACCCAGCCAAGCGTTCTTCATTTTCCAAACGGCTGCTGGCCGCCTGACTAGATTCCAGCTTAGCTAGGTCTATCTGGCGTTCCAAATCACTGATCAAACGCGTCAACTCCAAAAGACTGGCCTGATCGTCAGACAGTTTTTGATTCACTTCCTGACGTTTAACCTTAATCTCTTGGTTTTCACGCTCCAATTCATCCCGTTTCGTATAATAGGCCGCTAGTTCCTGCTTGATACTCTCCAAATCAGCTTCTGCCGCCGTCAAATCAGTTTTATTCGCCTTGATTTGAGCCACCAAGACATCCAGATAAAGCTCCTGACGCTCATGATCCAGTTCTAAAAAGCGCTTGGCCGTCTCAGCCTGCTTTTCCAGTGGCTTGACTTGACTATCCAGCTCGTAGATAATATCTTCCAAGCGATCCAAATTGTCTTGAGTCTGCGCTAGTTTGCTTTCTGTTTCCTTGCGACGGGTCTTATATTTGAGCACTCCGGCCGCTTCTTCAAAAATAGCCCGACGCTCCTCTGGCTTACTGTTAAAGATTTCCTCGACCTTTCCTTGGGAAATAATGGAGAAAGAATCCCGTCCCAGTCCTGTATCCATGAAAAGGTCATGGACATCGCGCAGACGGACCTTTTTGCCGTCAATCTTGTACTCGCTATCACCACTGCGATAGATATGGCGCTCGACGCGGATTTCCTTGCTTGCTTGCTTGATAAACTGATCCTGATTATCCAAAACCACAACGACCGAAGCATAGTTGAGGGGCTTGCGGTTCTCCGTCCCTGCAAAAATGACATCGGGCATCTTGCCACCCCGCAGACTCTTGACACTCGACTCACCCAGAGCCCAGCGCAGGCTCTCTGTAATGTTGGACTTGCCTGAGCCATTGGGACCAACAACAGCAGTCACACCTTGGTCAAAAACCACCTTGGTCTTATCTGCAAATGACTTGAAGCCCTGAATTTCAATTTCCTTTAAAAACATTAGTGACTTTCCTTTTCAAATGCATCCTTGGCAGCTTCCTGCTCAGCCAGTTTCTTAGAACGGCCTTGTCCCTGACCCGCTTTCTGACCATTGATTAACACAGCCACAGCAAAGTTCTTAGCATGGGCTGGCCCTGTCTCATCTGTAACCTGATAGACAATCTCCACATCCCCATTAACCTGTAGGAGTTCTTGCAGCTTAGTCTTATAGTCAGTCACCTGCTCAAAGTCACCTGCTTCTACCTTGGGAATCATGACTTGGTAAATAAAGTCTTTGACAGTCTCCACATCCTTATCCAAAAGAAGGGCACCCAAAAAGGCCTCAAATAAGTCACCCAGAATGGTATCGCGATTGCGGCCTCCTGACTTTTCCTCACCGCGACCCAGCTTGATAAACTGATCGAACTGACAGTCCCGTGCAAAGCCAGCCAAACTCTCCTCCCGAACAATCATGGACCGTAGTTTTGACAAATCTCCTTCTGGTTTTTTGGGGTATTTTTTATATAAATACTCAGAAATAATCAGCTGCAGAACAGCGTCTCCTAAAAATTCCAGGCGTTCATTGTGTGAAATTTTTAAGAGGCGGTGCTCATTGGCATAGCTGGTGTGAGTAAAAGCGGTCTCTAGCAGACTACTGTCTTCAAACACCAGCCCAAACTGCTCCAGCAGTGCATCTTTTAATTGTTCCATAGTTTCTTTTTCATGCTAGGCCAAGGCAGAGCATGAGTCCAATCCATCCTTTCTAAAATGATGTTCTTTGTGAACTATCTACCATTATACCAAAAAACAAGTGCCAACGCACTTGTTTACTTGTCTTCTTAGCGTAATTCCCGGTCTATTCCTTATCTGGGATGACTTTGAAAAGGTAATAAGTAATAAAGATTGTCAGGGCGAACAAGAAAATTTTCACCCAAATAATGGGCGCGAAGGTAATAGAAATTCCCATCAAGATATAGATGGACACGATAATCTTTTTCTTGCGCTCTTTGGCAATCGAGCCTGTCTCCCGAAAATCTGCGACATAGATTTGATACATTTTGGTGTGATAAAGCCAATTCTCAATCCGCTTGGAGCTGCGTGAAAAGCAGGCGATGGACAAGAGAAGAAATGGTGTCGTCGGCAGGAGAGGAAGAAAAATCCCCAAAACTCCTAACCCTAAAGATAAGAGACCTACCACAAAGTAAATTGGCCGCATACAAGCTCCTTTCCGATATTTAAGAATCACTTAAGTTCATTCTCTGACTAAGAAAAGTTCAAACTAACGATTTTTAATATTTAAAACGGGTATAGATGAATTTTTAATTGTTCTTCTGCTCATTCTTATTCCATGCTCCCCATTCTTGAAATTCATCATAGGTATTTAACACCTTTGTTTCGCCCGTATAGCTATTGGTACCGATTACTTCCAGTTTGTCCTGGCCAACTGGCGCAAACCAGTGTCGCAAAGTCTGATATTCATCTTCGGCACTAACCAATCCTTGACGGAAACCAATATAACTCTTATCTGAATTTATGCGTATTTTTTTCAGAATATCTGGATACTCCTTTGCAAAATTATTTGTTTCCACTATATCGTTTTCAGAATTCACAATCAAGGAATCTCTATTCTGTAAAAATCCTGATTTAGTTATCTGGTCAAATATATTTGCACCTATCGCCAAACTACCTATTCTATATTGTTCTGCATACTTTAAATTTTGTAATTGAGGGTGCTTATCTTCGATCTGATGGCTTTCGAGATTCAATAAAACAAATTTAGAACTATCATCTTTCGATTTACGAAGCTCCAATATCTGATACTCTTTCCCATCTTGATAAAGAATTGTCCCTTGCTGATTGAGATAGTAAGACGAATCATATTTTTTAACTAATGCATACAAATCTACCTTCTGAGCACTTGGTTCCTTTTGCTCAATATCATAAATATAAGCATACCAGTACCATCCATCTAAGGGACGTTCAGAAGACGTGTTTTGAAATCGACGCTCAAATGTCACAAAATATTTTTTACCAAGATTGATATGAGCATCATAACCACCAGGGGACAGCTTCAGATAAACATACTGATTTTGCTCTCCAAAAAAGTCTACATGTTCCACAACTTGTTGTTTCAGTATACGGAACTCTTTTTTAGGGATTGATTGTTTTTGGTGTAAAAAGATAACGATTCCAGTCCCCACTAGAACAACAAGTAATGGAAGTAGAAAGAGAATAAACTTTTTGTTCAAATACTTCTTCATTGCTAAAAAACTCCTTGGGCAATACGATTGAAATCAGCTTCTCGCATAAAAACTCACCACAACTATTTTTGTATTAACTTATTATATCACACAGTCCTTTAAAGTAGAGGAAAAGAGACTGGGACAAAAGTGTCTCAGTCTAGCTTTACTATGTTCAAAAGGTCTTGATTCGCTATCTGATTGCTCAACAACAAGTGACTGTTGAGGTTGCAAACCCTAATTGAGAAGTAACTTACTTTCGATTTTGTCCATCTTTTCACTTCAAAAAGTTCCTTTGATGAAAACTTTTAAATACTCGTTAAAGGTGTCGCAGTATCAGGCGAGGTATCATAGACTTGGAAGTCGTGACCGACCGCCATATCGGCTTGAGCTAACTGATTAACCATAGTCATATGAGCCAATTCCTTGATATTATTTTCCTTGCTCAAATGCCCCAGATAGATGCGCTTGGTGCGATTGCCAAGTGTGCGAATCATGGTTTCCGCACCATCTTCATTGGATAAGTGCCCCAAGTCAGATAGGATGCGCTGTTTCAAGCTCCACGGGTAGGCACCGCTCCGAAGAATCTCGATATCATGATTGCTCTCAATCAAATAAGCATCTGCATTCTCAATCACTCCTGCCATGCGGTCACTGACATAGCCCGTATCCGTCAGCATGACAAAGCTCTTGTCATCCTTCATAAAGCGGTAAAACTGGGGAGCAGCTGCATCGTGGCTCACTCCAAAACTTTCGACATCTAAATCGCCAAAGGTTTTCATCTTACCCATTTCAAAGATATGCTTCTGACTGGCATCCAGCTTGCCCAAGTCCTTTTCCATCGCTCGCCAGGTTGCTTCGTTGGCATAAATGTCTAGATTGTATTTACGAGCCAAAACCCCTACACCATGGATGTGATCCTTGTGCTCATGGGTGACCAAAATAGCATCTAAATCCTCTGGTTTGCGATCAATTTCACTCAAAAGGCTCGTAATTTTTTTCCCTGATAGACCAGCATCGACAAGCAGGCGTTTTTGGTCTGTTTCCAGATAAAAGCAATTACCACTCGAGCCTGATGCTAGAATACTATATTGAAATCCCTTAGTCATGTTCACTTTCTACATTCTCTTCATTTTCCCAGTCATCTACACGGACAGCATCGTTATCATATGGAAGGACAATGGTAAAGGTAGAGCCCTTTCCGTACTCACTTTTGGCCCAGATAAAGCCATGATGCTGCTTGATAATTTCTTTAGCAATAGCCAGACCCAAGCCCGTTCCTCCCTGGGCTCGACTGCGGGCCTTATCCACCCGATAGAAACGATCAAAAATCTTTGGCAGATCCTGCTTGGGAATGCCCAAACCTTCATCCGAAATTGAAAGAATCAACTGAACATCTGTTGTCCTCACAGAAACCGTAATCGTCCCACCATCAGGTGAATACTTGATGGCATTGTTCATGATATTATCAATAACCTGGGTCATCTTATCCGTATCAATCTCTACCCAAATCGGCGTAATTGAATAATCCCTGATAATCTCATATTTTTTGGTCTCATCCTGATTTTTTATCTTATCAAAACGGTTGAGGATATAGGTGATAAAGGCCGTAAAATTAGTCAGCTCAACGTCCAGATGGCTGGTATTATTATCAATCCGCGATAAGCTAAGCAAGTCCGTCACCATCCGCATCATCCGGTTTGTCTCAGTTAGTGAAACTTTGACAAATTCCGGTGCAACAGGCTCTGACAGAGCACCATCATCCAAGGCTTCCAGATAGGATTTTACACTGGTTAGAGGCGTCCGCAATTCATGGCTAACATTGGAAACGAAAAGCCGACGCTCCCGTTCTTCCTTGTCCTGCTCCGTCGTATCATGCAGCACTGCTACCAACCCGGATATAAAACCTGACTCCCGTCTGATCAAGGCAAATCGAACCCGCAGGCTTACATATTCACCATTTTCATCTTGAGAATCAATGGTCAATTCTGGAACATTGGTAATCAATTCGCGCAAATCGTACTCATCGGCAATATCCAGCAAATCTAAAATACTGGTATTAAGTACATCATCACGCTTGACTCCCAATTGCTTGGTCGCCATGTCATTGATAGTGATAATCTGTCCTCGACGGTTGGTCGCAAGTACACCATCCGTCATGTAAGACAGGATACTGGATAGACGCTTGGTTTCTTGCTCCAAATTTTCATGCGTCAGGCGAATCACTTCAGAAAGATCATTGATGGAATTGGTCATGTCCGTGATTTCAGGACTGCCCTGCATATCTAAAACTTCTGAATAATCTCCTGCGATCAATCCCTTGATCTTTTGATTTAACTGCACCAGCTTTTGAGTATCTCGTCGATTTTCCAGAAGTAAAAGAGCCACAACGATAATAAAGCCGACAACGATCAGTGAAAAGACAAAGTCAGGAGAAAGCACAAATTCTTTTAGTGTTTCAATCATTATTTCTTATGTAATAACCGACACCGCGACGAGTCAGGATATACTCCGGACGGCTTGGAGTATCTTCGATTTTTTCGCGCAGACGGCGAATGGTCACATCGACTGTCCGCACATCTCCAAAGTAATCATAGCCCCAGACGGTTTCCAGCAAGTGCTCACGCGTCATGACCTGACCAACATGAGTCGCCAAATGGTGCAAGAGCTCAAATTCACGATGGGTTAATTCCAATTCTTTCCCATGTTTTTTCACCACAAAAGCATCTGGAAGAATCTGCAAATCCCCAATAAACAGTTCCTTTGGACTGCTCTCGTCCACATGGCTATCTGGGATTAGTTCAGAACGGCGCAACAAGGCCTTGACCCGAGCCAGCAATTCACGATTTGAAAAGGGCTTGGTCACATAGTCATCGGCACCGATTTCCAGACCAATTACCTTATCGAACTCGCTATCTTTGGCCGAAAGTACAATAATCGGCACATTGCTGGTCTTGCGAATCGTACGAGCAACATCCAGTCCGTCCACTTCTGGCAACATCAAATCCAGAATTAAGATATCCGGCTGCTCTGCTTCAAACATTTCTAGAGCTTCCTTACCATCAAAGGCTGTCAGTACTTCATAGCCTTCCTTAGACATGTTAAACTTTATAATGTCCGAGATTGGCTTCTCGTCATCTACAACTAATATTTTTTTCATTTTTTACCTTCATATCTATACATTTTTAAGCTTAGACATCTATTGTTTTTGTACTTGTCCTACTGCTCCATAAGCACTATTATATCAAATTTTCCTTAAAAAATACTATTTTCGTACACTATATTCCAACATTCTTATAGAAATTTCAACTCAACTCTCTTTCTACCAAAAATCTCAGTCAAGGAGGAGGAATCCTCACTAAAATCCTTGATTTTTTTCACTTTTTCTGCAAAAATAGAGGCATAGAAAGAAGGTTGAACTATGACAAAAATCAATCAAATCATCACTTATCTTGAAAATGAAAAGCAGGATGTAGCTGTTATCTCCGATCCTGTAACCATCCATTACCTAACAGGCTTTTACAGCGATCCACATGAACGCCAGATGTTCCTATTTGTCTACACTGACCATGAGCCACTTCTTTTCGTACCAGCACTAGAGGTTGAGCGTGCTTCTTCTACCGTAGACTTTCAGGTTGTAGGCTATGTCGATTCTGAAAATCCTTGGGAAAAGATCAAGACTTCTCTACCATCTCAAACCTTCAAACAAGTAGCGGTCGAGTTTGACAATCTGATTTTAACCAAGTATCACGGCCTGCGTACTGTTTTTGATGGGGCTGAATTTGTCAATCTGACTCCTTACATCAACCGCTTGCGCTTGATCAAGTCAGCCGACGAAATCCAGAAAATGCTGGTAGCTGGCCAATATGCTGACAAGGCTGTCAATATTGGTTTTGACAATATTTCACTGGACAATACCGAAACAGATATCATCGCTCAAATCGACTTTGCTATTAAGCGAGAAGGCTATGAGATGAGTTTTGAAACTATGGTTCTGACAGGCAATAATGCAGCTAATCCGCACGGCATTCCCGGAGCCAATAAAATCGAAAACAATGCCCTCCTCCTCTTTGACTTGGGCTGCATGGTCAATGGCTACGCCAGCGATATGACACGGACCGTCGCTGTCGGTCAGCCAGACCAGTTCAAAAAAGATATCTATTATCTGACTTTGGAAGCCCAGCAAGCAGCGCTTGACTTTATCAAACCAGGCGTCACAGCTCATGAAGTAGACCGAGCAGCCCGCGAGGTCATCGAAAAAGCTGGCTATGGTGAATACTTTAACCACCGCCTTGGACACGGCATCGGTATGGATGTCCACGAATTCCCATCTATCATGGAAGGCAATGACATGGTCATCGAGGAAGGCATGTGCTTCTCTGTCGAGCCCGGCATTTACATTCCTGGCAAGGTTGGCGTCCGCATCGAGGACTGCGGCTATGTCACTAAAAATGGTTTTGAACTCTTCACCGAAACCAGCAAGGACCTACTGTATTTTGAATAGAATTTTATGAGTCTATATTATATTTTGAATGATTATTGGACTTGGCAAAGGACTTCTGGTTATTTGAGCTATCATTGTTGTGCATCGTTATAGCTGTCTTAGTCCTTAAGCATTTATAATTTCAAAAAACGATAGAAAACTTTCTGTCGTTTTTTCTTGTTTCCTAATAATTATACCAAGTCATTTAGGTTCACCTGCTTTTCCTCCAATGAAGTCGTCTCTCGAGACTTTCCGAAGAACTCTTTTGCTCTGCACTAACCAGTTTTTACACCAACAAGATGCTTTCATCATTGATAAGAGAAAGCGTTACAAATCCTTATCATATCAGAGGTTTCTAGCCCTTCTTGCCCTTCTGATTTAAAAATGTTATAATTTTTTATGAAAAATTGTCTAAAAATTCTAATCTTTGCTGTTAAGGAGGTCTGGATGCTCTTTAAAAAGTCAGAAAATCACGGATTTTCTCGCTATATCTGCCTGCTCTTGCTTCTCGTCATTTTTCTGGCTTGTTCTCTCTTTTTAGCTGTCTCCTTGGGATCGGTCACTATTGATATACAAGACACTTACCAGATTATTTTCAGCAAACTCGGATTTCCCCTTGGCACAGGCAAACTATCTCCGTCCACAATCGCTATTGTTTGGAACATGCGGGTTCCAAGAGTGCTCTTGGGAATCCTGGCTGGTGCTGGCCTTTCTGTCTGTGGCAGCGTTATGCAATCTACTGTCAATAATCCTATCGCAGAGCCTTATATCTTAGGAATTTCAGCGGGTGCAACCTTCGGAGCCACACTAAGTATCATCTTAGGGCTCAAATCCATTACTGGCGCAGGCGCCTTTATAGGAGCCATTCTGGCATCAGCTGTGGTCCTTTTTATCGCATCCATGCAGGGAAAGATGACGACAAGCAGTCTGATTTTATCAGGAACAGTTGTAAATGCCCTCTTTATCGCTTTTTCCAACTTTATCATTTCCGTCGGTGCCAATGCTGATAGCCTTATGACAATCAAGTTCTGGACTATGGGCTCACTGGCTGGAACTTCTTGGTCAGATTTAGCCTTGCCGGCTCTTGTTGTTGGTCTCTCCTTTTTGTTTTTCTGTTCTCAGTATCGTATTTTCAATACTATGATGATGGGGGACGAAGCAGCTTTGACCCTGGGAGTCCCTCTGCGTTTTTACTGGTTCCTCTATATAACAGTTGTCGCAGTCATGACAGCGGTGCTGGTTGCCTGCTGTGGTATTATCGGCTTTGTCGGACTAATCACTCCGCACATTGCTCGTAGATTAGTCGGTACCAACTACAAAAGACTCTTTCCTATCGCTACTCTGCTCGGCTCACTCTTTCTTGTCTGGGCAGATGTTTTGGCTCGAATTTTGGTCAAAAATGCCGAACTGCCGATTGGAATCTTCACTGCTTTGGTCGGTGCACCCTTCTTTATCTACATTGTAGCCAAAAGCCGAAAGGAGGTAAGCAGCTGATATGGATCTAACTTGCCAAAATATCCACTATGCTGTCGGCCAAAAAGAGATCTTAAAAGGGATTTCACTCAAGGTCGAGCGAAATCAGTTTCACACTATTTTAGGACCCAACGGAAGCGGCAAAACTAGTCTGCTCAAAACAATCTACCGTCAGATCAAACCTGACAGCGGGAACATTTATCTAGACGGAAGGCCGCTTGAACAGGTCAGCATAAAAAAAACAGCCCAGAAAATAGCCGTTGTAACTCAGTTTAACCATCTTCAGTTTGACTGTACCGTCCAAGAAATCGTCATGCTGGGCAGGACGCCGCATCTGTCCCTTTTTCAAAAAGAGAGCGAAAAAGACTACGCCCTTGTCCGTCATGCCTTGGGTCAGGTGGACATGCTGGACAAGAGAGAGCGAACCTATCTTTCCCTGTCTGGTGGTGAGAAGCAAAGAGTCTTGCTGGCACGCGCTTTGGCTCAACAGCCAAGCCTACTACTCCTAGACGAGCCAACCAATCATCTGGACATCAAATACCAGCTGGATATGCTGCGTATAGTCAAAGACCTGAACATCAATGTTTTAGCTGTTTTACACGATATCCAACTGGCTTGTCGTTATTCAGACTATTTGTACCTCATGAAGGGAGGTGAGATTGCATACCAAGGCGCTCCAAAGGAGGCCATCACTCATGATTCACTGCAAGCCGTTTACGGCATTCAGAGCAAAGTAATCTGGACCAAGGATCGACAGGCCATGATTCAGTATCTATAAGAGTCTGTTTTCAGCTTTATCTATACAAGCTCCAAGCCCAAGAAAGGAAGGCAATATGAAAAAAACACTCAGTATCTTACTCGTCGCAACTGCTGCATTGACAATGGCAGCCTGCAATTCTTCATCTAAGGAAAGTACGAAAGAAAGCTCAACTTCGCAATCTTCCTCCAAAACAGAAAGCGCGAAAAAGAGCACAGCAGAGACAAAATATCCAGTGACAATCAAAACTTACGATGCCGAAGGCAAAGAGATTGATCAGGTCTTTGAAAAGGCACCGGAAAAGGTCATCACCAACAACCTTTCGACGACCGAAGTCCTGATTGAACTAGGATTGAAAGACAAGATCGCCGGTATGCTCAATCCAGACAACGATGTCACAGATAAATACAAGGCTGATATTGCCACCATTCCGCAAGTCGGCGACAAGAAAACCGTATCACAGGAAACTGTGCTATCTTATGAGCCAGACGCTCTTCTTGGCCGAAACATGATGTTTTCCGAGAAGTCTCTGGGGACAGTCAGTGCCTGGAATGAAAACAAAATCCCTGTCTATACACAGAAGGCTTCCCTGTCCAATACTAAACAAGACCTAGGCAATATCGTTGAAGATGTTAAAAATATAGGAACCATCTTTAACGTCCAAGACAAGGCCAATCAATATGCTGATCAACTGCAGGCAAGAATTGACACTGTCAAGAAGGCCAATAAGGCCAGCCAAGGCGAAAAGAAAAAAGCGCTCATCATGTGTGCCTACAACGATGAGACTTTCGGTGCCTATAAATCTGCTCTACAGGAGAGCCTGCTTAACCAGCTCGGCTATACCAATGTAGCGACCGGAACCTCTGACTTGACCTTGGAAAATCTGGTCTCTATGGATCCAGAAGTCATCATCTATGTAACCAGCGACCGCAACAAGGCCATGGATGAACAAGCAGTTGATCTAATGAAAGCTAATCCCGTTCTGGAAGATGTTCCAGCGGTCAAAAATCAGAAAATCATGACCATCTCCTATGATGAGTTCATGGATTATGGTCCTGCTGTAATCGACTCACTCGAGAAAATCAATGACTTTGTCAATAAATAAGACTTTTGTCTGGGAGGGTATCACTGTCAACATTGCCCTGCCCCAAGATTATGACAAATCACGACCTTATCCTGCTGTCTTGCTAAACGATGGACAGATAAACTACCTAAGCAAGCTTTCTCCATCGGTAATCTTAATCGGACTGATATCAAACAACAGGCTGGACGATTATACACCCTGGAAAGCCAATGCTCTAAAGCCTGGCAATCCCGATTTTGGCGGCAGAGCAGATAGCTACCATCAGAAACTATTCAACGGTATATTAGCCGAAATCAGACAGCACTACCGACTGGATGACAAGAGAATTGCCTATGGTGGCTACTCTCTCGGTGGACTAGCGGCTGTATACAGTCTCTATAACGGCTGTAAGATTCCTTGTATTTTTTCTATCTGCGGTTCCTTTTGGTACCCAGGTTTTACCGACTATTGTCGGACACAGGACTTGAAAAACAAGGACTGTCTAGTCTATTTGCAGAATGGAAGGACTGAAGGCGCGAATCACTCGAACCGACTTTCCAAGGCTCCTTTCTATGCTGAAGAAATTCATCGCTTGATTCAGAAAGAAATCCTTACCACCTACTCCGTCTTTGACCCTTACGGGCATCATGAAGCCCTCAAAGAGCGCTATGCTGCCTTTGCCGACTGGCTGGCCACACAATGGCATATCAACTAATGAAAATCCCCTTTGTCACTCACAGTAGCTGACAAAGGGATTTTTAGTTTATTGCTGTAAGTAAAAAAATTTATTCCGTTTTCTCCCCCGCCTCTAGTTTCAACAGAAAGGCTTTTTTATCAAGGCCACCGGCATAGCCAGTCAAATTTTACTTCGATTCAAATTCTACACTACTTTCAGCAGCCATCAGTTGGTCAGAAAATGAATAGGACTCATAATTATTATCAGGATTATCCGTCCACATTTCACATTGCTTGATAACAGTCACAATGGCATCTTCGACACCATCCGGTGGATATTTGTATTTCCTAAGGAGCCGTTTAACAAGCATGCGCATACGAGCACGCGCAGAATGTTTTTTCTGCCAATCAATAGTTTTGCTTTTGCGCAATGTCTCCGTTAATTCATGAGTCATTGCAACAAGCTCATCATTTTCATAAAAATCTTTGACTGCTTGTGGTTGCGTCAAAGCATCATAGAAAGCTAATTCTTCATCGGTAAGACCTAAAGAATCCCCCTCTTCGTGAGCTTTCGCCATTTCTTTGGCCATTTTCATTAATTCAGCAATAACTTCTTCATTCGAAAGCATGCCATTCAGATATGCTCTCATCGCTCGCGAAAGAATTTCAGAGAACTTTTCGGATTTGACTAAATTTGTTCTTTGATATAAGGTAATCTGCTCTTGTAATAATTTTTTTAAGAGTTCTACCGCTATGTTTTTTTCCTTCATTTTAGAGATTTCATCTAAAAATTTAGGATCAAATAACGAAAATCCTGTATCAATATCTGAGAATAAATTAATGACACCTTCACTCTTGATAGAAGCTTTTAGTAACTCATTGATACGATCATTAATATCTTTCAGAGAAAGCTTTTTACCCTCCCCAGTTATTCGTGTCAGCAATGTTCTGACTGCTTCAAAATAAGCTGCTTCAAAACGTTGCTCAGGAGTAAGCAAAGAACGACAAAGTGATAACGCTTGGCGTAAGAGTAACGATTCTTTTATGAAGAGCTCTTTCTTCTTCTCCTTGTCTACACTTGACAAGAAGTTTACCCCACTACTAATTGTTTTAGCTCTGATTAAATCACTTGATTTAGAGAGCGTGAATTCTGAATAGTCAAACCCATAAAACAAATCACGACAGACCTCTAGTTTTTCAACAAACTTTGGTAAAGCTGTCTTAGCTATATCAGTGTCCCCAAAGTTACCTTTGTCTCGATTTGTATAATCGTTCATGGCTTGCTTTAAAGCACTTGCAATACCGATATAATCAACTACAAGTCCACCCTCTTTATTTTTGTATACTCGGTTAACACGAGCGATTGCCTGCATAAGATTATGACCTTGCATTGGCTTATATACATACATGGTTGCAAGGCTAGGAACATCAAATCCAGTCAGCCACATATCAACGACGATAGCAATCTTAAATGGGCTTTCATTGTCTTTAAACCTTTTAGCCATCTCTTCTTTATGGCGCTTATTCCCTACTATATCATGCCATTCTTCCGGATCATTATTACTAGAAGTCATGACAACTCCAATTTTTTCCGTCCAATTCGGACGCTTTTCAAGTAAGGTACGGTAAATTTTCATCGCAATCGGACGAGAATAAGCAACAATCATTGCTTTTCCAGTTAATTCCTGCGCACGATTTTCTTCATAATGGGTAATGATATCTTCACACAAGGCAATAATAGTTTGATCAGCCCCTAAAATACTATCGAGACGACCCAATTCCTTTTTGCTTCTATCAATCGCATGTGATTCAGCGCTTTGTGCCATCAAGTCATACTCTGTGTCAATCAAACGCAAGATATTTTCATCTAGTTTTAAATGCATGACACGGCTTTCATAATAGACGGGCCGAGTAGCGCCATCTTCAACCGCCTGTGTCATATCGTAAACATCAATATAATTACCAAAAACCTCTGTTGTAGACTTATCTTTAGTAGAAATAGGCGTTCCAGTAAATCCAATATAAGTCGCATTAGGCAAGCTATCTCTAATCAACCTGGCTGCTCCGACGACTAGTTTCGCTTCTCTTTCTCCATCTTTTCCTTTGGTAATTTTAATCTTTTCTTCAAGTCCATACTGTCCACGATGAGCCTCATCAGCCATGACAACAATGTTTCTTCTATCAGAAAGCGCCTCATCTGACTCTGAAAACTTCTGCATAGTTGTAAATATAATGCCATTGGCTTGGCGACCAGTCAATAGTTCTTTCAGATGCAAACGGCTCTCTGCCCGAATCGGTGTCTGTCTCAGAAAATCTTGGCATTTGGAAAACTGTCCATATAACTGTTCGTCCAAATCATTTCGATCAGTCAAAACGACAATAGTTGGCGAGTCTAAAACTTTCTGCAGCAGATGAGCATAGAAAACCATGGATAGGGATTTCCCACTCCCTTGCGTATGCCAGAAAACACCTCCCCGTCCATCGCTTTTAGTTGCCTTCAAAGTAGATACAGCAGCCTTATTCACTGCAAAATACTGATGATAAGCCGCTAAAATCTTGGCATCCTCAGAAAAGCAGATAAAATTCCTTAAAATATCCAGAAATCTAGTCTTATCAAAAATACCTTCAATGAACGTGGTAAAATTAGCATACTGAGTATCTTCAAAACTACCATCAGTAGTCTTCCACTCCATAAAGCGGTCTTCACCAGCAGTAATTGTCCCCGCCTTTGAAGTGGCTAGATCCGTCATTACGCAAAAAGCATTATAGTTAAATAAATTTGGAATTTCTTTCTGATATGTTTTAAGCTGACGATAGGCATCAGAAGCATCTGTTTCTTGGCGAGAAGGACTTTTCAACTCAAAAACAACTACTGGCAAACCATTCAAAAACACTATAATATCCGGACGTTTATTACTCTTCTCTACAATTGTCCATTGATTAATTACAGTAAAAGAATTATTATTTACATTATCGAAATCAACTAAATAAACGAGATTAGATTGTTTCCTTCCTTGATGAAAATAGGAAACTTCTATACCGTTTTGAAGATAATTTGTAAAAATCTTATTTTTTTGAAGCAAGGAACCTGTTTCAAAGCGCTGTAGCTTTTCAATTGCCTCTTGAATTGCAACAGTCGGTAGCTTAGCATTGATCCTTTCTAAAGCAGGATAAAGCTCATCCAAGTATAAAGGTGTTCTATAATCACGCTCTACATCTGGACCATAGACATATGAATAGCCCAAACTATCACGAAAAAGTTCAATGACTGCATGTTCGTAGTTGTCCTCAGTGAATCCCATAAATTTCTCCATTCTATAAATAGTAAACAATACTTATACTATCTCATCAAATAATAAAAACTGTTTTGAAAAAAATACTTTCCCTAACGAGTCAATAGCATAGCCATAAGCCTTTTTCCCACTTAAACGGTTCTGAATAAACTGTTGTTTCAACTCTTCCTCAACACATCCGAAATTATTAAACTCACCAGTTCTTAAATTAGTAGGCAGTATATTATTAAAAATTCCAATACTTTTCATGAACGCAAACGCAAATTTTATTTTTTCACATTTTGAATGAGTCACTCCAACCTTAGTAATGACTACCTCCTNCCTTCCAACATTAGTAACCGTTACATTCGTATAGACTTTTTTATCTAGAGAGCCTATCAATAAAGCTGCTTATGTACTCACCCGTACTTCGTTTATAGAATCTTTACGTGAAAGATACAGTGATACAACAACTGCGCCAATCGTACCAATTGCTGAAAGCGATTCCCAAATATTTCCTAAATCAATTATAACTTCCATATTTCATCCTACTATGTTACTTTTTGAGGAATAGTTTATAAACAATCATCATTTCCAGTTTGCTATTAAAGCTAGTTAATAGTCATAACCCAAAAGTCGTCAGATAAATCATCATTTAATAGCTTGATTGACAGAGAGTTCACCAGATAAAAGTTTGGGTAGGAGAGTATCTCTTAGTTTAGATAACCTTTGAATTTCTGAAAGGTTGAAACAAAATAACTCATAAAGAGGAGAGAGTACTTTGTCTAACTCAATTAAATCTTTAAATGTTACATTCAAGTCATAACTATTCACTGAAAATGGACTCAAGTTTGCTTGTGCAGAACCGCTAGAAAGTTTAATTAAGTCTGTAATTATATTTTGCTGTTGCAAAATAGACCAAAGGACTGCATAAGAAAGTTCTGTTTTAGCATAAAATAAACCAACACGCTGATTTACATATCCCTTAAAATTTTTTGGAATAACGCCGATTTTTCCAGTAGTCGCCCCCGTTAGAGCCATTACAATTTCTTTTCCAAACACCTCAAAGTTTGAAGCCTTTGATAATTGAGACTTATTTTTTACATAATTTAGATTAGTAATATCAACAGTTATCCCATCTATATCTTTTATTTTGATTACTGGTTTACCTTCGTCAACCCAGTCTTTACTCTTAAACGCATAGCCTGATTTTAATTCAAATATATCTCCTAATTTAATAGAATTACTTGAATAGAAAATCTTCAAATAATTCTTACTAATAGCCGCTAAATGATGATTTATCTTTTTATTATTCTCAATTTTATCATCTAACGCCTTAAGTATTTTACCAATTCTAATTTGTTCTTTTAACGGAGGACATAGAATTTCGTGATTTTTGACAACATCTAGTTGAACTCTTTGTCTGCCTGACGTTCCTACCATTGATTTAATAGCAACTTCTCTGATATTTGGAGCAATCATCAAATAATAAACGAAATTTTCATCACTAATATTTTCTTTAGCTCTTACAACAATAAACTCAGTAGACCCAAACCCTACTTCATCTTCGTCTAATAAATTTACCTTAGACGTTTTTCCATTTTCAAGACTTGGAGTAATACGAGCCATTAAAGTATCCCCATTTCTGAATTTGGTACCACCTCTAAATTCTAAATACTCAAACTCGGGAATATCGCGCGTAAAAGGTTCTAATTTTTCCATCGCTATTTTTTTAGCAATAGCTCCCTTTGACAAAGTTTCTCGGGGATTAAATTCTATAATATCCGAAAGTTTCACTTTCTTCCAATTATTCAATTTCTACTTCTCCTCACCCTATATATTTCCTATGCGAATTTTTTACATTCGCTTGATTGACCATAGCGTAGTGCATGGTTGTATCTATTTTGACATGACCAAGCAAGTGCTGGACTTGTTCGATGGGCATGCCTTTATCTATGGCGCGTGTTGCCAATGTTCTTCTGAATTTATGTGGATGGACCTTATTTAAATCTGCTTTTTCACCGATTTGTCTCAATCTTGTTTCTACCCCTCCGATTAATAGTCTATTATATGGAAAAGATAAAGAAACAAACAGAGCTGGATTATCATCCTGACGATTGTCCAAATAGTTTATCAAGTGAATCTTTGTTCTAGCGTCGAAGTAGACGATTCGCTCACTATTCCCTTTACCAAAGACAAGACATTCTCTTTCATAAAAATTAATATCCTCTCTATTCAATCTTACTAGTTCACCTACCCGCATTCCAGTTGAAGCCAATAAATCAATCATGGCCAAATCACGAATCTCATCGCAAGCATCTCTTAGAAGCTCCAACCCTTCGTCAGAAAAAGTCTCTTTGATTGTTTTATCTGTCTTTATCTTGTGAATCCTACGAACAGGACTCTTTAAAATATAGTCCTCGTCTTCCAACCATCCAAAAAAGCTACTAAAGATCCGACGCATGTTGTCAATCGTCACCTTGCTTGATTTTCGCTCCTGCTGGTAATGCGCAAGATAAGTTCGCAAATCGCCGGTAGTCAAATCTCTTATAGCTGTTTTAAGACTGGTAAGCATGTTTTCAATAACTATTTTATAGTATTTCAAAGACTTCTCACTGCAGCCTTCAATCCGTTTGGCTGAAATAAATAGCTCAAGTAATTTACTATTGCTCTTCTGTTCATTAGCTGATTTAATCTCTGCAACTTCTACATTGACAAAAGCTGCCGTTAGTACCTTTTGCAGATTTTCTAATTGTTGATCGCTTAAATGCTTGATCATATCTGTTGTAATTTGCGTGATTAGTTTATTTTTCATAAGCTACCTACCTTTCGTTTTTATTATACTCCATGGGTAGCTTAAAAAGATAAATCATCATTTAGAGCAGATTGGCCAAGAACTATTTGAAGAAATCTACTATGATGGCTCCTCTGCTCAACTTGGTGATATTATAAGTACTCTAGAGAGTGGCTCACGTCCCAAAGGAGGAGCTGAAACCGATGGTATACCGAGTATTGGTGCAGAAAATATTGAGCGTTTTGGCCAATATGACTACACTAAAGAAAAATTTATAAGTCTAGAATATTTCCAAAAACTTAAACGTGGTATTGTACACTCTGGAGATGTTTTATTATATAAAGATGGGGCTTATACAGGGAAAGTTTCAATGGCTTTGGATGACTTTCCACATGCACAATGTGCTATTAATGAACACATTTTTATATTAAGGCCAAACGAGTTAGCTCCAAGTTCATTTTTCTTATATTTCTTACTTCTGCACGATAAAAACAAACAAGCCTTATTTTCTCGTGCCTCTAGTAAAGCAGCTCAACCTGGATTAAATCAAACTGAGGTAAAAACATTACCTATACTACTTCCAAAAACAGAAATGATTACTAAATTCGAAAGTACTATAGCACCAGTCATGCATCAAATTGCTAAAAATGCTAACGAAAATAGAAAATTGATAACACTACAAAAAGCTCTTCTCCCAAAACTTTTATCTGGTGAAATATCAGTAAACTAAGCCACTAAATGATGATTTATCTTTTTATTATTCTCAATTTTATCATCAATAGCACCTAAAATAGCAGAAATTTTTCTTTGTTCTACTATTTCAGTCGGAATAAAAACCTCAATTGATTTCATAATGCTAGCAGAAACCTCCTTAAAGGTGGTTCCGCTTCCCATATTTTCAATTTTATCCTTGTTAAATTTCAATAGATAATATAAGAATAAGGAATCTACATCTGAATTGGGGATAATACTCTTAAAACCTTGGTTAGTTGAGACGTTATTAGCCGCTATTGCTATATATCCAATGGGAGCTCTTGAACTAAATAGGATTGAGCCTGCTGGTAATATCTTAGCAGAACTATTTTCCAAGCCCGTCAAAGTTATATTTCTATTCCCATGTTCAATATATCTTTCACCAAAATTTGCTAAATCTTTCGGTGTTATCCAAGGAATATTACCCCCATAATATTCTTCTTTTTTAGTAGATGGGGTTCCACCTCCAACGATTGTTCCTAGCTCACTTAATTTTACTTTCTTCCAATCACTTAATTTCAAACCCAATCTCCCCCAATCTTTCTCGAATCTCATCTTCTAATTTATGGGATTTAATAAAAAGTTCTGATAGTTCTGTCGTCAGTCGGTCCATCTTCTCTTCAAATGGTTCTCCGTCATCTTCTTTTTCCTCAATACCAACATAACGACCTGGCGTAAGAATAAAATCTTGCTTTGCAATTTCTGCTGTTTCAACAGACGCACAAAATCCTTTAACATCTTCAAGGTTTCCATTTTGAAAGGCTTCAAAGGTATCTGCTAACTTCTTAATGTCTTCGTCGCTAAAGTCGCGATGCTTACGGTCAATCATTTCTCCCATATTTCGAGCATCGATAAACAGCGTCTTTCCTTTTTGTTTTTTATTTTTACTGATAAACCAGAGACAGGCTGGAATAGTTACACTGTAAAAGAGATTAGCTGGAAGAGCTATAATTCCCTCAATTAAGTCATCTTCGATAATTTTTTTACGAATGTCCCCTTCACCGCTCTGAGTCGATGAGAGTGAGCCATTGGCCAGAACCAAGCCAACCTTGCCATTACTAGGATCCATGTGATGAATCATGTGCTGAATCCAAGCATAGTTTGCATTGCTATTAGGTGGCGTTCCGTATTTCCATCGAATATCATCTTGCAGTTTATCTGCTCCCCAGTTGGAAATATTAAAGGGTGGATTAGCCATGATATAGTTAGCTTTTAGTGTTGGATGTAAATCATTGAAAAAGCTGTTCGCCTGGTGCTCACCAAAATCCGCATCAATACCTCGGATAACCATGTTCATCTTGGCCATCTTCCAAGTATCTGCATTAGATTCTTGACCAAAAACAGATAAATTATTAATATTCCCACTATGATTCTCTATAAACTTAGCTGACTGAACAAACATACCGCCTGAACCACAAGCAGGATCATAAACACGGCCTCTATAAGGCTTTAATATTTCTACAATCGTTTTTACGATACTGGTCGGAGTATAAAATTCACCGCCTCGTTTTCCTTCATATGCCGCAAACTGTTCAATACAATATTCATAAGCACGCCCAAGTAAATCTTTTTCATTCTCACCTTCATACATTTGAATATTAGTGAAAATGTCTACAACTTCCCCTAAAACTCGCTTATCTAAATCTGGACTGGCATAGATCTGAGGAAGGACATTCTCTAGACTAGGATTATCCTCTTCAATTTCACGCATGGCTTTATCCAAGACTGTGCCAATTTCCGAAGAATGGGCATGACTCGCAATAAATTGCCATCTAGCTATTTCAGGGACGAAGAAAATATTCTCCTCTGAATATGCATCAGGATCATTCTCAAATCCGTCACCCTCTGCAAGTAATTGTTGGTATTTTTCTTCAAAAGCATCTGATACATATTTTAAAAAGATTAGACCAACAATAACTTTTCTGTACTCTGACGCTGAAATGTGCCCCCGAAGTGAATCCGCAGCATCCCATAGTTCCTTTTCAAATCCAATATTTGCGTTTGATTTTTTCACCATTTTATACTCTTTTCCCATTTTAATCACATCCATTTTACCATATTTAAAGTAAGTTAAAAAGCACCGATTGGTGCTTTTTTAGCTTATCAATAGTTTTATTTATCCTGTTGTTTTCTCCCCCGCCTCTAGTTTCAACAGAAAGGCTTTTTTATCAAGGCCACCAGCATAGCCAGTCAGTTTGCCGTCGCTTCCAACAATCCGATGACAAGGAATCAGAAGGGAAATGGGATTATGACCAATGGCGCCACCAACTGCTCTAGCAGAGCCAATTTTCCCATACTCAGCCTGCAATTCCCGCAAAATATCTGAATAGGTAGCCGTTTGTCCATAGGGAATCTTCTGCAACACTGTCAGAACCTTGCTTCTAAACTCAGTCACTTGGGGTGCCAATGGAATTTCATTTGTTGCGAGATTTTCTCCCTTAAAATAAGCGTCGAGCCAAGCAGATACAAGTCGGCTAACAGCTGTCTCACTCTCCTGTGCTTGCTCTAAATCATAGCCTGCCCCAAAATATTTCTGTCCCTCAAGCCAAAGTCCCAACAAGGCATGTGCATCTGTCAAGATGAGAATACGGCCAATCGGCGATGTATAATAAGTCTTGTACATATTTTTTCTTTCTTTTAACTTCTTGATATGCCTTATTATACCACTCTTATCTTAACTTTTGCCACAATCCCATCTGGGTCTGTGACTTCCAGCTCTTGGGAGCTAATCCATCGGACTGGCGCCTGCAAATCCAGAGCATTTTCATAAATAGCTACTAGGTCTTCTTTTCCTTCTACTTGCGCCTCAAAATAGGCCAGTCCCATTTGCTTGGGTTGGCGATGATTCAAGTGAGAACTTCCCCATTCATTAACGGCTAAATGATGATGATAGTTTCCGGATGCCAACCAGCTAGCAGAAGGTACAGAAAATTTATCCTCCAAGTCTAGAAGTTTTTGGTAAAAATGACTGGCTGCTCTGCTATTTTTCACAGACAGGTGGACATGGCCCATACGAGTACCTTCAGCAATACTAAACGGCTGGACTTCCTGACCTAGTTCATAGATTTCTTGAGCCGCGAGCGCTTCCGTCACTCCGATAATGCGGCCATCTTCTCGGATATCCCAATCAGCCTGAGGCTTGTCCCGATAAAGTTCAATGCCGTTGCCTTCTGGGTCCTCCAGATAAATGGCTTCACTATAACCGTGATCCGCTCCTCCAACCATAGGAACTTTATTTTCTGATAAATGCTTCAGGATATCCGCCAAAGCTTGACGACTTGGAAGAAAAAGTGCCAGATGATAAAGACCGTAAGCCGACTTGACTGTCTGACGGTCACCGGTCGCTAAGAACCTAACCAGCACTTGTCCATCCCGACCCAAAGCCACCTGTCCGTCCTGCTCTTCCAAAAGCTTCAGTCCTAAAACACGCTGATAAAAGTCCTTTTGTCTTGCTAAATCAGCCACATAAAGTGCCACCTCTCCCAGATAAATCTTGCTTTGATATTCAAAAGTCATGTTCTTTCTCCTCTCTTAAATTTAAAATTTCAGCAGAGCTCCTGCCCAATCTTTTTTTATTTTCCCAAAACAGAAATACGTTTCTTAATGCAGCCTTCCACATCTCTATTTGCTCCGAAGAATTATTCAGATTGTAATTGTTTTTGTTACATCTATTAGTATAGCACATCTTAATGTAATGTCAATAATTACATCTCAGAAAATTCTTAAAAAAAAAACAATCTGCTCACTAGGAAACAGATTGTTCTTTAATTTCTTTTTCGGTTGCTGCAACAACCTCGTCGAGGCTGGTCTGAGCTAATTCAGCTTCCATGGCTGCCTGAATAGCAGCCAAACGGTCATCTAAGACATTGTGAATGTTCTTGCCGATAGGACAGTCTGGATTGGGCTTGTCATGAAAGCTAAAAAGCTGGCCGCTCTTGCCCAGACATTCAACTGCGCTATAGACGTCCAACAGGCTAATGTCTTTCAAATCTTTGGCAATCTCTGCTCCTCCAGTCCCACGAGCAACGGTAATCATCCCGGCATTCTTGAGCTGGGACAGGGTCTTGCGAATAATAACTGGATTAACTCCGACACTGCCAGCAAGGATATCACTCGTCAGTTTTCGTTTTTTTCCCTCCAAAGCCAGAACAATCAGCATATGAGTGGCAATGGTGAAACGGCTAGAAATCTGCATCTCTTCTCCTCCCTCATCATTTTCTCTCACTATTATATCCCAAAAAGGGTGTAACTTCAAGAGTTACGACTAGACTTTAAGAAAGCTGCAATCTCATCTGCATAGCCTTCCCGCTCACTGATTTCCCGCAGCAGGTCGTGGTTATGGGTATGGTGGATACCATTGACCAAACTCTCCCGATAAATCTCATAGTAAGGCAAGTGGAGCTCCCGCGCCAATCGTAGCTCCTGCTCCACATCGTAAGCCACACGACGCATATCAATATTTTTCAGACCAGTCTCATCTATCTCTAAAATGGCATACTGGGCTCGCAAGTCCTGACGCAAAGTCGAATCTAGAAAGAATGGCTGGCCAATAGAGCCGGGATTGATAATCAGCTGACCCTTAGTCCCATAACGGAGAAACTGTTGGTGAATGTGGCCATAAACAGCGACAGCGCAGTCATTCCCCTCAAAAAGGCGGTCGAAATTGCTCTGCTCGCCAATATGAATCAGCTCCCGCCCCCAATTCTTATCTGGCAGATGGTGGCTGACCGCAATCTTCAATCCCTCTACTTCTGTCAAGACCTGCAGAGGAAGTTCTTGCATGCGGTCAATCTCTTCAGGACGGATTTCCTCTAGGACAAAATGGCAGAGCCGGGTCAGGTAGAGATGGCTGGGACGATCCAAATCCAGCTTTTGGTGCAGGGCATGCCAGAGACTGTCTTCCCAATTTCCTCTGACCTGAAGGCTGATGGACAGCTGCTCCATCCTATCTAAGATATTTCTGCGACCGGTTCCTGGCAGGAGCAAGTCTCCCAAAAACCAATAGTCTGTCACCTGCTGGCTTTCCGCATCCGCCAGTACTGCTTCCAAAGCTGTGCTATTCCCATGCACATCGGATAATAAGGCAATTTTTCGTGTCATCATGTGTCTTTCTCTTTCTTTACAAGGAATATTATATCAAAGTTCAAAAAAACTTCCACCCATCAAGTGAGTGAAAGTTTTGAAATGTTTTTTTAAAAATTAATCAACAGACTTGAGCGCTTCCAGCATATCCACCCTTCTGAGGCGGTAGTTGACAAAGAAGCCAAGCAAGGTCAAGATAAGAGTCACTGCTGTTAGAGGAAACAGATAGACTGAGGGACTTACTTGAGGGGTTAAGCTGATAATGCTAGGCGCAACTTTCTCAATCAAAAAACGATGCAGGAGGAAACCGCCTAGAAGCCCAACTGCCATCCCAATTACTGACAGAATAATAGTCTCTCGATAGATATAGAGGGTTACTTCTTTATTATGGAAGCCCAGAACCTTGATGGTAGACAGCTCGCGAATCCGCTCGGCCACATTGATATTGGTCAGGTTGTAGAGAATGACGACTGCTAAAAGAATGGAAATCAGGACTAAAACCAGCATCGTATTATTAAGAGAATCAGCTAGAACGTTGAACTGCTTCACCATGCTAGCATTTTGCGAAACACTCTTGACAGACTTGAGGCTCATAAATTCATTGGCTTTGTCCACAATATTTTTGCTGGAAGAATCCTTGAGTCGCACTAGGTAAGCATTTTTCTCGGGCTTTTTTCCGTAAATCTTCTGGTAGTCAGTTGCCTTCATAAAGGCAAAATGTCCAAAATGATTCTCATTGACTGCTGCGAGCTTGACAGGCTTGCCACCCAGCTCTATACTGCCACCGGGGCTAACTCCAGCTATGCGGGCCAATTTATCCGAGACGACCACACCGTCATTCAGAGTCAGCTTCTGCTGCTTGTCAGGACTTTCCAGCGAAATAAAAGGTTCAAAATTTTCCTTGTCCGTAACCATCAAAGTGACTGACTCTGTTTCATTTTTCCCTTTGTATTTCTCTGTTAGGGTTTCACTGTGTATTTCCTGATAGGCAGCAATCGAGCCATCTGCCAGCAGCTTTTTCAGCTTGTCTTGCTCAGCTTGATTTTCTCCAGGATTGGCAGCGACAATCAAGTCGTATCGCAGAATCTCCTCAAACTGACGTTTGGGAATACCACCAATAGAAGACTGAAGTCCTAGGCCGGCAAAGAGCAGGGCAACCGAACCCGCCACACCAAAGATAGTCATAAACATCCGCTGCTTATAGCGAAAGATATTGCGAGCTGTGACCTTCTGAGTAAAGCTAAGACGTCGCCAGATAAAGGGCAGTCTTTCCAAGAAAATCTTGGAGCCCTTGACCGGTGGCTTGGGCAAAAGTAAGTGAGCTGCTTCCTCTATCAGCTCCCTTCTTGCCACCAAATAGGCAGGGAGAACGCTGGAAAGAAGGGAAAGCTCAAGGGCCAGTAAACTATAGGAAATATAAAAATATGCATGAGGGGCAGAGAGCACCATCCCTCTGGTAATAATAGAAGAAATCACTCCAGACAAGAAATAATGTCCCAGTAGAATCCCTACGAGGGTACCTAGACTCCCCGCCACCAAACCGTAAAGGGCAAACTTGCGAATGATATCTCGGCTATGATAGCCTAGAGCCTTGAAGACGCCTGCATTTGTTCGCTCCTCATCGACAAAGCGAGTCATGGTGGTAAAGGTCACTATAGCTGCCACCAAATAGAGCACCACTGGGAAAATATTACCAATCAACGCAATACTATTCATGGAGTTTTTATACATATGATAGCCATTCCCACCCGGTAGGGACTTGCGGTCATAGCTATGATAGGCCGGCTCTTTCAAACGACTCAGGTTTGCCTGAGCGTCAGCTAGCTTGTCCTTACTAGCTGATAAGTCTTTCTCTGCCTGTGCCAGCTCAGATTTTTTCTGATTTAGCTGGGTCTCAGCTTCCTGAATCTGCTGCTGGCTCTGGCTGAGCTGTGCAGGAGGGAGGATAGAAGCAGCTTGAGCTGCCGCTAGCTGGCTTTTTTGCTGGTCCAGCTGATTCTGAGCTTGCTCTAATTGATTTTTACCTTGGGTCAGCTCGCTCTCAGCCTGAGCAATCTTATCTTGGCCCTTCTGAATGGTGCTTTTGGCATCTGCCTCTAATCGCTTAAAGCGAGCCACTCCGTTATCTTCCAGGCTCTTGTCCAAAGCAGTCTGGTGCTGCTCCAAACGCTCCTGATAGCTTTCAGAGAAGGGAGCCAGCTTTTCTAAATCATGATAGCGCAGGCGGGCAATACTGTAAACATCTGCATCAAAGGCCTTAGGGCTGACTACAGCATAGGCAGATAAAGCCCCGCTGCCACTAGTCGCATTGCCCAGATTTCTATCAGACCAAAGCTCTGCTGAGTTGACAAATCCCACGACCTTATAGGTCTTGTTTTTTAAAACTGACCGGCTGCCGGCTTTTTCGGTCAGATCAATCTCCTGGCCAATTTTATATTTCTTAGACCAAAAGCTAGCCAGGGCAATTTCTTGCTCATTCTGAGGAAGACGACCAGAGGTCACTTGAAAGTTTGAAATATCCTTGGTATCTGAGAATACTCGGAGAGCCTCCTCGTCTACGGTAACATCTGTCAGATAGCCAAACTCGACATCAGCCTCCTTGATAGCTTCCAGCTCTTTCTGATCAGCCTTATCCAAACCATAGTCCGCCATAACAGCCAAGTCCATGGTTCGTTGCTCTTTCAAATAATCTGTTGCTGTTCTGCGCATATTGGGTGGAGCGACCTTAAGCCCTACGAGAGCTAAAGAGCCCAGCATCATGAGGATTAAAATAGATAGGAAACGTCCTTTAGAGCTAGTGAAGGAGCGCAGAATATCTTTCCAATAAATCTTTCTCTTCATATCAATACTCCAATGTACTTATATCCTGAGGCTCTTCATTGATTGTAACACTCTTGACCCTCGCGTCGTGCATACGGATAACCCGGTCAGCAATGGGAGCCAAGGCAGCATTGTGGGTTACGATAATCACCGTCGCCCCTAGATTGCGTGACATGTCCTGTAAAATTTGCAGCACTTGCTTACCAGTATTGTAGTCCAAAGCTCCTGTCGGCTCATCGCAGAGCAAAATCTTGGGCTTCTTAGCCACAGCCCGAGCGATAGACACCCGCTGCTGCTCCCCTCCTGATAGCTGGGCTGGAAAATTATTGAGGCGATTTTCCAGACCAACCGCGCTCAAAGCAGCCACTGGATCTTGGGCATCCTTGACAATCTCAGAAGCCAACTCCACATTTTCCTTGGCCGTCAGGTTGGGTACCAGATTGTAAAACTGAAAAACAAAGCCCACGTCATTACGACGATACTCGGTCAGTTGATGAGCATCATAGGCCGCGATATTCTGTCCATCGATCAAGACTTCTCCCTCATCATTGGTATCCATACCACCGAGAATATTGAGAACCGTTGACTTACCGGCACCAGAAGCCCCTAGGATAATGACCAGCTCCCCCTTTTCAATGTCAAAAGAAATATCATTGTTAGCGACAATTTCTGTGTCACCTACCTGATAACGTTTAAAGCTATGTTTCATTTCAATATAAACCATATCGCTTCTCTCCTTTTCAAACCCCATCTCCTTAAATAGACAAGGTGTTGATTCTAAATCACAGATATTATATAATGAGCTTAGACAAAAAGCAATAATCAAAAATCAACAAAGTGTTGATTTAAAAAAAGGAAGAAAAATGGTCCAGAAACGAAAAACTAGTACTAAGGAAGACATCAAAGAAGCCTTGATTCAGCTACTATCAGAGGAAAGGTTTGATAATATCTCCATCAGCAAACTCTGCAAACGGGCAGGGATTAATCGCGGCACCTTCTACCTCCACTACCAAGATAAATATCAGATGGTTGAAAGTCTAAAAAGCGACATCATTTCCCAACTTTATAGTTATAGTCTTTTTGAAGAAGAAGGCGAATATTCCAAACGGTTCATGATAGCCAAATTTCATATACTGCGTGCTAATGAACGTCTGATCAATGCCCTGACCAGAAGCCATTATATTGACTTTCGCGGGGCTATTCGAGAGTTTATAACCAGTATCATTCTGAGCGATAAGCAAAAAGCTGCTACCCAGCGTTTTTTAGAGGAGAACTTTCATATCCCTCAGAAATACGCCTTGGAAATCTTCCTATCCAGTGTTGAGGGGATTATTTCTCTTTGGATAGCCGGCGGAGCTCAGGAGAAGCCCGAAGAAATTACTCAAATGATCCTAGCTACCTACAATTATGATTATTGGAAATCATGACCAGCACTCCATTTTTATAGATGAAAACTCAAAAAGGCGCAGAGCAATCTGTGCCTTTTCTTAAAACGTTTCTGGTGAGCAAATAGTTTTTTTGGTGATGCCCACTTAGATAAAGGCAACAAAATCCTGTCCTATTTCACCATGTCTGGATCGTAATCATAAAATCCTGTATCAAGGAAACGATTCTTCGGATGCAGTTTGTGAATCAACTCATCTAACAAGAAAGCTTGATCATGGCTAAATTCACCTTTTTCAATCAAGTCCCTTGCCTGAACAAAGAGCTTAGCAATCTCAACAAAATTCTGACCATGAGTGTAGAGCCCTTCCAACTTCCAATGCGTAAAGCCGTGGTCAACCAATTCTGTCAACTTGGTCATCAAGTCTAAGTCATTATTGGCAAAAATGTGAGTCCCATGCTTGTCCTCAAAGATCGAATAATGGCTCTGAGGATCGCTCGGTTCCGCAAGAAAGAGATCCCTCTCTCTTGATTTCGCATCATCAATGTGTGTAAAGTTATAATAATTTTGCAAAAGCGGACGTTTAGAGTGGTGGATAACGCTCGCACCATAAACTAGGACTTCTGCTGGAATTTCAAGGATTTCCGGCATTTTAAAGAGTTCTGCCGATGGAATTTCCCGCGCCAAAACAGCTTCTGACACCCCAGCATTCTTGCCCCAAAAATTAATTTGGCGGCTGCTAGTAACCATGGTTGAAGCATCATAAATCGTTTTCAACTTATAACCATCCCGCTGCAAGACGTAGAATACACCTGCATCCCCAACAGTGATATAGTCCACTTCAATCTCCTGAAGAAAATCCAAATAAGGCTTGATCTGGTCCATCATGTCCTGATGCATCAAAGCATTGACGGCAACGGTCATTTCTTTTCCTGCCTG
Organism: Streptococcus cristatus; assembly: GCF_003943815.1. GTDB lineage: Bacteria > Bacillota > Bacilli > Lactobacillales > Streptococcaceae > Streptococcus > Streptococcus cristatus_F. The sequence continues at coordinate 39,127 of NZ_RJNA01000008.1, read as the reverse complement.
ATGAACTATTTGTGAGATACGATTTAATTCGTCATAAGTGAAGTTATGTGGTAAACGAAGACCGTAGCTTTCCTCACCGACATAAATACGATCTACTCCTGCTTCCAATAAGGCTTGAACTTGTTCTATACTTTCAGCTGTTGCTGTAATAATTATCTTTTTCATATCATTATTATACCAAAAAAATAGGAATTATGATTTCTTAATTCGATTTTATTCGTTTTGTAACTATCTTGTAATATATCTAATCATAGAAACATGATAGAATGATAAGGTACTACTAGGAGAGAGACAATGGCTGTAAGAGATTTTAAACAGTTTGAATCAGCGCCACTGCATGATTCGACAGAACAAACTAAGGAAATATCCTATCAAGAATACCTGCCCCAAGCAGAATCAGCATCACAATTACGTGAGCTATTTTTCTTTATAAATATCGCTTTATTCTGTATTTTGACAGTCTTTTTTAGCTTTATTTTTTTGTCTGCAAAAATGAGCACCTTTCTATCTTTCACACTTGCTATTGTCCTAAGTCTTATGATTATTCAAGGATATCGCACTGTTCGAAGAAAGAAACATTGATTATCTACGAATTAAATCAAACGAGATCGAAAGATCTCGTTTTTCTTTTCTTTACCAAGCGTAATTTGGTTCCTGACAAGCACACATAGCTGCCAATAATTCTTCTGGAGTTACCTTTTTCAGCCCTCCATAGACTGGATCCTGAACGGTATAGGATGGATCAATGTAATAAACTGCAAGGACATCACTGCCGTCTGCTGATAATTCATAGCCCGTCCCCACAACATTGTGTTCACCCTTGTGGCCTGGGTAGATGGAGGCATTATCAATCGTATAGTAGAGCGGATAGTCATCATCAATATTCTTGCGCAGGCGCTCCTTAAAAAGACGCATATCTTCAGAATTCGGGGCGCTACTAGTCACTGTAGCAAGATGGTAGCCCGCTTGGCCTGCCGGCACTTCCGCATAACCAAATAAATATTGATTTAAGACACGGATTGCATTGACATTATGGGTGCCGAAGGTCTCATCTGTGCCCATCGCTCGTGCCAATTCTTCCTGACTAGCCTGGACACCCCTATAAGCCAAAATCATACTGACAGAGGTCGGTGCACAGGTATTCCAAGCTCGCTGGATCTGCATAGGAACTTCCAGGCGTTTTCGGATTGGAGAAGGCGCTTCTTTGCTAGAAGGCTGCGTCCCCTCCTCTCTGATCTTTTCAGTTGTCTGACTGGAGCTTTCTGACTCCGCAGAAGCAGAACTCTGACTAGGGCTGGATTTATTTGCACTAGATTGACTACTGCTAGCTGTTTTCGAGCGAGCTTGACTCGTGCTCGAAGCCTTAGAAAAAGAGTCAGAGCTTCTAGACTGAGGGGACTCTGAAGCTTTCTGCCGAGAACAAGCTAGTAAGCAGCAGCCTAAACCAAGCAAGGCAAGTACTTTTAGATTTTTCATACCAACACCCCCTTTTATTTATATGATAACGCTTTCTAGGTCGAAAATCAAGATAGGCTAGCAAATGCTAGCCTAATTTCTTTTTATTTTTCAAGTTCTTCTGTTTCTAAATCAATGATGATTTCTTCTGAAGGGGCTTTTTCTCCTTCTTCCACCACGATATCAGAAATTTCTTCTTCAAGAATTTCCTCTTCTTTTTCAAACTTTTCTTTGATTTCTTGGAATTTATCCTGCGAATAGTCTACTACTGACTTTGTCGTATCCTTGACAGACTCCAATACTGTTTCTGCTGTAATTTCGCCATTTTCAACCTTTTCCTTGGTTTGGTTGATGGCTTTGACAGCCTGATCTGAAAAGTCCTTTACTGATTGGACAACTGCTTCGTGAGTCTTATCTGGATCTTCACGATAGTCGACAACAAAGTCTTGAACTTTTTCAGTAATTTCTTTGCCTTTTTTACTGGTTAGAAAGTACGCTGCAGCTGCACCAGACACAGCACCTAATAAAAGTGATGAAATTTTTCCCATAATAAACCTACTTTCTTATTTTTTAAATAATTTGCCAACAAAACGAAGGGCCGTTAGACCTGCTGTTGTTTTCGCTGTCGTGCTTCCTGCTGCGACTGCTTTTTTTCCTAAAACACGCGCCTGATCGTTTAAATCAGAGACTGATTCGGATAGGTCTGCCACCGCATTGAAAAGTGGATCAATCGTTGCTACTTTGTGGTTGATATCATCTGTCAAGACATTGACTTTGGCAATCAAATCATTGGTTTGATGCAGGGTGACATTGACATCAGAAGTTAAAACTTTGATCGTATTTTCTGTCTCATCCAGCATTTTTGCAGCCTTATCACCGAGAGTTTTGACGGTGATGGTCATGTAGATTAGAAAAACAATCAAAGCGACAGCAACTAAAGTATAAGCAATTTCAAGCATAATATTCTCCTCTCATTCTTGATAATAGGGGGCTTGTTTTTTTCTTTGGTAAATCATAATGCCGATACCTAGTAAAATCAGAGCTGCAGACAGCCACTGAGATACACGCACACCCAAGAACATGAGACTGTCGGTCCGCATACCCTCGATAATCATCCGGCCAAAACCGTACCAAATCAAGTAAAAGGCTGCCAATTCCCCCTGACGGAAGAATTTAGGGCGGCGTCGTAAAATCAGCAATAGGGCAAAGCCAAGTAAATTCCAAAGGGATTCGTATAAGAAGGTTGGCTGGCGATAAGCACCATCTATGTACATATTGTTACGGATGAAGGACGGCAGATAATTAAGATTTTTGACCACTGCTCCATAGGCTTCTTGGTTAAAGAAATTGCCCCAACGGCCAATGCTTTGAGCAATCAAGACGCTAGGCGCTGCAATATCCAAGAAATCAACAGGATTGATCAGCCTTCTCTGTGAAAAGAAATAGAGGACAAGGGCACCGGTGATCAAACCACCGTAAATGGCTAAACCACCATTCCAAATCTGAAAAATCTCAATCAGAGAGTGCTTGCCATAATAAGACCATTCAAAAATCACATAGTAGAGCCGCGCTCCAAGGATGGCCAAGGGAAAGGCAATCAGAATGAAATCAAGAATATCATCTGGAATCATCTTTTTGCGTGGCGCTTCCTTCATAGCCAAGTAAACGGCTAAAATCAAGCCAGTGACAATGCAAATCGCATACCAACGAATACTAAAGGGACCGACTGAAAAAGCTACTGGATCAAGCATCTTTCACCTCATTCTGGCTAATCAGATTAGTCAGTCGTTCTTCAAAAATCTTGGTGGCATCAAAGCCCATTTCCTTAGCCCGATAGTTCATAGCTGCGGCTTCGATTACCACAGAGATGTTGCGTCCTGTCTTAACTGGGATGCGGATCCGAGGAATTCTGACACCGGAAACTTCCAGTTCTTCTGCATTATTGCCCAGACGGTCAAAAGTCTTATTGGTATCATAATTTTCCAGATAGACGGCAATCTGTACCTGTGAAGAATCCTTAACCGCACTAGCTCCGTAAAGGCTCATCACATCAATAATGCCGACACCGCGAATTTCCAAGAGATGACGAAGAATCTCAGCAGGCTCTCCCCAGAGGGTCATTTCATCCTTGGCAAAGATATCGACACGGTCATCCGCCACTAAACGATGGCCACGCTTGACTAACTCAAGGCCTGTTTCACTTTTACCAATACCGCTGTCCCCTTGAATCAGCACTCCCATCCCGTAGATGTCCATCAATACGCCATGAACACTGGTTCTGACCGCCAAACGTGAATCAAGGAAACTAGAAATTTCCCCTGATAGACGGCTGGTTGATGTGCGGCTGGTGAGAATCGCGATTTGCTTTTCTTCAGCTGCTCGCCGCATTTCTTCAGGAATCTCCAAATTGCGCGCCACAATGACAACTGGCGTTTCTGGCTGAAACATTTTCAGAAGGACTTGATGACGGTTGTGGGACGTCATCTTCATCAGATAAGACCACTCCTTCATCCCAATCAGCTGAATCCGTTCTGGCGTATAGTAGTCAAAATAACCGGTCATTTCAAGGCCCGGCCGCGAAATATCCGATGTCGAAATCTCCTTTTCTAAGAGGTCATCACTGCCGTAAACGATGCGTAAACGGACTTTTTCAATCAAATCTTTGACCTTTACAGACATTCCCTGCTCCCTTCAAATTTATCTTTCTCTATTATAGCAAATTTTTACCCTAAAAGAGTTTTTAAGATTGGAAATTAAGCAGGATTTTTCCCTAGATGCTTGTAAAAATATCTGCCAGCCATCAAAAAGGCCAGTCAAAATAACTAGCCAATCCATTTTTTAAGAACTCTTTTTTGATTTTGAAAGCAAGGACGGCTCTCGATAAAGGCTGGTATTTCACTTAGAGGTAGCCAGAGATGAGCATCGGTTTCGCCTACCTGATAGCGAACTTGATTCTTGTCACTAGACACCACCGCTTCATAGAAATCAAAGTGGCACTGGTCTTCGACAGAGCACACCTGCTCCAACAGTCTGATACTGTCGGGAACCAGGCCGGTTTCTTCTTCCAATTCCCGTAGGGCGGCTGTCTGGCTATCCTCTCCAGCCAATACACTGCCTCCCGCTCCAAACTCATAGTAGCCAGGATAGAGACTTTTATTTGCTGACCGCCGCATAAAGAGAATATCGCCATCCTGATGGCGAACCAAGACATTGACACAGAGATGAAACTGCCCTTCAGGAATGTTTTCTCCTCGAACTAGGAGATGCGGGAGCTGATTTCGATTCAAGTCATAGGCATTCCAAACCTCTGTCATATTTCCTCCTTGGATAAGTCATTCATCTTTCGGCAATAGCTTCCAGATTCAGTCAGCTACGCTTCCCTAGATTCTCTCTTTTCGTTTCCTCTACATCCAGCAAAAATTCGGGAACACTCCCGAATTTTATATTTGTTATTTTACCAAAACCAACCGTCATTGTCATTGATTGGCTCAGCATCTTTCATTTTACGAGGCCCAGTCCCATACATTTCCGCTTCCACATCTTCCTTGTAAGGCATCACGACAGCCAACAAAATATAAATCAAAATGCCCAAACCAAAATTGAAAACTGTAAAGATGATGAATAAAAAGCGTAACAAGCCAAGATCAAAGTTAAATTTATCAGCCAGTCCCGACAAAACCCCTGAAATCACTCGGTTTCTTCTTAATTTATAAAACTTAGTTTTCATGATGATGACCTCAACTCTCATTCTTTCCTTTATTTTATCATAGTGGTCGAACAAAAAAATCAGCCCGAAGGCTGATTCTGCATCTATCCGTTTTTAGTTCGCTTAGCCTCTGTTCGTTTTCTCTTGTAGGAAGGACAGTTTTCCTCTACAGCGACCGCAACGGTATTTTTGAAGATTGACTCTGCGTCTGCGACGGATAAATGCTCCGCAGCTCAGGCATCCATAAATGAGAAAGGTTTGCGAGTTGGACAAGGATGGAGCATAACGCAAGCCGTCAACTTGCTTGAGCAGGTCTTTAAAGTCTCTATCTCCATGGCGGTAACCCTTGCCCTGATAATAGAGGTGATAGTGGACGAGCTCATGACGAACAATTTTTCGGAAGGTCTCCAGCCCAAAAATTTCATAGATTTTTGGGTTGAAATCCAGATGGCCATCTTTAGGAAAGAAGCGTCCGCCAGTCGTGCGGAGACGCTTGTTCCAATAAGCTTGGTGGCGAAATTCCCAGCCAAAATCTTCTAGCGACACCTGCTTGACGTAGTTAGTTAGATTCATTTGGCGCTATCAGAGAGAGGTTAACCTTCTCCCGTTCCACATCCAATTTATCCACCCAGACAGTGACCAAATCACCGACTGATAAGACTTGACTAGGGTGTTTAATGAAGTTTTTACTGATTTTAGAAATATGGATAAGGCCATCTTCGTGGATGCCGATATCTACAAAGGCTCCGAAATCGACGACATTGCGGACAACGCCCTCCAGTTTTTGACCGATACGCAGATCTTTGATATCCAAGACATCCTGCCGCAGAACTGGTGCGTCAAAGGAATCACGCAAGTCCCGACCAGGCTTGAGCAAATCAGCAATAATATCTTTGAGGGTTTCTTCTCCCAAGCTCAGCTCTGCAGCCAAACTAGCAACCTGAACAGCCTTTAATTTGGCTTGGGCTGTTTCATCCAAACTGCTGATTTCCAGACGCTTAAAGAGCTCTTCTACAGCCTTATAGGACTCTGGGTGAACACCTGTATTGTCTAGCAGGTTATCACTTTCGGGAATACGCAGGAAGCCTGCTGCCTGTTCAAAAGCCTTTGCACCCAGACGTGGCACTTTCTTGATGGCCTCGCGAGACCGGATCAAGCCTTCCGTTTCCCGATACTTGACGATATTTTCCGAAATCGTTTTATTAAGACCAGCTACATGGGCCAGCAGGGCAGGACTGGCGGTGTTGATATTGACCCCAACTTGGTTGACCACAGTATCCACAACAAAGTCCAGACTTTCCGACAGTTTTTTCTGGCTGACATCATGCTGGTACTGACCAACCCCGATGGACTTAGGATCAATCTTGACCAGCTCTGCCAATGGATCTTGCAGACGGCGAGCGATGGAAATAGCTGAGCGCTTTTCAACAGTCAAATCTGGAAATTCATGACGAGCTAGTTCACTAGCTGAGTAGACAGATGCTCCGCTCTCATTGACGATGACATAGCTGACATTTGGATGAGATTTCAAGACTTCAGCTACAAAGGCTTCGCTTTCTCGGCTAGCAGTGCCGTTTCCGATGGCAATGATTTCCACGCCAAACCGCTCAATCAGCTCTGATAACTCCTTCTTAGAAGCTTCAATCTGAGCTGGTTTTGCTGGTGGCACGGGATAGATAACATGAGTCGTCAGCATCTTACCTGTTGGATCCACAACGGCTAGCTTGGCTCCTGTCCTGAAGGCTGGGTCAAAGCCCAGTACTACGCGACCTTTGAGAGGGGCAATTAGGAGGAGATGACGGAGGTTCTCTGAGAAGAGCTGAATCGCTCCATCCTCAGCAGCTTCAGTCAGCTCGGTCCGAATACGGCGCTCCATAGCTGGAACGATTTTCTTTTTAACTGCTTGCTGGATAGCTTCGATAATATAGGCATTTTTCACCTTGAAACGCACTTCAAAGAAGCGCAGGATTTTCTCAAGATTGTGCTCAAAGCCAACCTTGAGAACACCTAGCTTCTCACCACGATTAAGAGCAAGGGTCCGGTAGCCTTGCATAGTCGCTACTTTTTCAGAAAAATCATAATAAATCTGGAAGACCTGCTTTTCATCCAAGTCGCCGTCTTTGAGACTGGATACGATAGAAGAATTGGTCTGTATCTCGTGGTAGGTCCAAGCCCGCAGCTTAGTATCTTCGGAAATTGCTTCAGTCAGAATATCCACTGCTCCAGCTAGAGCAGCTTCTGCTGTTGGAAAGGCTTCACTAGTCAGTTTCTCAGCTTCTTCCTTCAGATTAGCCGCATCCTGTAAGATTAAGCGGGCCAAAGGAAAGAGACCTGCTTCACGCGCAATGGTAGCCTTGGTACGGCGCTTCTCCTTGTAGGGCAGATACAATTCTTCCACATCAGCCAGCTTTTCAGCAGCTTCAATCTCAGAGCGCAGCGCATCCGTAAGTTTGCCCTGCTCCTCAATCTTGGCTAAAACCGTTGCTTTACGCTCTGCCAAGGCAGTCATGCTCTTATCTAAGTCAATGATCGCCTTAATCTCGACCTCATCCAGATTTCCTGTCATTTCCTTACGATAACGAGCAATAAAAGGAATGGTATTCCCTTCAGCGGTCAGTTCTAAGACCTGTGATACTTGTTTTTCTTTAAGGCCCAATTTCTGGGCAATTTTTTCAATATTTAAATTTTCCATAACGCTTCTATTATATCATAATATGAAGCTGAAAAATCTATAAAGACTAGTTTAATCCATCTTTTTCTTGCTAGGGTGAGTCCGCTGTCTCTGATCCATCATGGCTGAAAATATCATTTTTTTTCTTTTGGTAGTATAATAGAATTATTATTTTAGAAATGAGGTGCTTTTATGGCTGTTAAATTTACTAAAACAGACGATTTAGACAAGATGTTCGAGGAGTTTGCCACTCTGCCCAATCTTGAAAAAGTAGAATTTCCAGATGACAAAAAGAAAAAAGAAGCGCAAGAAAAGGCTAAAAAAGCATGAGTTTCTTTTCTAACCTTCCTTCCAGCGTCTTACAGGCTGGTGCCATCTTTCTCTCCATCATCATTGAAGCCTTGCCTTTTGTTTTGATTGGAAGTATTATTTCCGGCTTTATCGAGGTGTATGTCACGCCAGACAGGGTTTATCACTTCCTGCCCAAGAACAAATGGGCTCGGATTTTCTTTGGGAGCTTGATCGGTATAGTCTTTCCGTCCTGTGAGTGCGGAATCGTTCCTATTATAAATCGATTTCTGGAAAAGAAAGTTCCCAGTTACACGGCTGTACCTTTTCTGGTAACGGCTCCAGTCATCAACCCCATCGTGCTCTTTGCGACCTACTCAGCCTTTGGAAACTCCTTCCGAATGGCTCTGCTTCGTGCTTTAGGTTCTATGGTCGTGGCTATTCTTTTAGGTATTTTTCTGGGCTTCTTTGCAGACAGCAATATTCAAAAAGAAAATCGCAAGGCTGTGCATGAGCATGACTTTTCACATCTCAGTAAGGGACAAAAGCTTTTTCAGGTCTTTGTGCAGGCCATTGACGAATTTTTCGATACAGGCCGCTATCTGGTCTTTGGCTGTCTCTTCGCCAGCATCGTACAAGTCTATGTGCCAACCAGAATCCTGACCTCTATCAGCTCAACACCAGCTGTTGCTATTCTCCTGCTCATGCTGCTATCCTTCCTGCTCTCACTTTGCAGCGAAGCTGATGCTTTCATCGGAAGCTCTTTGATTGCTAGCTTCGGCTTATCGCCAGTCTTAGCTTTCTTGGTCATTGGGCCTATGCTAGATGTCAAGAATCTGCTGATGATGAAAAACTACTTTAAGACACGCTTTATCTGGCAATTTATCAGCCTGATTACCGTCGTCGTCTTTCTTTACTCTTGGCTTGTGGGGGTAGTGCTATGATTCGATTTTTAATCTTAGTCGGCTACTTTGAGATTACCATGTATCTGCAGCTGACAGGCAAGCTAAACCAATACATCAATCTCCACTACTCCTATCTGGCCTACTTGTCTATGATTTTGTCCTTTATCTTGGCAGTCGTGCAGCTGATCATCTGGATGAAGAAGATGGAGGTTCATAGTCATTTGACCTCTTGCTGGGCTAAGTTAGGCAGCGTGCTACTCCTTGTCATTCCGCTTTTTGTGGGAATTTTCTTTCCAACTGTCACCTTGGATTCGACAACAGTTTCGGCTAAAGGATTTCATTTCCCACTGGCTGAAGGAACTTCTGCAGCCGTCCAGCAGGACGAAGGCACTACCAGCCAATACCTGAAGCCGGACACCAGCACCTACTTCACAAAAGGTGCTTACGAAAAAGAAATGCGGGCAGCCGCTAAGAAATATGTCAAGCAAGATACCATTCAGGTCACGACTGAGAACTACATGGAAATCATGGAGGTCATCTATGACTATCCCGACGAGTTTGTAGGCAAAACGCTGGAATTCACCGGCTTTGTCTACAACGACCCTAGCGACCATAAGAGCCAATTTCTCTTTCGCTTCGGTATTATCCATTGTATCGCCGACTCAGGTGTCTATGGTCTCTTGACTACTGGAAATACCCAGCGTTTCGAGAATAATACCTGGATTCATGCCAAGGGAAAACTTGCCATGCACTACCATAAAAGTCTGGGACAAAGCCTGCCAACTCTAGAAGTTAAAAGCTTTGATAAGGTAGAAAAACCGGACAATCCTTATGTCTATCGAGTCTTTTAAATCCAAACACCTATGAAAATCCATTTTCATGGGTGTTTCTTTTATATGCCACTCTCTACCCTTTACTCAGTTGCTCTGACCGACTTTTATAAATTAGAAGAGGCTTGATGAGCTCGCTCTTTAATTTTTTCTCTCTTATCTTGAAAAATCATGCTACAATAATACTATCTCATTTGAAAAGGAGTTCTTTTTATGAAGCAAGAAAAAGTAAGGAAGCGAGATTTGCTTTCTATTCTAGCTGTAGCCTTAATCACCTTTGCTGGAATTCTTTCAGAGACCAGTATGAATGTGACCTTCCCCCACCTGAGTCAGGTCTTTGGCCTAAGCCTAGGGGTACTACAATGGATTACCACTGGCTATCTACTGGCTGCCGCTATTACCATAACTTTAGGCGCAACTCTGTCCCACAACTGGACGGAACGCCGTATCCTCTTTACCTCGCTTTCCATCTTTACCCTTGGGAATCTGCTTTCTATGATTGCCCCAGACTTTACTTTCCTTATGCTGGGACGGATCCTTCAGGGTGGAGCGACTGGGATTGCTATTCCACTTATGTTTAATCTCATCGTGGAGCGGGTCCCTCGGCAGAAAATCGGATTTTATATGGGGCTGAGCGGCCTAGTCATCAGCATAGCACCAGCCATCGGACCGACCTACGGAGGATTCATGATTGGCTCCTTCGACTGGCACATGATCTATAGCTTTATCATGCCCGTTCCCATTCTCTCTTTTTTACTGGCTTATGTTAACTTAGAAAATTCGGCTGGCAAAAGCAAGCGGCCCTTTGATGTGCTGGGCTTTCTCTCGCTCGCCACAGCTCTTTCCTTTTCTCTGATGACCATCTCCAGTTTGGAAGGTGGCGATAGTGTCAATTGGCTCTATCTAGCTATTTTCCTCCTTTCCTTTGCCTTTTTCATCTGGCGGAGTCTGACTGTTCAAGATCCGTTTCTGGACATCCGTATCTTAAAAGAACCAACGATTTTCTTTGGAATTCTACCCTTTTTAATTTTCCAATTCTCCAACCTATCCAGCAACTTTCTCATTCCCAACTTTCTCGTACTGGTCAAGAATGTCTCCACTGCCCAAGCTGGATTTTCCCTGCTTCCCGGAACCATGATCGGAGCTTTTATGTCGCCTTTTCTGGGAAAATTGTACGATAGCAAAGGCCCAAAACTATCTCTGCTGGGCGGCAATAGCCTAGTCTTTCTGGTCATGATTGTCTTTAGCTTTTTTACAAGCTGGCTCAATCTTCCTTTAATCTTAGGATTTTATATCCTCTTTACTCTGGGCCGCAACATGGCCTTCAACAATACTATGGCTTTATCCGCTTCTCAAGTCAGCAGAGATAAAACAGCGGATGTGACTGCCCTCTTTCAACTAGCGCAAACCTTTGCTGGTGCCTTGGGAACGGCAATTGCAGCTGTCCTGCTCAATCAAGCATCCGATACGACAAGCGGCGCCCACAATGTCTTTAGCCTACTTCTCCTTCTCGCAATAGGCAACTTTATTTTCTACTATTTCCTATTTCGAGCGATTCATCAGAAGAAAGAAGCCTAAATTTCTATCCCGACTTTCCCTCGGGATATTTTCTTTGGTCAAATCCAGATTTTTCAAATACAATTTTTCTGAAAATTGTGATAAAATAGAGACAATCACATTTAGATAGGTAATAAATATCATGTCTTCAAAAGTTATTATTACAATTTTCGGTGCCAGCGGAGACTTGGCTCAAAGAAAACTTTATCCTTCCCTCTTTCGACTTTATAAATCTGGCAATCTTTCGCAACATTTTGCCGTTATCGGTACTGCCCGCAGACCTTGGAGTAAGGAATATTTCGAGTCTGTCGTTGTCGAGTCTATCTCAGACCTAGCCGACAATGCAGAGCAGGCTCAAGAGTTCGCCAGCCACTTTTATTATCAAAGCCATGATGTGCAAGATACCGAGCATTATATCGAATTGCGCAAGCTGCAAAACAAGCTCAACGAGCAATATCAGGCAGAAAATAATAAACTCTTCTTCCTTTCTATGGCGCCACAATTTTTCGGAACCATTGCTAAACATCTCAAGTCTGAGCAGATCGTTGATGGAAAAGGATTTGAACGCCTGATTGTCGAAAAACCTTTCGGAACAGATTTGGCAACTGCCAGCAAACTTAACGAAGATCTACTGGCCACTTTTGACGAAGAACAGATTTTCCGCATTGACCACTATCTGGGCAAGGAAATGATTCAAAAGATTTTTGCCATCCGCTTTGCTAATCTGCTGTTTNAAAATGTCTGGAACCGCCAATACATTGATAATGTGCAGATTACCTTTGCTGAAAAGCTAGGCGTTGAAGAACGCGGTGGATACTATGATCAATCCGGTGCCCTTCGTGATATGGTGCAAAACCACACCTTGCAACTCCTCTCCTTATTAGCCATGGATAAGCCAAAAAGCTTTACCAAAGACGATATCCGAGCAGAAAAGGCCAAGGTATTTGAGCGCCTCGTTCAGCCAAGCGAGGAAGATTTGAAACGTTTCTTCATTCGCGGTCAGTACAAGTCTGGCAAAATCAACGGTAGAAAATACATTTCTTACCGTAGCGAACCAAATGTCAATCCTGAGTCTACTACTGAGACCTTTGCCTCTGGTGCTTTCTTCATTGATAGCGACCGCTTCCGTGACGTTCCTTTCTTCTTCCGAACAGGGAAGCGCCTCACCAAAAAAGGCACCCATGTCAATATCGTCTTCAAGCAAATGGACTCCATCTTTGGTGAGCCTCTCAAACCAAATGTCCTAACCATCTATATCCAGCCAACCGAGGGGATTTCACTCAGCCTCAATGGCAAGGAAGTTGGAGAACTCTTTAATCTAGCTCCCATCTCCTTGGATTATCGGACAGATGCTACAGCGTCAGGAGCCTCTCCAGACCCTTATGAAAAATTAATTTTTGATGTCCTCAATAACGACTCAACTAATTTCAGCCATTGGGATGAAGTAAGAGCCAGCTGGGAGCTCATCGATCGCATCGAAGAACTCTGGAGCCAAAATCAAGTGCCACTCCATGAATATCCTGTCGGATCTATGGGACCAGAAGCCTCCTTCGAGTTACTCGCCCAATTTGGAGCAAGCTGGCAATGGCAACCTGATAAAGAATAATACATACAAAAAAGATTGGAAAATTTTCCAATCTTTTTTATAATTCTTAAACATCTGCTAGCCCTTCTATTACAGCCATTCCTTGTAACGCTTGATATAAAGGCCTTTCACAAGGGTTACGCTAACCATATAAAGCACGATAATCAAGAAAAGGCAAAGGAAATAGGTGCCATTCAGCGGAGCTGTCTTCAGAACTGACGCAAAGAGGCTATATGGCAAGGAAGTGACAAAGAGCGCTGCCGCCATGGTCGTCACAATGACGGAAAGAGCAGGACGGCTTTGCACAAAAGGTAGCTTAGGGGAGCGTAGCATATAAATAACCATGGTCTGGGTCCACATAGACTCAATAAACCAGCCTGTTTGGAAAAGAGTGATAAAGGTCACTGCCTGTTCAGTACCAGCTTGATAGCTGCCTCCTGAGATCATAGGCACGATGATAAAGTAAAGCACCAGATAAGTCAAAACATCAAAAACGGATGAGATAGGCCCGATCCAAGCCATAAAACGGGTAATGGAGCTAGCTGACCAGATATGAGGCTTCTTAAGAAATTCACTATCTACATTATCAAACGGCAAAGCGATACAAGACAAGTCATAAACCAGATTGAGGACAATCAAATGAACTGGTGCCATAGGCAGAAAAGGCAGAAAAATGCTGGCAAAGAGAAGAGAAAAGATATTCCCAAAATTGGAACTGACCGTCATCTTGATATACTTGGTCATGTTGGCATAGACCTTGCGACCTTCTACCAGCCCTTTCTCCAGAACCATGAGATCCTTGTCCAGCAAAATGACATCTGCTGTTTCCTTGGCAATATCGACAGCTGTATCAACAGAAATACCAACATCTGCTACCTTCATAGAAGGCGCATCATTGATGCCATCACCCATGTAGCCAACCTTGTGACCATTGGCCTTGAGTTGGAGGATAATCCGAGCTTTTTGGTCAGGTGAGAGCTTAGCAAAGACTGTTGTGTTCTCCACGGCCTGACTCAATTCCTCATTAGATAGAGCATCTACCTCTACACCTAGCAAGATATTGTCTACATCTAAGCCAACCTTTTCACAGACTGCTTGGGTTACCTTATCATTATCACCCGTCAAAATCTTAGTGGCAACACCGTATTCAGCCAAGGTTTCAATAGCTGGAGCCGCAGATGACTTAGGTGGATCTAGAAAGGCCAGATAGCCCGTCAAAATCATATCGGACTCATCCTTCACTTCATACTCATAATCTTCTTCTAAGTCTGACTTGTAGCTAACACCAAGCACGCGCAGCCCCTGCTCATTGAGTTGAGCCACTTCCGCAAGGATTTCCTGACGAATCTCCTCAGTCAGTTCTGTAATACGATTTTTATACTCTACATAGCTAGAGATGGCCAGCATTTCCTCCAAGGCCCCCTTGGTTACCATGCTGATAACATCCTCATCATCCTTGACGATGACGCTCATGCGACGGCGTTCAAAGTCAAAAGGCAGTTCATCAATTTTCTTAAAGGTTTGGTCTAAGTCACGAACAATCTCATGCTTTTCGGCTTCTTTCTCCGTCCGATTGATAATAGCCCGATCCATGAGATTTTTAAGGCCTGTCTGATAATAGGAATTGAGAAAGGCCCGGCGGAGCACTGCCAAGTCCAAATCACCATGAATATCCAGCGGGTATTCTAACACAATCTCGTCTTGGGTCAGTGTCCCCGTCTTATCCGTACAAAGGATATCAATAGCTCCTAGATCCTGAATAGCGTTCAGCTTCTTAATCACGACCTTTTCCTTAGCCATGATAATGGAACCTTTAGCCAAGCTGGCCGTGATAATCATAGGCAGCATTTCTGGCGTCAGGCCGACTCCAACACTGAGAGCAAAGACACCTGCTTCCAGCCAGTCGCCGTCTGTCAAACCGTTGATGAAGAACACGACCGGAACCATGACAAGCATCAAACGAATCAAGAGCCAGGAAATGCTATTCATCTCGCGCTCAAAGGAGGTCGGCTCATCATAGGTATTAAGCGTCTGCTCAATGGCTCCCATCATGGTCTCATCACCAACAACCAGCACCAGAGCCGTAGCTCTTCCGGAAATAACGTTGGTTCCCATAAAGGCCAGCGACTCTGTTTCTAAAAGGCTATCGAGATTTTGCCCATCCGACTTGGCCAGGCAGACCTTTTCTACTGCATCGCTTTCGCCTGTCAGGCCGGACTGCTGAACAAAGAAATCACGCGAGTCCAGCAGCAGCACATCTGCAGGAATCATGTCTCCAGCACTAAGCTTGATGATGTCTCCTACAACAAGCTCATCAATCGGAAGTTCCTGCTCTGCTCCTTCACGGATAACCGTAGCCGTGTTGACAATCAAACGAGACAGATTGCTAGCAGCGCGGTCACTCCGCAGTTCCTGAATAAAACGAATGCCGCCGGAAATCAGCACCAGAACGACAATAATGATGGAAGTCGTCGGATCTTCCTCACCAGGCTTAGCCAGCCAGACATTAGTCACCAAAGAGACTAAAGCAATCACTAATAAGATGACTGTAAAGGGGTTAATGATAGACTCGTAAATCTTCTTGAAAATGGAGTCTTCCTGACCCTTTGTGATGACATTTTCACCATAGAGGTCACGATTTTCTTCGACCTGCTCTTCTGTCAGACCACGAAAGGCACTTTTGTAGAATGCTAGGGTTTCTTGTACAGGAAGCTGCAGAGCAGCAACTAATCTTTCTTTTACTGTTTTCATTGGTTTCTCCTTTATGTATGATTGATAAATTTCATACACAGGGACCAATCACTTTATAAGGACGGAACGACACAAATCAGCGATTGGCTGTGTATGTGCGGTTCCGGATGATCGTCAATTTGCATCGTACTTCTCCTTTCTTATTTTATAAATGTAGTTAATAATCCCAAGATGCCTGCAAGACATCAAAAGTAGCATTCATCTTCTGGGTCCATTCTTGCAAGTTGGGAAAATTTTCTTTCAAAGAAAATCCAATAACTTCTTCACGTAAATTCCACCAATCTACAAGAGCAACTATTTGGATTGTTGCAATATTTAAAGAGAGCCCTTGCTCAGTAGCCAGTTTCTCTAACAAAGACAAACTCCGTATATTTCTCTCTTCAATTTGCTGATGTCTGTCTTTCCACCAATGGTCTTTTTCATGAAAAATTTTTTCCGCAACCATCGGCATTGTGTTTTCCAAAATCCCTTCAGCAACGGACAGTATATTTAAAACGTGCCACTTCTCTATTCCATTAGGAAAAAGCGGAGTTTCCTGACCTAGCTCGTCTAAATATTGGGAAATTAAATCACTACCATACAACCATTCTCCATTGGAAGCTTGAAAAGCAGGAATTCTACCCAAAGGATTATCTTGATTATGCGGTGAATTTTTGTCGAAAGCCACCTGAACTTTCTGAATATCCACTTGCTCCTCTAAATGATGGTGTAAAATTATAGCATAGACTTTACGCGCAAAAGGACTGGTACTAGAATACCATAATTTCATTACTATTCCTCCTTCTTTTTCTTAAGAGGCAGGCAATCAACTATTTCTACTCTTGAAATATTTTCAGCAAAAAGAAGACCCTGCCAATTTTGGGCAGGGTTGTTTGCATGTCAGGTTGTTCGCTTCATTGTTTTAAACATAGATAAAACAAGCATTCACCGTTCAAGCTTTAACTCCATAAGGCGATGAAATGAGCTTAGTCTTGACCTTTGCGATCAGGACTGTTGACCAACGAGTAGTGTCTCCACTGCTTTGCGGTAGTCATCCGTATCCTTATGGTAGCCTCACCTACCGATTGACACTATTACTATACTCCTCTTTAGAAAGATTGTCAATAAAGAGAGCTATTTTTATTTTATTTTGGTAAAACTTCCGCAATCCGTCGACAAATCTCTTTGATCATAGTCTTTGGCGCAGCTGTATTGAGACGGGCATGTCCTTTGCCTTCTTGGCCAAAATCACTTCCCCGATTCAGGACAACCTTAGCCTCTTCTCGAAGCAAGTGGAAGAGCTGATCATCTGTCAGTCCATAATCTGAAAAGTCCAGCCAAACCAGATAAGTCCCTTGAGGCTTCATGACCCGCAGACGTGGCGCTTCCTTAGCAAAATAATTGACAACAAAATCAATATTTTCTTCTAAGACAGCCTTGAGCTCAGTCAACCAAGCTTTGCCATAGCGATAGGCAGCTTCTGTCGCTAGAAAACCAAGACCCGAAATTTCATGCTGATTATTGGCCAGTTGGCGCTTTTGAAACTTTTGTCGCAAGCTAGGATTCTCAATCACAGCATAGGAATTTTTAGTTCCAGCAATATTAAAAGTTTTAGTCGCACTGGCTAAAATCAAGCTAAAGTCCTTAAAGTCAGGTGAAACAGTATTGAAAGACTGGTGTTTATGTCCAAACAGCGTCAAGTCTTGGTGAATCTCATCTGAAACCACGAGAACACCGTACTTTTGGCAGAGACGACCAATTTTCTCTAACACTTCCTCTTCCCAAACTCGACCGCCAGGATTATGCGGATTGCAAAGCACGTAAATCTTGACTTCATTGTCTACGATGTCCTGCTCCAACTGTTCAAAGTCAATCTGAAAAAGACCGTCCTGCTCTATCAAAGAATTAGTAATCAACCGACGATTATTAAGCTTGACACTGCGGGCAAAAGGAGGGTATACAGGAGTATTGATTAGAACAGCATCACCTTCCTTGGTAAAGGCTTGGATAGCCGTCGAAATAGCAGGTACAACTCCCTCTATAAAGACCAAGGCTGCCTGGTCAAATGTGTAGCCATGCTCATCCCGCTCCCAAGCTAGAACGGCATTGATCAACTCCTCACTAGCATAGGTATAGCCATAGACTAACTGATCAGCGTAATCATGCACAGTTTGCTGGATTTCAGGCAGGACTTCAAAGTCCATATCTGCAATCCAGGCTGGCAGGACTTGACTGTCTTTCTCCGCCTCTTTCCATTTATAAGTATGCTGGCCAATCCGATTGGGTGCTGTTTCAAAGTTATAACTTCTCATATTAGTCCTCCAAGGCTGCTCGTAAATCGTCTACCAAATCTCGACTATCCTCAATGCCAATCGACAGGCGCAGCAAATCATCAGTCAAGCCATAGGAATGGCGCACTTCAACAGGAATATCTGCATGAGTCTGGGTCGTTGGATAGGTAATCAGGCTCTCCACTCCTCCTAAACTTTCCGCAAAGGTAAAGACTTTCAGGCTATTTAGGAGATGAGGAATCTTGCTTTCATCGACAACTTTAAAGGAAATCATGCCGCCTTTACCTGGATAGAGAACTTCTTTTACTGCAGGAGATGACTCCAGAAATGCAACTACTTCTTGCGCATTCTGAGTAGAGCGCTCCATACGAAGAGCTAGCGTTTTGAGACCACGCAAGAGCAGATAGCTATCAAATGGAGACAGGACTGCTCCAGTTGTATTGAGATTATAGAACAGCTTGTCATAGATGGCAGTATCATTGGTCATGATAGCTCCAGCCAAGACATCATTGTGCCCACCCAAATATTTGGTCGCAGAGTGTAGGACAAGGTCAGCTCCATCCTCCAGCGGTCTTTGGTAAATAGGACTGTAGAAGGTATTGTCCACAATGACAGCTGCTCCTCGCTCGTGAGCCGCTTTGGAAATGCGGGCAATGTCAAACTCTACCATAAGAGGATTGGTCGGTGTCTCGATATAGACAATATCTATATCCTCTGTTAGCTTGTTCAGGAGTTCTTCTTCCGTATTAGCATAGGTAAAGCTAAAGCGTCCTTCCGCTTCGACCTGAGCAAACCAGCGGAAAGAGCCACCATAGAGATCCCGAACAGCCAAAACCTTACTGCCGACTGGAAAGGCGCTAAAGGCCAGCACAATAGCCGACATACCAGAGCTAGTCGCTAGGGCATAATCTGCACTTTCGATAGCAGCTAGAGTCTCTTCCAAGCTAGCCCGTGTAGGGTTCTTGGTTCGAGTATAGTCATATCCTGTGGACTGGCCAAACTCTGGATGCTGGTAAGTCGTTGAAAAATGCAAGGGGGTTGTTAAGGCACCCGTTGTTGTGTCTGTTTTTACTCCCGCTTGGGCCAACAAGGTATTTAATTTCCGTTCTCTCTCCATTTAACCGTTCCTCTTTTTTAAAATATTCTACCTTTCTATTGTAACATCTTAAGAAAGTCTTGGGCTTTTTTCTTTTCAAGAGCTAGCTATAGTCTGAAACTATAGAGTAACAATCCAAAAAAAGAGTCGCTGAACGACTCTTCGTTTCTTATTTCATTCTTAATCGTTGGCGTAAACTATCTGCCTTTTGTCCGATAAAACGGTCTATGAGCCGAACTTTGAGAGACAGTACGATATAGACGAGCATTCCGACTCCTCCAACGGCAGCGACATAGATAAAGCTGTACATCCGATTAGTTGGCTGGAAGATAAAGCTTAGTAGATACTCGACAAGCAGAACCAAGATCACCATGGCGATTGTGAGAATCATACTCAACAGCAGACGCTTCAAGAGATTCTTAGGATTCAAACCAACAACCTTGCGAATTTCTCTAAACATGAAGAAGATTGGCAGTAAAAGGCCGACAGTCGTTGAAATCAAGGGACCATAAGCATGGAAGAGATTGATCATCGGCACCTGCAGACTGAGCTTGACAAGAACCCCATAAAAGAAATAGAGAATGGCTTTCTTGTTTTGGAACAGAGCTTGAATCATCGGAGCGAGAACTGTATAGGTGCTGAGAATGATCGTCTGCAACATAGCGCAGATGAAAAGCCCCAGTGCTAGACTATCTGGCTTACCATAGAAAACGGTATAGAGCGGACTAGCCACCAGAACTGCTCCCACTGTTGACGGAAAGATAAAGAAGAGCAACATACTAAGATTATCTTGCACTAGGCGGGCAGCCGAGCGAAAGTCACCCTTGACATAATTCTCGGTCAAGAGAGGAATCCCGACACCACCGATAGAAGTTGCCACCGCAATTAAAATCATGGTGATTTTATTTGGATTAGCTGAGAAGTAGGCAAATTGCACTAGGAGCTCTGATTTCGTATAATCGCTAATCTGGGTCATAATGTTGATAAAGGTCGCCTGGTCAATAATCTGGAAAAGCTGAATAGCTGAGCCTGTAATGATGAAGGGAATGGCTTCTCGTATCGTATCCCAGAGAAGGGAGCGACCACTAATTCCCGCAGACTTTTTAGGCTTTCTCAGGATAGAGCGCAGCATACCCGTTTTTGCTAGATAGAAAAGCAAAACAAGCATACTTGCTAGCATCCCGACAAAGGCGGCAAAGGTAGACTGGGTCACGGCTTCAACATAGTCACCTGAACCGATTTTCATAATGAAATAAGCTGTCAGTAGCATCCAGATAACCCGAATCACCTGCTCCGAAATCTGGCTGATGGCATACGGTTTCAGATTATTAAACCCTTGGAAGAAGCCTCGAATGACACTCATAGACGGAAAAATGAGCACAGCCCAAGACAAACTCTGCATAACTGGAATCAGGTCAGCCCCGCCACCAGACATTGAGGCAAAAACCGGTGCCATCAAGTACATGATGACTGCAAAGATCAGTCCCAATCCCAGCATGAACTTGAGGAACTCTCGAATGAGAGCAAAGCTGTGTTCCTCCTTGTCAATCGTATTATACTTAGCAACTTGCTTGGCAACAGCTACCGGTACTCCTGCTGTGGAAACCAAAAGGAACCAAGCATATATATTATAGCCCATAGTAAAGAGACCATTGGCCTCTGCTCCGTGCTGTCCCATCCAGATGTACCAAGGAATGATATAGACAGCCCCGAGAAGGCGGCTGATAAAATTACTAGCAGTCAGCCAGGCAGTCCCTCTTAGCATTTTCTGCTGCTGGCTTGTTGTTTCTTGGCTCATAGAAAACCTCTTCTATTTGTTCTTCTTTTATTATAAACTTTTCCTTGCCTCTTGTAAAACATAGCCTTTCGGTTTACAATAGAGATATGATAAAAATTGAAACAATACTAGATATTTTAAAAAAAGACCAAAATTTTCGTGAAATCATCGCTGATGGAGACTACTACTTCAACTATCAGGGCTTGACCTTTGACAAGATTAGCTATGATAGTCGCAAGGCAGATAATAGAACCCTCTTTTTTGTCAAGGGCGAGCATTTCAAGCGGGAATTTTTAGAAAAAGCTGTAGTAGCTGGACTAGGCTTTTACCTGAGTGAAACTGACTTCGAAGTCGGAATTCCAGTACTCTTGGTCAATGATATTAAACAAGCCATGAGCCTCATTGCTATGAAATTTTACGGTCATCCAGAGCAAAAACTCAAACTTTTGGCCTTCACTGGTACCAAGGGCAAGACCACATCGGCTTATTTCGCTTTTAATATTTTAAAACAAAGCCACAAACCAGCCTTGCTTTCTACTATGAATACCACTCTGGACGGCGAAACTTTCTTTAAATCAACTCTGACCACTCCTGAAAGCTTAGACCTCTTTGAGATGATGGCTCAAGCTGTAGCCAATGGTCGTACCCATCTCATCATGGAAGTCTCCAGCCAAGCCTATCTTAAAAAGCGGGTTTATGGTCTGACCTTTGATGTGGGTGTCTTCCTCAATATCAGCCCTGACCATATCGGACCGATTGAGCATCCGACTTTTGAAGACTACTTCTACCATAAGAGACTCTTGATGGACAATAGCCGAGCTGTTGTCGTCAATAGTGGCATGGATCACTTTCAAGTTTTGGCTGAGCAAGTGGCCAACTATGACCACGACTTCTATGGACCAGACTCCGCCAATAGCATCCAGCAATCGCAAGCTTTCTCCTTTGAAGCACAAGGGAAATTGGCTGGTTCCTACGATATCCAGCTGATTGGTCGCTTCAATCAAGAAAATGCCATCGCTACTGGCCTAGCCTGCCTACGACTTGGAGCTTCTTTGGAGGATATTCAAGCTGGTATTGCCCAGACACGAGTGCCGGGCCGCATGGAGGTCTTGACCCAGTCAAACGGTGCCAAGGTTTTCGTGGACTACGCCCACAACGGCGACAGTCTGGCTAAGTTGCTGTCCGTCGTACAAGAACATCAAAAAGGGCGGACCGTTCTTGTACTAGGAGCTACTGGCAATAAGGGAGAAAGTCGACGCAAGGACTTTGGTCTCCTACTCAACCAGCATCCTGAAATCAAAATTATTTTGACCGCAGATGATCCAAATCGCGAAGATCCAATTGCTATCGCGAAAGAAATTGCTAGCTACATCTCCTTTGAGGTGGACATGATTGCCGACCGCGAGGAAGCTATCAAAAAAGCCCTCAGCCTAACCAATGCTAAAGGCGATGCCGTCATCCTGGCTGGCAAGGGAGCGGATGCCTACCAAATCATCAATGACCAAAAGGTTCCTTATCCCGGTGATTATGCACTGGCAGAAAAATACATATAAAAAGGACTTTCGAGTCCTTTTTATTATCCATTCCACATCACTAAGACGTAGAGCAAGCTGCTACCTACCATATCCGCAAAGGCATGTGCCAAAAAGAAAGGCAGCAAGTTTTTAACCTTGTATTTGTAAAAGAAATAATAGAACAGACCGAAGACCACGCCAATCAAAAAAGCAGAGACTAGCCCCTGATAGGTATGGACAGAAAAGCGAACCAGCGTTGAAAAGGCTAAAACCCACCATTTGCTCTCTTCTTTCACCGATGTGAGCAAGCCTAAGAAAAAGAATTCCTCATAAACACCATTGAAGAGAGAATAAAGAATGACGACAGGTCCCAGTGCAGCTAGTTTACGAAAAACTTCGACAAAGGTCCAGTCGATATGCTGCAAGATTTCTAAGTCAAAATAATTATAGGAACCGACTAAGGCCGCTATTACATCAGAAGTCAGACCGACAACCCCAAAAATCAAGGGCGCCCAAAGAATAGACCAAGACAAGCGTAGTTTCAAATGTTTGAAATCATAATGGCGGATGCCTAGATAGATAAGTGCCAACACCAGCAGGAAAACTTGCAATTTCAAATTGCTCAGCAAGGCAAAATTTTCATCCTCTGGTCTGGGCACGATTGCTTGTCCTACAGAGCTGGACATAGTCAGCCAATTTATTGTTGAGGAATAAATAAATTGACCAAACATAATAATTGCTAAAATCAACATATCGAACCATCTAAGGTTCTCCAGTGGTTGCTCGGGATAGATTTTTTTCAACATTGTCATTCTAATTCCTTTCCCAACTTCTATATACTACTATAGCACAGAATATGGCAAAATGACAGGTGGGTCTGTCTAATTTTTCTTTATTCAAAAAACTATCAGTCCAATTGGAACACTAGGCGTTCCTTGTCAAAGCTAGCCTTCAACTCATACTTACCAGCCTCATTCTGACAAATGTAACCTAGAATCACCAGACTATCAACAAAAATATCGCGACGCTTCTGCAGGAGCTCATTTTTTCGGACATACTTGAGGAGGAAAGTCGTCATATATTTCAGGGCATACTCTGGATTCACATCTCCCAAGATAGCATAAAGAGGCTTCTGCTCCTCAGACAGCGGATACTGTCGCTGCATTTTATAGAAATAATTGGACAAGGTCAGTTTATCTCTCTGAAAATCGGTCTTTTCCAGCAGAATAGCCGCATTAGTCTGATTAGCAAGCTGAGTCTCAAAGCTCAAATTCAACAATTCCTGATAGATCGGACTATCATCTCTAATAAAGATTTCCTGATCCAAAGATAGATTTTCTAGATTGTCCAAAAGTGGAAGCTGCTGATAATAGCGCTTATTTTCCCGCCGAATATAGCCCGCCTTGATACATTCCTCCATGAAGCGATCTAGATTGGGAAAGCCCGCAAACTCACGTTTGATTTCTCTTAAAATCACATCATCCTGCTGATCCAGATAAGTGATTAGTTTTTCAAATAAAGGCTGTCGCGTCAGCCGAGTCGGATTGAGAATTTTAATCATGGAGTTCTCCTTTAAAAATGAGTTTGGCTGATTGAGCCAACTGACTGGGATTGGTACCAGGCTGCCCTAATGGTACAGCCACACCCAAGTCCTCATAATAAGCCTGCCAAAATGTAGAAACAGCATTTTCACCATCAGCAAACTGCATGGGAATGGTCTCAAAAATCGGCAAAATCCTAGCAATATATTCCGAGCAGTAAAAGCCCTCGCTCTCAGGATAGAAACTGGCATTATAAGGTTTGCCCAAATGGGACTTAGCTTCTTTAAAGGCGGCAGAGACATCTATCTCTGGATAAGCAAAGACATGATAGATGTCCTCTTCTTCCAAAAACTGGCTCAAGGGCTGATGGTTCACTCCCTTGTCCTGCGTCGCATGGTAAATATCACCATCAAAGAAGATACCCACATGACTATAGGAGCCCGTCGCTGTCCGAATTGCTGCTGCCATATCCGATTGCCCGACTATGAACAGCAAGTCACCATTTTGTAAATCTTGAATCTTCATTTCTCTCGTCTATCAAAAAAGGAGCCGAAACTCCTTTAGCTATAAGGAAAACAAAGTTCCCTCATGTCAATTGCTAGTTAAAGAACTACCATTTAAATAATTCATTAACTATACTATAAGAATCACTCTGGCTGAAAATAATAAAGTAGCACTAAACTTCCAAATGACAGAGCAAAGTAAAGGACTCCCATTTGCAACCCATACAAATACCAAAAACTACCACTAACTAGAATAAAAATCGTTATCTCAGCAACGAGTCGTTGCCATTTTTTAAAAGCATGTGGAGATTTTGGTGCCATATAACGCGCCCAAAATAAGATTAATAGAACTGCTAAAAGAAAAAACAGGATTTTTTCCAACCAAGAAGTTTGCATTACAAACACGAAGAAGAAACCAAAGATTGCTACAACCTCAACCAAAAAGCGCAGTCCCTCAATCAATAGTATCATACTATCACCTTCTACAAATAGTCAAATTAACAGTTCCAAAAAATCATAAAGAATTACCCATTAAAACTTTCAGTCAACTGAGGCACGACTTGTTTCTTACGTGAAACGGCACCAGCCAAGAAGGCATGGTTGTTTTCAAGTTTAAAGTTGAAGGCTGCTTCTACCTTATCCATGTTTGACCCAAGCGCAAGGATTTCTGAGTTTGAATTCACGATGTCTGTAATCATCAAAACAAAGTCAGAATAACCATTTGCTTCATTAGCTGCTTGCATTGCTGCTTCGATTTCTGCTTGGCGTTCCAAAACTTCAGCAATATCTACAGTGTTGACTTGTGCTACACGGACATTGTTTCCGTTGAGTTCAAAAGTCTTAGCATCAATGTCAATCAATTCTTCAGCAGATTTGCTTGCCAAGTTTGTACCAGCCTTGAGCATAGCCAGACCGTACTCTTCCAAGTTCACACCTGCTAACTCAGCCAACTCAGGAGCAATATCCTTATCACTTGGGTGTGTCGTTGGAGATTTCAAGAGAAGTGTATCTGAAATCAAACCAGATAACATCAAACCAGCAAGCTCTTTAGGAACTGCCACACCGTGTTCTTTAAACATACGATAAACGATAGAAGACGCTGATCCAACTGGCTCCAAACGCATGTAAAGTGGGCTTGCAGTTTCAAAATTAGCTACACGGTGGTGATCCACAACGCCATAAACTTCCACTTCAGCAATATCTGAAACAGATTGTTGGAATTCATTGTGGTCAGTCAAGATAACTTGCTCTGCACCTTCCGCTTTAGCAGATGTGATGACGCGTGGTGCTTCTACACCAAAATAGTTCAATACAAAGGCTGTTTCTTCATTTGGAGTCCCAAGAGCTACTGCTTCTGTATCCAAACCGTAAGCTGTTTTTGCAAGATAAGCAAAGGCTACAGATGACCCGATGGCATCTGAGTCTGGATTTTGGTGACCAAATACTAGAATCTTAGACATGATAATACCTCTTTGTTTTTAATAATACTTATTCCACTTATTTTACCACAATTATGGGTATTTCACAAAAGGAGAAGGATATTTTCTTGAGAAAAATTGTTGCATTAGCTTAGAAACAAGCGCTGATCAGTCAAAAAATAATAGTCCAAGCTGACCTCTGATAGGCGAAATTCCAAACTAGATAGTTTCCGGATGAACTGCGATAAAACCCAACTATAAAAATACTTGTCTTATCATTTTTATTTCCTGTGAAAGGATTTTTTCCTAAAAAACAGCCCTATCATAAGATAGGACTGAAAACTTTATCAATTTAAGGATATTGGCACTTATCACTATTGCTTAAGCGACTGTCTCTTCTCCCGTTTAGCCAAAAGTGGCAAGATGACACCTAAACTAATCAAGACAATCGGTGTCAAGATATTTGTCATCAGAGAGAAGCGCCAACCAGCTGGATCAACCGCATAGTCTACTTTGGGAACCATCCCTAAAATACAAGCAAAAGCTGTGAAAAGGAAGCACCAAGCTCCGATGATAAAGCCAAATTTCGGATTTTTAGTAAGTTTGTATTCCGCATCCTTGTATTTCTTCCAAGCTTTATTGAGCAACATATAAGCCACAAATACCCAAAGATAACGCATCGGCATAACAATAGAGTTAAGATTAGTCATCCATTTAACCAGACCATCAATTTCCTTGATTCCAAAGATTGGTAGGACAATCAGGAAACTTACCAAAATCCCTGTCAGGATATAACCGTTAATCAGTACACCTTTTGATGTCCGCTTGCGTAGCCAGCTTGGAACAAATTCTTCGTCTGCATTATTGAGCAAGATTTGTAGAGGCGCGTCAATTGAGAAGGCCAAGGCAGCAATCTGTCCGACCATATTGGTCAGGGCATAGACAACGACTAGCACATTGCCCACACCCCAGTAGTTACCCAGCATTTGGAAGGCTTGGTAGGCACCATTACGCATCAAATCTTCAGGAATATTGCTGCCGTCAAAAAGCATACCCATGGCAAGAGAACCTAAAATCGCAGAGGCACCAACCATGATGGCCATGATGATCATCCCTTTTGGAAATTCCTTAGCTGGATTGCGGGTTTGGTTAACGTAAGGCGAGATTTTCTCAGCCCCACCGACTGCAAAGACCAAGAGCGAGATAGTCGTAAAATATGAAAAATCAAAATTAGGAATATAGGTGCTGAGCTTGTCCATATTAGCCGTTGCAAACTGCATGTCCGGCTTGATAAAAGGCGCGCCAACCGCTAAGAGAACAAAGAGGAAGGACATAATCAACATGGCACTTCCAGCCAAGCCTCCAATCACCTTAAGTGTAGACAGCCCCTTTGTAGACAAGTAGAGGAAGGCACCGAAAATCAGCAAGCTAAGAATAACAATCCAATGGAAATCCAAGCTGCTCAAAAAATCGCCATTGCCTTGGATAGCCCAACCTAAAGGAATCAGAACTCCCTGTGGTTTTTGAGCCAAGTAGGGAATATGCACCACCCAGTAAGTCCAAGCCGCAAAATAAGCCAAGCGCTTGGTAGAAGTCTTCTCCACCCAGTCGCTGACACCACCTCCGCTTTCCTTAAAAGTCGATCCTAACTGTCCCACGATGAGGGCATAAGGAATAAAGTAAATGGCCAGGATAAGAATCCAAGAAACAACGACCGAAATCCCTTGTTGGGAGTAGTTGTTGACCACATTTCCCAGACCCCAAACCATATTAAAGGCAATCAGGGACACCATCAGCCAAGTCAGCTGGTTCTGATCTTTTTTCATCATTCATCTCCTTTGAATATAAAATAAATAGCTCCATAAAATTATACCATGTTTTTATATTTTTGTAACCGTCTTCAGCATATTTTGTCAAAAAAAAGAGCTACCCATAGGTAGCTCAAGTTCAATTCTTAAAGTGAGTTCACGTCAACCTTGATACCAACACCTTGAGTAGTTGTGATAGTCAAGTTTGTTACGTAAGTTCCTTTAGCTGTAGCTGGTTTTGCTTTTTGGATTGTTTCGTTGAACGCTTTGAAGTTTTCAACCAATTTTTCAGCTTCAAATGATACTTTACCGATGATTGCTTGAACGTTACCTGCACGGTCAGCACGGTAAGTGATCTTACCACCTTTAGACTCTTCAACTGCTTTAGCAACATCCATTGTTACAGTACCAGTTTTAGGGTTTGGCATCAAGTTACGTGGTCCAAGGACACGTCCAAGACGTCCAACAAGAGCCATCATGTCAGGTGTAGCGATAACTACGTCGAAGTCCAACCAACCGTCGTTGATTTTCGCAACAAGGTCATCTTCACCAACAAAGTCTGCACCAGCAGCTTTTGCTTCTTCAGCTTTTGCACCACGTGCGAAAACAAGAACGCGTGAAGTTTTACCAGTACCGTTTGGCAATACCATTGCGCCACGGATTTGTTGGTCAGCTTTTTTAACGTCGATGTTCAAGTTGTAAGCAACTTCTACAGTTGCGTCAAATTTTGCAAAGTTAGTTTCTTTTGCAAGTGCTACAGCTTCTTCTACACTGTATGCTTTTGTGCTGTCGATTTTCTCAAGAGCAGCACGAAGTTGTTTGCTTTTTTTAGCCATTTTCTATTCTCCTTGTAAGTGGTTCAATCGATTTTCATCTCCCACGTCACTCCTCGAAATGATGAAGTCTTGCGGGTTATATTGGGGGTGTTATTGATTAGTCAACAACAGTGAATCCCATAGAACGAGCAGTACCTTCGATCATACGCATTGCAGACTCAATGTTTGCTGCGTTCAAATCTGGCATCTTAGTTTCTGCAATTTCTTGTACTTGTGCACGAGTAACTGTAGCAACTTTCGTTTTGTTAGGTGTACCTGATCCTTTTTCAACACCTGCAGCTTTTTTCAAAAGAACAGCAGCTGGTGGTGTCTTTGTAACGAAAGTAAATGATTTATCTTCGTATACTGAGATAACAACTGGAATGATCATACCAGCTTGATCAGCTGTACGAGCGTTGAACTCTTTTGTGAATCCCATGATGTTGATACCAGCTTGACCAAGAGCAGGTCCAACCGGTGGAGCTGGAGTAGCTTTACCAGCAGGGATTTGCAATTTTACAAGTTTTTCGACTTTTTTAGCCATTTTTAAATCCTCCTTTGTGGTTTTGGCGGTAATTAGAGATTTTTACCTCCCACAAGTATGCTTTTTGCATACTTTTCTATTATACACTAATCTTTTCAAAATGCAAGAAAAATTCTTATATTTTCTCATTTTTATGGTAAAATAGTTACATGGTATTATTAAAAATTGCTTCTGTATTATTTATTTTTTTAACACTTATCTTATCGATTATCGCGGTGAAGGTCTTCAGGCTAAGAAAATTTGGCTTGAATTTTGCAGATTTGGCTTTCCCTTTTTTTGCTATAGAGTTGTATATCATTTCAGACAAAGCCTTCTACCACAGTCTTTTGCCTCACCTATTATTTGTCTTGTCTGGCCTAGCCATCGCCATCACCGCCTATTTTCTCAGGAAAAAACGGACTTTCTACTATCCCAAGTTCTTTAAATTCTTCTGGCGGGCTGGTTTTATCTTGACCTTCTTTATGTACCTAGCCATGGTCATCGCTCTCTTTTTATAAATGTAAAATAAACCCCATCGGTCAGAGCCGATGGGGTTTTCATATGTAAATCTTATGAGTTATTCTTCTACTTAGAAACGAAGACCATCCGATTCTCCTAGTTTTATTCATGAATCTCTAGAGGCAGGCCATCCGGATCAAAGAAGAAAGCCATCTTACGGCCATCAAAGTCATCATAGCGCAGTTCGGTATGAGGTATCTCCAAACGGTCAAATTCCGCTAGCATTTCTTCGACATCTGTCACTCGGAAAGCCAGATGCCGCAACCCAGTATGCTCTGGATCAGGCAGGGCTGGCCGCTTAGGAGCCTCTTCCTTGATGAAAATTTCCAGCGTCAGATTTCCTTTACGGACATTAAAGAGAATGTCCTTCTTGTCGGGTCGATGGTGCTCATCCAGCATGTCAAAGCCCAGCTTTTCCACATAAAAATCCTTTGTTTTGTCATAATCATGGCCAATAATCGCAATATGGTGAATGCTATCTAGTTTCATAACTTTTTTCCTTTCATTCTTCAGTAGAGAAAATCTGCCGGCTAACTGCTGGCAGATTTTTATTTACAGGACATTATTCTTGTTAACCAACTACTCGGGAAAAAGTTTAACTTGTCTGCAACACTTTTCTCGGCTTCGTTCCTTCTGCTGGTCCGATGACACCTGCTGCTTCCAGCTCTTCCATGAGACGAGTAGCCCGATTAAAGCCGACCGAAAGTCGCCGCTGGATCATCGAAGCGCTAGCTTTCTGAGTCTCGATAACCAAGGCCTTGGCTTCCTCAAAGAGGGGATCGCCTTCATCATCGCCCCCGCCAGTATCCAAATCACTTTCAGATACTTCGCCTGGATCAAAACTATCGTCATAGTCAGCTTCAGCTTGATTCTTGACAAAAGCTACGATTCGCTCCACATCTTCATCTGAGATAAAGGAGCCCTGCAGACGAACTGGGTGGTTTTCATCAATCGGCTTAAAGAGCATATCGCCACGCCCCAAAAGCTTTTCTGCTCCATTTTCATCTAGAATAGTCCGACTGTCTGTCCCGCTGGACACAGCAAAGGCAATACGAGAGGGTACATTGGCCTTGATCAGACCGGAGATAACATCTACTGATGGACGCTGGGTAGCCAGAATCATGTGAATTCCAGCCGCACGCGCCTTTTGTCCCAGACGAATAATAGCGTCTTCCACTTCCTTGCTGGCCACCATCATAAGGTCAGCCAACTCATCCACAATGACGACGATTAAAGGCAGGGGAACCTGCTTGTACTCTGATTGAGCATTGTACTCGGCTACTTTAGCATTGTAGCCGGCAATGTTACGGGCACCGACCTTGGAGAAGAGTTCATAGCGGTTTTCCATCTCGTCTACAACCTTCTGGAGGGCGCGGCTGGCCTTACGAGGATTGGTCACAACAGGGATAAGCAAGTGGGGAATGTCATTATAAACGGACAGCTCTACCATCTTAGGATCCACCATCATAAACTTGACTTCATCCGGTCTGGCCTTCATGAGAATACTAGCGATAATACCGTTAACCGCTACAGATTTTCCAGAGCCAGTAGAGCCCGCTACCAGGAGATGGGGCATCTTAGCCAAGTCAAAGGAACGGACCGAACCATTAACAGCTTTACCGAGTGGGATTTCTAGGAGCTTACTAGCATCCGTTTTAGACTGGTCCCAGAGTTCTCGGAAAGTCACGGTCGCAACTTCAGAGTTGGGTACTTCGATCCCGACAAGAGACTTCCCAGGAATTGGTGCCTCAATTCGCACATCCTTGGCAGCTAGAGCGAGAGCCAAGTCATCCGCCAGATTAGAGATCCGATTGACCCGAACGCCGACAGCTGGCTTAACCTCGTACTTGGTGACAGAAGGTCCGATTTCAGCTCGTTCGACAGTAACCTTAATCCCAAAGCTAGCAAATGTTTCTTCCAAAATCTTGATGTTTTCTCGGACAATCCGCTTTTCTTTAGACTGGTTTTTAGGCTTATCAGGCGCAAAGAGATTGATAGTGGGTAATTTATAGTCTAGACTTTCTTTGGTCGTAAAATCTACCTCTACGTCCGCCTCTGCTTCTTCTATTTCCTCTTCGCGGCCAAAGTCCAGGGGCTCATGGGGATCATACTCCCCCTCTTCAGCATAGTCCGCCTCATCAAAGTCCATAGGCGAGTAAGACAAATCCTCATCATCTAAAATCGCTCCCGTTTGAGGATCCACTTCAGTTTCTGCCTGCTCTACCTCAATGGCTTGCATAGCTGCCTGTGCGGCTTTCTCCTCCCGCTCAAGGAAACGAAGCTGACGTTTTTCCTCCTCTTTTTCTCTCCAGTTTTGGAAAGTCACGCTAAATTTCTCAGCAAGATCATAAAGCGACCATGGACTCATGAGCAGAGCCCCCAGCAAAATCAGGAGCAGACCAATGAAATAGGAGCCGATATTTGAAAAAAGAAAAGAAATCGGAGCATAAAGAGCCGCCCCAATCAGCCCACCACCAGCAAATGAGGACACTTTAAAGGCCATCAAATCTGTCAGGACTCGCGTAAGCGTTGTAGATAAAACCTGTCCTTTCAAATGCAAAACATGAACAAAATAGGCTTGAAAAATTAAGCTGAGTCCTAAGAAAAAGCTTATAAAGCCTGAAATCTTCCCCTCATGTTTGTGCAACCACTTAAAGAAAAAGAGATAAAACAAGGCAGCTAGAATCGCCACATAAGCCAGACTCCCTACCAGAACCCGAATTAAATTATAAATGGTGACGCCAAAAGCGCCCAGCTTCAATGCAGCAAACAACAAAACAATAGCCAAAACAAAGGTGACTATCATCCGTCGAATCGCTTTCTGTCTTTCTAATTCCGCTTTTGTCGGCCTTCTCGTAGTCCGACCGTTTCTTGTATTTTTCTTATTTGCCATAACTTTCATTATACCATATTTTAAGATCTTCTAAAGAGAAAACTAGCTGCCTTTTGCAACTAGTTTCTGCTTTATTCTTCTGGCAAAATCAACCAAAAAATGAGGTAGGGAAGAAGTCCAATCCCATAAG
The DNA here is from genome assembly GCF_003943815.1 of Streptococcus cristatus. GTDB lineage: Bacteria > Bacillota > Bacilli > Lactobacillales > Streptococcaceae > Streptococcus > Streptococcus cristatus_F. The sequence continues at coordinate 6,572 of NZ_RJNA01000008.1, read as the reverse complement.
CGAAAAAGGAGACTCCCCAGATGACACGAATGATAACCGGATCTATATTAAAATACCGAGATTAAAATACCGAGCTAAGCCGGAGCAAACTCCAGCAATGATTTTATCGTCAGCACTTCTTGTTAAACGTCTTGCCATAATTAAACTCCCTTCAAACGAATGATAAATTTTGTCAAACAAAACCAATAATTCTCATCTTATTTTACCATGATTTTTCCTCAAATAATTGTCGGAACTTCATCATCATCTTCAAAATCTTTGACTTTTTCTTAATTAGGGAAAGGTTTCTGGATACGCCCTAGAATAAAACGAGAGAGCGGACCAGCCAAGAGAAAGTTAAGGGAAACCGCCATTACAAAATTTGTTCCCCAAGCTCCCAAATAACGTTCCACTAACAAGGATGCACCCCAATATTTTGCTAGCGCTTATGATGATCTTTCAAAAAACGAACGGCCAATTCTTTGGCCAAGGGTACTACTAAAAGAGCATCTATTTGAAAGGCCACTATAAAACTAGATGAACAACATAGCTTCCTAAAAATTTCTAGACACAAGTGCTCCATTCCTGATGTATCGCATTCATTCTAACATATATATTTTTTCTAACAAGCAGAAATTTCAAGAAAGTGTTTCTATAGCTCGGATTGGTAATCCCTAGCTATTTTTGCTAGACTATTTAGAAGAAAACATCGGAAAGGAGAATAGTATGCGAGCAGGTGTGATTGTCTACAATCCTTTCTTAGACAAGATTTTGCTGATTCATCGCTGGAAGAATGAACAAGAGTATTTCGTGATTCCCGGTGGGACTATCGAACTTGGAGAAGGACCTCTAGAAGCCGCCTTACGGGAAATGAAAGAAGAAGTCAATCTTAGTTTTTCTGCTGACCAGCTGCACACAGCTTTTTCCCTGAACAATCAGAGAAAAGAGGAATATTATTTTTACGCTGAACTATGTACGGCCGAGACTCCCCGCATACAAGGCGAGGAGCTTGAGCGCAGTAGTCCCAAAAATATTTACCAGCCCGAATGGGTTAGCTTGCAAGAACTTTACAACTACAATCTACGTCCAGAAATCCTTAAATCGCTACTATTGGAATTTCTGACGCAGGAAAGTTTGAAAAACTAAAGCACTTATAGTAAAATAGCAATAGTTCATAAACTTATGCATAGAAAGGTTATTTATGAAAAAAATCATTCTTTTTAGTCTTTTATCTGCACTTGCTCTGGCAGGCTGCTCTGCTAAAGAAGATTCTACTACCAAGTCCTCCAGCGCTCCTAAGCAGTCTTCTGCTACCGATACCAGCTCTGAGGCAGCTGAAGCTCAAAAACTCCGTGAAAAATACAAGGATGCCATGACCAATGAAAATGCCAACTTCCCACAACTATCTACAGAAGTTGCTGAAGATGAGGCTGAAGTCAAGATTATCACAACACAAGGAGATATTCGCCTCAAGCTGTTTCCTAAATACGCTCCTTTAGCTGTCGAAAATTTTCTGACACATGCAAAGGAAGGCTATTATAACGGTGTGATTTTCCACCGCGTTATCAATGATTTCATGATTCAGACCGGCGATCCTAAAGGAGATGGTACGGGTGGCGAATCCATTTGGAAAGGCAAGAATGAGGCTATTGACTCAGGAAATGGCTTCAAGAATGAATATTCCCCTTACCTCTATAACTTGCGCGGCGCACTAGCCATGGCTAATGCTGGAAAAGATACCAACGGCAGTCAATTTTTCATCAACCAAAGCAAGAAAGACTTATCTAAACAATTACCGACTGACACCTTCCCAGCTAAAATCATTGAAGCTTACAAAAATGGTGGAAATCCAAGTCTTGACGGTGGCTATACTGTCTTTGGTCAAGTCATTGAAGGAATGGACGTGGTAGACAAAATCGCTGCCACAGAAACTGGCGATAAAGATAAACCCAAAACAGATATTAAAATCGAAAAGATTGAAATTATAAAATAATAAGATAAAGTCAACTCGAGCTCTGCTCATCTTATGAGTTAGGTCTTAGTGTCAACAAAATAAAAAACCAGTCCCCAAAAAACGAGGACTGGTTTTACTATGCATTTTTCTAATCATACAGCAGCTCAACTCCACTTTTAAAGTGAGGTATGTAGCTTCTAATTTTTGAGAATAAGGTAGACGCTAAGTCTGCAATTAGATTTTATTGGACATAATTACCACCTGTAAAATGATAATATTCTTCCAGTGTGAGACCAGATTCGGAAATTTCCTTGGCCTCTTTTCCTACATAGCGTAGATGCCAACTTTCGGGCACATAGCCAGTAGAACCCTCCTTGCCAACAGGATAGCGTACTACAAAACCATATTTATAGGCATTGTCCAAGAGCCACTGACTTGCCCCAGCTTCTTCAACTAGATTGCCGCTATTATCAATCAAATCAAAAGCTAAACCAGTTTGGTGCTCACTGTAGCCCGGTCTTGCCGAGTAGCGGTCAGCCGCGGCTTGTCCATCTCGATTAGCATAACTCTGATAAAGCCCCACCTGCGTTTGATAACTACGAAAGCCGCTATATTGATCGCTGATAGGATAGCCTTTGGCCTGCATATCTGCGATTAACCTAAGTAATTCTGCTTTAGCAGTCGGATCCTCACCTGGATTGTAGTCAGCTGATAAGGGATAGTGTTTATTGGCAATGACAATTTCGTCATATTTTCCTTGAACACTATAGTATCTCCCATTGTAAGAAACATTTTTATCGACAGTTATTTCCTGCTTTTGCTCCTTTTTAGACTCCGTGCCATCCGACGACTCACTTCTGGTATCTTGGCTAGATGTTTGATCTTTTTCAGCCTCTTTTTTCTCCAAAGATACCTTTGAGCTATTTGCCTGCTTGTTTGTACTACTTTCAGTATTGTCTTTAACAGCTGAGCAAGCCCCTAAAACCAAGACTGAAACTGCTAGAAAAATAAATTTATTAGATTTCATTGTACCCCACTAACTTTCTGAAACTTCAATATTATAGATTGCAAAGGAATTTCCGGTCGGCCTCAAATAGTAAGTTTTATTTTTTCGATTGACACTATTTGGAGTACTATCAATATAGTGAACTGTATAGTCTTCATAAGTCGTCACAATATAGGACCCGTTCTCCTCTCTCACTTCACGGATATCCAAAGCTCCTGGATCGTAATAATCAATTTTCGCCTTCTTGACACCACCACCTGTAGTCCACTCAACCATTTCCTTGTATGCTGGACTAGAAGTATCATAATATTGAGCATAATAATTAGAACGATTAGAGACCGATCTAAAAACAGCCGTGCGATATTCGCTAAGGAAATTGGTAATTTTTGCCTTGTTAGCTTCTACCTTTTTAGCTTCTTCGTCCTTTTCTTTGAGCTTATCTGTCACTTCTTTAGGTAAAGATAAAGCAACATCAAGCATGTCTCCCTTGACAACAATACTTTCCTTGTTGGTTACAAAAGTGTTATCAGCAACAACAAATTTAGCATAAACTTCCAGTTCTTGATGTGGTACGACTTGAATATCTGGATCCAAGCTACTACCAATTTCCTTGCCATTTACAACAATTTTAAGGTCTGTTGCATTTGAAGCTTCTGCTGGCATAATAACCTTCAATCGTTTCTTTTCAGATTTAAGATCCAATTTAATTTCATTATTCTTAGCAGTTGCTAAATCAAGCTGAATCTTGCTCTCAATTTCTCCGACTTCCGTCTTCCCTTTCAGGGTAAATTCCTGCTTGATAAAATGATATTTACCAATATTCGTTTCAGCATTCTTACTCAAAGTAAGGCTTTTCTTATCTCCTGCTTTGATGCTCGCATTGTCTAAGTCCGTGTTAACCTTAACCTCTACTGGATAGGCCACTATTTGATATTCCTGGAAAATCCCAAATTTCTTGCTTTTTTCAGTTACACCTAAAAGCTTATTCTGATTGTCATCAATATAGGCTGATTTACCCTTTGACTTAGCAATGTTGTCCAGCTCGGTCTCAATATTGATTTCTTGACTCTCTAAGTGCTCGACCAAAGCCCTCGCGTCTGCACGTGTCCACTTATCTGAACTAGAAGAGAGCAGGTTTGCGATTCCATCATAATCCTTTTTAATAACTGCTTTTGCAAAATCATCCGTAACAACTTTAACACCTGTCACCGAGCTCAGATATAGAAAGGCTGCCACCAAAACAGAAAGCAAAATCAGAGGGAGAGCAATCAGCATGACTTTCTTCTTCGACATTCTTTTTTCTGCTTTTTTTATTGCTTTCTGTGGTAATTCCGAATCCAATAATTCAGAGCGAATAGGCAAATTAGCAAAACCTTGATTTCGTGCTTCTAAAAATTCCTCTTTAGTCGGCTTTCTGCCAATATGCGTCTCGAAAGCTTGCAGCCAATTCTCCCGTTGCTCTTGGTATTGATCCGATTCTGAAATCTCTTGCTTTTCTTCTTTAGGAGAAACCTCAACAAATTCTTCTTTGAGAAACTCTACAGCTTGCTCCTCTTGCCCAAAATTTTGTTCCTGAGTCACCGAGCTTTGCTTCTCTTCAGCTGGCCCATCGTTACTTTGTCCTGCTGGAGCCGCAATAGAAATAATCTTTCTGGGATCAAAATCAGAACGTTTTCCTTCTAAAAACTCATCTGCGGTTGGCTTTCTACCAATCACTTGCTCAAAAAGCTCAACCCACTTTTCTTTCGTTACCATAAATCACCTCCCAGAACTTTACATCATCATAAGACTCATCAGTAATGAGAAAGCGATGAAAGTAAAGATAAATGTAATCACACCATTGACAATAATTGCCAGTAAATATTTATAAAAAGGATCCATAGACGTGCTAGATTTTGAATAAATCAAAGCAAAGGTTGCACCAACCCCAATTAACACTAAGCCAATCCATGCTAGGAAGAGGGAAACAGACATAATCCCAAGTAAGCTAAATAAAGCAGAAAGAGCCACAAAAGGTAAGACAATCGCATAGAGTCTGCCATACCAGTCAAATGCCTTATTAAAGCTAAAGCTTCCATCCTTATAGACCATGCGTTTTACAGCAAAGCCTCCTAAAATAATGGAGAAAAGAACGAGGGCTGCTGCTATCAGTGAGACCAAGAAAAGCCTAAAATCAAAAGTCGGACCACTGTAAAAGCCAAAACTCACCGAAGAAATAATATTATAAAAATTATAATTCACCACAATAGCCGCAAAGAAAACAGTCAATCCTAGGGAAAGATAGCCATTCAATTTACTACTTTCAACCTCTGAAGTTGGCGACTTCCAAGCAGAAACAAGCCAAGCCCAGAAACCTTTCATTGTTTTAGAAAATTCACTTGGTTGCGCCGGCTGTTGCTGACTATAGTAGGCCTGTGGACCTTGCTGGAAATTCTGCGCATTGAACCGGCCTTGCGGATTATTTTGATAAGCTTGCTGATTAAAGCCTTGCGAACCAGAAGATTGAGGCTGACTAACAAACTGGTTAGGTTGCCCACCATTTGGCTGTTGATAAGGATAGCCCTGCTGAGCAAACGATTGTGTTTGATTAGCAAATTGATTTAGGTTTTGCTGTTGCTGAGGAAGCTCTTGATATTGCTGCCCAGTTGGCTGAGTGAACGGAGTTTGCCCATTCTGTTCCTGAAAACTATTTTGCTGCTGAGCATAATATTCACCGTTTGAAGCTCCTCCTTGTGCTGGAACAGAGTCTGATATGATTGAGCCAGTTTCACTTCCAACTTGGTTCGTACTTGTCACCTCAGGTTCCACAAATTCACCAGCCAGCAAAGCTTGAGTAATTTCCGCATCCGTTGCTGAATGGCCATTCACAGCTTCAAAATACTCGAGTCAATCTTGCTTTAACATATAAAAATCTCCCATCAATAAATGATTATCCACATATTAGTATACAAAAAATTAAGTAAAAATTCAATCAAGGCAATAGGCACGCATAAACACCCAAAAATATGAAGTAAGCAAAATACTTTAGTAAAAAGTAAAAAGACCAGATCCCATATGGATACTATCTAATTTACGAAAACTTATAAATTATAGAGACATTATAGAAAAGCAAAAAACCAGGACCCATAAAATATAAAAAAACAACAGCATATAGCCGTTGTCTTCTATGAATTAGCATATCGGGAAGACAGGATTCGAACCTGCGACACCTTGGTCCCAAACCAAGTACTCTACCAAGCTGAGCTACTTCCCGATCATAAGTAAAAACGGAGTCATAGAACCTCGTTTCCCTTCATGCACCCTAGAGGAGTCGAACCTCTAACCGCCTGATTCGTAGTCAGGTACTCTATCCAGTTGAGCTAAGGGTGCCCTGTCGCATATCCACTATGCCGAGGACCGGAATCGAACCGGTACGATCGTTACCAATCGCAGGATTTTAAGTCCTGTGCGTCTGCCAGTTCCGCCACCCCGGCCTCAAAGCGAACGACGGGATTCGAACCCGCGACCCCCACCTTGGCAAGGTGGTGTTCTACCACTGAACTACGTTCGCATCTCTATCCAAAAAAAATGCCGGCTACATGACTTGAACACGCGACCCTCTGATTACAAATCAGATGCTCTACCAACTGAGCT
>NZ_RJNA01000007.1 GCF_003943815.1 Streptococcus cristatus | reverse complement strand
AGCAAGCACAAGCACTTCAGCGTCAGTAAGCCTGAGTCAATCAGTCTCAACAAGCGCAAGTGCTTCAGCGTCCTTGAGCTTGAGCCAGTCAGTCTCAGTAAGTGCCAGTGCTTCAGCATCAGTAAGCTTGAGTCAATCTGTTTCAACAAGCGCAAGTGCCTCAGCGTCAATGAGCTTGAGCCAGTCAGTCTCAGCAAGTGCCAGTGCTTCAACTTCATTGAGCACCAGCCAGTCAGTCTCAGCAAGCGAGTCTGCTTCAGCGTCAATGAGCTTGAGCCAGTCAGTCTCAGTAAGTGCCAGTGCTTCAGCATCAGTAAGCCTGAGCCAATCCGTTTCAACAAGTGCAAGTGCCTCAGCATCAGTAAGCCTGAGCCAATCCGTTTCAACAAGTGCAAGTGCCTCAGCATCAGTAAGCCTGAGCCAGTCAGTTTCAACAAGTGAATCAGCTTCAACGTCATTGAGCACCAGCCAGTCTGTCTCAACAAGCGAGTCAGCTTCAGCGTCATTGAGCACCAGCCAGTCTGTCTCAACAAGCGAGTCTACTTCAGCTTCATTGAGCGCAAGCCAGTCAGTTTCAACAAGCGCAAGTGCCTCAGCGTCACTGAGCCTGAGTCAATCAGTTTCGGTAAGCGAATCTGCTTCAACTTCATTGAGCACTAGCCAGTCTGTATCAGCAAGTGCCAGTGCTTCAGCATCGTTGAGCTTGAGTCAGTCAGTCTCAGCAAGTGAATCAGCTTCAACCTCATTGAGCTTGAGCCAGTCTGTCTCAACAAGCGAGTCTGCTTCAGCGTCATTGAGCTTGAGTCAATCAGTTTCAACCAGCGAGTCTGCTTCAGCATCATTGAGCTTGAGTCAGTCAGTTTCAACAAGCGCAAGTGCTTCAGCGTCATTGAGCTTGAGCCAGTCAGTTTCAGTAAGTGAATCAGCTTCAGCGTCATTGAGCTTGAGTCAATCTGTCTCAACAAGCGCAAGTGCTTCAGCATCAGTAAGCCTGAGCCAGTCTGTCTCAGCAAGCGAGTCAGCTTCAACCTCATTGAGCACCAGCCAGTCAGTCTCAGTAAGTGCCAGTGCTTCAGCATCAGTAAGCCTGAGCCAGTCAGTTTCAACAAGTGAGTCAGCTTCAGCGTCATTGAGCTTGAGTCAGTCAGTCTCAACAAGTGCCAGTGCTTCAGCGTCATTGAGCGCAAGCCAGTCAGTCTCAGCAAGCACAAGCACTTCAGCATCAGTAAGTCTGAGCCAGTCTGTCTCAGCAAGTGCCAGTGCTTCAGCATCAGTAAGCTTGAGTCAGTCAGTTTCAACAAGCGATTCTGCTTCAGCGTCATTGAGTTTGAGTCAATCTGTCTCAGCAAGTGCCAGTGCCTCAGCTTCATTGAGCGCAAGCCAGTCTGTCTCAACAAGCGAGTCAGCTTCAGCGTCATTGAGTACCAGCCAGTCAGTCTCAGCAAGCGAGTCAGCTTCAGCGTCAATGAGCTTGAGCCAGTCAGTCTCAGTAAGTGCCAGTGCTTCAGCATCAGTAAGCTTGAGTCAATCAGTTTCAACAAGCGAGTCAGCTTCAACCTCATTGAGCACCAGCCAGTCAGTCTCAGTAAGTGCCAGTGCTTCAGCATCAGTAAGCTTGAGTCAATCAGTTTCAACAAGCGAGTCAGCTTCAGCGTCCTTGAGCTTGAGCCAGTCTGTCTCAGCAAGTGCAAGTGCCTCAGCTTCATTGAGCGCAAGCCAGTCAGTTTCAACAAGTGAATCAGCTTCAAGCTCATTGAGCACCAGCCAGTCTGTCTCAGTAAGTGCCAGTGCTTCAGCATCAGTAAGCCTGAGCCAGTCAGTTTCAACAAGTGAGTCAGCTTCAACGTCCTTGAGCTTGAGCCAGTCAGTTTCAACAAGCGAGTCAGCTTCAGCGTCAATGAGCTTGAGTCAATCAGTTTCAACAAGCGAGTCTGCTTCAGCGTCCTTGAGCTTGAGCCAGTCTGTCTCAGCAAGTGCCAGTGCCTCAGCTTCATTGAGCGCAAGCCAGTCTGTCTCAACAAGCGAGTCAGCTTCAGCGTCAATGAGCTTGAGCCAGTCAGTCTCAGTAAGTGCCAGTGCTTCAGCATCAGTAAGCTTGAGTCAATCAGTTTCAACAAGCGAGTCAGCTTCAACCTCATTGAGCACCAGCCAGTCAGTCTCAGTAAGTGCCAGTGCTTCAGCATCAGTAAGCTTGAGTCAATCAGTCTCAACAAGTGAATCAGCTTCAAGCTCATTGAGCTTGAGCCAGTCTGTCTCAGTAAGTGCCAGTGCTTCAGCTTCGTTGAGCTTGAGTCAGTCAATTTCAGCAAGTGCAAGTGAATCAGCATCGTTGAGCTTGAGTCAATCAGTTTCAACAAGCGCAAGTGCTTCAGATTCAGCCAGCACAAGTTTGAGCACAAGTCTCAGTGCCTCAATTAGCGCTTCAGATTCAACAAGCACCAGCTTGAGCACGAGCCTCAGTGCCTCAATTAGCGCCTCAGATTCAGCAAGTACAAGTTTGAGCACAAGTCTAAGTGCTTCACTCAGTGCCTCAGATTCAGCAAGCACCAGCTTGAGTACAAGCCTCAGTGCCTCAATTAGCNCATCAGATTCAGCAAGTACAAGTTTGAGCACAAGCCTCAGTGCATCAATTAGTGCCTCAGATTCAGCAAGTACAAGTTTGAGCACAAGCCTCAGTGCATCAATTAGTGCCTCAGATTCAGCAAGTACAAGTTTGAGCACAAGTCTAAGTGCTTCACTCAGTGCCTCAGATTCAGNAAGTACAAGTTTGAGCACGAGCCTCAGTGCCTCAATTAGTGCGTCAGATTCAGCCAGCACCAGCTTGAGTACAAGCCTCAGTGCCTCAATTAGCGCTTCAGATTCAGCAAGCACAAGTTTGAGCACAAGTCTCAGTGCCTCAATTAGTGCCTCAGATTCAGCCAGCACCAGCTTGAGTACAAGCCTCAGTGCATCAATCAGTGCCTCAGACTCAGCAAGCACCAGCTTGAGTACAAGCCTTAGTGCATCAATCAGTGCCTCAGACTCAGCAAGTACAAGTTTGAGCACAAGTCTCAGTGCTTCACTCAGTGCCTCAGATTCAGCCAGCACCAGCTTGAGTACAAGCCTCAGTGNCTCAATCAGTGCCTCAGATTCAGCAAGCACCAGCTTGAGCACGAGCCTCAGTGCCTCACTCAGTGCGTCAGATTCAGCCAGCACCAGCTTGAGCACGAGCCTCAGTACCTCAATTAGCGCTTCAGATTCAGCAAGCACAAGTTTGAGCACAAGTCTAAGTGCCTCAATTAGTGCTTCAGATTCAGCAAGCACCAGCTTGAGCACGAGCCTCAGTGCATCAATCAGTGCTTCAGATTCAGCAAGTACAAGTTTGAGCACAAGCCTCAGTGCTTCAATCAGTGCTTCAGATTCAGCAAGTACAAGTTTGAGCACAAGCCTCAGTGCCTCACTCAGTGCGTCAGATTCAGCAAGTACAAGCTTGAGCACGAGCCTCAGTGCCTCAATTAGCGCTTCAGATTCAGCAAGCACAAGTTTGAGCACAAGCCTCAGTGCCTCAATTAGTGCTTCAGATTCAGCAAGCACCAGCTTGAGCACGAGCCTCAGTGCCTCAATTAGCGCGTCAGACTCAGCAAGCACAAGTTTGAGTACAAGCCTCAGTGCCTCAATTAGCGCTTCAGATTCAGCAAGCACTAGCCTGAGCACGAGCCTCAGTGCATCAATCAGTGCCTCAGATTCAACAAGTACAAGTTTGAGTACTAGCCAAAGTGCTTCACTCAGTGCTTCAGACTCAACAAGCACAAGCTTGAGTACAAGCCTCAGTGCCTCAATTAGTGCCTCAGAGTCATCAAGTGCAAGCTTGAGTACAAGCCTCAGTGCCTCAATTAGCGCTTCAGATTCAGCAAGCACTAGCCTGAGCACGAGCCTCAGTGCATCAATCAGTGCCTCAGATTCAACAAGTACAAGTTTGAGTACTAGCCAAAGTGCTTCACTCAGTGCTTCAGACTCAACAAGCACCAGCTTGAGCACAAGCCTCAGTGCATCAATCAGTGCCTCAGATTCAACAAGTACAAGTTTGAGCACAAGTCTAAGTGCCTCAATCAGTGCGTCAGATTCAGCAAGCACAAGTTTGAGCACAAGTCTCAGTGCCTCAATTAGTGCCTCAGATTCAGCAAGCACCAGCTTGAGCACAAGCCTCAGTGCATCACTCAGTGCCTCAGATTCAGCAAGCACAAGTTTGAGCACAAGTCTCAGTGCCTCAATTAGCGCTTCAGATTCAGCAAGCACAAGCTTGAGCACAAGCCTCAGTGCATCAATCAGTGCCTCAGATTCAGCAAGCACAAGCTTGAGCACAAGTCTAAGTGCCTCAATCAGTGCGTCAGATTCAGCAAGCACCAGCTTGAGCACAAGCCTCAGTGCATCAATCAGTGCCTCAGATTCAGCAAGCACAAGTTTGAGCACAAGTCTCAGTGCCTCAATTAGCGCTTCAGATTCAGCAAGCACCAGCTTGAGCACAAGCCTCAGTGCATCAATCAGTGCCTCAGATTCAGCAAGCACAAGCTTGAGCACAAGTCTAAGTGCCTCAATCAGTGCGTCAGATTCAGCAAGCACCAGCTTGAGTACAAGCCTCAGTGCCTCAATTAGCGCATCAGATTCAGCAAGCACAAGTTTGAGCACAAGTCTAAGTGCCTCAATCAGTGCCTCAGATTCAGCAAGCACTAGCTTGAGTACAAGCCTCAGTGCTTCAATTAGCGCATCAGATTCAGCAAGCACCAGCTTGAGCACTAGCCTCAGTGCATCGCTTAGTGCTTCAGATTCAGCAAGCACCAGCTTGAGCACCAGTCTCAGTGCATCGCTTAGTGCTTCAGATTCAGCAAGCGTAAGTGTAAGTACCTCTACATCACTTAGCGATAGCCTTTCAAGTAGCTTGAGTACAAGTGTGTCACAAGAGTCAAATTCATTCAGCTACAGTAAGGGTGATCCAACCAGCGAGTCTAAGCCAGAGTTTAACCTGCCAAGCTACCTCGCATCTGTAAGTGCAAGTACTTCAGCTTCTGTAAGTGATAGTCAGTCTATCTCTACTTCATTGAGTACAAGTGCAAGCATTTCAGGTTCAATCAGTGCCAGTCATGCTATCGCTGACGACTCACTTTCAGCAAGTGCCTACTTGAGCATGAGTGTCTCTGCTTCATTGAGCACATCCGCGAGTGTGTCACTGAGTGATAGCGCAAGCATCTCTACTAGTCTGTTTGAAAGTGCATCTGTATCTAGTGCTACAAATCATTCTCAAGCACCTAAGCCACAGCCTGCACAACCAGAAAAAGTCAAAGTTACTCCAAATGCTAAAGCTTTACCAAATACAGGAACTGCCAATAATCCATTAGCAGCGCTTGGATTAGGAATAGCAACGTTGGCATCAGCCTTTCTCAAGAACAAAAAGAAGAAAGAATCAGCGTCTGATGTCAATTTGGAAGACTAGTCTTAAATCTCAGTTAAAATGATAAAAACATTTTAGTGATGAAAAGCAAATCCCAGATAGTCATAGGCTATCTGGGATTTTTAATCTTTGTATGCGTAGAATGTGAATCGTGCTGAAATAAACTGAGGTAATTTCTATCTTTTAACTCTGAGCCTATAAAGCGGTGAGCTAAGCTAAATATTTTGAAATTTTGCTTTTCCTGCTTGTCTTTTATTGTGGTGAGAGGACCTTGCCGCCTGTTCTAGTTTGCTCTTAAGTGTGAAGAAAATAAAAGTTTCAAAATGAGCAAAAATAATTCGATTCTTTTTCAGAAAAGGCTTGTGAGATTAGGCTGGATGTTTTAAAATAGTATAGGAGATTATCCGCTATTTATTTTTCGGAGGAAAAGAAATGTCCATTAATTGGCAAGAAATTATATTTAGCTTTTTAGGAGGCTTGGGGCTGTTCCTGTATAGTATTCGTATGATGGGTGACGGCTTGCAGCAGGCAGCTGGAGACCGCCTGCGCTATTTCATTGATAAATACACGAGCAATCCTTTTTTAGGTGTGCTAGTTGGGATTGGGATGACAGCCCTGATCCAGTCTAGTTCAGGTGTGACAGTGATCACAGTTGGTCTGGTGAGTGCAGGTCTGTTGACTCTGCGTCAGGCTATCGGGATTGTCATGGGGGCCAATATTGGTACGACCGTGACTTCCTTCATCATTGGTTTTAAGTTGGGTGATTACGCCCTGCCCTTGCTCTTTGTCGGTGCGGTTTGCCTCTTTTTCACTAAGAATCGCTCAGTGAACAATGTCGGGCGCATCCTCTTTGGTGTCGGCGGGATTTTTTTCGCCCTCAATCTTATGAGTGGAGCCATGGAGCCTCTTAAAGACTTGCAAGTCTTTCGAGATTACATGGTTCAGCTGAGTAAAAATCCAGTCTTGGGTGTCTTTGTCGGAACAGGCTTGACTCTGCTCATTCAAGCATCTTCGGCGACCATCGGGATTCTGCAAAATCTCTATGCCAGCAATCTCATTGATCTGCAAGGAGCTTTGCCAGTCCTCTTTGGTGACAATATCGGAACGACGATTACAGCGATTATTGCTTCCTTGGGAGCTAATATCGCAGCCAAGCGTGTCGCTGGAGCGCATGTGGCCTTTAACGTTGTGGGAACAGTCATCTGTATGCTCTTCCTGCTGCCTTTTACATCACTGATTCAGTGGTTTGAGACAGCCTTGCACTTGTCACCAGAAATGACCATTGCCTTTGCCCACGGAACTTTTAATATTACCAATACCATTATCCAATTTCCTTTTATTGGCTTTTTAGCTTTCTTGGTTACCAAGTTGATTCCGGGTGAGGATGAGACCGTTAAATACGAATCTCTCTACCTAGATACGATTTTGATCGACCAAGCGCCATCACTGGCTTTGGGAAATGCTAAAAAGGAACTCCTTCACTTGGGTGGCTACGCGGCTAAATCTTTCGAATTGGCCTATGATTATATTATTAATTACGAAGAAAAATCCGCTGAGAAGGGTCATAAGACTGAGGAAGCCATCAACGCTATTGATGATGAATTGACTCGCTATCTGATTGTCTTATCTGGTCAACAGCTCAATCCAAAAGAGAGTGAAGTTTTGACTAGCATTTTGGACTCTAGCCGTGATTTGGAGAGAATCGGCGACCACTCAGAAGCTTTGCTGAATTTGACAGACTACTTGCACCGCAAGAAGGTGGAATTTTCACCAGCTGCCTTGGAAGAATTGGAAAATATTTATCAATTGACCTTGGACTTTATCAAAGAAGCTTTGACTTCTGTGGAAACAAATAATGTGGACTTGGCCAATAGTTTGGAGGCCAAACATGCGGAGATTGACAAGCTAGAACGCAGCCTGCGCAAGACCCACATTGCTCGTCTCAACAAGGGAGAATGTACGCCTCAAGCTGGGGTCAACTTCATCGATATCATTTCTCACTATACCAGAGTTGCTGACCACGCCATGAATTTGGCTGAGAAAGTACAAATGGAACAAATTTAAGACAGAAAGAGGCTGGGACAAAAGTCCTAGCCTCTCAATTGTCTTTGCATTATCGAGCAAGACGCAGTGGTTGAGTGGGCTCTATTACGCTGATTTCATCAGCTTTTACAGCCCTACTCAACTGTGCGGAGGTGGGACGACGAAAGCGAATTCTAACGAATTACCGATTTCTGTCCCACTCTCTTTTCTTGATTTAAATAATATAATAAATTTTTCTAAAAAAGAGGTATAGACCATTTACAAATAAAATAGAAAGCGTTATAATAGAGTCAATAGAAATAGAACAAGGGGAGGCAGTCAGATGCCTAAATATATAAAAGCCGATCAGTTCTTCTATCCTCAAGGGATTCGCAAGGGTGGATTTTTGGAAGTGATTGATGGAAAATTTGGAAAATTAGTAGAGGAAGTCTCTGCGGATGCAGAAGTGGTGGATTATACAGGCTACTCTGTCGCACCGGGTCTGGTGGATACCCATATCCATGGTTTTGGTGGGGTTGATGTCATGGACAATAACATCGAAGGTACCCTCCATACCATGAGCGAAGGACTTTTGACGACTGGGGTGACCAGTTTCCTACCGACCACGCTGACATCATCTTACGAGCAACTCCTAGCTGTGACGGAAAATATTGGTGCGCGCTATCAAGAAGCAAGTGGTGCCAAGATTCGTGGTCTCTACTTTGAAGGGCCCTACTTCACTGAAAAGTACAAGGGTGCCCAAAACCCAGCTTACATGAAGGACCCTCGTATGGATGAATTTCGTGCTTGGCAAAAGGCAGCTAATGGTCTGCTTAATAAGATTGCTTTGGCACCTGAGCGTGAGGGCGTGGAAGAATTTGTCCGCACCATCACTGATGAAGGTGTGACAGTTGCTTTGGGGCATTCTAACGCAACCTATAATGAAGCCAAGACTGCGGTCGAAGCAGGTGCTAGTGTCTGGGTGCATGCCTACAATGGTATGCGGGGCCTGACCCACAGGGAGCTGGGCATGGTTGGGGCTATGTACGAGCTGCCTCACACTTATGCAGAGCTGATTTGTGATGGTCACCATGTGGATCCCAAGGCCTGTGATATTTTGCTTAAGCAAAAGGGCCATGAACATGTAGCCCTCATCACAGACTGTATGACTGCAGGTGGGCTGGAAGACGGCGACTATATGCTGGGAGAATTTCCAGTGGTGGTAGCCAATGGTACAGCTCGTCTCAAATCGACTGGTAACTTGGCAGGATCAATCCTGCAGCTCAAAGACGGCCTGAAAAATGTGGTTGAGTGGGGCATTGCAAATCCTCACCAAGCAGTCATGATGGCCAGTCTTATCCCAGCAAAATCCGTCCACATCGACGATGTCTGTGGCCAGATCAAGGAAGGCTACGATGCCGACTTTATCGTGCTGGACGAGGATTTGGAGCTGGTTGCTACTTATCTGGATGGCGAAAAACGCTTTGAAGCTGCCTCCAGTGTTCTTTAATTGAGTCTCCTTATATTTTTAGAAAGGATGGGGTAACCTGTCCTTTTTAATGTGGAGCTACTTCTTTTTCCCTAGGATTTGCTAGAGGGACTTAGGAAAAGCTAGAATAGTTGGCGCAACTAGAAAGTCTCTGAGATATTTTTCTTAACAGATGGTAGGGCTTTCTCAATGAAAGAGAAGATGTTATAATAGGGTTATCACAGACGAGGAGGACAGGATGAAAAAGATTGATTATAAATTTATGGGAATGGGCTTGGTGTTCCTCTTCTTTGGATTGCTACTGCATCGTTTCTTGATATTTATTGCTGGGTTGGCCTTTATCATTTACAGTTTTTTTAGCCGAGGCATGGCTCCAACCAAGGAAAATATCTTTAAGCCAAAATTAGCCAAAAGAAAGAAAAAATAAGGAGAATAGATATGAAAAATTATACTCTTAACAATGGTGTCAAGATCCCAGTCTTGGGTTTTGGTACTTGGAAGGCTCAGGACGGAGAAGAGGCTTATGAGGCAGTCTTAGCCGCTCTGAAGGCTGGCTATCGCCACATTGATACAGCAGCTATCTATAAGAATGAGGAGAGTGTTGGTCGAGCAATTAAAGATAGCGGCATTCCGCGTGAGGAGCTCTTCATCACTACCAAGCTCTGGAATAGCAAGCATACCTATGAAGCGGCCTTGGAAGCCTTTGACAGCTCCATGGAGCGGTTGGGGCTGGATTATCTGGATCTCTACCTCATCCATTGGCCAAATCCTAAGCCTGTACGAGAAGACGGGGCTTGGCAAAAGCGCAATGCAGAAGTTTGGCGGGCCATGGAAGACCTTTATCAAGCTGGTAAGATCCGAGCGATCGGCGTCAGCAATTTCCTGCCTCACCATCTAGAGGCTCTGCTGGAAACAGCGCGCGTCACACCAGCTGTCAATCAAATCCGCCTAGCGCCAGGTGTCTATCAGACAGAGGCGGTGGACTTCTGCCGTGCCCATGATATCCTACTTGAAGCTTGGGGACCATTTGGCCAGGGCGAGCTCTTCCAAAATTCAGCTGTGCAGGCGATAGCAGATAAGTATGGCAAGACCATTGCCCAAATCGCCCTAGCTTGGAGCTTACAAGAAGGCTTCCTGCCCCTGCCTAAGTCAGTCACTCCGAGTCGGATTGCTAGCAATCTGGACTGCTTTGACATCGAACTGAGTCCAGCTGATCTAGAAATTCTTAAAAATATCAGCGGTTTGGAAGGCGGAGCACCTAATCCAGATGGGATGGATTTTTAAACCTCTGGCGGATATCTTTTTAGTTGAAATCAAGCTACTTGGTATCTTAGTGATTAGTATTTAAGGAAGTTTTATAGTGACCTAGGCCTCGGCCGGCCACTTTTCCTATAGATTCGTGGCAACCTAGGCCTCGGCTAGTCACTTTTCCTATAGTTTCACGGTAATCTAGGTCTCGGCTGGTTATTTTTCCTATAGTTTCGTGGTAATCTAGACCTCGGCTGGTCACTTTTCCTATAGATGCATGGTAATCTAGACCTCGAACGCTCTTTTCATTTCTACTTATAAGTTCCATCGCCCCTCGGTCATTTGTCGTCAAAAACAAGTGCCAGATGAGGGGTGATTTTGTGTCTTTTTCTTTTAAAAGGGAAGAAAAGGAGCTGGCAAGAGACTCCGTTTTTTGATAAAAATGCCCCTTTCAGGGATAAAAAATGACATTTTAGGGCAAGAGACACCAAGCTTCATCTCTACATGCTATACTTGCTTTATCAAACATATTGGAGAGGTTTTATGATAAACACTACTTACACCATTCGCCCCTTGTCTTATAGCAATCTGACTCACCGTGAGTTTGAGAGTCTAATGGTTGATTCCTATCAGGTGCTCACGATTTTTACAAGCTCCTATAGAGATGAGGATATGTATAGCAAGCACCTAGAAAGCTTTCATAGCAAACTAGAGCAGTTTCAGGTTCAATTGGCCAACGTAGAAAAGAAAGACTCTATGAGTCTCGTAGAACTAGACAAGGAGCGAGATAACGCTCTGGTTGGTCTGTTTACCTTGCATAAGGGCTTTGCCAAAATCAAAGATAGAGACTTGAAAGAAGCCCATGAAGTCTTGCTGCCAGTCTTTAAAAAGTATAAGGATATCACCAAACATACCAATGCTGTCGCAACGGCTGAGATTAAGAGTCTGCTCAAAACATTGCAGGAAGAGCCCTATCAGGGAGCTGTGACGAGTCTAGGCCTTTTCCCTATGCTGACGGCTGTGATAGCAGCCCAAGCGGACTATGATAAGGTAGAAGCAGAAGCGCGTGCAGCCAAGTCAGCCAAGGAAGTTGGTAAAACCAAACAGCTACGCAGTGAAATCTCCCGTACTTACGACCTCTTTGTGCGCTACACAGCAGCCGTCGCAGAAGCCTATCCAGAGAGAGCCCACTTGGCTAAGCTCCTCAAAGACCTCAACACAATCCGAGACAGCAAGCGCCGTTTAGTTGGCACAAATAAGAAAACAAAAACGGAAGAAGCAGGAGAGAAAACAGCATAAAGAGAGCCCCCTTAGAAGGAAGATTCTGAGGGGGATTTCTGTGGTTTTGTGATAGTTTTTTAGTAAGTAGAGACAATAAATTAAAAAATAACTTATTTCAAATTGTCAATATCACGGATGAAAAGTGAGCGTAACATTGTATTCTCTGTTTTTTTAACTCCTAAATCAGTCCTCATATGGTTCATTATTTCTTCTGATTTATCAAGTAGTTTTTGTCTATCAGTATTTTCGAAAGAAAGCAATATAAACTCAGACCATGATTTTACAACGTTTTTAGACCCCCATAAAGAAAGACTTTGATTAAGAGTTAGTATATCACTTTCTAATTCATGGTAATTTTGATCTTTATTTTTTGCTATTTTATAGATTATCGCTACAAATTGTTCATAAGGTTCTTCTCGTTTTTGCGTTAAATATTCTCTTTTTTGTTGTTGTCGTTCCCAAATAAGTTTGGCAATAGTAGACGCAATTGAGATTGTACCAGACACTAGAGCTACAATAATAACAGTATCCAGTGTTGGTAGGTTATTAAAAAATGTGATTGAGAATAGTATTGCTTTTACTAGTGCCCAAAGGCTAAAAATGAGAATAGCAATTGCAATAATTTGACCAATACGATATGAAATTTTTTCCATTATAGCTCCTTTAAATTAAAGATACTCTTATTTTACAGTATTAAGATTAAGGAATCAATATTTTTTAGATAGTTGTACATCTCCTATTATACTGAAAGCATAAGCTGAAGAAATTAAATATTTTTAAATATAGAAATATCAAAATAGTGTTATTTTAGTATAAAAATACTTTATGGTTCGTTGAGAAACTGATAAAATAGTTCGAAGATAAGCCATAAAATTATAACTAGGGATTGAATAAGGGAATTCAATTGTTGATTAGATATAATTTAGAGTATAGGAGATGAGGATTGTTATGGATAAGTTAGCTATTTTTCAAATATTGGGTGAGTTTTTAAATTCACAGTTTATCAGTTCAATGCTCGGTGCTCTTTTGGGTGCTGGGGTAGCGGTGTATATTGCAAAGCTTCAAAATAAGCAACAACTTAAACAGTTGAAATATGAACATAAGCTACAACGAGAATTTTTTGAAAAACAAGAAGAGAACGAAAGGGAACGTATATTTTTACAATATACTATTGAGCGTGCAGAGCGTTCGTATGAGATATTGAGTGATTTAAGAAGTGCTAAAAAGTTATTTGTAGATGCAATATTTGAATTGATGAAGAGCCTCCCTAATGATTTAGAATTAGATGAAGATATTGAATTTGAAAAACATTTTTCCTTGTTATATGCAGAGTATCTGATTCCTAAATACGACTCTATTATAAAATTAAGAGATATGTTATTACTAACTCTGGTTATCCAGGATGATATTGAACTATCTAGGTTAAAAGAAGAAGTTCGTAAGGAAGTTGCAATCTTTGTAGACTATCACAAAAAAATAAGTCAAGTAAAGATTCTTGAAGAGTATAAAGAAGTAGCTGATGATTTTATGAGTAAGTCAAAACTGACTGAAAAATGTGACGAATTAAGGACTTATTTAACGAAGTATATAACAGAAACTACATTTAGGCTAGTTTCTCCTGAGAGAATGGCTGAGAAGGTACTAAAACAAACAAAAGGGGATTTAAATATTCGATTTAAAGTTGTAAGAAAGGAGAATATGAAAGGGGCAACTGAAGATTAGATTTGAAACTTTTAATAGAAATTGGAGAAAACTTAGACAATGTATACTTGTCCTCCAAAAACTACACAAATAATTTAAGAAAAAGATTTAGTTCTGTATTGGACAGGGCTAGGTCTTTTTTGTTTAAGTAGTTTGTTCCTCTGTATAGTACTTTCTCGTTAGTTTGCTCGTTTCAAGTTATCCATTATTTCACGGATGATAGTTATGAATTATGCCCATATAAGTTAATTTCCTATTAAAAACACCCCAATCGTTAGATTTAATGCCTAACTTTTGAGGTGTGCTTTTTTATTGCAATCTGCTTTATTTATCAATACAATTTCAAATCACGAGGGTCAACTGGGAAGGTTGGATTGTATGGGTTGTGACGTAGTTTGAAGTGTTTGACATCTTCGATGGTTTGAGTTCCAGATAGTTGCATGACTGTTTTCAATTCGGCATTTAGGTGTTCAAAGACTTGGCGTACACCGACGCTACCACCAAGGGCTAATCCATAAATGACAGGTCGTCCAATGGCTACCAAGTCTGCTCCTGAAGCTAAGGCTTTAAAGACGTGTTGGCCGCGGCGAATACCAGAGTCAAAGACAATTGGTACACGTTTATCAACTGCTTCAGCGACTTCTTGAAGCGAGTCAAATGCAGCTGGTCCACCGTCGATTTGGCGGCCACCGTGGTTGGTTACCCAGATTCCAGAAGCACCTGCGGCAAGTGAACGTTCAACGTCTTCACGGCATTGAGGGCCTTTGACATACACAGGGAGTCCTGAGTATTCAGCGATAAATTCTACATCTCGTGGCGACAGGCGTTGTTTAGCTGATTTGTAAACAAAGTCCATGGACTTACCAGCACCTTCTGGTAAATATTCTTCAACGATAGGCATGCCAACTGGGAAAACAAAGCCATTGCGCTTATCAACCTCACGATTGCCTCCTACAGTCGCATCCGCAGTTAGGACAATGGCTGTGTAGCCTTCTGCCTTGACACGATCCATGATATGGCGGTTAATCCCATCATCTTTACTGAAGTAAAATTGGAACCAGTGTGGTGTTCCTTGGAGGGCTTGAGAAATTTCTGGAAGATCAACAGTGGAGTAGGAGCTGGTTGTATAAAGAGAGCCAAACTCATGTACACCACGTGCAGTGGCTACTTCCCCTTGCTCATTTGCTAATTTATGGGCTGCAACAGGCGCCATGATAATTGGTGAAGACAGCTTTTCTCCAGCAAACTCAATCTCAGTGCTTGGATTTTCTACATCACAGAGTGTATGAGGAACAATGAGTTTATGGTTAAAGGCTCGAATGTTCTCGCGCAAAGTGAAAGTGTCCTCAGCACCACTTGCAATATAGCCAAAAGCAGCTTTGGGAATGACTTGCTGTGCCATAGGTTCCAGATCATAGGTGTTAATAAAATCCACAGGGCCTTCGGCATTGCTTGTTTTGTATGACATAAAATGTCCTCCTTGATAAAAGTAAACGTTTACTTTTTTGATTTACAGGAACATCTTAACTCTTTTTCATGTCATTTTCAAAAATTTTGTCTGGAAGTTTCAGATTG
Organism: Streptococcus cristatus; assembly: GCF_003943815.1. Lineage (GTDB taxonomy): Bacteria > Bacillota > Bacilli > Lactobacillales > Streptococcaceae > Streptococcus > Streptococcus cristatus_F. The sequence goes on along the minus strand of NZ_RJNA01000007.1, from coordinate 97,935 downwards.
CAATAGAGACGATAAATATTTTTTATCATTGTGATAGAAAATACATATTATCCAAACATGTCTTTTAGTGCTACAATAGCTGTATTATTCCTAGATGGGAGGTTCTCTTTTGGATTGGTCCATTGTTGAACAATATCTACCATTATATCAAAAGGCATTTTTTCTAACCCTACATATCGCAGTTTGGGGCATTTTAGGAGCTTTTCTAGTTGGTTTACTTGTTAGTATCATCCGACATTATCGCATCCCTGTTTTGGCACAGCTAGCCACAGCTTATATTGAATTGTCGCGAAATACGCCTCTTTTGATTCAACTCTTCTTTCTCTACTTCGGGCTTCCCCGAATAGGGATTGTCCTTTCCTCGGAGGTCTGCGCCACACTTGGTCTTATCTTTTTGGGAGGCTCCTATATGGCAGAATCCTTCCGAAGCGGGCTAGAAGCAGTTAGTCAAACCCAGCATGAGATTGGCTTAGCGATCGGTCTGACACCCGTTCAAGTTTTTCGCTACGTAGTCTTGCCGCAAGCAACAGCAGTGGCTCTGCCGTCCTTCAGTGCCAACGTAATTTTCTTGATAAAGGAAACCTCAGTTTTCTCTGCCGTTGCCCTAGCCGACCTCATGTACGTTGCCAAGGACTTGATTGGGCTTTACTATGAGACAGACATCGCACTGGCTATGTTGGTAGTAGCCTATCTTATCATGCTCCTGCCTATATCATTGTTCTTTAGTTGGATAGAAAGGAGGCTCCGCCATGCAGGATTCGGGAATACAAGTACTCTTTCAGGGAAATAATCTTTTGCGGATCTTACAGGGATTGGGAGTCACGATTGGTATTTCCATCCTCTCTGTCCTCTTATCCATGATTTTCGGTACGGTGATGGGAATTATCATGACCTCTCATTCTAGAGTCGTTCGTTTCTTGACACGTTTTTATCTAGAATTTATCCGTATCATGCCCCAGCTGGTACTACTTTTCATCGTATATTTTGGTTTAGCCCGAAACTTTAATATCAATATATCGGGAGAGACTTCTGCCGTTATCGTTTTTACCCTCTGGGGAACGGCAGAGATGGGAGACTTGGTGCGTGGAGCCATCACTTCCCTTCCTAAACATCAGTTTGAAAGCGGACAGGCGCTGGGCTTAACGACCTTCCAACTTTACTACCACATCATCATCCCGCAGGTCTTGAGAAGACTGCTTCCGCAGGCCATCAACTTGGTCACTCGGATGATCAAAACGACTTCTCTGGTTGTTTTGATTGGGGTTGTTGAAGTTACCAAGGTGGGACAGCAAATCATCGATAGCAATCGCTTGACCATTCCAACCGCATCCTTTTGGATTTACGGCACCATACTGGTTCTGTATTTCGCAGTTTGCTTCCCTATCTCTAAACTATCCACTCACTTAGAAAAACACTGGAGGAACTAAATGTCTGATACTATATTAGAAATCAAGGATCTAAAAAAATCCTTCGGAGACAATCCCATCCTCCAAGGACTTTCCCTAGAAATCAAAAAAGGGGAAGTAGTGGTTATTCTAGGACCATCTGGTTGTGGGAAAAGCACCCTCCTTCGTTGCCTTAATGGCCTAGAAAGCATTCAGGGTGGAGATATTCTTCTGGATGGCCAGTCTATTATTGAAAACCAGAAAGACTTTCACTTGGTTCGTCAAAAGATTGGCATGGTCTTTCAAAGTTATGAACTCTTTCCCCATCTGGACGTCCTGCAGAACCTTATCTTAGGTCCTATCAAAGCACAAGGACGGGATAAGAAAGAAGTGACGGAAGAAGCCCTGCAATTACTGGAACGCGTCGGATTGCTCGATAAAAAACACAGCTTCGCTCGCCAATTGTCTGGTGGACAGAAGCAACGGGTTGCCATTGTCCGTGCCCTGCTCATGCATCCAGAAATTATCCTTTTTGACGAGGTGACGGCTTCGCTGGATCCAGAAATGGTGCGCGAGGTCCTCGAACTCATCAACGACCTAGCTCAAGAAGGTCGCACCATGATCTTGGTGACCCACGAAATGCAGTTTGCTCAAGCCATTGCGGACCGGATTATCTTCCTCGACCAAGGGAAGATTGCTGAAGAAGGAACGGCTCAGTCCTTCTTTACCAATCCACAAACCAAACGAGCACAAGAATTTTTAAACGTTTTTGACTTCAGCCAATTTGGCTCATATTTATAAAGGAGATTCTTATGAAACTACTCAAATCACTCTTAACTGTTTTGGCACTTGCCTTTGCCCTTATCTTTGTCACAGCTTGTGGCTCAGGCGGAAATGCTACTTCTTCATCTGGCAAAACTACTGCTAAAGCTCGCACTATTGAGGAAATCAAAAAAAGTGGTGAACTACGAATTGCTGTATTTGGGGACAAGAAACCTTTTGGTTATGTAGACAACGACGGCTCTTACCAAGGTTATGACATCGAACTGGGAAATCAGCTGGCTAAAGACCTCGGTGTTAAGGTGAAATACGTTTCTGTTGATGCTGCTAACCGTGCGGAATACTTGATTTCTAACAAGGTGGACATCACTCTTGCCAACTTTACAGTCACAGACGAGCGTAAGAAACAAGTCGACTTTGCCCTTCCATATATGAAGGTTTCACTGGGTGTTGTATCTCCTAAGAAAGCTGTCATTACAGATGTCAAACAGCTTGAAGGCAAGACTTTGATTGTCACAAAAGGAACTACCGCTGAAACATACTTTGAGAAAAATCACCCAGAAGTCAAACTTCAAAAATATGACCAATACAGTGATGCCTACCAAGCTCTTTTGGATGGACGTGGAGATGCCTTTTCAACTGACAATACCGAAGTATTAGCTTGGGCTCTTGAAAATAAAGGGTATGAAGTGGGGATTTCTTCTCTCGGTGACCCAGATACTATCGCACCAGCAGTCCAAAAAGGAAACCAAGAGTTGCTTGATTTCATCAATAAAGACATTGAAAAATTGGGCAAGGAAAACTTCTTCCACAAAGCTTATGAAAAGACTCTTCACCCAACCTACGGTGATGCTGCAAAAGCGGATGACCTCGTTGTTGAAGGTGGAAAAGTAGAATAGAAGCGTTGGTTAAGTAGAAAAATTTACCTTAAAAAATGAACCGCATCTCAACAGTTAGACAGAAAGAGTCTGGCAGTTGAGGTGCGGTTCAAATTGTGTTTGTTTGATTTGTTTTGATTTCTATAAGTAGAGCTCAGTTAGCTTGTGAGCTACACCGTCTTGGTCATTAGTGAGTTCAAGCTGTTGGTCAGCATAAGGCAGCAGGGTTTCGCTGGCATTCTTCATGGCATAGCCTGTTCCCGCAAATTCCAGCATTTCAGTATCATTGTGCTCGTCACCAAAAGCAATCAGGTCCTTGCGATCGACATTGAGGATATTGAGCAGGTACTGGAGGGCGAAGGCTTTGTTAACACCTTTAGGGCCGCACTCAAGGATATTGAGAGGACCGCCCCAGGTATTGATGGAGAGTTCATGCTGGTAAAAGGCATTCATCTCTTCGGCTAGAGCGTATTTGTCTGTGGCATGTGTTTGCAGCAAGATAGCATTTGGATTTTTAGTGACCAGCTGGGCCTGAAATTGATTTTCTGGCTTAAAGTTATCAATGCCAAAGAGCTTGGGATCTGCGATTTCTTCGTTGGTATTGGTGATGTAAAATTTCTTGCGGTATTCTCCAGCGATGAAGTCAGCTTCGATTTCTTCTTTTCGTTGGACCATATCCAGCAAGAAAGACTTGTCTACGGTCAAGGATTGCTCAAATTCCCACCTTTTCTCAGGGATATGGGTCAGAGAACCGTTGAAGTTTATCATGGGAGTATTCAGCTCTAATTCCTTATAGAAGTCCAGAGCCATGCGGTAAGGGCGGCCAGTGGTGATGATGACCTTGTGTCCTTTAGCCGATATTTTTTGGATAGTTTCTTTGGTAAAATCAGAAATCTTACTCTCAGAATTGAGCAAGGTTCCGTCCAAATCTACGGCAATTACTTTTTTTGTCATTCTTTTTCCTCGTATAGTCTCGCTAAGTATCGTAAAGACTATTATAACAGAATTAAGAATAAATGCCACAAGTTGTGGTATAATGTTTCCTCAATAGCTAAGACGAAAGATGTCTGCTGATAGTCTATGAGCGAAGAGAGTTAAAGTAAAGGGGAGGATCTTGTATGCGTAAACCAATTTTAATTCACATTTTTTTCCTACTAATTGCATTTGTTGTATATATTCAGGGGATTACGGCTCAGGGGCCAGACCTGATTTGGAATATGATTCTGGCCTTAATTGCCTATGATGCTGCCATCTTGACGACGATGTTTAAGAAGCAGAAGTGGCTTTATCCGCTTTTGCTGGTAGTTTGGCTGGCCTTTTATCCTAATGCTTTTTATATGCTGACAGACTTGGTGCACATGACTTGGGTGGGAGATACTCTGTGGAACCCTGTCAGCATGCGCCTATTTATGGCTTTCGTGCCGAGCATTCTATTTGGCGTCTACTGCGGGATTGAAAGCTGGAATATTTTGCGTGAGCGCTGGAAGTGGACTTGGTGGTTGGATATGCTTGTGGTTGCAGGGTTGTCTTATCTGTCGAGTTTAGCCATTTATATCGGTCGTTATGATCGCCTCAATTCTTGGGATCTGGTGACGCGGCCTCAGCTAGTTGTCCAAAAGCTACTGGAGACCTTTCAGAAGGATCGTCTGGTATTTATCCTTGGATTTACCTTTATCCAAATCATGACTTTACTCTTTTTAAGCAGAGAAAATAAAAAATAAGGCACTTTAAAGTATTTTTTGGAGCAATGGACTTGAAAAAGTGAATGTTTTTGAGTATAATCATAGTATTGTTCGTAAATAACGAATAAGCAGCACTGTTTTAAAGAAAATCAGGAGTTCTCTTTTAATCAGTTGCCATAAAACAATTTAGGAGATTATCTATAATGGATAAATTATTTAAACTCAAAGAGCACGGTACGGATGTTCGTACGGAAGTTCTCGCTGGGTTAACGACTTTCTTTGCTATGAGCTATATCCTCTTTGTCAATCCAGCCATGCTGTCGCAAACGGGTATGCCAGCTCAAGGTGTCTTTCTGGCTACGATCATCGGATCCGTTGCTGGAACACTCATGATGGCCTTTTATGCCAACCTCCCTTACGCACAGGCGCCGGGTATGGGTCTAAATGCTTTCTTTACTTTCACAGTTGTCTTTAGTTTGGGCTATACTTGGCAAGAGGCTCTGGGCATGGTCTTCATCTGTGGTCTGATCTCGCTCTTCATAACCCTGACTAAGATTCGGAAGGCTATTATCGAGTCTATTCCATCAGCTTTGCGTTCAGCTATTTCCGCTGGTATCGGTGTTTTCCTAGCTTATGTAGGGATTAAAAATGCCGGACTGTTGAAGTTTTCGATCGATCCAGGCAACTATGTAGTAGCTGGTAAAGGAGCTGACCAAGCGAAAGCTGCTCTAACAGCAAACTCAGCTGCAACTCCAGGATTAGTTGATTTTAATAATCCAGCAGTTTTACTCGCTTTACTTGGTCTAGCGATTACAGTTTTCTTTGTTATCAAGGGCATCAAAGGTGGCATTATCTTATCCATCTTTACAACAACAGTCGTAGCGATTGCTGTTGGCTTGGTAAACCTGTCTGCGATTGACTTTGGTCAGCACAATCTGTCAACAGCTCTGAAAGAACTTGGACAAGTGTTCGGGGTTGCGGTTGGTCCAGAAGGCTTGGGTGCTCTCTTTGCTGATACGGCGCGCCTGCCTCAGACATTTATGGCTATCCTAGCCTTCTCTCTGACGGATATCTTTGATACTATTGGTACCTTGATTGGAACTGGTGAAAAAGTTGGTATCGTCGCAAGCTCTGGTGAAAACCATGAGTCAGAAGGTTTGGACAAGGCTTTGTACTCAGACTTGATCGGAACGACTATCGGTGCAATCGCCGGAACGTCTAACGTTACTACTTACGTAGAGTCTGCAGCTGGTATTGGAGCTGGCGGACGGACTGGTTTGACAGCCTTGGTTGTAGCGGTCTGCTTTGCAGTATCTAGCTTCTTTAGCCCGCTTTTGGCAATCGTTCCAACAGCAGCAACTGCACCAATCTTGATTGTCGTTGGGATCATGATGCTTGGCAGTCTGAAAAATATCCAGTGGGATGATATGGCAGAAGCTGTCCCAGCTTTCTTCACCTCTATCTTCATGGGCTTCACTTACAGTATCACGAACGGGATTGCAGCAGGATTTATCATGTATGCTCTTGTGAAAGTTATCAAAGGTCAAGCTAAGGATGTGCATCCAATGATTTGGATCTTAAACCTGCTCTTCATCCTTAACTTTATCAGCCTGGCTCTTTCTTAAAAATTATTATTAAGAAGTTGGAAATCTTCCAGCTTCTTTCTTTATGCGAGAAAAAGATTTGTGGACGATCTTAGATTCTTTTTGATAGAAGTGAGTGGCTTGTCCTCAATAAAAGATTTGGAGGTCTATCTAATTTTTTTCAAATATTTTGCTTCCTCTATTAGAAAATTGAGCGCAAATGCAAATCTTCTGGTATAATAAAAGAATGTTTAGTCATAATGAAGAAGAATTAATCAAATGGGGCCAGCGTCTCGGAAGCCTCCTTCAGGAGCAAGATGTTTTGGTTTTGACAGGAGACTTGGGTGCGGGTAAGACGACTTTTACCAAGGGCTTAGCTCAAGGTCTGGGAATCAAGCAGATGATCAAAAGTCCGACCTATACCATTGTTCGGGAGTATGAAGGACGATTGCCACTGTACCACTTAGATGTCTATCGGATTGGTGAGGATCCGGACTCGATTGACTTGGATGATTTTCTCTTTGGTGAGGGAGTTACGGTCATCGAGTGGGGAGAATTGCTAGGTGAGAGTTTACCAGATGATTATCTGAAGCTGACTCTTCTAAAGAAAGACGACGGCCGTGAGTTAGTCTTTGAAAGTCAGGGACGCCGTTCTCAGGAACTGCTGGAGGAATTGCTGCATGGCTGAGTTTGAATTGGCCTTGCGGGAGGCAGAAAAGACAGATGCCGCTGACTTGATTCGCTTCTTAAATCAAGTCGGAGCCGAGTCAGACTACATGACCTTGGATGAGGCTGGGATTTTGATGGATGAAGAGCAGATGGGTCAGTTCATTCAGCGCCAAGCTGAGTCGGATAATCAGCTTTATCTCTTAGCCTTGCTTGATAATGAAATCGCTGGGATTGTCAGTATCGCAGCGGATTTTCATGAGCGGATTCGCCACATTGGGCAAGTCTTTATCGTTGTCAAAAAAGCCTTTTGGAATCAAGGTCTCGGTCGTATCTTGCTAGAAGAAGCTGTGGATTGGGCAGAAAATGGAAGCAGTCTTCGCCGTTTGGAGCTGACTGTCCAGGTCAGAAATGAACGAGCTGTTCATCTCTATAAAGAATTAGGATTTGAAATCGAAGGCCTGCAAAAAAGAGGGGCCTATTTAAGAGAAGGGATATTTCTAGATGTTTACCTGATGGGAAAACTGATAGATTGATGAAATATGTTTAAAAAAATTGTACGAATGTTTTTGAGCCTGTTGCTTGTCACAGCTATTGGAGTAGGAGGCTATGCTTGGACTATTTACAATCAGTCAACGGACACTTTGTCCCATACTTACAAAGGTTTTGGGAATGAAACGAACGTTATTGCGGAAACCAAGCCTTTGACGATTTTACTGATGGGGGTAGATACAGGAAGCGGCTCTCGGTCTGATACCTGGAAGGGAAATAGCGACTCCATGCTCCTCCTATCTGTCAATCCTCAGACTAAAAAGACGGTCATGATGAGTTTGGAGCGGGATATACTGACTCAAATCGATGAAAATGGCGAAACGACAGAAGCCAAACTCAATGCCGCCTATGCTTATGGCGGTGCAGAATTGGCCATTGCGACCATTGAGAAATTGATGAACATCCATATTGACCGCTATGTGATGATCAATATGCAAGGACTGGTTCAGCTAGTCGATGCAGTTGGCGGTATTGAAGTCAACAATACTTTTGATTTCCCAATTTCCATCGAAGAAAATGAACCAGAATACACTGCAACTGTCGAGCCAGGTAAGCATTTGATCAACGGAGACCAAGCTTTGGTCTATGCCCGCATGCGTTACCAGGATCCAGAGGGTGACTACGGTCGTCAGAAACGTCAGCGTGAGGTGATCCGAAAGGTCGTTGAGAAGGTGCTCAGTCTTAACAGTATTAGCCATTATCAAGCTATTTTGCGAGCAGTCAGCAAGAATATGCAGACCAATGTAGCGCTGGATGCGGGAAGTATCCCTCAGTTATTGGGCTACAAAGACGCCTTTAGAAGCATTCAGTCTGAACAATTGCGTGGGGAAGATGCTACCTTGGCTGATGGCGGTAGCTATCAGCTGGTTACGTCTGATCATTTGCTGGAAATGCAAAATCTCATTCGGAAAACGTTGGGCTTGTCTTCAGTTAAGACCCTGAAAACCAATGCCGTACTGTATGAAGACTTGATGGGAGGCAGGAGCCTACGTGCTTCTAGTTCAGAGAGTTCAAGCTCAGTCCAGAATGATCGAACTATTTATAGCCAACCTAGTGAGAGCACTTATGGTAGTAGCTATAGCAGTTATAGTAGTTATAGTAGTTATAGCAACTATAGTTCCTATACTCCTGAGCCTAGTGCTAGCAGTGAACCGCCAGCAAGTTCTGCGCCTGCATCTACGCCAGCTCCGACACCGTCAGCATCATCTGCCGATCATTCCACAACATCAGCATCTTCAGAATAAACAAATCGCCCAAGCTTACTAGCTTGAGCGATTTTTAATGTCCGTGGTTCTTATTTTGCGAGCCATTTCCAGAAGAAATCAATAATATAGGTCAGTCCGTAAGTGTAGATGATGAGGGTGATGGGTTTGCAGAGTACGATAATCAGCATGTACTTTTTGAAGGTCATCTTGGTCAAGGCGGCCAGCATACAGAGGAAATCAGCGGGACTGATAGGCCAAATCATCATAAAGATAAAGAAACGCTCAAAGCGATTGCCCTCATCCAGCCAGCCCACATACTTGTCATAGGTCCGCTTGCTGACGACGGACTGGACAAAGGCTGGTCCGTAGGTGCGAGCTAGATAGAAGATGATGGCACAGCCAATGACGATGCCAACATAGTTGTAGATGGTGCCGACGATATGCCCGTAGATAAAGATGCCTGCAACAGAGGTCAAGGCGCCAGGGATAATGGGCACGACCGTCTGCAAGATTTGCAGGAAGATAAAAAGAGGTGGTCCCCAGACGCCTGCTTGTCTGATAAAGGCAGACAAGGTTTCCTTGGACTGGAGGATTCCTGCATAGTAGGCCCAGATACAAAAGGCCACTGTCCCCACAGCTCCGATGATGGACGACCAGTTGATGATTTTTTGCAAAAAGGGAGAAACAGCTTTCATTTCTCGATCCTTGCTTGCCATAGGCACCTCCAAGAGAATTATTCTTATATCTACTATAGCATCTTTTGCCTTTTTTGTAAGCTTTGAAGCTATAGGTGCTAAAAAGTATGAAAGATGATATAATGATGTGACTAGCGAGCAATCATCTATGAGTATTCAAAAACCAAGGAGAGTGCTTGTGCTCGAACTAAAAAATCTATGAGTTAGGAGAGTTGTAGTGGAAGAATATTTAAACTTATATCATCAAAAAATGTGGGAGATTGCTTTCGGTAATGTCGTAACAGTATTTTTCAATCCTTATACAATTGTTTTCGTTCTACTCATTTATCCTTATTATATTTTGAGTGACCTATTGGCAAGGAGATGGAAACGTCTTTTGGTAATGATCTGTCCTCCTTTTATTTTGTTCCTTCTTTGTATGGTTGCGGAGTATGCCCACAGTTATGATAAAATTATGAATCCAGCTTCAATATACAACGATTCTTTAATGGTCGCTTCACTAAAGAGTGAAAGAGCTCTACCGATATTTAAGCATGTAGATGAAATCCCCTTAGCTAGTATTGATGGAGAGCTTAAGAGAGAAGATATTTTAGTATTTGCGGCATCTAATCCTACATATTATGATAGTTTATTTGGTGGTATAGCACCGTTTTTAGTAGACGAGTGGAGGGTAGGGACAAATTTTCTAGTTGCTTTAGTAGGCTACGAAGAGAGAAATGGTAAATGGCAATCTGTTGACATTCGCATTGCCCCAGGTGTTGAGGAGAAGGATTTTCAGAAATTTTCTAAGGTTCTTCATATTAAAAAAGATGAAGCAGAGGGTGCTACCAGTATTATTCTCGATCTTCAAGAATTTTATGAATTAAAATTACGGAAAGAAAAAGATGGTCACGGGCTGGACTATGAGTAAGCTTGAGCCCAGGCTAAAAATTCTATGAGTTAGGAGAGTTATAGTGGAAGAATATTTAAACTTATATCATCAAAAAATGTGGGAGATTGCCTATGAGAACCTCATAAGAACATTTTTCCACCTTAATACAATTATTCTCTTTGTACTATTCTTAAGTATTTGGTACTTCTTTTTCGGAAAAAAACGGATTTTACTATTTATAGCTAGTTATTTTTTCTTGTTCCTTTTGGGTGGAGCCGTGGAGTATGTGAATAGCTATGACAAAATTATGAGTCCAGATTCAATTTATAACAAAGACGTTCTTTACTATTCGTTAATTCCAGTAGAAATTCGCTTACCGATTGAGTATGTAGATGAGCAGCCCTTATCTAGTGTTGATGGAGAGCTTAAGAAAGAAGATGTTATACTGTTTGCACTATCTAATCCTTCATATTATGATGGTCTTTTTAGTGATACAGCATATTTGTTAACAGGTGAGCATAGACTAAGGGAATCATTTTTAGTTGCTTTAGTAGGATACGAAGAGAAAGATGGTGAATGGGAATCTGTTGACATTCGCATTGCCCCTGGTGTTAAGGAAAAGGATTTTCAGAAGTTTTCGAAGAAACTCCATATCAAAAAAGCTAAAGAATCGTCTTTTAATGGCGTTGTCAGTTATCTTCAAGAACTTCATGAAAAAAAGTTAGAGAGCGAAAAAAGTAAATAGTGGTCTTATGAGCATGAATATTGCCCATTTTAAAATGAAGCTTCCCGCTTGGGGAGCTGTTTTCATTTGTTTGGGAAATAGGAAGTGGGAATCTCCTAATGGCTCTTGGAAGAAATGGGGTTATAGGTGCCAAAAAGCCTATTTTATGCTATAATAGTGCGAATACGATTTTTGGAGAGAGATGTGGCAATTGAAGATTACATGCCGGACTTTGCGGTTGAGGCGGTTTACGATTTGACAGTAGAGAGTTTGAAAAGGCAGGGCATCAAAGCTGTTTTGGTGGATTTGGATAACACCCTGATTGCTTGGAATAATCCTGACGGAACCCCAGAGATGAAGAAGTGGCTCCATGATTTGCGGGATGCGGGTATTCGGATTATCGTGGTGTCCAATAATAACCAAAAACGGGTCAAGCGAGCTGTTGAAAAGTTTGAAATTGACTATGTCTACTGGGCTATGAAGCCTTTCACTTGGGGCATTGACCGAGCGCTCAAGCTTTTTCATTTTGAAAAAAAGGAAGTGGTCATGGTGGGGGACCAGCTCATGACGGATATTCGGGCTGCTCATCGGGCCGGGATTCGCTCGATTTTGGTCAAACCGCTGGTCGAGCACGACTCTATCAAGACCCAGATTAATCGGGCGCGTGAACGCCGTGTGCTCAAGAAAATCACTGAAAAATACGGCCCAATTCAATACAAAAAAGGAATTTAAGAAAGAATGGAAGAACTTCTCTGTATCGGCTGCGGAGCCCCTATTCAGACAGAAGATAAGAGCCAGCTAGGCTACACGCCCCAGTCGGCTCTAGAAAAAGGCTTGGAAACAGGCGAACTCTATTGCCAGCGCTGTTTCCGCCTGCGCCATTATAATGAAATTAGCGACGTCCAGCTGACGGATGATGACTTTCTGCGACTTCTCCACGAAGTTGGGGATAGCGACGCCTTGGTCGTCAATGTTGTCGATATTTTTGACTTTAATGGGTCAGTCATTCCTGGCCTGCCTCGCTTTGTTGCAGGAAATGATGTGCTCTTAGTCGGGAATAAAAAGGACATTCTGCCTAAGTCGGTCAAGGATGGTAAGGTGACCCAATGGCTGACGGAGCGGGCTCACGAAGAAGGTCTGCGTCCAGTTGATGTCATTCTGACCTCTGCTCAAAACAAGCAGGCCATCAAGGACTTGATTGATAAGATTGAGCACTGCCGCAAGGGACGTGATGTCTATGTGGTCGGTGTGACCAATGTGGGCAAGTCTACTCTGATTAACGCCATTATTCAGGAAATCACGGGTGATAAGGATATTATTACGACTTCGCGCTTCCCGGGTACAACTCTGGACAAAATCGAGATTCCTTTGGCGGACGGCAGTCATATCTATGATACACCGGGCATCATCCATCGGCACCAGATGGCTCACTATCTTTCTGCTAAGAATCTCAAATACATCAGTCCCAAAAAGGAAATCAAGCCCAAAACCTATCAGCTCAATCCAGAGCAAACCCTCTTTTTGGGTGGTTTAGGTCGCTTTGACTTTGTGGCAGGTGACAAGCAAGGCTTCACGGCTTATTTTGACAATGAGCTCAAGCTCCACCGGACTAAGTTGGAAGGCGCCAGTGACTTTTATGACAAGCATGTCGGCAGTCTCTTGGTTCCGCCAGTTGGCAAGGAAAGGGAAGAATTTCCAGCCTTGGTCAAGCATGAATTTACCATCAAGGACAAGACGGATATCGTCTTCTCTGGTCTGGGTTGGATTCGCGTCAGTGGACCTGCCCGCGTAGCCGGCTGGGCGCCAGAGGGTGTGGCGGTTGTCACTCGGAAAGCCATCATTTAATTATTTAAAAAACCAAGGGGGAAGAAATTCCCTTAAAATAAGGAAGGAAAAGGCGATGAGTAGTGGGGAAAAGCAGATCCCAACTGACCTCAAGCCTTATAGAAAAACATGACACTAACATCAAAACAACGGGCCTTTCTCAACAGTCAGGCACATAGTCTCAAACCCATCATTCAGATTGGGAAAAATGGACTCAATGACCAAATCAAAACCAGCATCCGTCAGGCGCTGGACGCGCGCGAGCTGATTAAGGTTACGCTCTTGCAAAATACGGATGAGAATATTCACGAGGTCGCGGAAATTCTGGAAGAGGAAATCGGAGTGGATACGGTGCAGAAGATTGGCCGGATCTTGATTCTCTACAAGCAGTCCAGGAAGAAGGAAAATCGCAAACTCTCTGTTAAAGTCAAGCAAATTTAAGGAAAAATTTCTGTGGAGATGTCAGCCTATGGCTATTGAATTACTGACCCCCTTTACCAAGGTGGATTTAGAACCAGAAGTTAAAGATAAAAAACGCAAGCAGATTGGCATTTTAGGTGGGAATTTCAATCCTGTCCACAATGCTCATTTGGTCGTGGCGGATCAGGTCCGGCAACAGTTAGGCTTGGATCAGGTTCTGCTTATGCCAGAGTATGAGCCGCCCCATGTGGACAAGAAAGAGACCATCGATGAAAAGCATCGGCTGAAAATGCTGGAGCTGGCTATTGAGGGTATTGAAGGCCTAGGAATTGAAACCATTGAGCTGGAGCGCAAGGGAATTTCCTATACCTACGACACTATGAAGCTGCTGACAGAGCAACATCCAGATACGGACTATTACTTTATCATCGGTGCGGATATGGTGGACTATCTTCCCAAGTGGTACCGGATTGATGAGCTGGTTGAGCTGGTTCAGTTTGTCGGTGTTCAGCGGCCGCGTTACAAGGCGGGGACTTCTTACCCTGTCATCTGGGTGGATGTGCCGCTTATGGATATTTCCTCCAGTATGGTGCGGGATTTTCTTGCTCAGGGACGGACTCCTAATTTCCTGTTACCTCAGCCAGTCTTAGACTATATTGAGAAAGAAGGGCTTTATCTATGACCTATGAAAGCTATATCAGCATGAGCCGTGAGGCCTTGCTGGCTAAGATGGAAACTGTTATGCCCGAGAAACGCCTGCGGCATTGTCTAGGTGTGGAAAAGGCTGCCCGAGAATTAGCGGAGCGCTTCGGTCTTGATGTTGAAAAAGCGGGTCTGGCAGGACTCCTACATGACTATGCTAAAAAAGTCTTGGATGAGGAATTCCTATCCTTGATTGACAAATACCGGCTAGATCCTGACCTAAAAAACTGGGGCAATAATGTCTGGCATGGAATGGTGGGCATTTACAAGATTCAGGAAGATTTAGTCATCGAAGATGCTGAGATTCTGCGAGCCATCGAGATTCATACAGTAGGGAGTGCCACCATGTCTGAGCTGGACAAGGTCGTCTATGTCGCCGACTATATTGAGCACAACCGGGATTTTCCGGGAGTAGACAAGGCTAGAGACTTGGCTCAGCGGTCGCTCAATCAAGCTGTGGCCTATGAAACAGCAAGGACTGTGGAGCATTTGGCTCGCAAAGGGATGCCCATCTACCCGCAGACCTTGGAGACTTATAATGCCTTTGTGCACTATTTGAAAGAGGACTAAATGAAGACGGCTTTTATAATCATTGATGTTCAGAATATTTTAGTGGAAACTGGTTTTCAGACAAAAAGTCTATTGGAAAAAATTTCTTATTTACAAAACCAGGCTAGAAGTAAGAATATCGAAATTATTTATATTCAACATATTGAGAACCCTGAAGCTCGAACAGCAGAAGATTGGCAGTTATCTGCACTTTTAAATCGAAAAACTGATGAGAAGGTCTTTCAAAAGAAGTATAATAGTATTTTCAAAGAAACTGGCTTAAAAGAATACTTGGATAAACAGGGGATTGAAAAATTAGTTTTATGTGGTATGCAGACTGAATATTGTGTGGATACCTCTGTCAAGGTTGCCTTTGAATATGGCTATAAGCTTATTGTTCCAGAAGGAACTTGCACAACGTTTGATAGTGATGACATTCCAGCAGAAACGATAAATGAATTTTATGAGGACATTTGGGACGGACGTTTTGCGGATGTTCGAGATTACAAAAACATTTTTAATTAAAGAGGAACTATGAAAGAACAAGAATTATTGGAACTGGTCGTGAAGGCGGCCGATGAAAAGCGTGCAGAAGATATTGTGGCTCTGGACTTGCAAGGTCTGACTACTGTGACAGACTACTTTGTCATCGTCAGCTCGATGAACAGCCGTCAGCTGGATGCAGTAGCTGAAAATATCCGTGAGAAAGCTGCTGCGGCTGGAGTTTCTGCTGGTCATGTTGAGGGAGACGCAGCTGGTGGCTGGGTTCTCCTTGACTTGGGCGGCATCGTTGTTCATGTCTTTTCTGAGGAAATGCGGGCGCATTACAATCTGGAAAAACTCTGGCACGAAGCAACTGGTGTGGATGTTGCTGCCTTATTGGAAGAAAAAAACAAGTGATTTTTTGCCCTTAGGCAGAAAGCAGAATTCGGCTCAGTCAGCCTGCTGGCTGGGCTATTTTTGAAAGGAAAAGTATGGCAACTTATGAAACCTTCGCGTCGGTTTACGATGCGATTATGGATGATTCTTTGTATGAGAAGTGGACGGATTTCAGCTTGCGTCATTTTCCCAAGGATAAGAAAAAGCTATTGGAGTTGGCCTGTGGTACGGGCATCCAGTCTATTTCTTTTAAGCAGGCTGGTTTTGATGTGACGGGGCTGGATCTGAGTCAGGAAATGCTGGATTTGGCAGAGAAGCGTAGCAGAGGGGCTGGTTTGGACATTCCCTTTATACAAGGAAATATGCTGGATTTGAGCGGTGTTGGTCAGTTTGATTTGGTGACTTGTTACTCGGACTCGATTTGCTATATGGAGGACGAAGTGGATGTCGGTCAGGTCTTCGCAGAAGTTTACCAGCATCTAAATGAGGGCGGTCGCTTTATCTTTGACGTACATTCGATTTACCAGATTGATGAGGTTTTTCCAGGCTATTCTTATCATGAAAATGCTGAAACCTTTGCCATGGTCTGGGATTCTTATGCGGACGAACCGCCTCATTCCATCGTGCATGAGCTGACCTTCTTTGTCCAAGACGAGGATGGGCGTTTCACGCGCCATGATGAGGTACATGAGGAGCGGACCTATGAAATTCTGACTTACGATATCTTGCTGGAGCAGGCTGGTTTTAAGAATGTCAAGGTTTACGCGGACTTTGAGGACAAGGAGCCGACCGACAAGAGCGCTCGCTGGTTCTTTGTGGCGGAGAAATAGGAGATGTAGTTTATAATGGTTTGGATGTTTTTGGGATATTTTTTATTTTATTTAGTGAAATTTTATTATAAAACATGGAATATGAAACAAATTAGTGTTTTTTTAAATTCAATAAAGAAAAATTTAAAGGAAATATATTCAAGCGACTGGGAATTTTTTAGTAATCAGTCATCGTCTGCAAAAACAATCAAAATTTTATTGTTCGTGCTAGGAGTGATAATTGTAGTCATCTTATGTAGTTTATACATAATCAGATTGTTATTGAAATATCCAATTTCATTTCTTAATAAGATATTAGATACAGAGAAAGAAAATGGTTTTGAGTTTTTAAAATACGTTATATTTCCAAGTCTTTCAGCTTTTTCTTTTGTAAAATACTTGCAATCAGTAAAAACTCATAGTAATGTATTGGAATTAATTATAAAATTTTATTGTGGAATTTCAAAAACAATATCGGATCATCAATTAATAATATTATTTATGATCTTATTTTTATTTGTTTCACCCTATCTGTTGAAGTTTATCACAAAGAGAGAACCTAAAATAACAAAAGATGTTTTAAATTATTTCTCTATATGGCTTCAATTTATTACAATTATGTTCTTATTTATTTTAATAGTTGGAACTTATTTTCTTTTATTAGAAGATTTAAACAATAGTCAGATTGATTCATATACAATCATCCCAATATTTATTGCAGGGTGTATGACTTGTTCAAAAATTATTATAAAATTTCTAACCACTATAAAGGGAATATAAACATTATCTGTATAGTGGAAGAAATTATTATCTACTATGAACGGAGGTGGTACAGATGACCATCACAGGTATTATCGCGGAGTTCAATCCTTTTCATAATGGGCATAAATACCTGCTGGATCAGGCAGAGGGACTGAAAATTGTTGCCATGTCAGGGAATTTCATGCAGCGTGGAGAGCCTGCTATCGTGGACAAGTGGACTCGGGCTCAGATGGCTTTGGAAGCTGGAGCGGATCTGGTTCTTGAGCTGCCTTTCTTGGTCAGCGTTCAGGCAGCGGATTTTTTCGCTAAGGGGGCAGTAGACATCTTAGAGAGACTGGGCATCGAACAGCTGACTTTTGGGACCGAGGAAGTGCTGGACTACGAGAGTATTTCCAAGGTCTATGGTGAAAAGGCAGAGCAGATGGAGGCTTATCTGGCTGGCTTGCCTGATTCCCTATCTTATCCTCAGAAGACTCAGGCTATGTGGCAGGAGTTTGCAGGGCTCAATTTCTCAGGCTCCACTCCCAATCATATCTTGGGCTTGGCCTATGCCAAGGCTGTGGCGGGAAAGGCGATAAAGCTGTGCCCGATTCAACGTCAGGGGGCTGGTTATCATTCCTTGTCAGCTGATCAAGAATTTGCCTCCGCAACTGCCCTTCGTCAGAAGTTGGATCAGCCAGACTTTATCAAAAAATTCACCCCAGCCTATCACTTGCTTGAAACGGCACCCAAGGTGACTTGGTCGGATCTCTTTCCTTATCTCCATTACCAGATAGTGACCTATCCTGATTTGACGGACTACTATCAGGTCAATCAGGAGTTGTCCGTTCGGATTAGGGAGGCTCTGAAAAGCAGTGAGACCATAGAAGAGCTAGTTGAACAGGTGGCGACCAAGCGCTATACCAAGGCTCGGGTCCGGCGTCTGCTGACCTATATCCTGGTCGGAGCTAGACAAGAAGAGCTTCCGTCTGGCATCCATATTTTAGGCTTTTCCGAGCAGGGACGTCAGCATTTGTCCAAGCTTAAGGGAAAAGTTGACTTGGCCAGCCGAATCGGCAAGGAGCCATGGGACGGTTTGACCCAGCAGGCTGACAAAGTTTATCAGCTGGGCAATCCTGCACTGGCGGAGCAGGATTTTGGACGCTTTCCACTACAAAATACCCTCTGATAGTATAGATAGATTTGAGAAATTTACTTGTAAATAGAGAGTGGGACAGAAATCGTTAATTCGTTAGAATTCGATTTCGTCGTCCCACCTCCGCACAGTTGAGTAGGGCTGTAAAAGCTGATGAAATCAGCGTAGTAGAGCCCACTCAACCACTGCGTCTTGCTCGACACTCCAGAGACAAGTGAGGAGTTTGGGACAAAAAGATTTCAATTTTTAAAAATCTTAATTATTAAGCCCTTCAAATCTATAATTAAATGCGAAAAGCGAACAAAGTAGAATTCTGATTACCAGAAAACTAGTTTTGTTCGCTTTTTATATTTGAGGTCGGACTTTTGTCCCAAACTCTTTTTTCTTATTCACTAAATCGTAGGAAATATCCATCTGGATCCAAAACCCCAAATTCATGGGGATAAATAAAGCTATCTCCTACTCGAAATTCTCTTTTGGTCAGCGGACGATGGATGGGATAGTCAGCTTCCAGCAGTTTTTGGTGGAGCTGAGGGACATCCTCGATGCCAAAGGAAATATTGACACCGCGTCCGAAAGGATAGGTCAGTTGGGCTAATTCTTCTGCGCTGCCTTCTTCTAGCATGAGTTGGCAGTCTTCAAGCGAAAGGAAGAGAAATTTCTCCTCGGGACGCTCGTATTCGACAGAGAAGCCCAGTAGGTCGCAGTAGAAGAGGCGCGATTTTTCGATGTCAGATACCATAAATTCGGGAATGACAGCTTGATAGTCCATCGGATTCCTCCTTAAAGTTCAATTTCCATGACAATCGGAGTGTGGTCTTGCCGTGCACCAGAGTCAATCATATCAGACTTGATCACCTTTTCAGCCACGCGATTGCTGGTCAGCCAGTAGTCGATTCTCCATCCTGTGTTGTTGATTTTAGAAGTCTTGCTGCGCTGTGCCCACCAAGTGTATTGGTTAGGGATATCGCCGTGCAAGTGGCGGAAGGTATCGGTAAAGCCTTTAGCCAGTAGGTTGGTGAAACCGGCGCGCTCTTCGTCGGTAAAGCCTGGTGAACGGCGGTTGCTGGCTGGATTGGCCAGATCGATTTCCTTGTGGGCTACATTATAGTCGCCGGTTGCGAGGACTGGTTTTTGTTCATCTAGTGAAGCCAAGTATTCAGCGTATTTGACATCCCAGACCTGACGTTCTTCCAAGCGTTTGAGGCCATCGCCAGCATTGGGCGTGTAGACCTGAGTGACGAAGAAGTCGTCAAACTCCAGCGTAATGATGCGGCCTTCGACATCCATGGTTGAAGGAGCTCCGATTTCTGGGAAGGTTACGATGGGTGTCAGCTCTTTTTTGTAGAGAAACATAGTTCCAGCATAGCCTTTGCGGGCTGGCTCTTGGGAGGAGCGCCAAGTATTTTCATAGCCTGGGAAGAGCTCTTCTAAAATCTCAAGATGTTTTTTAGTCGGGCCTTTAGCAGAAAGCTTTGTTTCCTGAATAGCGATGATATCCGCATTTTCTGCTTGCAAGGTCCGAAGGACAGCCTGAGAGAGTTGAGCGCGGGCAGAATCACTGGTCAAAGCAGCGTTGAGAGAGTCAATGTTCCAAGAGATGAGTTTCATAAAATGTCCTTTTCTAGTAGAAATTTCCTGAGTTTATTATACCAAAAGATAGAGTTGATTTATAGCAAAGTGATTGTGAGAGGCTTGAAAAGCATGAAAGATTTTCGATAATAGCTGGTGTATAAAATTTTAAATACTCGATCATCATAGATGGCATTGCCCAAATTGATGTCTTGGAAGTTATTGACAAGACTGACGAATGTTTTCTTCTTACAATGGCCTTTTATTTGGCATACCGGCCTTGCGGGGGTATTTGTTGGGCGTTTCTTTCTTCTTTTCAACCACTGTGATAAAGCGGGGATCACCGTTTGGTAGGGCATAACTGAGGTTGTCTTGGACCTTGCTAAAGAGTAAGTTGAGGGCATTTTTTGCTTCTTCCAGTTCTTCAGGAGCGTTGGAAGCCTTGAGTGCTAGGAGCTTCCCGCCAACTTTTAGATAGGGAATGGTCAGTTCAGATAGGACCTGCATCCGAGCGACTGCACGGGCAGTCACTCGGTCAAATTGAGCTCGAAAAGCCTTGTCCTGTGCAAAGTCTTCTGCACGACCGTGGTAGAAGTGAACCTTGTCCAACCCGAGCTCCTCTGCAAGTAGTTTTAGGAAGTTGATGCGTTTGTTGAGGGAGTCAATGATAGTCACATCTAGCTGGGGGCAGATGATTTTCATAGGGAGACTGGGAAAGCCGGCCCCAGCTCCGATATCCAGCAGCTTAAGCTCTTGATTGTCAATCAGACCTTGCAAAACGGGCGCAATTGAATCATAGAAATGTTTGAGATAGACTTCATTTTTCTCTGTGATAGCTGTCAGATTGATTTTTTCATTCCATTCGACCAGAAGTTCAAAATAACGCTCAAACTGGTCTTTCTGGCGGTCGGTCAGCTCGATTCCTTGCTGGCTCAATAGCTGGTAAAATTCTTGCGGTGTCATAGTTTCATCCTTGTTTGTCAGTATTCATTCTATTATATCATAAAACAGAGTAAGGTGCTTCTGACGATTGGCTTCTTGGGTACCCAAGGATTAGATACTGACTTGCCCTGACTTATAGAGTTTGTTTTCTAGAAAAGTGAAGAAGCCATTCCTAGATATTTGACCATTTTGGTGTTTGAATATTACTCAAGCTAAAGCTCTTTTACTAGATGACATGTCAAGAAAGACAGGTTGAGCTTTTTTTGTTATAATAGGTGAAATCAAATCATAAGGAGTATCTTTATTATGTCCATGTTTTTAATTATTATTGCAGTTGTGGCAGTTGTAGCTATTTTCGTGATTTCTGTTTACAATGGTCTTGTTAAAAGCCGTATGCAAACTCAAGAGGCTTGGAGTCAGATTGATGTCCAGCTCAAGCGCAGAAATGACCTGATTCCCAACCTTTTAGAGACGGTTAAAGGTTATGGGAAATATGAGAAATCAACCTTGGAAAATGTTACTCGACTGCGTAACCAAGTAGCTGCTGCCTCATCACCTGCCCAAGCTATGGAGGCTAGTGATGCCCTGACTCGTTCGATTTCTGGTATCTTTGCGGTTGCTGAGAATTACCCAGATCTTAAGGCAAATACAAACTACTTGAAACTTCAGGAAGAGTTGACAAATACAGAAAATAAGATTGCTTATTCTCGTCAGCTTTACAATTCAGTAACCAGCAACTACAATGTCAAAATGGAAACTTTCCCAAGCAATGTCATTGCAGGTATGTTTGGCTTCAAAGCAGCAGACTTTTTGAAGACACCAGAGGAAGAAAAGGCTGTTCCTAAAGTGGATTTTAGCGATTTGGGGTAGGTGGCCACTATGTTGTTTGACCAAATTGCCAGCAATAAAAGGCGCACTTGGGTTCTCCTCGTCGCCTTCTTTGCTCTTTTAGCTTTGATTGGGGCTGCTGTCGGCTATCTTTGGCTCGATTCTCCCTTTGGTGGGATGGCCATCGCCTTTATCATCGGTGGTATTTATGCTGTCAGTATGATTTTTCAGTCCACAGAGATTGTCATGTCGATGAACGGTGCGAGGGAAGTTTCCGAGGAAGAGGCGCCTGAACTCTATCACGTTGTACAGGATATGGCCATGGTGGCTCAGATTCCTATGCCTCGGGTCTTCATCGTAGAAGATGCCTCGCCCAATGCCTTTGCGACTGGCTCAAAGCCTGAGAATGCGGCTGTGGCTGCTACAACTGGCTTGCTTGCCCTCATGAATCGTGAAGAGCTTGAAGGTGTAATGGGGCATGAAGTCAGTCACATTCGTAATTATGATATTCGCATTTCGACGATTGCAGTGGCGCTTACAAGTGCTGTCACGATGCTATCTAGCATGGCTGGGCGCATGATGTGGTTTGGCGGTGGTGGCCGTCGAAGAAACGATCGGGACAATGACAATGGCTTAGGAATTGTTTTGATGATTGTCTCTCTACTAGCTCTTCTTTTGGCGCCGCTTGCTGCAACATTGGTGCAGTTGGCTATTTCCCGTCAACGTGAGTATCTGGCAGACGCTTCAAGTGTTGAGCTGACCCGTAATCCTAAGGGCATGATCAATGCCCTGTTGAAGTTAGACAATAGCCAGCCCATGGAGCACCATGTAGATGATGCTAGTGCAGCCCTCTATATCAATGATCCTAAGAAGAAGGGTGGCTTGCAAAAGCTCTTCTACACTCACCCACCAATTTCTGATCGGGTAGAAAGATTGAAAAATATGTAAGAAGGAAGTCTAGGCTTCCTTCTTTTTTGTATGGAATTGCGACGATTTTTACTCTAGTTGTTTTTGAGACTGAGTAGAAGGCAGACACCGCTAAGTAGAGAGAAGACCAACCAAGCGCTTCCCATATTCCAAAGGCCGAGACTAGTGAAAAGCATGCTTCCTAGCGGAATGGAAAAGGTAAAGAGCATGGTGAGAAAGTTGGAGGTTTGGGCTAATACTTCTGGAGGAAGTTTACTCAGCAGCATGCTGTTGATTTTAGGATTGATTTTTCCAGAGATATACATGAGAAAGGTCAGAAAGAAAATTCCCAAGAGAGCAGGAGCTTGGAGTAAATTGCTGATGCCTAAGAGGAGGAGAGCTAGCGAGCACCAAACGACGAGTCGCATCAGAGAGAGCTTGGAAAAATAATCATTTGAGAAGGCACTGGCAGAGATAATCCCAATCACTGTGCAGGACTCGATAATGAGCAGAGACTGGCTCAGGTTTAGTCCCCAAAATGGGTGATCCAATAAATAGAGATTGTAGAGTCCCATGATAGAGCCGGCCAGTGCATTTAAGAGGAGGACTTGAAGCAGCACTAGCAGGAAGTTTCCAATTTTTTCTTGTTCAAAAATCATTTGGACATTCTGGTAAAGGTCTTTCATCTGAGCCTTGAAAGGAAGCTTTTCCTCTGTAACAGCAGGGGCATCATGGGTGAGTTTTTGGCGAATCAGATAAAGAGTGCTTGAGGAAAGTAGGAAGCAGAGGGCATTAATGAGGGCAACCATAGCGAAATTCTGCTGGCTGATACTAAGTAACCAGACACCCAAGGCTTGCCCAGCAAAATTTCCTAAAAAAGTGAGAAGTTGAGTGAAGGAGTAAGCTTCCATAAAATCTTTCTCTTCAATATTTTTCTGTAAGATAGGCATCTGTAGGCCACTGCGATAGTCGCTGATAATGTCAGAAAAGATATTGAGAAAGCAGACGGTAGCAAAGGCTAGGTAGGAGGCGGACTTGGTTAGGAGGGCGACTAGGGTGAAGAGGAAGGCCTGCAAATAACCTAGATGAATAAGCCAGCGGGCCTTTTGAATGGTTTTGTCAGCTTTCATCCCGACAAAGACTGTGAAAAAGGTAGGAACAAGAACGATAAAATTGGCAATACCAACGGCAAACTTGGGTTGGGGCATGCTAGAAGCAAATACGATAAAGACGATATTATAGATAGAAGAGCCTAGGATATTAAAGATCCGTGACAGACTGATAAAGGCAAATAGTCTATTTCTTAAAGCAAGTTTCATAATAAATCTCCTTTGGGGACGAATCAATTTCGGAATGGTAAGAAATTCCAACTCGCAATGCATTGGTAGTTATGATTATAGCAAAATGTGGCATGCCCGCAAGGCCTTTTCGCTGACTGGTAGAAGCTCGTAGGCCAAGTGGTAAATATCTGAAAGTGACTTGCAAAAGCTATAAGGTAGCCTATCAAAAGCTGATATATTCTTTTAGATTTTTTTTTATACATGAATGTGATATAATAGATAGGATATGACAAAAGAATTTCATCACATTACTGTACTTCTTCACGAAACGATTGACCAGCTTGATGTTCAGCCAGATGGCATCTATGTTGATGCGACCTTGGGCGGAGCTGGTCACAGCGAGTATCTTTTGAGCAAGCTGGGAGACAAGGGGCATTTGTATGCTTTTGACCAAGATCAGACTGCGATTGACAATGCCAAAAAACGTCTGGCTCCCTACATTGAGCGGGGCATGGTGACCTTTATCAAGGATAATTTCCGCAATCTCAAGACTCGTTTGAATGAAGTAGGGGTCGAGAAGATTGATGGAATTTGTTATGACTTGGGCGTATCTAGTCCGCAGCTGGATGAACGGGAGCGCGGTTTTTCTTATAAGCAGGACGCTCCTTTGGATATGCGGATGAATCAAGAAGCTGCCTTGACAGCTTACCAAGTTGTGAATCACTATCCTTACAACGATCTAGTCCGTATTTTTTTCAAATATGGCGAAGATAAGTTTTCCAAGCAGATTGCCCGTAAGATCGAGCAGGCGAGAGAAATCAAGCCTATCGAAACGACGACGGAGCTGGCGGAGATTATCAAATCAGCCAAACCTGCTAAGGAACTGAAGAAAAAAGGTCATCCAGCTAAGCAGATTTTTCAGGCTATTCGGATTGAGGTCAATGACGAGTTGGGAGCGGCCGATGAATCCATTCAGCAGGCTATTGATTTGTTGGCAGTGGGGGGGCGCATTTCAGTGATTACTTTTCATTCGCTGGAAGATCGCCTGACCAAGCAACTGTTTAAAGAAGCTTCAACCGTAGATGTTCCCAAAGGTCTGCCTTTCATTCCAGATGATTTGCAGCCCAAGCTGGAGTTAGTTTCACGCAAACCCATTTTACCAAGCAAAGAAGAATTAGAAGCCAATAATCGCGCCCATTCTGCGAAATTGCGCGTGGCTAGGAAGGTGCATGAGTAAGTTTCATGGCAGAAAGAAAGCAACACCCTATTCAAAAACGGATTCGGAAATTTTCTCGAGTCGAAAAAGCCTTCTATGGCTCCATTATTTTAACAGCGATTATCCTTGCAGTTAGTATTGTGTTTATGCAGACCAAACTGTTGCAGGTCAATCATGATTTGACTGAAGTTAATGCTCAGATTGAGTCAGAGCAGGCTGAATTGGATAATATTAAGCAAGAAGTGAATGAATTGACACGTTATGAAAGGCTGTCCCAGTTGGCCAGCTCTCAGGATATGAAACTCCAAAAGGGAAATCGTAAGACAGTGAGTACAACCAATGAGTAATAGATTTTTAAAAAACATCCAGCGATATGCTTTAAAAAACAGACAGACACCCGAATACAATCGAAGAAGAGTGGGAAAAAGCATGAGTGCTTTAGCTGTCTTTCTTTTTTTCATTTTCTTAATTAATTTTGCGACGATTATCGGGACAGATCAAAAATTCGGTGTTAATTTGTCAAAAGGTGCCAAGCAAGTGCACCAAAAGACAGTCGTCGTCGCTGCCAAGCGAGGAACGATCTATGATCGCAACGGTGTCCCGATCGCTGAAGATGCAACGACCTATAATATTTATGCTGTTATTGATAAAAATTACAAATCCGCCGCTGGCAAGGTCCTCTATGTAGAGGAGTCCCAGTATGAAAAGGTTGCTGAGATTCTTAATCAACATTTAGGAATGGATAAGGACTATGTTAAGCAGCAACTTGCGCAAAAGGATTTAAAACAGGTTTCTTTTGGTTCTCAAGGAAATGGGATCACCTATAGTACTATGAGCTCTATCCGGCAGGCGATGGAGAAGGAAAAGATAGAGGGAATTGATTTCACAACCAGCCCTAACCGCAGTTATAGTAACGGTATCTTTGCTTCGCAATTTATCGGTCAGGCTCAGATGCAAGAGGATAAGGACGGCAATAAGACGCTTGTAGGGAAATCCGGGATGGAGCAGTCGCTAGACCGTATCTTAGGTGGTCAGAATGGCCTGGTTACCTATGAAAAAGACAGTAAAGGGAACATCATCCCAGGTTCAGAGGAAGTTTCTGTTAAGACAGAAGACGGAAAAGATGTGTATACAACCCTCTCTGCCCAGCTACAGACATACTTGGAAACGCGGATGGATGCCTTCCAAGAAACAGCTAAAGGAAAATTTGTCAGTGCGACTTTGGTCAGTGCCAAGACAGGCGAGATTTTAGCAACAACCCAGCGTCCGACTTATAATGCGGATACCAAAGAGGGCCTGAATGTAGATCATTTGAAAACTTGGAATAGCTTCCTTTACCAGACGCAGTATGAGCCTGGTTCAACGATGAAAGTTATGACCTTGGCTTCAGCGATTGATAATGGAAGCTTTAACCCAAATGGAACATTCGATAGCTCAGAATATAAGATTGCAGATGCTACCATCCGCGACTGGGATGTGAACATGGGGTTAGCAACAGGACAAGTCCTGACCTATGCTCAAGGCTTTATTTTCTCAAGTAACGTTGGTATGACACGCATTGAGCAGGATATGGGCAATGCCAAGTGGATCGATTATCTATCGAAGTTCAAATTTGGCTTACCGACTCGTTTTGGGATGGGCTATGAAGAATATGGTGCCCTGCCGGCAGATAATGCTGTAACCATTGCCATGAGTTCCTTCGGACAAGGGATTGGGGTAACCCAAGTACAGATGCTACGTGCCTTTTCAGCTGTGTCAAATGATGGTGTCATGTTAGAGCCGAAATTTATCTCTGCCATCTATGACTCAAAAACGGGTAGCGCTCGTAAATCTCAGCCAGAAATTGTCGGTCATCCAGTTTCAGAAAAAGCAGCGAAAACGACTCGAAATTATATGATTCAGGTCGGTACAGTTCCTTATTATGGAACCCTGAATATCGGTGGTGAGCCGGTTATCCAAGTTGCTGGGCAAGATGTGGCCGTGAAATCCGGAACAGCCCAAATTGCGACAGATAAGGGCTATTTGGAAGGGGAGAATAATAACATTTACTCCGTAGTAGCCATGACGCCGGCAGAAAGTCCAGATTTCATTATGTATGTCACTGTTCAGCAGCCCGAAGAGAAATTCTCCCCTCTTTTCTGGCAGGAAGTTGTCAATCCAGTCTTGGAAGAAGCTGTGGCGCTTAAAGACAGTTTAAATCTGACTGGAGATAGTCCTGCTTTGGAATTGGTTGAAAAAGAAACAACCTATAAAATGCCATCTATCGATGGTTTGACCAAGCAACTGAAGCTGAAAAATCAAATCAGCCCAGGAGGCTTGGCTGATGAACTTCGCCGCAATCTGGTACAGCCAGTCATCCTAGGAACAGGCAGTGAAATCAAGAAGGTTTCTGTAAAAGAAGGACAAGAACTGAAAGCCAATCAACAGATTTTGATTTTAAGTGATAACTTTGAAGATTTGCCAGATATGTATGGCTGGACCAAGGAAAATGTAGAGCAATTTGCTGAATGGCAAGGGCTGGAAGTCAATTTTAAAGGCAAAGGCTCAAAAGTTGTCAAGCAGAAGGAGAAGGTCAATACAGACCTGAAAAAATTGAAAAAAATAACCGTTACATTGGGAGACTAGCATGTTAACAGCAATTATTGCAGGAATTCTGACCTTTATCCTAACGCTTGTTGGGATTCCTGCCTTTATCCGTTTTTACCACAAGGCTCATATTTCAGGCCAGCAAATGCACGAGGATGTCAAGCAGCATCAGGCTAAGGCTGGAACGCCGACGATGGGGGGAACCGTCTTTCTGGTTGCTTCTGTTTTGGCTAGTTTTGTGACAGCTTTGTTTTCCCAACAACTGTCCAACGGCTTGATTATGATTCTCTTTATCTTGGTTCTCTACGGCATTGTTGGCTTTTTGGATGATTTCCTCAAGGTCTTCCGTAAGATCAACGAAGGCCTGAATCCTAAACAGAAACTAGCTCTGCAGCTGGTAGGGGGAGTTATCTTTTACTTCTTCTACAATCAGCACGGGGCAGGAGACTCTCTCAATGTCTTTACGATTCCAGTGCAGCTAGGCTTCCTCTATATCTTCTTCGTCCTCTTTTGGCTGGTTGGTTTCTCCAACGCTGTCAATCTGACCGATGGAATTGATGGCTTGGCTAGTATCTCCGTTGCGATTAGCTTGGTGGCTTACGGAGTCATTGCTCTGGAGCAGAAGCGCTTTGACCTTCTGATTGTCATTATCAGCATGATTGGTGGTTTGCTAGGCTTCTTTGTCTTTAACCATAAGCCAGCTAAAATCTTTATGGGGGACGTGGGAAGCCTTGCCTTGGGTGGTATGCTTGCAGCCCTCTCCATTGCCTTGCACCAAGAGTGGACCTTGCTTCTCATCGGAATCGTCTATGTCTTTGAAACGACTTCTGTTATGATGCAGGTGACTTATTTCAAGTTGACGGGTGGCAAGCGGATTTTCCGTATGACACCAGTCCATCACCACTTTGAACTGGGTGGCTTTTCTGGGCATGGTCAGCCTTGGAGCGAATGGAAGGTTGATTTCTTCTTCTGGGGCGTAGGCCTCTTAGCCAGCTTGCTGACTTTGGCCATTCTATATTTGTGATATGAAGGTGGGTGTAAGCCCGCCTTTTCTTGTCCTGAGCCGAGCAGAAAAGATATTTTTTTGGTATAATAGATAAGATTAAGAGTAAACAGAGGAAAAAATGAAATTTACAGAATTTAACTTTAAAGATTATATCCAGGAAGCCCTCAAGGATCTGAACTTTGTGGAGGCGACAGAGGTTCAAGAAAAGCTGATTCCAGTGGTATTATCTGGCCGAGACTTGGTCGGGGAGTCCAAAACCGGATCAGGTAAAACTCACACCTTCTTGCTGCCTATCTTCCAGCAATTAGATGAAGAGGCGGACAGTGTCCAAGCGGTGATTACAGCACCCAGCCGAGAATTAGCGACCCAGATCTATCAGGCAGCCCGTCAGCTAGCTAGCTTTTCAGAGCAAGAGATTCGAGTAGCCAACTATGTCGGCGGAACTGACAAGGCTCGTCAGATTGGCAAGCTAGAGTCCAGCCAGCCCCATATCGTCATTGGGACGCCAGGGCGGATTTATGACTTGGTTGAGTCAGGCGATTTGGCTATCCACAAGGCCCACACCTTTGTTGTGGATGAGGCTGATATGACGCTTGATATGGGATTTTTGGAGACGGTAGACCGGATTGCGGCTCGCTTGCCTAAAGACCTGCAGTTTTTGGTTTTCTCAGCTACTATTCCGCAGAAGCTTCAACCTTTCTTGAAAAAATACCTGTCTAATCCGGTCATGGAGCAGATTAAGACCAAGACGGTGATTGCCGATACCATTGATAACTGGCTCCTGTCAACCAAAGGGCGAGATAAGAATGCCCAGATTTATGAGATCAGTCAGATCCTTCAGCCTTATCTGGCGATGATTTTCGTCAATACCAAGACTCGTGCGGATGAATTGCAGGCTTATCTGACTGCGCAAGGGCTAAAAGTGGCCAAGATTCACGGTGATATCCCGCCGCGGGAGCGCAAGCGTATTATGAATCAGGTCAAGAATCTGGATTTTGAATACATCGTAGCGACAGACTTGGCAGCTCGAGGGATTGATATTGAAGGTGTCAGCCATGTCATCAATGATGCCATTCCGCAGGATTTGTCTTTCTTTGTCCACCGCGTTGGTCGGACGGGACGAAATGGTCTTCCCGGCACAGCCATTACCCTTTATCAACCGAGTGACGATTCAGATATTCGAGAGTTGGAAAAGCTGGGTATCAAGTTTACTCCTAAGATGATCAAAAATGGTGAATTTCAAGATACCTACGACCGAGATCGCCGTGCTAATCGGGAGAAGACCAAGGAGAAGCTGGACACAGAAATGATTGGTCTGGTCAAGAAGAAAAAGAAAAAAATCAAGCCAGGCTATAAGAAGAAAATCCAATGGGCGGTTAATGAGAAGCGCCGCAAGACCAAGAGAGCTGAAAATCGTGCACGTGGTCGGGCAGAACGCAAGGCTAAGCGCCAGACATTCTAGCCATAAATTCTTTTTATGGCAGATATAGAAAAATTATATTTTAAAGACCAGTGAAACTATGATAGACTAGGATTACTGGTCTATTTTATTGTCATTTCCCACTTAGCTATTAAAGGTTTAAAGATTATTTATTCTTGATGCCAAATAGTTTGCATCTGGGTCAAATTATGATAAAATAATGCATTATCGAGAAAGAGAAGTAATTGAAATGTTTACAACTTATATCCTAGCTGCAAACTGGTATGAAGAGCTTTTGAAGCTCCTTCCAGACGGTAAATTATTTAGTTTACGGGCTGTTTTTGATGCCATTCCAGCGATTCTGAAAACCTTACCTGTCACACTTTTGTTGACGCTGGGTGGAGCATTTTTCGGCATCATCTTGGCCATGATTTTCGCAGTGGTCAAGATTAACCGCACGAGAATCCTGTATCCTATTCAGTCTGTCTTTGTGAGCTTCCTCCGTGGGACGCCCCTTTTAGTTCAGCTCATGTTGACTTATTTTGGGATTCCGCTCCTGCTGAAAGCTATCAATCAAAAATATGGGACGGCCTTTAATATCAATGCCATTCCTGCCTCAGTCTTTGCAATTATTGCCTTTGCTTTCAATGAAGCGGCCTATGCCAGTGAGACGATTCGGGCAGCCATTCTTTCGGTAGATCCGGGTGAGATTGAAGCAGCTCGCAGTCTGGGAATGACCAATCGCCAAGTTTATCTGCGGGTCATCATTCCTAATGCAGCAGTTGTGGCAACACCGACTCTGATCAACTCCCTCATTGGCTTGACCAAAGGAACATCTCTGGCCTTTAGTGCGGGTGTCGTAGAAGTCTTTGCCAAAGCTCAGGCTATCGGTGGCTCCGATTATCGTTATTTTGAGCGCTTTATTTCCGTTTCCATTATTTACTGGATTGTCAATATCGTGATTGAGCAAATCGGTCGTGCGATTGAAAAAACTATGGATATCAAGGCGCCAGCCAATCTGGACAAAATGGAGCAAGCGCAAGGAGGTAGGATTTGATGATTAAAATTTCCCAGTTAAGTAAGGAATTTTCTGGCCAAAAGGTCTTGGATAACCTGAGTTTGGAAATTCAAAAAGGCGAAGTCATTGCTCTAATAGGCTCCTCAGGTGCTGGCAAATCAACCTTCCTGCGCAGTCTTAATTATCTGGAACGGCCAGACAGCGGAAGGATTGAAATTGATAACTTCAAGGTGGATTTTTCAACCATTTCACCAGATGAAATCTTGACTCTGCGTCGAAAATTGGCCATGGTTTTCCAACAGTTCAATTTATTTTCCCGTCGAACGGCTCTGGAAAATGTCAAGGAAGGTCTGCTGGTAGTTAAAAACTTGTCTGACCAAGAGGCGACTAAAATTGCCAAGGAAGAGTTGGCAAAGGTGGGCTTGTCTGATCGTGAGAATCATTATCCCAAGCATTTATCAGGCGGTCAAAAACAGCGGGTGGCTTTAGCGCGGGCCTTGGCCATGAAGCCAGATGTTCTTTTGCTAGATGAGCCGACCTCAGCCCTTGACCCAGAGCTAGTCGGTGAGGTAGAGAAATCCATTGCTGACGCTGCCAAAGCAGGACAAACCATGATTCTGGTCAGCCATGATATATCTTTTGTTTCTCAGGTAGCAGATCGAGTACTTTTCTTGGATAAGGGCCATATTATCGAGTCAGGTAGTCCAGAGGAGATTATCAATCATCCCAAGGAAGCGAGAACCAAAGAATTCTTTGCTAGTTACAAACGGACTTATATTTGATATAATAGAAAAAGTGAAAGCTCAGTTGGCTAGACCAGCTGGGTTTGTTTTCGACTAGAACCTTTTTAAGGCAACTGATTATTTAGGAGCTGACATGTTAATTAAAATTTTTTCTCTCTATATCCAAAGTCTCATTTATACGACGATTCTGGTAGGACTTGCCGATGGTTTGTGGCTTTTATTGCAGCGGCTCGGTCGCAAGGATCGGACGCTTGCGGTAGGTCAAAGCCAAATTTACGATCTTCTTTTGATTACAATTATGACGATTCCAATCTTGTCTTTTGCGATTTTTGGCTTACTGGTTGTTCTCAAAGCTTAAATACTTGTAAAAGATTAGTTGGTTTGTTAGAATAATAGTAGTTACAACAAAGAGAAAGGAAAAAGATGATGTACGATACAATGATTATTGGAGCTGGTCCTGCGGGAATGACAGCAGCCCTCTATGCTGCTAGAAGTAATCTTAAAGTGGCCCTGCTGGAACGCGGTATTTACGGCGGGCAGATGAATAATACTGCGGAGATTGAAAATTATCCCGGTTATGCTCGTATCAGCGGACCAGAGCTGGCTGAGAAAATGTTTGAACCCTTAGAAAATCTAGGTGTAGAGCATCTATTTGGTCAGGTTGAAAAGATTGAAGACCATGGTGACTATAAGAAAATCATTACTGAGGATGAAGTCTTTGAGACCAAAACAGTGATTTTAGCTTCTGGTGCCAACCATCGTCATCTAGGAGTTCCTGGCGAGGAAGAATACAATAGCCGCGGTGTGTCCTACTGTGCGGTCTGCGATGGTGCCTTTTTCCGTGATGAGGATCTCTTAGTGGTCGGAGGCGGCGATTCTGCCGTTGAAGAAGCAATTTTCCTCACGCGCTTTGCAAAGTCTGTGACCATTGTTCACCGTCGTGACCAACTGCGGGCGCAAAAGCTCTTGCAGGAGCGGGCCTTTGCCAATGAAAAAATCAGCTTTATCTGGGATTCCGTCGTAAAAGAAATCAAAGGGGACGATCGCAGGGTAACTAGTGTCGTTTTTGAAAATGTAAAAACGGGGCAAATCAGCGAGTCAGACTTTGGTGGCGTCTTTGTTTATGTCGGACTAGACCCTGTTAGCGATTTTGTCAAAGACTTAGGGATTTGTGATGAAGCTGGCTGGATTGTGACGGATCAACATATGAAAACGTCTATTGCTGGCATTTATGCCATTGGTGATGTCCGTCAGAAAGACCTGCGCCAAATCACCACAGCGGTTGGAGACGGAGCAGTCGCAGGCCAAGAAGTTTATAAATACATCACAGAACATTAAAGAGGAAGAGGTTGGGATAAGATCAAAAATGAATCATTTTTTGGTCTTTCCCAGCTCTTTTTATTTTTGTTTACGAATTACATAATAGAAAGAATAGGTTTCGATTCAGTTTTGGATTAAACGATACAAATCTGTTACCAATTTGTAATAATTGTCCTATTATGCTACAATAAAGGTGTGCAACTCTAAAAAGGATGGAGAAAGCGTATGAAAACAAAAGGATTAGTTTATCTAGCTAGTACAGCTATTTTATTAGCAGCCAGTGCTAATAGCGTTTTTGCTGACGAAACAAATCAAGCAGCAAATGATAGACAGCAAACGGAGCCTTCGGTTGCTGTGACCAATCGAGATGCTGGCAAACAGTCTGATCTAGCTAGCAAGCCTTTAGAAGTAGATTCTGAGACAAAGAAAGATAGTGGTGTATCTGAGGCTTCTTTAGGCAAAGACGAAAAAGTCGCTTCAAGTTCCTCTGAAAAGGAGGATAACTCGTCAATTGAACAGCCTAAGAACGATTTGGCACCAGTCCCTTCTGAAAACATTTCTTCAGGGAGATCTTCATTTAGATCTGTGACAGCTTCTTCTGATAAGCCACAAGAGGCAGAAACAAGAGCAGAATCTGAGCCAAAAGCGAGAGTTTCTCGGGCAGCTGATGACAAGCCTCAAGGCACTATCAATATTACAAATGTGGATCCAAATGCTGGTACTTTCGATGTGCATGTAACCAATATCTCATCCCCTAAGCCTATTAAAAAAGTCGCCCTACCAACTTGGTCCAGCGTGAATGGTCAGGATGATATTATCTGGTACGATGCTAAACGACAAGTGGATGGCACCTATAAAATTAGCGTTACAGCTCGTGACCATAAGATGTCCACAGGTGAGTACAATATCCACCTCTATTATCTGTTGGAAGATAATCAGTTGGTCGGTGTAGGCGGTACAAAAACAACGGTTACCATCGGCAAACCACAAGGAAAAATTGATATTGTCAATAATAATCCAGACACAGGTAGTTTCGATGTTGTTGTCTCAGGAGTTTCTAATCCTTATGGTGTGAAAAAAGTTGTTGTTCCTGTTTGGTCTAGTGTCAATGGTCAAGACGATCTAGTTTGGTACGAGGCGCAGCGCCAGACCAATGGCAACTACACTGTCACAGTCAAAGCTTCCCACCACAAGAACTCTCTAGGTGAGTACAATATCCATCTCTATTATGTTCAGGATAATGGCCAGTTGGTCGGTGTAGGTGGTACAAGGACTACAGTTTCTAAGGCTCAGCCTAAAGGAACGCTGAAAATTGAAAACAATAATCCGGATACGGGCAGCTTTGATGTTGTTGTTTCTGGTGTTTCTAGTCCTTATGGCGTCAAGGAAGTCAAGTTACCGACCTGGTCCAGTGATAAAGGTCAAGATGACCTGATCTGGTACACAGCAGTCAAGCAGGCGGATGGTACTTATCGAGCAACCGTCAAAGCAGTGAATCATAAGAAATCAACAGGCGAATACAATGTCCATCTCTACTATATTCAAGATGACGGTCAGCTGGTTGGTGTAGGTGGCACTCGAACAACAGTTAGCCTATCTCAACCTAAAGGAACCTTGAAAATTGAAAACAACGATCCAGCTACTGGTAGCTTTGATGTCGTTGTCTCTAACGTTTCCAATCCTTTTGGTGTTAAGGAAGTCAAGCTACCGACTTGGTCTAACGATAAAGGTCAAGATGATCTAGTCTGGCATACAGCAATCAAACAGTCTGATGGCACCTATAGGGCTCGTATCCAGGCTCGGGATCACAAATATTCTTTGGGGGACTACACTGTTCATCTTTACTATATCCAAGATGACGGTCAATTAGTCGGTGTAGCAGGCACCCAGTTCAGTTTAGCAGCCAAGCCTAAAGGGACTTTGAAAATTGAGAACAATAATCCGGATACGGGCAGCTTCGATGTTGTTGTGTCTGATGTTGTCAGTCCTTTTGGCGTCAAGAGCGTGCATCTGCCGATTTGGTCTAGTGATAAAGGCCAAGATGATATTGTTTGGTATACAGCCACCAAGCAGTCCGATGGCACTTACAGGGCTAGCATTCAAGCCCGCAACCATAAGATGTCCACTGGTGAGTATCATATCCACCTCTACTATCTTCAAGATAATGGCCAGATGATTGGGGTTAGTGGCACAACAACTACTGTTTCTGTTGCTAAACCAAAGGGAACTCTCACGATTGCCAATAATAATTCAACAACAGGTAGTTTTGATGTTGTCGTGAGCGGAGTGAGCAGTCCAGAGGGAGTTCGTGAAGTGCTTCTGCCAACTTGGTCTAGCACTAATGGTCAGGATGATATTATCTGGTATCGAGCTGTCAAGCAGTCTGATGGTACCTACAAGATGAATATTAAGGCGAGCGACCATAAATATTCTACAGGTGAGTATAATGTCCATCTCTATTATGTAGGGAATAATGGCCAGTTGGTCGGAGTTGGAGGAACCAAGACGACCGTATCTCTAGGAACTCCCAAAGGTAAGCTGACCATCCAGAACAACAATCAACAGACAGGTACCTTTGAAGTGGTGGTTTCTGAAGTTGAGAATGCTTATGGTGTCAAGGAAGTCAAATTGCCAACTTGGTCAAGTGCTAACGGTCAGGACGACATTATTTGGTACACAGCAGTCAAGCAAGCCGATGGTACTTACAAGGCACAGGTCAATCTACGTGACCACAAGTATTCTACAGGCGAATACAATATCCACCTCTACTATGTTCAGAATGATGGCCGTATGGTCGGGGTCGGAGGCACGAAGACAACAGCGAATGTAGCTTCAGAACAAATTAAGCCAACGGGTCAAATCACCATTAAAAATAATAATCCTCGATTAGGCACGTTCGAAGTTGTAGTGACCAATGTTTATAGTCCAAAAGGAGTCAAGGAAGTCAAATTGCCAACTTGGTCAAGTGTCAATGGTCAGGATGACATTGTTTGGTATCGGGCTCAAAAGCAAGCCGATGGTAGTTATAAGGCCCTAGTACGCACCTCTAGTCATAAATATTCTACTGGGGAATACAATATTCACCTCTATTATGTTCAAAATGATGGTAGTTTGGTAGGCGTTGGTGGAACGACTACAACAGTCAGCAGAGGAGTTTATGATACGCCATATTATTCACAACGTGATCCTAGATGGGCTGGTTTATATTATGGAAAATATAATTTAGCAGCTACTGGCTGTGTTCCTACCACATTAGCGATGACTATTTCTGGTATTACAGGTCAAACTGTTTTACCAACAACCGTAGCGGACTTCCTTTATCATCATACGGACTCCTTTAACAAAAATGGTCTATTTGGAACGTCAAGTAAGGGTATTGTCCAAGGAGCACAGAACTGGGGACTGACCACAGATGTCTTGCATTCATCAGCAGCGCTTAAAGAAGCTTTGGCAGCAGGTCATCATGTCATGGCGGCTGTTGGTAATAGCGTCTTTGCTAGCTATCCTGTTACCCATGAGATAGTCTTGAGAGGCTATCAAAATGGCCAAACCCAGGTCTATGATCCTTATAATGCTAATAATAACGGTTGGTACTCAGTGGATTATATCTTTGGTTCAAAGAGCGGAGCGCCTGAAGATAATACAGAAGGTTCACCGTTTATCTCTGTGAGAGCTTAGATTGTAGCTGGTCACAAAACAATTTATATGGGACTTTAGCACATTTTAGTATGCTAACAGTACCTACATTCAGGAGGTTGGGACAAAAGAGTCCTAACCTCTTTTTTATGGCTAGATTGTAAATATCGTACAAGAAAAAAACTCACAGAGCCTCAACTAGTGTGAACTGTAAGTTGCTAGACTAACAGCCCTACTTTGAGATTCTATGAGTTTTTATCGTCTTATCATATTGGAAGATGATTTGCGTATTCATCTTGAATGCTTTCAAAAGTGCCAGTTGCAACTTATGCCCTAACGAATGAGCACACTTCCCCAATAATATTTCCATCTTGTTTTTTCAAGGTATTTTTTGAATGCGATCAATTCGTTAGACTTATTCTTGAGCACCTCGTCACATACAAAAGGGTACAACTTAAATGCTAAATAACTAATTTGGTCCCCCTTCTGTAGCCCTTTGGCACTACTTAAGAGCTCTTCCCGTAACTTTGAGCTAATGACAATACTATCGTTATTATAGATCCTGTCAATCTGTTGGTAGTATTCGTCTCTCTTCTTGCGATTTTTAGTAAACATCATAACCAAGATCTCCTTACAACTTTAAATTTATAAATTGGCTAGTTAAAAACAATAAAACTATAAAATGGGGCTCTCAATTCTTGAATAGTATCATCCCAAAATGGGCCACATAATAATAGTATTGTCCTAGTAGATTTGAGAGTTTCCTGCACTTTATAAGACAGGGGTGAACATTTGATTTTATGTCATTATAGCAAATATTTCTTTACTTATCAATTTTAAATGTGTAATCGTCAACCAAATTTTGATAATAGAAGTATTAGACATATAGTGTGTTTAAGGAGAACAATTTGCTGATCATTCGCTGCTATCAAAAGCTAGTATAAACGAAGGAAAAAACGTTTTTAAGCTCCGCTAGAAGAAGTTTAAAGAATTGGTCTGGATGGAGTAGATTGCGAATTGAGCAGAGTGATTTGGTCCATAAACCTTTTTCTCTAAGTGCGATTTCCTGCTTCTGCAATTAGCATTTTAAAAAATTATCTTTTAGTGGTATAATAAGGGTAATATCTTAGAGAAAAGAGTTCATTTATGACAAATTATGCCGTTATTTTGGCTGCGGGTAAGGGTACTCGCATGAAATCAGATTTACCAAAGGTATTGCACAAGGTGGCAGGAATTTCCATGCTAGAGCACGTTTTCCGCAGTGTTAGTGCGATTGAGCCTGAGAAGACTGTTACTGTTATCGGGCACAAGGCCGAGCTGGTCGAGCAAGTCTTGGCTGGTCAGACAGAGTTTGTCCGTCAGACTGAGCAGCTGGGAACGGGGCACGCGGTTATGATGGCAGAGCCTGTTTTGGAAAATCTAACTGGTCAAACCTTGGTCATTGCTGGCGACACCCCACTGATTACGGGAGAAAGTCTGAAAAATCTGATTGATTTTCATATCAATCACAAGAATGTTGCGACAATCCTGACAGCAGAAGCGGACAATCCATTTGGTTATGGCCGGATCGTGCGCAATCAGCACGGAGAAGTCATCAAAATTGTCGAGCAGAAGGATGCTTCTGACTTTGAGCAACAAATCAAGGAAATCAATACAGGGACTTATGTCTTTGACAATGCCCGTCTCTTTGAGGCCCTCAAAAATATCAATACCAACAATGCGCAGGGGGAATACTATATCACAGATGTGATTGGTATTTTCCGCGAGAATGGCGAAAAAGTCGGTGCTTATACACTGAAAGACTTTGACGAAAGTCTCGGTGTCAACGACCGCGTGGCTTTGGCGACAGCTGAAAGAGTTATGCGCCGTCGGATTAACCAGCAGCACATGATTAACGGTGTCAGCTTTGTCAATCCAGATGCGACCTATATCGATGTGGATGTAGAAATCGCACCTGAAGTTCAAATCGAAGCCAATGTGACTCTGAAAGGTCAAACCAAGATTGGGGCAGAGACGATCCTGACCAATGGGACTTATATTGTAGACTCAGAAATTGGTCAGCGAGCGGTCATTACAAATTCGATGATTGAAGAGTCTAGCTTGGCAGATGGCGTGACGGTCGGGCCTTACGCTCACATTCGTCCAGGTTCTAGTCTGGCCAAGGATGTCCATGTCGGTAATTTCGTTGAAGTCAAGGCGTCTTCGCTAGGTGAAAACACTAAAGCTGGCCATTTAGCCTATCTGGGAAACGCTGATTTAGGAGCCAATGTCAATATTGGGGCTGGTACAATTACGGCCAATTACGATGGTCAGAATAAGTATAAGACGCTGATTGGGAATAATGTTTTTGTTGGCTCAAATTCAACTATCGTTGCTCCAGTAGAGTTGGGTGACAATTCATTGGTTGGTGCAGGCTCGACTATTACAAAGAGTGTTCCAGCAGATGCTATCGCTCTAGGACGTGGTCGCCAGACCAACATGGCAGAATACGCCAAGCGTCTCCCTCATCACCCTCAAAATAAGTAGGTGTAGTCATGGAATTTGAAGAAAAAACCGTCCAACGGACGGAGATTTATCAAGGACCGATTTTCAAAGTGGTTCAGGATCAGGTGGAACTGCCAGATGGTAAGGGTCAAGCTCAACGAGATTTGATTTTCCATAATGGCGCGGTGGCTGTGATTGCCATCACTCCGGAAAACAAAATGATTTTGGTTAAGCAGTACCGCAAGGCCATTGAAGCGACTTCTTATGAGATTCCAGCTGGTAAGCTAGAGGTAGGAGAGAATGCAGATCCTCAAGCGGCTGCCCTGCGCGAATTGGAAGAAGAGACGGGCTATACTGGCCAGTTGGAGCTGGTTTATGATTTTTACTCTGCTATCGGTTTTTGCAATGAGAAAATCAAACTCTACAGCGCTAGCCATTTGACAAAGGTCGAAAACCCTCGTCCCCAAGACGAGGATGAAACCTTGGAACTTTTTGAAGTCAGTCTGGAGGAGGCGGAGCAGTTGCTGCAAAATGGTGACATCTGCGATGCCAAGACTATTATGGCTCTTCAGTACTGGCAACAAAAAAATCTGAATAAATAGGAACGTAGATCAATGGGAAAAGCTTTATTAACAGAT
This sequence comes from Streptococcus cristatus, assembly GCF_003943815.1. GTDB lineage: Bacteria > Bacillota > Bacilli > Lactobacillales > Streptococcaceae > Streptococcus > Streptococcus cristatus_F. The sequence continues at coordinate 58,239 of NZ_RJNA01000007.1, read as the reverse complement.
GAAATCATTGAGCGGGCCAATCGTGGAGAACATATCGATGGTCCCTTGCTGATGGACGATGAAGAAACTAAGGTCATTTCTATTGCTAGAAAAGGAACTTTCGGCTATGCTGCTCCACGGCAAGCTGTCACTCAGGACACTCTGCAGATTGAAGTTGAACCGACAGTTATCAAAAGTCGTCGAATCGAAAATCAAAAACGAAGTATTTTTCAGGCTAAATTAAACAAAATCCTATTCTGGATTGTGCTTCTCTTGATTGGACTAATTGCGGCCATTATCTGGCTATGATAAAGAGGGGAGTAAGGGAGACGAGAAGATGAAACTCTGCTTCCTCTCCCTCTTTTTAATGTAAAAAGGAAAGAATAAATCATGAAAATCGGAATTATCGCGGCTATGCCTGAGGAGTTGAAGCTACTGGTAGAGCATCTGGAAATGGCTGAAAAACACCAGCGCCTAGGGCATGTTTACTATACTGGTCGTATCAAGCATCATGAGGTTGTACTGGTAGAAAGTGGAATCGGCAAAGTTATGTCGGCCATGAGTGTGGCTGTCCTAGTCAATGACTTTGAGGTAACAGCGGTCATCAATACGGGTTCTGCTGGCGCAGTAGCTTCGGGCTTAGAAATTGGAGATGTAGTGGTGGCAGATCGTTTGGTCTACCATGATGTGGATGTGACAGCTTTTGGCTATGATTACGGTCAAATGGCACGGCAGCCCCTCTACTATGAAGCCAGTCGCTACTTGGTTGAGGAGATGAAAGTAGTGTTAGAAAAGACCCAGCAGACGAGTCGAGTTGGCTTGATTGCGACGGGAGATAGTTTTATCGCTGGACAGGACAAGATTGACCAAATTAAAGCTCATTTTCCTGATGTTTTGGCAGTAGAGATGGAGGGAGCAGCCATTGCTCAAGCCGCGCATTCTCTGGGCTTGCCTTTTATGGTCATTCGCGCGATGAGCGATACAGCCAGCCATGATGCCAATATCACTTTTGATGAATTTATCCTAGAAGCAGGCAAGCGCTCAGCTGAAACCCTCATTCAATTATTGAATAACTTAGACTAAAAAAGAGAGTGGGACAGAAATCGGTAATTCGTTAGAATTCGATTTCGTCGTCCCACCTCCGCACAGTTGAGTAGGGTTGTAAAAGCTGATGTAATCAGCGTAGTAGAGCCCACTAAACTACTGCGTCTTGCTCGACAATCCAAAGACAATTGAGGAGGCTGGGACAAAAAGATTTTGATTTTAGGAATTCTTTATTATAAATTTTTAAAATCGATAGATTAGACAAAAAAGCGAACAAGACACAATTCTGAGTGTCAGATAACTCCGTTTTGTTCGCTTTTTATATTTGAGGTCAGACTTCTGTCCCAGCCTCTTTTTGTGTATGATAACTCTATTTGACGATAGGCTGTTTATTAGAGTCTAAGGTAAAGCCTTCTCCTAAGATTTCATGGGCTTCTGTAATAGTTGTAAAGGCAAATGGATCGATGTCATTGATAAGTTTCTTCATTTGCTGCATTTCGTTACGAGAGACAACGCAATAAACGATTTGCAAATCTTGCTTGCTATAGAAGCCTTGTCCTTGCAGATAGGTGACCCCTCTTCCAAGTTTTTCATTGATGGCTTCAGCTAGTTCTATTGGTTTGCTGGTGACAATTAGGAAGCCTTTGCCAGCGAAACCACCTTCAGCAATCAAGTCAATAACACGAGAGGTGATAAAGACAAACATGAGTGTATAAGAAACCATGCGCAGATCTTTAAAGACTAAAAGAACCAGAGAAATAACGATAAAGTCCACTGTCAGCATGAGGCGGCCCATGGAGATGCTGGTATATTTATTGAATATACGAGCTACGATATCGGTACCACCAGTCGTTCCCCCAGCATTGAAAATGATGCCTAGACCAACTCCAAGAATAATTCCCGTTCCAAGGCAGGCTAGTAAGACATCGCCATCCAAGGAAGAGAAGAAATAGTCTTGTAAATGTTTGGAAGCAGGTAGCAATTCGAATAGTTTAAGCCAAGCTGATACAGAGAAAGTCCCTAAAATACTAAGGTAAAGGGTGCGATTTCCCAGTAATTTCCAAGCGAGAATAAAGAGTGGAATATTGATGACCAAATTGGTGGTTGATACAGGAATCTTGAAGAGGTAGTAGACAATCAAGGTGATCCCCGTTGCTCCCCCCTCATATAAGTGAAAAGGAATCACCAAATAATGAATCCCAAAAGAAAAAATTCCAGCCCCCAGAATGATGGCCAGTACATTTTTAAATTTAAACATCAGACACTCCTAAGAATTTTCTGACTCTATTTTATCAAAAGTTTTCATTTTTGAAAATAATATGAAATAGTTTTCGAGAAATTCTTCTATGGGCTTTTGGGATAATTTTTGGTACAATAAAGCATAGACTAAAATAGGAATTTCTGCAGCCATTGGCAGAATGAATGTAAAAGGAAAACAATGAAAAAAGGTGTTTTTATATCGCTAGAAGGCCCAGAAGGTGCTGGGAAAACCAGTGTTTTAGAGGCTTTGCTTCCTCAGCTGAAAGAGATGGGCTATGAGTTGCTGAAGACTAGAGAGCCTGGCGGTGTCGCTATTTCTGAAAAAATCCGTGAGGTGATTTTGGATAAGGGGCACACAGCCATGGATGCTAAGACCGAACTGCTGCTTTATATTGCCAGCCGACGTCAACATTTGGCGGAGAAGGTTCTGCCCGCCTTGGAGCAAGGGACATGGGTCTTGCAAGATCGTTTTATTGATAGCTCGGTAGCCTACCAAGGTTACGGCCGGGGCTTGGCGGTTGACGATGTTGAATGGCTCAATCAGTTTGCGACAGATGGTCTCAAGCCGGATTTGACTCTCTATTTCGATATTGATGTCAAGGAAGGTCTGGCTCGCATTGCTCGAAATAAGGAGCGCGAAGTCAATCGTTTGGATCTGGAAGGTCTCGACCTGCATGAGCGCGTGCGTCAAGGCTATCTGGCTATTTTAGAAAAGGAACCAGAACGTGTCGTCAAGATAGATGCTAGTCAGCCACTGGAGCAAGTCGTGGCCGACAGTTTGGCAGTTATTAAAGAACGTTTTATCAAAGAAAAATGACAGTAGAAGAATTACGTCAGGCCCAGCCTCAGCTTACAGAAACTTTTCAGCAAATCTTAGAAGCAAGGCGGCTCAATCATGCTTATTTATTTTCGGGGAATTTTTCTAGTTTTACCATGGCTTTGACCTTGTCCCAGAGTCTCTTTTGTGAAAATCGTCAGGGAGTTTGGCCCTGCGGTATTTGCCGGGCTTGTCGCTTGATTGAGAGTGAGGACTTTTCGGATGTGACGATTGTGCGGCCGGTGAATGGCATTATTAAAACGGAGCGCATTCGTGAGCTGGTGAGAAGTTTTTCCCAGAGCGGTATGGAGGGCAACAAACAGGTCTTTATCATCTGTGATGCAGATAAGATGCATGTCAATGCCGCTAATTCCCTCCTCAAGGTCATCGAAGAGCCCCAGAGTGAGATTTACATCTTTCTTTTAACAGCCGATGAGCATCTGATGTTGTCCACCATCAAGAGCCGAACGCAGATTTTTCACTTTCGGAAGAATCAGGTCGCTCTCCAGCACCAGCTGGAAGAGGCTGGCTTAATCAAAAGTCAGGCTGAGTTGCTGGCTACATATAGCCAGACCCAGGAAGAGGCCGATCAGTTGGCTTCCAACAAGTCTTTCTTTGAGCTGGTCAGTGAGAGTCAGCGCTTTGTTAAGGCTGCCCTGACCAATGAGAATCAGGCTTATCTCCAAGTGGCCAAGCTGGCTAAACTGGCTGAGGACAAGGATAAACAGGAGCAGGCCTTTAAAATTTTGGAGGTCTTGCTGGCCAAGGAACTTGGAAGCGAGGCAGGTCGCAAGAAACTGGAAGATCTCTTAGAAGCAAAGAAGATGTGGCGAGCCAATGTGTCTTTTCAAAATGCTCTGGAATACATGATTTTAAAAGCCAGTGCCCAAGCAAGATAGGAGCAGAAAATGAATAAAAAAGAACTATTTGATGCCTTGGATGATTTTTCTCAGACGCTTTTAGTGACCCTTGCCGAGGTAGAGGCCATCAAGAAAAATCTCAAGAGTGTCGTCGAGGAAAATATCGTCTTCCAGCTAGAAAATGATAAGCTGAGAGAGCGACTAGGTGAGGTAGAGCAAGCAGCACCGGTTAAAATCAATAAAAATCGGGACAATCTCCGCAAACTGTACTACGATGGCTTTCATGTGTGCACAGATTTCTATGGTCAACGCCGAGAAAACGATGCGGAGTGCATGTTCTGCGACGAGTTGTTATTCAGGGAGTAGAGATGCAGATTCAAAAGAGTTTTAAGGGACAGTCGCCCTACGGCAAGCTGTATTTGGTGGCGACTCCTATTGGAAATATGGATGACATGAGCATTCGCATGGTCAATACCCTCAAGGAAGTGGATGTTATTGCGGCTGAAGATACCAGAAATACAGGTCTTCTACTCAAACACTTTGGGATTGAGACTCGACAGATCAGCTTTCATGAGCACAATGCTCAAGAAAAGATACCGATCTTGCTGGACTTGCTCAAATCAGGTCAAAATCTAGCCCAGGTATCCGATGCTGGCTTGCCTAGCATTTCGGATCCGGGTCATGATTTGGTTAAGGCGGCTATTGCTGAGGACATTGCTGTGGTGACGGTTCCGGGCCCCAGCGCCGGGATTTCCGCTCTGATTGCCAGTGGTTTAGCGCCTCAGCCTCATATTTTTTATGGTTTCTTGCCTCGTAAGTCTGGACAGCAGAAGGAATTTTTCGAGAGTAAAAAATCTTATCCAGAGACACAGATCTTTTACGAATCTCCTCATAGGGTCAAGGCTACGCTGGAAAATATGCTGGAAGTCTATGGCAATCGCTCAGTGGTCTTGGTTCGTGAGCTCACCAAAATCTACGAAGAATACCAAAGAGGAAGGATTTCTGAGTTGATAGACTATCTGGCAGAGAATGCACTCAAGGGCGAATGCCTCCTGATTGTGGCTGGTGCAAGCTTGGAGAAGGAAGACAAAGCGGATGCGGAGCTCTTGGCTGAAATTGACAGCTTAGTCCAATCCGGCAGCAAGAAAAATCAGGCTATCAAGGAAGTAGCTAAAAAATACGGGCGCAATAAGAGTCAGCTCTATGCCCTTTATCATGGAGAAGAAAGAAACTAGTCCTATTCGGCTAGTTTTTTGTTCAAAATCCTCCTTTTGTTCGGAAATTTCCCCAAAAGAAAAATATCTTTGAAAGAATTATAGAAATTTTCTGAACATTGTGATATGATAGACAAAATACATTTTTGGAGGTAGGATATGACCATTTACAATTTTTCTGCTGGACCGGCAGTATTGCCCAAGGAAGTCTTGAAAAAAGCTCAGGCTGAGTTTTTAGACTATGCCCAAAGCGGCATGAGCGTGATGGAGCTATCCCACCGATCCAAAGAATTTGACGATATTATCAAAGAAGCTGAGAGCTTGCTGCGTGAGCTCATGGCTATTCCGGACAATTACCGCGTACTCTTCCTGCAGGGGGGAGCTTCTACCCAGTTTAGCATGATTCCCCTTAATCTAGCCAAGAGCGGCAAGGCCTACTACCTAGTAGCTGGTTCTTGGGGCAAGAAAGCCTACACAGAAGCAGTCAAGCTGGCTAAGACAGTGCTTTTTGAACCTATTCTCTTGGCTTCGTCAGAGGATTTAAATTACACGGAAATTCCTTCTTTTGATGAAAAGGAGATTGATCCGCAGGCGGCCTATGTGCATCTGACCACCAATAATACCATTGAAGGTACGGCTATTTATGACCTGCCTGCGACTAATGGCGTGCCCATTGTGGCGGACATGTCTTCTAATATCCTTGCTGCTCAGTACCGAGTAGAGGATTTTGGTTTGATTTATGCTGGGGCTCAGAAGAATATCGGACCTGCCGGCGTGACAGTGGTCATCATTCGTGAGGATTTGCTCAATGATGAGCCAGTTCTGTCTAGCATGCTAGACTACCGTATTCAGGCGGACAATGGCTCTCTTTACAATACACCACCAACTTTCGCCATCTATATGGCCAAACTGGTCTTTGAGTGGGTCAAGGAGTTGGGTGGTGTGGCAGAAATGGAAAAGCGCAATCGTGAAAAATCTGGCCTTTTGTACGACTTCATTGAGCAGTCTGACTTTTATCGCAGTCCAGTCCGTTACAAGGAGCAGCGCTCAGTAGCCAATATTCCCTTTGTGTCTCCTAGCCCAGAGCTGGACGCCAAATTTAACAAAGAGGCTGCAGCAGCGGGATTCAAGAATATCAAGGGGCACCGCAGCGTAGGTGGCATGAGAGCTAGTCTCTACAATGCCTTTCCGCTCCAAGGTGTCAAGGACTTGATTGCCTTTATGCAGAAATTTGAAGAAGAAAATTCTTAAGAGAGGGAAACTATGGTCTTTAGTGTCAAAACCTTTAACAACATCAATCAAATCGGGCTCAAGGAGCTGGGCAATGCTTTTCAGATTGACGGAGATAAGTCTGACAATCCAGATGCTTATATCCTGCGTAGTCAAAACCTGCATGGACAGGAATTTCCAAGCAAGCTCAAAGCCATTGCGCGGGCTGGCGCAGGAACCAATAATATTCCTGTCGATCAAGCTACGGCTCAGGGAATCGTGGTCTTCAACACACCAGGAGCTAATGCCAATGCGGTGAAAGAAGCGGTCTTGGCTTCCATTCTCCTGTCTGCTCGTGACTATATCGCTGCTAACAGCTGGGCTAACGGCCTTTCTGGTGATGATGTTCCCAAGCAAGTAGAAGCTGGTAAGAAGCAGTTTGCGGGTACCGAAATTGCCAATAAAACTCTGGGTGTCATTGGTCTGGGAGCTATCGGTGGGCGCATTGCCAATGATGCCTACCGTCTGGGAATGAATGTCCTGGGCTATGATCCTTATGTATCCATTGAGACAGCTTGGAATATCTCTAGCCATGTCAAGCGGGTAGCGGACATTAAGGAAATCTTTGAGAAGAGTGATTATATCACTATCCACGTCCCTCTGACTGAGGATACACGCGCTACTTTTGATCAGGCTGCTTTTGATCTTATGCAAAAGGGAACAACCCTTATCAACTTTGCCCGTGGCGAGCTGGTGGACAATGCTGCCCTTTTTGAAGCTTTGGAAACAGGTGTTATCAAGCGATATATCACAGACTTTGGTGTGGAAGAGCTACTCCGTCATCCGCAGATTACAGTCTTTCCGCATTTGGGTGGCTCGACAGAAGAAGCTGAGCTCAACTGTGCCATTATGGCTGGGAAAACCATCCGCCGCTTCATGGAAACGGGCGAGATTATCAACTCAGTGAATTTCCCTAATGTCCGTCAGGCTCTCTCAGCCCCTTATCGGATTACCCTGATTAACAAAAATGTACCGAATATTGTGGCTCGAATTTCAACAGCGGTCAGTGATTTGAATATTAATATCGACAATATCATCAATCGTTCCAAGGGTGATTATGCCTATACTTTGCTGGATCTGGATGAGTCGGATGAAAGTAAGATTCAGGAGCTGGTTGATAAATTTGAGAATAGCGATAATATTGTGCGCGTGCGTTTGATTAAAAAATAACAAAAAAATACGGCTTACATAAAATTGATTTATATGCTAAATATCATAAGCAAAATATCATAGGAGTTATTATGTTTATTATTGATTTAACTTATAAAAAAGACCTAGTAGAAGTTGAAAAATATTTACCAGAGCATATTTCTTTTTTAGATAAATATTATGCATCTGGCCATTTTATCGCATCAGGACGGAAGAATCCTCGGACTGGTGGGATTATTTTAGTGAATACAGATAGTAAAGAAACTGTTCAAAAGATTATTTCAGAAGATCCTTTTTATATTCAAGAGATTGCAGCATATACTTTCACCGAGTTTTATCCGACAAAGTATTCGCAGCACTTCAAGAAAATATTGGATGAGGGTGATGTCTTGTAGAGGAAGCATTTGCTTTCTTTAACAGTAAGCATAGAAATTTCAAGCTATTTTGGAATTTTAGACCACAAAGGCTAGAGATAAATAAGAATTGAGGTAAGTATGTTACAATTTATCGAATACCCAAAATGCTCTACTTGTCGCAAGGCCAAGGCTGAGCTTAATCAATTAGGAGTGGATTTTGAAGCGGTGGATATTGTCAAGGAAACGCCTAGCCAAGAGAAACTTCTGCAATGGATGACTCATTCTGATTTGGAAATCAAGTCTTTCTTTAATACCAGTGGTATCAAGTACCGAGAATTGGGGCTCAAGGATAAGGTGCCTCAGTTTTCTGCTGAGGAGGCAGCCGCACTCTTGGCGACCGACGGCATGCTGATTAAGCGACCGTTGCTAGTCCAAGATAATCGGATTGTGCAAGTTGGCTATCGGACCGAATACAAGGAATTAAACCTTTAATCAAAGATGGGAAATTTCCCGTCTTTTTATATTTTCTTGAAACTATTAAATTTAGTTAATCCGTAGGGGCGCAGTATTTGATATGATTTCTAAGAAAGTCCCAATCAAAATCCTATAAAAGTTTCTCTTTTTATGAGAAAATAGAGGAAACGATTGGAGGGATGTTTATGGCAGAAATTTATCTAGCAGGCGGCTGTTTCTGGGGCTTGGAGGAATATTTTTCTCGGATTGAAGGCATTGAGAAAACGACAGTGGGCTATGCCAATGGGCAAGTGGAGTCCACCAACTACCAGCTCATTCACCAGACCGACCACGCGGAGACGGTGCACTTAATTTATGACGAAGAAAAAATCAGCCTGCGGGAAATTTTGCTCTACTATTTCCGAGTCATTGACCCCTTATCCATCAACAAACAGGGTAATGATATAGGCCGTCAGTATCGGACAGGTGTTTACTATGTCCGTGAGGAAGATCGCGCCACTATCGAGCAGGTTTTTGCTGAGCAGGAGGAGCAATTAGGACAAAAGTTGGCTGTAGAGCTAGAGCCCTTGCGCCATTATATCTTGGCTGAGGAGTATCATCAAGATTATCTCAAGAAAAATCCGACGGGTTATTGCCATATCAATGTCAAGGATGCTGAGCAGCCCTTGGTAGATGCGGGCCATTATCCTAAGCCTAGTCAGCAGCAACTCAAAGCAGTGCTAAGTGAGGAGCAGTATCAGGTGACCCAGCAGAGCGCAACGGAGCGCCCTTTCCATAATGCTTACAATAGCACTTTTGAGGCAGGGATTTATGTTGATGTAACAACTGGCGAACCACTCTTTTTTGCGGCTGACAAGTTTGAATCTGGCTGTGGCTGGCCTAGTTTTGCTCGTCCTATCGCTCGCGAGGTTATCAAGTATTATCAAGATTTGAGCCATGGCATGGAGCGAATCGAAGTGCGAAGTCGCTCAGGAAATGCCCATCTAGGTCACGTCTTTACCGATGGTCCGCAGGAATTAGGTGGCTTGCGCTATTGCATCAACTCAGCATCTCTGCGATTTATTCCCAGAGAGCAAATGGAAGAGGAAGGCTACGGCTACCTGCTACCCTATATGGACTAATACTCATTTTTGTCGCTTGTCAACCTTTTCAAAATCTAGCTAAACTAGACAGAAATAATCAGCCAATTTCCTCTTTTTTAACGCTCCAAGCATTTATATATGTAAATACCATAGAAAAGTGTATAATGGTTAGGAAAAGATAAATGTTATGGAAGGAATACAAAATGGAGAAATTGGATATTACTACAATGTCTGATTATAAAAAGGTAGAAGCTGTTATTCAATTACTAATCGATGGAGTTTTGACCAGCTATCGTGTGGCGACAGATGCCAACATCAGCAAAATGAGCATCTTGACACTGGTCAAAGGTAGCAGCAAGATTAAGAATATTACTTATCAAACGGCTATTGCTCTGATTAATTGGTACGAAGAAAATCATGAAAAATACGGTATTACTATTCAATAAGTAGCCGATTTTACAGGGATATATATATAACTAGAATTCTATGAGTGCTTGCTTGTGGGATTCTTTTACTGAAGGAAAGAATGGCCTTTCCATTATTGCAGGAAAGGCAAAAATTTCATATAATGGAAATAAGAAAAATGAGCGTAGGAATGTCTGCTGGTGGTAGCAGCCCGCTAAATTTTTTATAAGGAGAACTCAATGTCACAATTATCTGTTAATGCCATTCGCTTTTTAGGAATTGACGCGATTGAAAAGTCTAAGTCAGGTCACCCTGGCGTTGTTATGGGGGCTGCGCCGATGGCTTACGACCTATTTACCAAACAACTGCGTATCAATCCAGCAGAGCCAAATTGGATTAACCGCGATCGCTTCGTTCTATCTGCAGGACACGGCTCTATGTTGCTTTATGCCCTGCTCTACCTGTCTGGCTTTAAAGATGTCAGCATGGAGGAAATCAAAAACTTCCGCCAATGGGGCTCTAAGACACCAGGTCACCCAGAGTTTGGTCATACAGCTGGAGTTGATGCGACGACTGGACCATTGGGACAAGGGATTTCTACAGCGACTGGATTTGCTCAAGCAGAGCGTTTCTTGGCTGCTAAGTACAACCGTGATGGTTATCCGATTTTCGACCATTACACTTATGTCATCTGTGGTGATGGCGATTTGATGGAGGGTGTTTCAGCTGAGGCTGCTTCTTACGCTGGTCTGCAAAAGCTTGACAAGCTGGTTGTCCTCTACGATTCAAATGATATCAACTTGGACGGGGAAACCAAAGATTCCTTTACAGAAGATGTTCGTGCCCGCTATGAAGCGTATGGTTGGCATACTGCCTTGGTAGAAGATGGAACAGACCTTGCAGCGATTGATGCGGCTATCAATGAAGCGAAGGCTTCTGGCAAGCCATCTTTGATTGAAGTCAAGACGATTATCGGATATGGTTCACCAAACAAGCAAGGAACCAATGCAGTTCACGGTGCGCCTCTTGGAGCAGAAGAAGCGGAAGCTACTCGTCAAGCCTTGGGTTGGGACTATGCGCCATTTGAGATTCCTGAGGAAGTCTATACTGACTACCGTACAAATGTGGCAGAGCGTGGTGCAGCGGCTTACGATGCTTGGAAACAGCTAGTAGAGGACTACAAGCAAGCTTATCCAGAATTGGCAGCAGAAGTAACAGCTATCATTGCTGGTCAGGATCCAGTAGAAATCAAACCAGAAGATTTCCCAGTGCTTGAAAATGGCTTCTCTCAAGCGACCCGTAATTCTAGCCAAGATGCCCTCAATGCAGCAGCTAAGGTGCTTCCAACTTTCCTCGGCGGTTCTGCTGACTTGGCTCATTCTAATATGACCTACATCAAGGAAGACGGCCTGCAGGACGATGCCCACCGTCTCAACCGCAATATCCAATTTGGTGTGCGCGAGTTTGCTATGGGAACTATTCTCAATGGTATGGCGCTTCATGGTGGTCTTCGCGTTTACGGCGGTACCTTCTTCGTCTTCTCAGACTATGTCAAGGCAGCTGTCCGTTTGTCTGCCCTTCAAGGCTTGCCAGTGACTTATGTCTTCACTCACGACTCAATTGCAGTTGGTGAAGATGGACCGACTCATGAGCCGATTGAGCATTTGGCTGGTCTGCGTGCTATTCCAAACCTGACTGTTCTTCGCCCAGCAGATGCGCGTGAAACTCAGGCAGCTTGGTACTTGGCTCTTAAGAGTCAATCTACTCCGACTGCTCTGGTCTTGACCCGTCAAAATCTGACAGTCGAAGAAGGAACAGACTTTGACAAAGTAGCTAAAGGTGCTTATGTGGTTTACGAAACAGCATCAGATTTCGATACTATCTTGCTGGCTTCTGGTTCTGAGGTTAATTTGGCTGTTGCAGCTGCTAAAGCACTTGCAGCAGAAGGTGCTAAAATTCGCGTGGTCAGCGTGCCATCAACAGAGCTTTTTGATGCTCAAGATGCAGCCTACAAAGAAGAAATTCTGCCAAATGCAGTTCGTCGCCGCGTAGCGATTGAGATGGCAGCTAGCCAGCCTTGGTACAAGTATGTCGGTCTAGACGGTGCAGTTATCGGAATCGACCAGTTCGGTGCCTCTGCTCCAGCAAGCAAAGCTTTGGAAGAATACGGCTTTACAGTTGAACACGTAGCAGAAGTTGTTAAAAATCTGAAATAAAAAGACATAAAATCAGGGTGTTGCTCATCCTGATTTTTTTGGAAATTATTTTCCTGCCTTGTCAAACGGGGCAAAATCTGCTATAGTAATTAGTAGATGAATTCCAAAGGAGAAGAGAAATGAATCCAACAATGATGATTATTTTTTTCGTTGTACTAGTAGGAATGATGTATTTCCAAGTACGGACACAGAAAAAGCAAGCTGAAAAACGGATGGAGAGCCTTAATAAACTGCAGAAAGGCTATGAAGTCATTACTATTGGTGGTCTTTACGGAACTGTTGACGAAGTTGATTCAGAGCGTAAGACTGTTGTCTTGGACGTAGACGGTGTTTTCTTAACATTTGAATTAGCAGCCATTAAGACTGTTTTGCCATTGACAGAAGGTATCCCAGCTGCTGCGGGAGTGGAAGGCGATATCGCTGTGTCTGATGAAGATACTGCCATTGAAGAATAGGATATAGGACAGTCGAGAGGCTGTCTTTTTTATTTTAAGGACATATTGTAAACTCATCTTTTACAATATTATAGTTGCACAATACTAGCGAAACCTGCCTACATCCACTACTAACTATTTATCATCAGCTCTGATAGACGAAAAATCAGCTCTCCTGCCCACATTTAAAGGATTTATGATATAATGAAATGATAAAACTTTAAATAGGATAAAAAATATGTTTAGTTTTAAGAAAAAAGAAAAGCTCGATGAGGCCTTGCTTGTTCCCAAGCATATAGGGATTATCATGGATGGCAATGGTCGTTGGGCTAAAAAACGTATGCAGCCGCGCGTCTTTGGCCATAAGGCAGGTATGGAAGCCTTGCAAGAAGTGACGATTGCAGCCAAGGAGATGGGTGTGCAGGTCTTGACGGTCTATGCCTTTTCAACGGAAAACTGGGCGCGACCAGAGAAAGAAGTGTCTTTCATTATGAATCTGCCAGTTGAATTTTATGACCGCTATGTGCCAGAATTGCACAGAAACAATGTAAAAATTCAAATGATTGGCGATACGAAGCGACTTCCTAAAGCTACTTTTGAGGCCTTGGAGAAGGCTGAAGATCTGACTCGCTTGAATACAGGGCTGATTTTGAACTTCGCCCTGAACTACGGTGGACGAGCTGAAATCAATCAAGCAGTTCAGAAGCTTGCCCAAGATGTTTTAGATGCGAAAGTTCAGCCAGCAGATATTACAGAGGAAATGATTGGAGATTACCTCTATACCAGCAGTTTGCCTGCAAGTTTACGGGATCCTGACTTGGTTATTCGTACGAGTGGCGAGCTGCGCCTTAGCAATTTCTTGCCTTGGCAGACAGCATATAGCGAGTTGTATTTTACAGATATCCTTTGGCCGGATTTCGATGAGAAGGCTTTGAAGGATGCGGTTGTAGAGTATAATCGCCGCAATCGTCGCTTCGGCGGTGTATAAAGGAGGGAGAAAAAGATGAGTTTAGATTTACAAAGACGTCTTCTTTTTGGAGGAATTGCTCTAGCTATTTTTATTCCTCTAGTGAAGATGGGAGGGATTCCTTTCCAGATCAGTGTTGGTCTTTTAGCTATGCTAGCAGTGCATGAATTGCTTAAGATGAAGGGGCTTCCGACAGCGACCTTAGAAGGCGGATTGGCTATGCTGGCAGCTTTTGTCTTAACCCTGCCACTTGAGAACTACCTGAAATTTTTACCTGTGGACGGCAATGTGATGGCTTATGGCTTGGTCGTTTTTGTCTTGCTAGGAGCGACTGTTTTAGGCTCCTCATATAGCTTTGAAGATGCGGCTTATCCGATTGCTTCTAGTTTTTATGTCGGTTTAGGCTTTAATGCTTTGATCGATGCTCGTTTGGTGAATGTGGACAAGGTTTTGCTGGCCCTCTTTATCGTCTGGGCCACAGACAGTGGAGCCTATCTGGTTGGTACCCGCTACGGGCGGAGAAAATTATTGCCAAAGGTATCGCCAAATAAAACCATTGAAGGCAGTTTAGGAGGCATTATCTCAGCGGTGTTGGTTTCGGCGATTTTTATGTCTGTTCGTCCGCAAGTTGCCACTCCATATAGCTTTATGACCATGCTGCTCTTGACAGTTGTCTTTAGTATCGCTGGCCAATTCGGTGACTTGGTAGAGAGCGCTATTAAGCGTCACTTTGGTGTCAAAGACTCAGGGAAGTTTATTCCTGGGCATGGCGGCGTTTTGGATCGCTTTGATAGCTTGCTTTTTGTCTTTCCACTGATGCACCTCTTTGGCCTGTTCTAAGGAGTTTGGTGGCCAAGCAGCCGAAAGCCTTCTTGGCTTAATGAACAATCTTAAGAGAAAGATTAGACTTATGCAGATTATTACATTTATTATTATTTTTGGGATCATCGTGGTGGTTCATGAGTTTGGACATTTCTACTTTGCCAAAAAATCAGGCATTCTAGTTCGTGAGTTTGCCATTGGGATGGGCCCGAAAATCTTTGCTCATATTGGCAAGGATGGAACAGCCTACACGATTCGGATTCTGCCATTAGGTGGATATGTCCGTATGGCTGGCTGGGGCGAGGATTCGACAGAAATCAAAACAGGTACGCCAGCTAGTCTGACCTTGAATGAAGATGGGAAAGTCGTCCGCATCAATCTGTCTGGCAAGAAAATTGATCAGACGGCTCTACCTATGAATGTGACTAGTTTTGATTTTGAAGAAAAGCTGGAGATTACAGGGCTGGTCTTAGATGAGACCAAGACTTATTCTGTTGACCACGATGCGACCATTGTTGAGGAAGACGGAACGGAAGTTCGGATTGCTCCGCTGGATGTTCAGTATCAAAATGCGACTATCTGGGGGCGACTCATCACTAATTTTGCTGGCCCCATGAATAATTTCATTTTGAGCATTCTAGTTTTCATGCTTTTGGCCTTTCTTCAAGGCGGTGTCCAAGATGAAAATAGCAATCATTTTCAGGTTCTGGAAGGTAGCGCCGTTGCCAAGGCAGGGGTGAAAAGCAATGACCAGATTCTGAAAGTCAACAATTATGAGATTGCAAACTGGGACGACCTAACCAAAGCCGTGTCAGAAACGACGAAAGATAAGGCAGATGCACCAAAATTGACCATCACTTATAAGAGTGACGGTCAGACTCATAAAGTGGACGTCGAGCCTAAAAAAGAGGGGGATCGCTATCCATTGGGCGTTTTGCCTGCTATCAAGACTGGTTTTTGGGACAAGGTAGTTGGAGGCTTTACCGCTACGTGGACGACTACAGGTCGGATTTTGACAGCCTTGAAAGATTTGATTTTTAACTTTAATTTAAATAAATTAGGCGGTCCAGTTGCTATTTATAATGTCAGCAGTCAGGCGGCTCAACAAGGATTGCCGGCTATTCTGAGTCTTTTAGCTATGCTGTCCCTTAATATCGGGATCTTTAATCTAATTCCGATTCCTGCCTTGGACGGTGGAAAAATTGTCCTCAATATCCTTGAGGCTATCCGTCGCAAACCCTTGAAACGAGAAACAGAAAGCTATGTTACCCTCGCAGGGGTAGCTGTCATGGTTGTCCTCATGATTGCTGTGACTTGGAATGATATTATGAAATTGTTCTTCTAACATTTTAAAAGATTGAAAAATATTCTATGAAGGAGTTTTGTTTTTATGAAACAAAGTAAAATGCTAATCCCAACGCTGCGCGAAATGCCAAGCGATGCTCAGGTTATCAGCCATGCTCTTATGTTGCGGGCTGGCTATGTTCGCCAAGTTTCTGCGGGAGTCTACTCTTATCTGCCACTGGCTAACCGTGTTATTGAAAAAGCTAAAAAAATCATGCGGGAAGAGTTTGATAAGATTGGTGCAGTTGAAATGCTGGCGCCTGCCCTGCTTAGTGCAGATCTCTGGCGCGAGTCAGGTCGTTACGAGACTTACGGTGAAGACCTCTACAAGCTGAAAAATCGCGAAAAATCAGACTTTATCCTAGGTCCGACACATGAAGAGACTTTTACTTCTATTGTCCGTGACTCTGTTAAATCATACAAGCAATTGCCGCTCAATCTCTATCAAATCCAGCCTAAGTACCGCGACGAAAAGCGTCCACGTAATGGACTTCTTCGTACCCGTGAATTTATCATGAAAGACGGTTATAGTTTCCATGCCAACTATGATAGTTTGGATGTAACTTATGATGAGTACAAATCTGCTTATGAAAAAATCTTCACTCGCAGCGAGCTAGATTTCAAAGCCATTATCGGTGACGGTGGCGCTATGGGTGGTAAGGACAGCCAAGAATTTATGGCTATCACGCCTGCTCGTACAGATCTTGACCGTTGGGTCGTTTTGGATAAGTCAGTTGCCTCATTTGATGAAATTCCTGCAGAAGTGCAAGAAGAAATCAAGGCAGAATTACTCAAATGGATGGTCTCTGGTGAAGATACCATTGCCTACTCTAGCGAGTCCAGCTATGCGGCCAACTTAGAAATGGCAACCAATGCTTATAAACCAAACAAAAAAGTAGTGACTGAAGCAGAGTTGGTGCGTGTAGAAACCCCTGACTGCAAGACTATTGACGAGGTGGCAGCTTTCCTACAAGTTGATACAGAAGAAACAATCAAGACCTTGGTTTACATGGCTGATGAAAAGCCTGTTGTGGCCCTCCTTGTCGGCAATGACCAACTTAACGAAGTCAAGTTGAAAAATCATCTGGGAGCTGATTTCTTTGAAGTCGCTAGTGAAGAGGATGTTCGTCAGCTCTTGGGCGCAGGCTTTGGTTCGCTAGGCCCAGTCAATCTGCCAGAAGATGTGACCATTATCGCAGACCGTAGAGTCCAAGACCTTTCTAACGCCGTAGCTGGAGCTAATGAAGATGGCTACCACCTGACTGGTGTTAATCCAGGCCGTGACTTTAGTCCTGAATATGTGGATATCCGCGAAGTTCGTGAAGGTGAAGTGTCTCCAGATGGCCAAGGTATCCTTAAGTTTGCTCGCGGGATTGAGATTGGGCATATCTTTAAATTGGGAACACGCTACTCTGACAGTATGAATGCCAATGTCTTGGACGAAAATGGCCGTGCCGTACCGATGATTATGGGCTGCTACGGCATCGGTGTCAGCCGCCTTCTTTCAGCCGTTATGGAGCAGCACGCTCGCCTCTTTGTCAATAAAACTCCTAAGGGTGAATTCCGCTATGCTTGGGGTATCAACTTCCCTAAAGAACTGGCACCATTTGACGTGCACTTGATTCCGGTCAATGTCAAGGACGAGGAAGCTCTTGCTCTCACTGATCAAATTGAGGCTAACTTGCTAAACGCTGGTTATGAAGTCTTGGTGGACGATCGCAATGAGCGCGCAGGTGTTAAGTTCAGCGACAGCGATTTGATTGGTCTCCCAATCCGCGTGACAGTTGGTAAGAAAGCCGCAGAAGGCATTGTCGAAGTCAAGATTAAAGCTACGGGCGATACCATTGAAGTCCATGCTGATAATCTGCTCGAAACTCTGTCTATTTTGACAAAATAAAACAAGAGTTTAGGACAAAAGTCCTAGCCTCTCAATTGTCTTTGGATTGTCGAGCAAGACGCAGTGGTTGAGTGGGCTCTACTACGCTGATTTCATCAGCTTTTACAGCCCTACTCAACTGTGCGGAGGTGGGACGACGAAATCGAATTCTAACGAATTTCAGATTTCTGTCCCACTCTCTTTCTTTTGCTTATTGGCCTTGAAAATGCTATAGTAGGGAAAATGGATTGGAGGAATGAATGATGGGATTATTCAGCGGTTTATTGGGCAATGCTTCTCAGAAAGATATTGAAAAAACAGAAAGAGAATTGGAGAACATTCTGACGCTAGCAGAAAATGTGGAGTTGGCTTTCAGCCTGATTCGCGACTTGATTGTCTTTACAGATAAGCGTTTGATCTTGGTGGACAAGCAGGGAGTGACAGGCAAGAAAACGGCTTATAAGTCTTATCCTTATCGCTCCATTTCTCGTTTTTCAGTGGAAACGGCTGGCCACTTTGACCTAGATGCTGAGCTGAAAATCTGGGTTTCCAGTGCTGAGGAACCAGCCGAAACCCTAACTTTCCGAAGTGATAAAAGTGTCATTGCCATCCAAAAAGCGCTGGCAGAAGCAGTGCTAAGATAAAACTCTTGGTTTTCTTGTAGTATGAAGGAAGAGCAGACAAGCTTGTCTGGCTCTTTTTCTGTCGAAAAAAGTGCTGATTTATGGTAAAATAGGGTCACTACTGTACGAGGAAATGTCATGTCAAACAAGTTTGAAGTTTTAATGCATCAACTGGATATGCCACTGGAAATGAGAAATTCAGAGGCCTTTTTGAATGCAGAAATTGAGAAGGTTCTGGTCCACAAGGTCAGTCGGGTCTGGGAGTTTCATTTTTCTTTTGCGAATATCCTGCCCATTGAGATTTTTCGAGAATTGCAGAAGCGCTTAGCTCAAGAGTTTTCTAAGACGGGCAATCAAGCTATTTTTGAAATTCATTGTCAGAATCCTCAGGTATCGGATGAACTCTTGCAGGCTTATTACCAGCAGGCCTTTGAGGAGGGGCCTTGTGCCAGTCATGGCTTTAAGAGTCTGTATCAGGATTTGCGGGTTCATCTAGATGGGGACAAGCTGCTGATTGAGGGGGCTTCGACCATTGATACGGAGCATTTTCGCAAGAATCATCTGCCCAATCTCAGCCAGCAGTTGGTCAAGTACGGCTTTCCTCAGCTGACCTGTCAGGTTCAGCACAGCGATGAGCTGACCCAGCAACAAGCGGAGAATTTCCAGGCGGAGAATGACAAGATTGTTCAGGCGGCCAATGAAGAAGCGCTAAAAGCCATGGAATCCCTGCAGCAGATGGCACCGCCGCCGGAGGAAAAGCCAGCCTATGACTTCCAAGCTCGCAAGGCTGCAGCAAAGCCAAATCTGGATAAGGCAGAGATTACCCCTATGATCGAAGTTCAGACTGAGGAAAACCGTCTGGTCTTCGAGGGAATGGTCTTTGACTTAGAGCAGAAGGTCACTCGGACCGGCCGGGTCTTGCTTAATTTCAAGATGACAGACTACACTTCTAGCTTCTCCTTGCAAAAATGGATGAAAAACGAAGAAGAAGCCAAGAAGTTTGACGTGATTAAGAAAGGCGCCTGGCTGCGGGTGCGGGGAAATGTGGAGATGAACAATTTCACCCGCGACCTGACCATGAATGTGCAGGATGTTCAGGCTGTTACCCACTATGAGCGCAAGGACTTGATGCCTGAGGGCCAGAAGCGGGTTGAGTTTCACGCCCATACCAATATGTCTACTATGGACGCCTTACCTGAGGTCGAGGAAATCGTGGCAACGGCAGCCAAGTGGGGCCACAAGGCTGTCGCCATTACTGACCATGGCAATGTGCAGAGCTTTCCCCATGGCTACAAGGCTGCCAAGAAGGCTGGTATTCAGCTGATTTACGGTATGGAGGCCAATATTGTAGAAGACCGGGTTCCTATCGTCTACAATGAAGTGGACATGGAGCTGAGCGATGCGACCTATGTGGTCTTTGACGTGGAAACGACAGGACTTTCAGCGGTTTACAATGACTTGATTCAGGTCGCAGCCAGCAAGATGCACAAGGGCAATATTATCGCTGAGTTTGATGAGTTTATCAATCCGGGTCATCCTCTGTCGGCCTTTACGACGGATCTGACCGGGATTACAGATGAGCATGTCCGCAATGCCAAACCACTGGAGCAGGTGCTGAAAGAATTTCAGGAATTTTGCCAGGACAGTGTCCTTGTTGCCCATAATGCTACCTTTGACGTGGGCTTTATGAATGTCAATTATGAGCGGCATGGCCTGCCGAAAATTACCCAGCCTGTCATTGACACGCTGGAATTTGCCCGTAACCTCTATCCAGAGTACAAGCGTCATGGTCTGGGGCCTTTGACCAAGCGTTTCCAGATTGCTTTGGAGCACCACCACATGGCCAACTATGACGCAGAAGCGACGGGTCGCCTCCTCTTTATCTTTATCAAGGATGTGGCTGAAAAGCATGGTGTGACCAATCTCAAGGATTTGAATACGGATCTGGTCGATGAGAATTCTTACAAGAAGGCTCGGGTCAAGCATGCGACTATTTATGTTAAAAATCAGACGGGACTTAAGAATATTTTCAAACTAGTCAGTCTGTCCAATACCAAGTATTTCGAAGGTGTCCCGCGGATTCCACGGACCGTGCTGGATGCTCATCGTGAAGGCTTGATTTTAGGCTCAGCCTGTTCAGAAGGCGAAGTCTATGACGCTGTTGTCTCTCAGGGGGTGGACGCGGCTGTCGAAGCGGCCAAGTACTATGACTTTATCGAGGTTATGCCGCCGGCTATCTATGAGCCGCTGATTGCCAAGGAGCAAATCAAGGACCAGGAAGAACTGCAGACCATTATTCGTAATCTGATTGAGGTCGGCGATCGTTTGGGCAAGCCTGTCCTTGCGACGGGGAACGTCCACTATATCGAGCCGGAAGAAGAAATCTATCGTGAGATTATCGTCCGGAGTCTCGGTCAGGGAGCCATGATTAACCGTACCATTGGTCACGGTGAAAATGCCCAGCCGGCGCCGCTTCCTAAGGCTCACTTCCGAACCACCAATGAGATGCTGGACGAATTTGCCTTCCTAGGCGAGGATTTGGCTAAGAAGCTAGTTATCACCAATCCGAATCAGCTGGCGGAGACCTTTGAGCCGGTCGAGGTAGTCAAGGGAGACCTCTATACGCCTTTCATTGACAAGGCCGAGGAGACAGTTGCCGAACTGACCTATCAAAAAGCCTTTGAGATTTATGGCAATCCGCTGCCAGATATCGTGGACTTGCGAATTGAAAAAGAGCTGACCTCCATCTTGGGGAATGGCTTTGCCGTGATTTATCTGGCTTCGCAGATGCTGGTACAACGCTCCAATGAGCGGGGCTATCTGGTAGGTTCACGGGGGTCTGTTGGATCCAGCTTTGTCGCGACCATGATTGGGATTACCGAGGTTAATCCTCTGTCGCCCCACTATGTCTGTGGCAAATGCCAATACAGCAAGTTCATCACGGACGGTTCTTATGGTTCAGGCTTTGATATGCCGGATAAAGACTGCCCAGAGTGCGGCCACAAGCTGAGCAAGAACGGTCAGGATATTCCTTTTGAGACCTTCCTTGGGTTTGACGGGGACAAGGTACCCGATATTGACTTGAACTTCTCCGGAGAAGATCAGCCTAGCGCCCACTTGGACGTACGGGATATCTTTGGTGAGGAGTATGCCTTTCGTGCAGGAACGGTTGGTACGGTGGCTGCTAAGACGGCCTATGGATTTGTCAAGGGTTACGAGCGCGACTACGGGAAGTTCTACCGAGACGCCGAAGTTGAGCGTTTGGCGCAGGGAGCTGCCGGAGTCAAGCGGACGACTGGACAACACCCAGGTGGAATCGTTGTTATTCCTAACTACATGGATGTTTACGACTTTACACCGGTCCAATATCCAGCTGACGATGTGACGGCCGAATGGCAAACGACCCACTTTAACTTCCACGATATCGATGAGAACGTCCTCAAACTCGATGTGCTGGGGCATGATGATCCGACCATGATTCGGAAGCTTCAGGACTTGTCTGGCATTGATCCTAATGACATTCCTATGGATGATGCTGGCGTCATGGCCCTCTTTTCTGGGACAGATATTCTGGGGGTTACTGAGGAGCAAATCGGCACGCCGACTGGTATGCTGGGGATTCCGGAGTTTGGGACCAATTTTGTACGGGGCATGGTTGACGAGACCCATCCGACAACATTTGCGGAGCTCTTACAGCTATCTGGTCTCTCTCATGGTACGGACGTTTGGCTAGGCAATGCTCAAGACTTGATTAAGCAAGGAATTGCCGACCTGTCCACCGTTATCGGCTGTCGGGACGACATCATGGTTTACCTCATGCACAAGGGCTTGGATCCTAAGATGGCCTTTACGATCATGGAGCGTGTGCGGAAGGGCCTTTGGCTGAAGATTTCTGAAGAAGAGCGCAATGGCTACATCGCAGCCATGAAGGAAAACAATGTGCCAGAGTGGTACATCGAGTCCTGTGGAAAGATCAAGTACATGTTCCCTAAGGCCCATGCGGCAGCCTACGTTATGATGGCCCTGCGGGTAGCCTACTTCAAGGTACATCATCCGATTTATTACTACTGTGCTTATTTCTCCATCCGGGCTAAGGCCTTTGATATCAAGACCATGAGTGGCGGTCTTGATGCCGTCAAACGTCGGATGAGCGAAATCGCTGAAAAGCGTAAGAACAACGAAGCTTCCAATGTAGAAATTGACCTTTATACGACTCTGGAAATCGTCAATGAAATGCTGGAGCGGGGCTTCAAATTCGGTAAGCTAGATCTCTACAAGAGCCACGCGACCGAGTTTCTCATCGAAGGAGATACCCTTATCCCGCCTTTCTCTACCATGGACGGTCTGGGTGATAACGTTGCCCGCCAATTAGTTAGAGCGCGGGAAGAAGGCGAATTCCTTTCTAAGACGGAGCTCCGAAAGCGCGGCGGCCTCTCTAGCACCCTAGTTGAAAAAATGGACGATATGGGCATTCTCGGCAATATGCCAGAGGATAACCAGTTGAGTTTGTTTGATGAGTTTTTCTAAAATATAGAAAGAGGTTTTTATGAAATTGACCATTTCCGCTCAGGATAAGCCTGCGCAAAAAGTATTTGATTACCAGCTGGATCTTGATCCAGATACGATTTTGAAAATGACCGCTTTGATTTGCGGTACGGTGGCAGCGGTTAGCCTGCTGTCCCTGTTTAAAGAGAAATAACGAAAGAAAAGGAGAAGCAGCATGGTTCTGCCAAATTTTAAAGAAAACTTAGAAAAATACGCTAAACTATTGGTTGCAAATGGAATCAACGTGCAACCTGGTCATACTTTAGCTCTCTCAATCGATGTGGAGCAACGTGAGTTGGCGCATTTGATCGTGAAAGAAGCCTATGCCTTGGGTGCGCATGAGGTTATCGTTCAGTGGACCGATGATGTGATCAACCGTGAGAAATTCCTCCACGCGCCAATGGAGCGTCTGGACAATGTGCCAGAATACAAGATTGCGGAGATGAACTATCTCCTCGAAAAGAAAGCTAGCCGTCTTGGGGTTCGCTCATCTGACCCAGGTGCCTTGAACGGAGTGGATGCGGACAAGCTTTCAGCTTCTGCCAAAGCTATGGGACTTGCGATGAAGCCAATGCGTATCGCAACGCAATCAAATAAAGTCAGTTGGACGGTCGCAGCAGCAGCTGGACTTGAGTGGGCTAAGAAAGTCTTTCCAAATGCTACAAGCGATGAAGAAGCAGTTGATCTCCTTTGGGACCAAATCTTCAAAACTTGCCGTGTCTACGAAGAAGATCCTGTTAAAGCTTGGGAAGAACATGCAGCCATCCTCAAGAGCAAGGCAGAAATGCTCAATAAAGAACAATTCTCAGCCCTTCACTATACAGCACCAGGGACTGATTTGACACTTGGCTTGCCTAAGAACCACGTCTGGGAATCAGCTGGTGCCATCAACGCACAGGGTGAAGGATTCTTGCCAAATATGCCAACAGAAGAAGTCTTTACGGCTCCTGACTTCCGTCGTGCAGATGGCTATGTCACTTCTACAAAACCGCTTAGCTATAACGGAAATATCATCGAAGGCATTAAGGTAACCTTTAAGGATGGACAAATCGTGGATATTTCAGCCGAGAAGGGTGATCAGGTCATGAAAGACCTTGTCTTTGAAAACGCTGGCGCGCGTGCCTTGGGGGAATGTGCCTTGGTACCAGATCCAAGTCCAATTTCTCAGTCAGGCATTACCTTCTTCAACACCCTTTTCGATGAGAATGCTTCAAACCACTTGGCTATCGGTGCAGCTTATGCGACTAGCGTTGTTGGTGGGGCAGAGATGAGCGAAGAAGAGCTTGAAGCTGCGGGCCTCAACCGTTCAGATGTTCACGTGGACTTTATGATTGGCTCTAATCAAATGGATATAGATGGTATCCGTGAGGATGGAACACGAGTTCCTATCTTCAGAAATGGAGACTGGGCAATCTAAGATTTTAAGTTGTTTTGACGGGCACTTTTAATCTGACAGCTCCCACCTGCTTCTCGAAAAGTATTCTTAGAAACATAGAAAGAAGGATCCTATATGATTGGTAGTATGTTTGTCGGTTTTATTATTGGTCTCATGGCTGGGGCTATTACCAGCCGCGGGGAACGTATGGGCTGTATCGGAAAAATCCTCTTGGGCTGGTTTGGTTCATGGCTTGGGCAATTGCTTTTTGGCCACTGGGGACCGATGTTAGCGGACACAGCTATTCTTCCCTCAGTCTTGGGCGCTGTGATCCTTTTGGCTCTTTTCTGGGATCGAGGCACTTAGAATAGTGTAAAAGAAATACCTAGACGCGAAAACGTCTAGGTATTTTTGATTACAATATACGATCTGTTTATTCCAGTACCAACATGCCGTCTTTCACTGCAAATGGATCTTTTTCGTTGATGCGGTCGTAGAACATAATGCCGTTGATATGGTCAATCTCGTGTTGAATCACGATAGAATTGTAGCCTTTGAGTTTGATGCGGTGTTTTTGACCGTCCTTGTCAAAGTAATCCACGGTCACCCGTGCATGACGCACGACATAGCCTGGTACTTCGCGGTCGACGGAAAGGCAACCCTCGCCGTCAGCCAGAGCTGCATCTTGCACAGAGTGGGCAACAACTTTAGGATTGTACATGACCTGAGCCAGTGAGTAGGCTTCTTTAGGAGGATTTCCTTCTTCGTCCTCCAGATTTGGCACCAGCACAGCGATGATTCGCTTAGAAATATCCAGCTGAGGCGCTGCTAGACCGACTCCGCCACGGAGACCCATTTTTTCCGCCATGACAGGATCTTGAGAATGTTTCAAAAACTGCATCATTTTCTCACCTAAAATGATTTCCTGATCAGATAAGGGAAAGCTGACTTCCTCAGCCACCGCACGCAAGGTAGGATTTCCCTCGCGAATAATATCGCTCATATCAATCAAATGAGCTGCCTTGGTTAATTTATCCATAACCGATTTTTTTTCAATAACAGACATGATTCTCTCCTTTTTCTTCCCTTCATCATAACACAAATCCCGCCAGAAATAAAGAAAGGGCTTGTTCTTTTGTCAGAGGAGAAATTTTTCGAAAGAATGTACTCTTTAATGGCTGATTTTTTTAAGAAAAGATGATTGCGTCTTTTTCTAAAAAACTGTATGATAGAATGAGTGTGATTTTTAAAGGAAAATAGAATGAAAAAGTTTATGGAAAAAGTGAGTATTCTCTCACTTTCTTTGGTGTTGACGACCTCCTTTTCGATTTCCAGTGCCCAGTCGGCCATGTTTGCTTTTTATAAAGTCTTGCCGGAAAGCTGGATAGAACTGCTGGTTTCTTTGCCATCGGCTGGGATTATGCTCATGCTAATCTTAAATGGTTTGGTGGAGAAATATTTATCGGAACGAAAGATGATTGTGACGGGGCTCTTGATTTTCGCTCTTTGCGGCTTTGTTCCTCTTGTGAATAAGGCCTACTGGGTGATTTTTGCCTCGCGTCTGATCTTTGGTATGGGAGTTGGTTTGCTTAATGCCAAAGCCATTTCAATTATCAGCGAACGTTATGAGGGCAAGGAACGCATTCAGACTCTTGGTCTGCGTGGATCAGCTGAAGTTGTCGGGACGGCTCTCTTGACGCTTGGAGTGAGCCAGTTGCTTCGCTTTGGCTGGGAAATTTCTTTTTTGGTCTATGCTTCGGGTTTGATTGTTCTAGCCCTCTATCTGCTCTTTGTGCCTTATGGCAAGGAGGAGAAGCATCATGAGACTCATCAGGAAGGAAAGGGCTTGACAGCTGCACAGTGGTTTCTGACAATCGGCCTAGCCCTGGTAGCAGCGATGATTGTCTTGACGAATGTTGTCATCAACGTGCGCGTGCCCGGACTGGTTGAAAAGTCTGGTATGGGTAGTGTTCAGACGGCAGGTTTGATTCTTTCAACCATGCAGTTGATTGGTATTGCCGCAGGCTTGTCCTTTGCCCCTCTTCTTCATTATTTCAAGGAAAATTTATTGACGGTTGCGGGAGTGGTCTTTGGTCTTGCTTCGATCATGATTGGTTTGGCACCCAATCTCTTGCTCTTGAGTGTGGTGACCATCGCTTCTGGCTTTGTTTATAGTGTCAGTCTGACAGCGATTTTTCATATTCTTTCAGAGAGAATCCCTAGCAAATCCCTGAATCAAGCGACTTCGATTGTGATTTTAGGTTGTAGTGCTGGAGCTACCGCTACAACTTTCTTTTTGTCATTGATTAGTCAATTTTCAAGCCAAGCTTCCTTTATCTTTGGCGTTTTGGGAAGTCTGATGGTTTTAATGGCAGTGCTGGCATTCGGCATTCTCAAGAAAAAGTTTGCTTAGGAGAAGAATATGCGTCTGGATAAGTTTCTAGTGGAAAGTGGACTTGGCTCGCGCAGTCAAGTCAAACAACTATTGAAGAAAGGTCAAGTATGGGTCAACGGGACAGCAGTCACGTCAGCCAAGACTCAGATTGATGAACGGTCGGATCAGATTGTGGTGGATGGTCAGACTCTAGTTTATGAAAAATTTGTCTACTACCTCTTGAACAAACCCAAGGGTGTCATTTCTGCCACTGAAGATGACCGCCATAAAACCGTTTTAGATTTATTAGACGATACTGCCCGTCAAAAAGAAGTCTTTCCTGTGGGGCGGTTAGATGTGGATACGCATGGGCTTCTGCTTTTGACCAATAATGGTCAGCTATCGCACGCTATGCTGTCTCCCAAGCGCCATGTGGCTAAGGTTTATCAAGCTCAGGTTGCTGGTCTGATAGATCAGGCAGATGTTGAGCGTTTTGCCCAAGGAATCGAGCTTAAAGACTTCACTTGTCAGCCTGCCCAGCTCGAAATTATCGAAAGAGATGAAGGAGCGCAGACCAGTCTGGTTCGTATCACGCTCTCAGAAGGCAAGTTTCATCAGGTGAAGCGTATGGTTCTAGCTTGTGAGAAGGAAGTCACCGATCTTCAGCGCTTGTCTATGGGACCTCTCCAGCTTGATCCAAGTCTGGAACTGGGCCAATGGCGGCGCTTGACAGAAGAAGAAATGCAGAGCTTGGAAATCTTTCAAGTTGAACTATAGAAAACCAGGAAAGTGGAGCAATATATTGCTTCACTTTTTTGCTTTATTTGACAGTTAAGCCTTGATATGATAAGATTTAGGTAACCATATCTAGAAAAAGTTTCAGAGGAAATTATGGCAATTGAAAAGACAGTCAGCGAGCTGGCCGAGATTTTAGGAGTCAGCCGTCAGGCAATCAATAATCGTGTCAAGGCTCTGCCGCCAGAAGATACAGAAAAAAATGAAAAAGGGGTCACAGTCGTGACCCGCAGTGGCCTGATTAAGCTAGAAGAAATTTATAAAAAGACCATTTTTGAAGATGAGCCAGTCAGCGAAGAAGTCAAACAGCGCGAGTTGATGGAAATCTTAGTGGATGAAAAAAATGCTGAGATTTTGCGCCTTTATGAGCAACTCAAGGCGAAAGATAACCAGCTGGCTAAGAAAGACGAACAACTCCGTGTCAAGGACGTGCAGATTGCTGAAAAAGATAAGCAGCTGGACCAGCAGCAGCAGTTGACAGCCAAGGCTATGAGCGAGCGGGAAACCCTTCTTTTGGAGCTGGATGAAGCCAAGGAGAAGGTGCAAAAGCAGGAAAACAAAGGATTTTTCGCCCGTTTATTTGGTAAATAAGAAAGAAAATCTCAGTTGAAAAGCTGAGATTTATTTTTCAAAGAAGGGGTGGTGCCAAGATGGCAATAACAGGAGCGGACTCACTGTAGCCACTGTAACTTGACTGCCCCTGTTTCGCCCAAATTTCTGAAAGAAGAAAATAAGATGAAACCAGAAAAACTTAGCTTTAAGCGCTTTTATCATAATTTAGACAAGATCCTAGTTCTCTTTTTCATGGTCTTTATGATGATGGAGTATGCATGGATCCCCTTTAATTCTTACGCAGCAGAATACCTACTCAAACAGACAGGCTATCTTTTTTTGTCTTACAACAATGTCTGGGCAGTCCTCAGCTCTAATTGGCTGGTCGGTCTAGGTTTTCTAGTCCTCATTGTGGTCAATCTCTTTGTAGCCTATTTCCAGAGCGGCATGATTTTCATGGGGATTCGCAATCTCTTGGATAAAGAAAACCGACCAGTATTCGCTTTTCTTGGAAAAACATTTAGGGACAGTTCTGCCATTGTCAAGAAGGCTGGCCCAGGGAAAATGCTCTTTATCGTACTTTATATGGGCTTTCTTTTTCCCTTCTTGCGCCAAATTTTGAAAATATACTATCTCAATAAAATTTTGGTTCCAGATTTTATTGTCACCTATTTGGCAAATAATATTGTGCTCGCTGTTTTCATGGGACTTCTTGTGGTCGGCATGCTTCTAGTGGCAGTACGACTAATGTTTGCCCTACCACAGCTCTTTTTTGAGCACGCCACAGTTCCTCAGGCAATTCGCTTTAGTCTGGCCAAGACCAAGAACCGCCTTTTCTTTTACACTAGGCATCTTTTTTGGATTATTATCAAAAGCTTTCTGCTTTATACTTTTCTCTCAGCTCCAGCTATACTGGGACAGCGATACGCGAACACTCAACCAAATGAGGTTGTCCTCTTTAGCGGTATTGTAGCTTTTGTCCTGATTAAGTTTGCCTACTATGCTATGTTGTCCTATTTCCTTCTCAAATTTGTCTCCTTCCTGACAGATCGTACCTTAAATGACTATCCAACGAAAAGAGGCCTATCTCTAATGCGTTGGTTTGTTCTGACTATTGCCAGTTTAAGCTTTGCATTAGAAGGCTATGTCTATCTAAATTTCCCTTTGGAGAACATTCCGATTACGATTTCCCATAGAGGGGTTTCGAGGGAAAATGGAATCCAAAATACCGTAGAAGCGCTGGAAAAAACAGCCTTGCTCAAGCCTGACTTGGTAGAAATGGATGTGCAGGAAACTAAGGATGGGCAATTTGTCATGATGCATGATGCAAACCTGAAGCAGTTGGCAGGCCTTGATGCCCAACCTCAAGACTTAACCTTGGCTGAGTTGACTTCGCTAGAGATTTCAGAAAATGGCTATCGAGCTAAGATTTCTAGTTTTGACGATTACTTTACACGAGCCAATCAACTCGGCCAGCGCCTCTTGATAGAAATTAAGACTAGCAAGAAAGACTCCAAGGATATGATGGAGCGATTTTTGAGTAAGTATGGTGCCAAAATCAAGGTTTATCAACACCAGATTCAGTCTTTGGACTACCAAGTTATCGATCAGGTAGTCAAATATGATTCTTCTATCCCCAGCTTTTTTATCCTGCCTTATAATACAATCTTTCCACGAACCAAGGCTTCTGGCTACACCATGGAGTATTCAACCTTGGATGAAAATTTTGTCAATAAACTCTGGCAATCCGACAAACGTCTCTATGACTGGACCATTAATGATGAGGATAGTATCGTCAAATCCTTTCGCTTAGGAGTGGATGGGATGATTACAGATGATTTGGAGTTGGTTCAAAGTTCCATCAAAGAACTCAAGGATGATCCGGACTATACTACCCTTCTATTGAATAAGTCTTTAGACTTGCTAAGTTTTTCTTAGGATAGCAGTGGAACATGAACACGATTAATAGAGTAGAGTCATTGCATGGCTACCATAATATTCAGAAAATTTAGTTTACTTTTTTCCTTTCTTGTGCTATAATCCTAAGTAAACCTAAAAAACAAAATTGGAGAATTCGTATGAAAAAAAGCAAAGTATTAGCTTTAGCTGGAGTTAGCCTTCTTTCAGTAGGCGTTTTAGCTGCTTGTTCTGGTTCATCAAAAGGAAACAGCGCAGCAAAAGCTTATAATTATGTCTATACTGCTGAACCAGAAACATTGGACTATGTGACGTCTGGTAAGGCTTCAACATCTGACCTCGTGACTAACGGTGTGGACGGTTTGTTGGAAAATGACCAATATGGTAATTTTGTACCGTCTATTGCAGAGTCTTGGACTGTTTCTAAAGATGGTTTGACTTATACCTATAAAATCCGTAAAGACGCTAAATGGTACTCTTCAGAAGGTGAAGAATACGGGAATGTGACAGCTCAGGACTTTGTGACTGGCCTCAAGCATGCTGCTGATAAGAAATCTGAAGCCCTTTATCTTGTGCAACAATCTGTAAAAGGCTTGGATGACTACGTAAATGGTAAAACACCTGACTTCTCTACTGTTGGAGTTAAGGCAGTTGACGACCACACTCTCCAATATACTTTGAACCAACCTGAACCACAGTGGAATTCAAAGACAACTTCACAAGTTCTTTGGCCAGTTAATGCTGAATTCCTTAAGAAACAAGGGGACAAATTTGGTCAATCTACTGACCCATCTTCTATCCTTTACAATGGACCATTCTTGATGAAGTCTATCACTGCTAAGTCTGCTGTTGAGTATCAAAAGAATGAAAACTACTGGGATAAGGAAAATGTTCATGTCGATACTATCAAGTTGTCTTACTTTGATGGACAAGACCAAGATGCCCTTGCTCGTAACTTTAAAGATGGCGCCTACACAGTAGCTCGTCTCTACCCTACAAGCTCAAACTATGCTGGAGTAGAAAAAGACTTCAAGGATAATATCTTTTTCACACCGCCAAGTGCTGGTGTAGCTGTTATGGGTGTCAATATTGATCGTCAAAGTTACAACCATACAAGCAAAACAACAGATGCTCAGAAGTCTGCTACTAAGAAAGCGATTCTTAACAAAGACTTCCGTCAAGCCTTGAACTTTGCTATTGACCGCACATCATACTCAGCACAGATCAATGGTAAAGAGGGTGCTCCTTACGCTGTCCGTAATACTTATGTACCACCTTCATTTGTTCAAGTTGGCGATAAATCTTTTGGTGACGTTGTAGAAGAGAAAGTTGCTGCATTGGGTGACGAATGGAAAGGTGTTAAACTTGAGGACGGTCAAGATGGCCTCTTTAATGCTGAGAAAGCAAAAGCAGAGTTTGCCAAAGCAAAAGCAGCTCTACAAGCTGACGGAGTGGAATTCCCAATCCATCTGGATCTCCCAGTTGCTCAGACTTCTAAGCCAATGGTTAACCGCGCACAATCGCTTAAGCAATCTGTTGAAAAGACTTTGGGAACTGAGAATGTTGTTGTAGATATTCAACAAATGTCAGAAGATGATCTTTACAACATTACTTACTATGCACCAAATGCTGCTGGCGAAGACTGGGATATCTCAACAGCTGTTGGTTGGAACCCTGACTATCAAGATCCATCAACTTATTTGGATATTTTGAAAACTACATCAACTAAAACTACAAAGACTTACCTTGGTTTTGAGGGAGTAGACAATGCAGCCGCTAAGCAAGTTGGTTTAGATGAATTTGACCGCTTGGTAAATGAAGCTGGTAAGGAAACTTCAGATATTGTTACTCGCTACGAAAAATATGCAGCAGCTCAGGCTTGGTTGACAGACAACTCTCTTGTTGTTCCATTGATGGCAAATCCTGGTGCAGCACCATTTATCTCACGTATCGAGCCATTCTCAGGCGCTTATGCTCAAACTGGTAATAAGACAAGTTCTACTTACTTCAAACGTCTTAAAGTTACAAATGACGTAGTAACGAAGAAAGACTACGAAGCAGCTCGTAAGAAATGGCTGAAAGAAAAAGAAGAGTCAAATGCGAAAGCACAAAAAGATCTCGAAAGTCATGTAGAATAAATCGTTCACTAGAACTTTCTCTAATAACGAGAGAAAGTTCTTTTGAAATTTAAAGGAAACGATAAATGAAGAAATACATTTTTATGCGTATTTTACGCTCAATTGTGTCGATTTTCTTGGTAACGACCTTGACCTATACCATTATTTATACAATGGTTCCGAGAAGATTGATTTTCAAACAAGACCCGAACTACAATAAGATAGCCACAACCGAAGATAAAAAGACAAACTATGAAAATACAGTCTATGAGCGGATGGGTTATATTGATTATTATGATACAAAAGAGTTGCAGGAAAAAGCCAAGAAGGAAAATAAATCTGTAACCACTGAGGCAACCGATGAGAATAAAAAAATCTACGAAGCCTACGTTGAAAAACTTGGCAAAGGTTGGAAATTGTATCAATTCAAAGAAAGCAAAGAATTCTATGCTGTTCGTGAAGTTCCAGTTTACGAGCGTGTACTTGAGTTCTATGCTAATCTGATTCAGATTGATCATCCAAATGTGATTCAAGATGAGGAAAATCCAAATCTTAAGCGCTACATCCGTATCGAAAATGACCCAGCCATTGGTTGGTCAGTCGTAGGTTCTGGTACTCGTCATAAATATCTTCTATATTTTAATGGCCAATTCCCATTTGTTCATCAAAACTTTGTTAGTTTGAACTTAGGAAATTCTTATCCTACTTATGCGAATACGCCTGTATTGCAAGTTATTTCCCAAGGACAAGGTCAAACAAAATCATCAGAAGTTCAATTCCCAACAGGTAAGAAAACTTCTGCTGTAGATATTTACTCTCGTACCTACAAGACTCCAAGTAAGGCAGACTCTCAGGATATTGCTAAATATGGCAAGGGAGATGCTTACACTGCAACCAAGAATAACTATCAAAACCCATCGATGATTGTCAGCTCATCTATTATTGGTCTGATTGGTGTGGCGCTTTCTTATTTGATTGCTGTTCCGCTTGGTTCTTATATGGCTCGTTTGAAAAATACATGGTTTGATAGTATTTCAACAGGTGCCTTGACCTTCATGATGTCACTGCCAACCATCGCTCTTGTTTATATTGTTCGTTTGGCTGGTTCAGCTATTGGACTTCCAGATTCCTTCCCAATTTTGGGAGCAGGCGACTGGCGTTCCTATGTTCTGCCATCCTTGATTCTTGGACTTCTGAGCGCACCTGTGACAGCTGTCTGGATTCGTCGTTATATGATTGACTTGCAGTCCCAAGACTTTGTTCGCTTTGCCCGTGCCAAAGGTCTTTCTGAGAAAGAAATTTCGAACAAGCACATTTTCAAAAATGCGATGGTGCCATTGGTGTCTAGTATTCCAGCTTCTATCGTTGGTGTTATTGCAGGTGCGACTCTGACTGAAACTGTCTTCGCCTTTCCTGGTATGGGTAAAATGCTGATTGATTCTGTTAAGGCGTCGAATAACTCAATGGTGGTTGGTCTTGTATTCATTTTCACCTGTCTTTCAATTTTTGCCCTCTTAGTTGGTGATATCTTGATGACAATGCTTGACCCACGTATTAAATTAACATCTAAAGGAGGTAAATAATGGCTACAATTGATAAAAGTAAATTCCAATTTGTCAAACGTGACGATTTTGCCTCTGAAACGATTGATGCTCCAGCTTATTCATACTGGCGCTCCGTTATGCGTCAGTTCTTGAAAAAGAAATCAACGACGATCATGTTAGGAATTCTGGTTGCCATCGTTTTGATGAGTTTCATTTATCCAATGTTCTCGAATTTCGATTTCAATGATGTCAGCAAGGTAAATGACTTTAGTATGCGTTATATCAAACCAAACGCTGAACACTGGTTTGGTACAGACAGTAATGGTAAATCTTTGTTTGACGGTGTTTGGTTTGGTGCTCGGAATTCTATCCTGATTTCCATTATTGCAACACTTATTAACCTGATTATCGGAATCATTATTGGTGCTATCTGGGGAATTTCCAAAGCAGTTGACCGGATCATGATGGAAGTCTACAATGTCATTTCAAATATTCCAGCACTCTTGATTGTCATTGTCTTGACTTATTCTATCGGTGCTGGTTTCTGGAACTTGATCTTTGCCATGACCATCACTGGCTGGGTAGGAATTGCGTATACGATCCGTATTCAAATTATGCGTTACCGTGATTTGGAGTATAACTTGGCATCGCGTACCTTGGGAACACCGACATATAAGATTGTGACCAAGAATATCATGCCCCAGTTGGTATCTGTTATCGTGACGACAACTTCTCAAATGCTTCCAAACTTTATCTCTTACGAGGCCTTCCTTTCCTTCTTTGGACTTGGTCTTCCTGTAACAGTACCAAGTTTGGGACGCTTGATTTCCGACTATTCACAAAACGTAACAACCAACGCTTACCTTTTCTGGATTCCATTGACAACCCTGATCTTGGTATCCCTGTCCTTCTTCGTAGTTGGTCAAAACTTAGCCGATGCAAGTGATCCACGGACACATAGATAGGAGTAAATATGACAAAAAATAAAAATGTAATATTGACTGCTCGCGATATTGTCGTGGAATTTGACGTTCGTGACAGAGTATTGACCGCCATTCGAGGCGTTTCCCTTGACCTAGTTGAAGGTGAAGTTCTAGCTCTGGTTGGAGAATCTGGCTCTGGTAAATCTGTTTTGACAAAAACATTTACTGGAATGTTGGAAGAAAATGGCCGTGTAGCGCAAGGAACGATTGATTACCGAGGAACTGATTTGACGGCCCTAAAGAGCAACAAAGACTGGGAACCCATCCGTGGTGCTAAAATTGCGACTATTTTCCAAGATCCCATGACTAGTCTAGATCCTATTAATACAATCGGAAGTCAAATTACCGAAGTTATCATCAAACACCAAGGAAAAACAAGCAAAGAAGCCAAAGAAATGGCAATCGACTACATGACAAAAGTTGGAATTCCAGACGCTGAAAAACGTTTTGAAGAGTATCCCTTCCAATATTCTGGTGGGATGCGCCAACGGATTGTTATCGCGATCGCCTTGGCTTGTCGTCCAGATATTCTGATCTGTGATGAGCCAACAACAGCCCTCGATGTGACGATTCAAGCCCAAATTATTGACTTGCTCAAGTCATTGCAGGCAGAATACCATTTTACGACTGTCTTTATCACCCACGACCTTGGTGTTGTAGCAAGTATTGCTGATAAAGTAGCGGTTATGTATGCTGGTGAAATCGTTGAATATGGAACGGTTGAAGAAATCTTCTACGATCCAAAACATCCATATACATGGAGCCTGCTGTCTAGCTTGCCTCAGTTAGCTGAAGCAAATGGTGAACTTTACTCGATTCCAGGTACACCACCATCACTATACACTAGCATTAAAGGGGATGCTTTTGCACTTCGTTCGGACTATGCAATGGCTATTGATTTCGAAGAAAAAGCTCCTGCCTTTCAGGTTTCCGATACGCACTGGGCTAAGACCTGGCTCTTGCACGAAGATGCACCAAGGGTTGAGAAGCCAGCTATTATCGAAAACCTTCATGATAAAATTCGTTCAAAAATGGGCTTCAATCACTTAGAAGCTTAGGAGGAAGGAAATGACTGAAAAATTAGTTGAAATTAAAGATTTAGAAATTTCCTTCGGCGAAGGAAGTAAGAAATTTGTAGCTGTAAAAAATGCAAATTTCTTTATCAATAAAGGAGAAACTTTTTCCCTAGTAGGTGAATCTGGTTCTGGTAAGACAACCATCGGCCGTGCTATCATCGGCTTGAACGATACTAGTGCAGGTGAGATTTTATACGAAGGGAAAAAGATCAACGGGAAGCAATCTAAATCTGAGGAAGCTGAATTGATCCGTAAGATTCAAATGATTTTCCAAGATCCAGCTGCCAGCTTGAATGAGCGTGCGACGGTTGACTATATCATTTCAGAAGGTCTTTATAACTATCATCTTTTTGAAAATGAAGAAGACCGTCAGCAAAAGGTTAAGAATATCATTCGTGAAGTTGGTCTTTTAGCTGAGCATTTGACACGCTATCCTCACGAATTTTCTGGTGGTCAACGCCAGCGGATTGGGATTGCTCGTGCCTTAGTCATGGAGCCAGATTTCGTCATTGCGGATGAGCCAATCTCTGCCTTGGATGTTTCCGTCCGTGCGCAAGTCTTGAATCTTTTGAAAAAATTCCAAAAAGAACTTGGTTTGACCTATCTCTTTATCGCTCACGATCTTTCTGTAGTTCGCTTTATTTCAGATCGAATCGCTGTTATCTATAAAGGGGTTATCGTTGAGGTGGCAGAGACAGAAGAGTTGTTTAACAACCCTATCCACCCTTATACGCAGTCCCTTTTGTCTGCTGTGCCGATTCCAGACCCAATTTTGGAGCGCAAAAAGGTCTTAAAGGTTTACGATCCAGAGCAGCATGACTACTCAGTGGATCAACCTAGCATGGTTGAGATCCGTCCTGGTCACTATGTCTGGGCTAATCAGGCAGAAGCTGACCGCTATAAAAAAGAATATAAATAAAAAAGAAGCTGTAGAAACATGGAATTGAATGTTTCTCGGCTTTTTTTATTGTTATTTCAGTAAATTTATGGGAATATACGCAATCGCTTGCATACTAAAATTTTACCTTATTCTATATATTATTCCACTAAATATAGGAAAAAGTCCCAAAATAATTTTTATAAAAGCCTTTACAAAATTAAAAATAGTGGTATAATAGTATTATTCAATGCAAACGATTTCATCAAGGGGTGGTTTGTGAAAATATAAGGAGGTCTGGATGATGAAAGATTCATTCAAAAACATTTTTAGCTTTGAATTTTGGCAAAAATTCGGTAAAGCTTTGATGGTGGTTGTTGCGGTTATGCCCGCAGCAGGTTTGATGATCAGTATTGGTAAGTCAATTCCGATGATCAATCCTGAGCTAGGTTTTCTAGTGACTACTGGTGGCGTTTTAGAACAAATTGGTTGGGGGGTTATCGGTAACCTGCATATCCTCTTTGCTCTTGCTATTGGAGGTAGCTGGGCGAAAGAACGTGCTGGTGGTGCCTTTGCGGCAGGTCTATCCTTCATTTTGATTAACCGTATCACTGGGGTTATGTTTGGTGTATCAAGCGATATGCTGAAAGATTCTAAAGCAGTGGTTAGCACTTTCTTAGGAGGAAGCATCAAGGTTTCTGATTACTTTATCAGTGTTCTTGAGTCTCCTGCTTTGAATATGGGAGTTTTCGTCGGAATCATCGCAGGTTTTGTCGGAGCAACAGCTTATAACAAATACTACAACTTCCGTAAATTGCCAGATGCTTTGTCATTCTTTAATGGTAAGCGTTTTGTACCATTCGTTGTTATCTTGCGTTCAGCAATCGTAGCAATTGTTTTGTCATTCGTATGGCCAGTTGTTCAATCAGGTATTAACAACTTCGGTGTTTGGATTGCAAATTCACAAGATACTGCACCAATCCTAGCACCATTCATCTACGGTACTTTAGAACGTCTCTTGCTTCCATTTGGTTTGCACCACATGTTGACTATCCCAATGAACTATACTCAACTTGGGGGAACTTATGAAGTATTGACTGGTGCTGCTAAAGGAACTCAAGTATTTGGACAAGATCCACTTTGGTTGGCTTGGGCAACTGACTTGGTTGGTACTAAGACAGCTGATCCTACTAAGTACCAATATTTGCTTGACACATTCCATCCAGCTCGCTTCAAAGTTGGACAAATGATCGGTTCATTTGGTATCCTTATGGGTGTTGCTGCAGCTATTTACCGCAATGTAGATGCTGACAAGAAACACAAATACAAAGGTATGATGATTGCGACTGCTTTGGCAACCTTCTTGACAGGGGTTACTGAACCAATCGAGTACATGTTCATGTTTGTTGCAACACCGTTGTATATCATCTATGCTTTTGTACAAGGTGCTGCATTTGCAATGGCAGATATCGTCAACCTTCGTGTACACTCATTCGGATCAATCGAATTCTTGACTCGTACTCCAATGGCAATCAATGCTGGTTTGGGTATGGATGTCATCAACTTTATCTGGGTTACAGTTCTCTTTGCAGTGATCATGTACTTCATTTCTAACTTCATGATCAAGAAATTCAACTATGCAACTCCAGGACGCAACGGTAACTATGAAACAGCAGAAGGTTCAGATGAAGCTTCTTCATCAGAATCTGGTAATGGTAAAGTTGCTGCAGCTTCTCAAGCCGTTAATGTTATCAATCTTCTAGGTGGTCGTGCTAATATCGTTGATGTAGATGCATGTATGACTCGTCTGCGTGTAACTGTCAAAGATGCTGAAAAAGTTGGAACAGCAGAGCAGTGGAAAGCTGAAGGCGCTATGGGCTTGGTTATGAAAGGCCAAGGTGTTCAAGCAATCTACGGACCAAAAGCTGACGTTCTTAAATCTGATATCCAAGACTTGTTGGATTCAGGAGAAGTAATTCCTGAAACTCTACCAAGCCAAAAAGCTGAGTCTGCAGCTGCAGCAGTTAGCTACAAAGGTGTGACAGAAGCAATTGAAACCGTTGCTGATGGTGAAGTGGTCAAGTTGGAAGATGTGAAAGATCCAGTCTTCTCACAAAAAATGATGGGTGACGGATTTGCGGTTGAACCAGCAAATGGCAAGATCTATTCTCCAGTAGCTGGTAAAGTGACAAGCGTCTTCCCTACAAAACATGCTCTTGGTCTTTTGACTGAAGCTGGTCTTGAAGTTCTTGTTCATATCGGTTTGGATACTGTTAGCCTTGAAGGCAAACCTTTTGAAGTACATGTAGCAGAAGGACAAACCGTTGCTGCAGGTGATCTATTGGTAACAGCAGATTTGGCGGCTATTAAAGAAGCTGGTCGTGAAACAACCACTATCGTTGTTTTCACAAATGCTCCAGCAATCAAATCAGTAGCAGTTGAAAAATTCGGTAAAGTCGCTGCTAAGACAGTTGTGGCTAAAGTAGAATTGTAAGATAGAAAAGAGAAATCATGGCAAAATTCCTGACTTTAAATACTCATAGTTGGATGGAAGAAGAACAAGAAAGCAAGCTAAATCAGCTAGCTGAGCGGATTCTCCAAGAAAAATATGATGTCATTTGCCTGCAGGAAGTTAATCAATTAGTGGAGTCTGAACAGGTTGTTCAGGCTCCCTTCTATTATGCGGTAGATGGCGCCATTCCGATTCACCAGGACCACTATGCCCTGCGTCTGGTTGAGAAACTAGCTGAGGCAGGTCTGGACTATTACTGGTCTTGGGCTTATAATCATATTGGGTTTGATATTTACAATGAAGGGGTCGCAATCCTGTCTAGAAAACCCCTGAAGGCAAGAGAACTCTTGGTGTCTGATATCAATGATCCAAGTGACTACCATACACGTAAAGTCTTGCTGGCAGAAACGGAGCTCAATGGTCAGCCTATCACGGTTGCTTCTTGTCACTTATCTTGGTGGGATAAAGGCTTCCAAGGAGAGTGGGCGAAATTTGAATCTGAGCTCTTGCAAGTTGAGACTCCTCTTGTCCTCATGGGAGATTTTAACAATCCCGTTGATTACGAGGGTTACCAGCACATTCTTCAAAGCCCGCTTGTTCTTCAGGACAGCCATAAGGTGGCTGACCAAACGATTGGTACAGCGACGGTTGAAGGCGATATTGCTGGTTGGGCAGGAAACAAAGATGCTCTAAAAATTGATTATATTTTTACAAGTAAAGATTTCAATATTGAAAGATCTGCTGTTGTTTTTGATGGGAAACGTGGTCCAGTCGTTAGTGACCATTTTGGCTTGGAAGCTCAAGTCCATTTCTAAGTTTATCTAAACAATAGAAATAAAGTTAAAAATCGCTTTAGATGTTTGTTTTGCTTAAACAGCATTTGAAGTGATTTTTTGCTTTTTAGAGGAAAAGAGTAGAGAAGTCTAGCACCAAGAAGTTCAGCTGGTTAAGATAGGATAATCTTGCTATTTCATGCCTCAGACGGAGGTTTTTTTG
This sequence comes from Streptococcus cristatus, assembly GCF_003943815.1. Classification (GTDB taxonomy): domain Bacteria; phylum Bacillota; class Bacilli; order Lactobacillales; family Streptococcaceae; genus Streptococcus; species Streptococcus cristatus_F. The sequence continues at coordinate 18,385 of NZ_RJNA01000007.1, read as the reverse complement.
CTTAATTTTGTTACAATAGACATGTAAGGAAGGGAATAGCTATGTGGAAAGTTCAATTATTCATCTTTGTTGAAGCGATTCTATTATCAATGGCGCTGGTTACCATGCTGGCTGCCGATTTTTCGCGTGTTGTTCTCATCATGCTACTCTTTCTCTTGTTTTTATATTATTATTTCGGCAAGCAGAGAGGCAATTCGCTATTGGTTGCGACCATGATTGTCTTCTTTTTCATTATCATGCTCAATCCTTTTGTTATTGCCGCTGTCCTCTTCGCCTTGATTTACGGCATGATTGTGGCCTATCCTTATCTTTATAAAGAAAATCAAGAAACCCATCTTTTCTTTGAAGATGCGACCGAAGTTCGGGCTGAAAAAAATCGTTGGTTGGGGGATTTGCAGCATTTCTCAAAGGATGACTGCCAGTTTCATGACATCAATCTCTTGAGAATGATGGGAAAGGATACCATTCATTTAGAGGATGTCATTGTGGTTAATCATGATAATGTGATTGTGATTCGTAAGGGCTTTGGGGACACCAAGATTATCATCCCTTTAGATGTAGAAATTCAGCTTCAGATTAACACTTTGTATGGAGATTTGAATTTTTTAAATCATCCGCCATGCAAGCTACGCAATGAAACGATTTCTCTGACGACGCCTGATTATAAGCGAGCCAGCAAAACGGTAAAAATTGTCTTGGTCAGCTTTTTAGGAAATGTGGAGGTTGTTAGAAAGTGAAAAAAACAAGTTATTTGCTTATTTTTCTCTATACCTTCTTCGTTTTAGGGATTATCTTTCATTACATTTTTAATCTTTTTAATTTAGAATGGCAAAAGCTGCTGAATAATCTGGAACTGCTCCAGTCCTTTGCCTTTTTTGTTCTGGTTCTGGGCTTAGCGCTGACTATTTTCTTGGCCGCTGCTGCGCGCTTTCTTCAGCACCTGTCTCTTTCTCAAGTTCAAAAGAATTTAAAAGCTATTTTAGAAGGCGGTGACATACAAGAAACCGGGCAGGTAGAACTGGACGATTCTCTTATCCGCTTAAAAGAAAAGTTGGATAGTCTAACCGAAAATTTGCAGAAATCTGAGAATCAGACCTTGCAGGCAGAAGAGAAGATTATCGAAAAAGAACGCAGGCGGATTGCTCGCGATTTGCATGATACGGTCAGTCAGGAGCTATTTGCTGCTAATATGATTCTTTCAGGTGTCGCTGGAAATGTGGAGCATCTTGATAAAAACAATCTCCAGAAGCAGTTAAAGGGAATCGCAGACATTCTAGAGACAGCGCAAAAAGACTTGCGGATCTTGCTCTTACATTTACGTCCGACAGAGTTGGAAAATCGGACCTTGGTAGAGGGCATGAATGTCTTAATCAAAGAGTTGACAGATAAGTCAGACTTGACTGTCCAGTTTAAGCATGAGGTGGTCAGCCTGCCCAAGCAGATAGAGGAGCATATTTTTAGGATTATCCAAGAAATAATCAATAATACCTTGCGCCATGCTCAGGCCAGTCGTCTGGACATCTATCTCTATCAGACGCCAAATAGACTCAAACTCAAGGTTTCTGATGACGGAATCGGTTTTGATCCGACTAGCTTGGCTGACATGAGTTATGGTTTGAAAAACATTGAAGATCGAGTGCATGATATGGCTGGCACCTTGAAGATTCTAACGGCTCCCAAAAAAGGAGTTTCTATCGAAATCAGTGTTCCATTGTTAGAAGGGGAAAAGAATGAGAATATTACTAGTGGATGACCATCAAATGGTCAGATTGGGCTTGAAAAGCTTTTTTGAATTACAGGACGATATTGAAGAAGTAACAGAAGCTACCAATGGTAGAGAAGGTGTCGAAAAGGCTCTGGAAGGCCGTCCAGATGTGATTATGATGGATATCGTCATGCCGGAGATGAGCGGCATTGATGCTACCTTGGCTATCTTGAAAGAATGGCCAGAGGCAAAGATTTTAATCTTGACTTCCTATCTGGACAATGAAAAAATCTATCCTGTGTTGGATGCTGGTGCCCGTGGCTATATGTTGAAGACTTCTAGTGCGGATGAAATTCTCCATGCCGTCAGAAAGGTTGCAAAGGGTGAATTTGCCATTGAAACAGAAGTCAGCAAGAAGGTCGAATACCATCGAAATCATATAGAGCTTTACGAGGATTTAACAGCGCGGGAGCGGGATATTTTGGGGCTTCTAGCTAAGGGTTATGAAAACCAGCGGATTGCTGATGAGCTCTTTATTTCCTTGAAAACGGTCAAGACGCATGTGTCCAATATTTTATCCAAGCTGGAAGTGAGCGATCGAACCCAGGCAGTCGTCTACGCTTTTCAGCATCATCTTGTTCCGCAAGACGATTTTTAATGATATAATAGAAGAGATTAAATTGAAAGAGGAAAATATGAAGGCAAAATTAAAATATAAGGCGAAAAAGATTAAGATTGTTTTCTTTGATATCGATGATACTTTGCGGGTCAAGGAAACGGGCTTCATCCCAGAATCGATCAAAGTTGTATTTAAGCAACTGAGAGAAAAGGGAATTCTGACAGGAATTGCTTCTGGTCGTGGCATTTTTGGAGTTGTTCCAGAAATTCGTGACTTGGATCCTGATTTTTTTGTTACCTTGAATGGGGCTTATGTTGAAAATAGAAAAGGCGAAGTCATTGCTAAAACGGTCGTTCCGCAAGAATGCGTGGAATCCTACATTTCCTGGACCAAGGAAGTGGGCATTGAGTACGGTTTGGTAGGTAGTCATGAAGCGGCTTTGTCTGTTCGTAATCCGATGATTTCGTCAGCAATTGATATCATTTATCCAGATCTGGCTGTCAATCCTGATTTTTACCAAGATCATGAAATCTATCAAATGTGGACTTTTGAGGATGTAGGTGACAGTTTGCAGTTGCCAGAAGATTTGGCCAAGTCTCTCCGTATGGTACGTTGGCATGAGTATTCATCGGATGTCGTACCGAAAGAAGGTTCAAAGGCAGCTGGCGTTGCCAAGGTCGTGGAGCACCTCGATTTCAAACCAGAAAATGTCTTAGTTTTTGGCGACGGACTCAATGATTTAGAATTATTTGACTATGCAGGGCTCAGTATTGCTATGGGAGTTTCCCATGAGGAATTGCAGAAAAAGGCTGATTTTATCACAAAAACGGTCGAAGAAGACGGCATCTTTGACGTCTTGGAACAATTGGGCATGGTGGAGAAAGAATTAACCTTCCCACAGCTCCATCTTGACGAGGTTCAAGGTCCAATTGCAAAGATCAAGACAAATCATGGTGAACTGAAGATTCAACTCTTCCCAGAGCAAGCACCCAAAACAGTTGCCAACTTTATCGCCTTATCAAAGGATAGCTACTATAACGGAGTAATCTTCCATCGAGTTATCAAAGATTTTATGATTCAAGGGGGCGATCCGACAGGTACTGGTATGGGCGGAGAGTCTATCTACGGCGAACGCTTTGAAGATGAGTTTTCACCCGAACTTTATAACATTCGTGGTGCCCTATCAATGGCGAATGCTGGACCAAATACCAATGGCAGTCAGTTCTTTATTGTCCAAAATAGCAGTCTTCCTTATTCAACCAAGGAATTGACTCGGGGAGGATGGCCAAAGCCAATCGCTGAAGTTTATGCTAGCAAGGGCGGGACACCGCATTTGGATCGCCGACATACTGTATTTGGTCAACTGGTGGATGAGGCTTCTTATGAAGTTCTGGACAAGATCGCAGCAGTTGAGACAGCTTCAATGGATAAACCGCTTGAGGATGTTGTTATTGAGACGATTGAGGTTATAGACTAATGAAAATCGGAGATAAGTTAAAGGGTAAAATTACAGGGATTCAGCCCTACGGTGCCTTTGTCGAACTAGAAAGCGGTCTGATCGGGCTCATTCATATTTCTGAGATTCGGACGGGCTATATCGACAATATTCACGATATTTTGAAAATTGGTGATCAGGTTCTTGTGCAGGTAGTAGATTATGATGAGTTTTCTGGTAAGGCCAGCTTATCGATGCGAACTTTGGAGGAGGAAAAACATCGTTTACCGAGACGACATCGCTTTTCAAATGATCGTTGTAAAATTGGATTTGCGCCCTTAGGTAAGCAATTGCCAATCTGGATAGGGGAAGCCAAAGCTTTTCTGAAAGAACAAAAAGAGTAAAAAATTCCTACCCAAACGGGTAGGAATTTTGTTAACTCTTTTCACGATTAAGCGTCAAATTCGTAGAGAGCGGTAGATAGGTAACGTTCACCATTATCAGGTGCTAGGGCAAGGACTTTCTTACCAGCTCCTAGTTTTTTAGCGACTTCGATGGCTGCAAAAATAGCCGCAGCAGATGAAATTCCGACTAGGAAACCTTCCTGACCACCAATATGGCGTCCTAACTCTAGCGCTTGATCAGAAGTCACGCGGACAATACCATCATAGGATGCTGTATCCAAGGTCTCTGGAATGAAGCCAGCTGAAAGTCCTTGGATTTTGTGAGGACCTGGTTTCTCACCAGAAAGGATAGCAGATTCATCCGCTTCAACCGCATAGATTTGGACATTTGGATTCGCTTTTTTAAGAGCATGAGAGACACCAGAGATAGTCCCACCAGTTCCGACACCACCGACAAAAGCGTCCAGTCCAGTTTCACCGAAAGCAGCGATAACTTCTGCTCCTGTTGTTCGTTCGTGAACCTCTGGATTAGCCGGATTGTTAAACTGCAGTGGCAACCAGCCATTTCGTTCTTTAGCGATTTCTTCTGCCTTGGCAATAGCGCCTTTCATTCCTTCGCTACCCGGAGTCAAAACTAGCTCCGCTCCATAAGCTTGGATAATCTTGCGGCGCTCCACACTCATAGTTTCTGGCATCACAATGACAACCTTGTAGCCTTTAGCTGCTCCAACCCATGAAAGACCAATACCAGTATTTCCGCTGGTTGCTTCCACAATAGTATCGCCAGGCTTGATAAGGCCATCGCGTTCAGCGGCCTCAATCATACTGAGAGCAATCCGGTCTTTGACAGAAGAGCCAGGGTTGAAGGCTTCTAACTTGACATAAACTTCAGCGGCTCCTTCAGGAACAATATTATTAAGTTTAACAATTGGCGTTCTTCCAACTAATTCTGTGATATTTTGATAAATGTTTGCCATTTTTCCTACCTCAATACTTTAATGAGACTAGTATAAGCTGAAAGTGGCACTTTGTAAAATATAAAAAAGCTATGGCCACGATAAAAATTCTTTATCACTAGGCCTAGCCCTTAAGATTATTCAACTGTTAAAGGAATTTCAACCTCGCGCAAACCTTGATCGTCAATTTGGATTTTTCCATTGAAAAATTCAACTAATTTCTGCTCTAGCGTTTCTTTTTCCTGCTTGTCGATATAGATGGTTGTGGCAACTAGATCTGTGAACTCTGTATCGAATTCGATCAGATCTTCAGCTTTTAAAAAGTTATCGAAGTTTTGGTACTGGCTGTAATATATTTTGAGGCGCAGGCCCGCCTGTTCTTTGATTTCGATCAGGCCAATTTCTTTAATTGCCAAAGCGACGCTGCCAGCATAAGCCCGAATGAGCCCACCAGCTCCTAGCTTAATCCCACCAAAATAGCGCGTGACCACAAAGCAGACATTGGTCACCTGGTGATTCTCCATGACACCTAGCATAGGAATGCCTGCCGTACCACTGGGCTCGCCGTCATCACTGGTTCGTTTGATTTCACTTTTCTCCCCGACAATAAAAGCAGAGCAATTATGAGTGGCTTTATAGTGCTCTTTTTTGATAGCAGCAATAAAATCCCTGGCTTCCTCTTCTGAGTAAACGCGCTTGGCGTGGCAAATGAAACGAGATTTTTTAATTTCTTCTTGGGCTTGGCCGTCTTGTCTAATTGTTCTATATTCCATAGTTTTATTGTACACAAAAAAATAGATTTTTCCAAAAGTTTTACGAATAAAAAAGTATGTTAGAAAGAAATGATTGCCTAGGTAGAATATTTACAAAGGATCAGCTCAGCCCTGAGCTGCGCTTGCAGGCCCAGCGACTGCCCAGTATGCGAGAGGAAAGGAAGAAGTTGTTTTGCGGCCGCTGTGGCTCTCAAGTGGACAAGGAGAACTACCAACTACCTGTCAATGCCTACTATTGCAGGGAATGCTTGATTTTGGGGAGAGTTCGGAGTGATCAAGAACTCTACTATTTTCCACAGGAAGATTTCCCAGAAAATCAGGTACTCAAGTGGCAGGGACAATTAACAGCCTTTCAAGCGAAAGTTTCTCAGGGACTGTTAGAGTCAGTTGCTCAAAAACAGAATAGCCTAGTCCATGCAGTGACTGGGGCGGGCAAAACGGAAATGATTTATCAGGTGATTGCAGAAGTGATTGATCGTGGAGGTGCCGTTTGCCTAGCCAGCCCTCGGATTGATGTCTGTTTGGAGCTTTATCGCCGGCTCAAGCTGGATTTTGCCTGCCCGATTTCGCTTTTGCATGGGGAATCCGAGCCATATTTTCGTAGTCCCTTGGTCATTGCTACTACCCATCAGCTCCTCAGATTTTATCAAGCCTTTGATTTGCTGATTGTGGACGAGGTAGATGCTTTTCCTTATGTGGACAATCCTGTACTCTACCATGCCGTGGAGCAGTCAGTCAAGGAGGAGGGAACGACGATTTTCTTAACTGCCACTTCGACGGATGAGCTAGATAAAAAAGTTCAAAAAGGAGAATTAAAACGACTTAGTCTTCCTCGTCGCTTCCATGGCAATCCTTTGATTGTGCCCCAAAAAGTTTGGCTGGCAGATTTTCAAAAATATCTAGCAAAAAAGAAACTACCACCTAAATTGAAGAAGTATATCGAGAGACAGAGAAAAACAGGCTTTCCCTTACTGATCTTTGCCTCGGAAATCAAAAGAGGTCAAGAATTTGCGCAAGTTTTGGAGGAGATATTTCCAGCGGAAAGAGTCGGATTTGTGGCTTCGACAACTGAAAATCGTCTAGAAATCGTTGAAGAGTTTCGCAAACGAGAAATTACTATTCTAGTCACGACGACCATCCTAGAGCGTGGTGTGACCTTTCCCTGTGTAGATGTCTTTGTTCTGGAAGCCAACCATCGCCTCTTTAGTCGTAGCGCCTTGGTTCAGATTTCTGGCCGAGTGGGACGTAGTATGGAGAGGCCAACGGGAGATTTATTCTTCTTTCACGATGGTACCACACATTCAATCGAAAAAGCGATTCGTGAAATCAAACTGATGAACAAGGAGGCCGGCCTATGAGAAATTGCTTGTTATGCAGCCAGGCAGTAGAAGAAAATAGGACTTTTTCTTCCTTGATTTTATTACAAAAAGAGCAAAATACAATTTGTAAACATTGTCGAGCAGGATTTGAAGCGATTTCCTCTATCCATTGCCCACGTTGCTGGAAGGATGGGGAAGCGAAAGTCTGCTCGGATTGTCAAATATGGGAAACGCAAGGCTATTTGGTGCAGCATCAGGCTTGCTTTCTTTATAATGATTTGATGAAGGATTTCTTCAGCAAATACAAGTTTCAAGGAGATTATCTTCTGAGATTTGTTTTTGCGGAAGTTCTCAAAAAAAGTCTCAGAAACTTCAAAGAATATACTCTGGTTCCTATTCCAGTCAGCCCTGAAAAATACCAAAGTCGAGGTTTTAATCAGGTGGAAGGCTTCTTGCAAGCGGCTGGTTTGCCTTATAAACAGTTGCTGGAAAAGCAGGATGCGCTTGCCCAATCCAGTAAAAATCGCCAAGAACGTTTAAAAAGCCAGCAATGTTTTACATTGGTAAAAGATGTCCTTCTGCCAGAAAAAATTCTTCTGATAGATGATGTATATACGACTGGAAAAACCTTGCAATTAGCTCGAGAATTATTGCTGGAAGCAGGTGTGAAAGAAGTTTTGACATTTTCACTCGCAAGATAAGAAAATATTTGCAAAAAAAGAATGAAAGCGTTATAATGATATTGTAAATAAAACATTTATGTTTAGAAAGAAGGTACTTATATGCTTAAATATAGTATCCGTGGTGAAAACCTAGAAGTAACTGATGCTCTCCGTGACTACGTAGTTTCTAAACTTGAGAAGATTGAGAAGTATTTCCAAGCAGAGCAAGAACTTGATGCACGGATAAATTTGAAAGTGTACCGGGAGAAGACGGCGAAAGTCGAAGTAACGATTCCTCTTGGTTCTATTACCCTTCGGGCAGAAGATGTTTCGCAAGATATGTACGGATCTATCGACCTAGTTATCGATAAGATTGAACGTCAGATTCGTAAGAATAAGACAAAAATTGAAAAGAAAAACCGGAACAAGGTTGCAACTAGCCAGTTGTTCACTGATGCTTTAGTAGAAGACGCTGATGCAGCATCTTCCAAAGTAGTACGTTCTAAGCATATTGATTTGAAACCAATGGATCTAGATGAAGCTATTTTGCAAATGGATTTGTTGGGACATGACTTCTTCATCTACACAGATGTTGAAGATAGTACAACGAATGTTATCTATCGTCGTGAAGATGGAGATATCGGTTTGTTAGAAGTAAAATAATGTAAAAGAGCTGTCCAATGGACGGCTCTTTGTTGTAGAGAAAGCTCTCGCTTATTCTACTTCAAAGAATGTTTGCAAATAAAGAAATTCTATTTTATTTTTATAGCTGTCCTATGGTATAATAAAGGGATAAATGTTAGGTGGTAGGTATGGCTAAATTAATTCCAGGTAAAATTCGAACGGAAGGAATTGCCCTCTGTGACAGCAAAAAAGTCGAAATTCTTGACGTCAAAGATTCCTTTTTATACACGCGCGTGGATCAGTACAATCTACGCTATAGTCTAGATGATGATGCAGTTTTCTGCTCCTGTGATTTTTTTCAAAAGAAGAAGTACTGTGCCCATCTGGCTGCCTTGGAATATTTTTTGAAAAATGATTCGGTGGGTAAAGATCTGCTGGCGAAGATGACAGACAAAGAGTCTTCTAGTCAGGAAGCCCAGAAATTGGTTTCTTTTGGTAGCCTTTTTTTGGATAAGATTTTGCTAGATAAATCCAGTCAGCAAATGCGTTATGAGCTATCAGCGACTGGACAGGAAGATGCTTACACAGGACAATTTTTATGGAGCCTGCGGATTAGCCGTCTGCCGGATGAGCGCTCTTATGTAGTGCGTGATATTTTGTCCTTTTTGAGAACCTTGAATAAGGGTGGGCATTATCAAATCGGTAAGAACTACTATGAGCCTATCCGAATGGAGAATTTTGATGAAGCTAGTCAAGACCTACTAGAATTTTTACGAGGCTTGGTGACGGATTATAAGGGACAGGACTCTTCGTTGGTCTTTCCCAATGCTGGGCGGCACCTTTATTTTCCAGCCAGTCTTTTTGAGGAAGGCGTGACTCGCTTGATGAATCTCACTTCGTTTCGTTTGGAATATAGCTTTTATGATTATGCTGAGGTATTTTTCCAAGATTTGCATGAAGAGGCGGAGATTTATCAGTTTGAGGTGCAAGAACGGGAAAACTTTTTTGAGCTGCTGATATCTGAAAAGAATTATAAGCTGCTCTATGGGGGGCAATTTATCTTTCATAATCAGACCTTCTATCAACTGACAGCTCAGCAGACCAAGTTAGTCAAGGCATTACAGGAATTGCCGATTGAGCAAGAGCGCGTCAAGCGCCTGCAGTTTGATGTGTCTGAGCAGTCCAAACTGGCAGTGAGTCTGCTTGAGTTTAAAAAAATTGGCCGTGTGACAGCACCTGAGCGACTGTTCATTCATGATTTTACCGTGGATTTCAATTTTTATTTAGGGGCTGACAAGCAAGTATTGCTGGATCTTGTCTTTGATTATGGTAGTCAGACTGTAACCAGTCGTGAAGAGCTGATAAATCTACCTTTTGCCAGCAATTTTGAGCGGGAACAGCAAGTTTTTAAAGCAATGCTGGAGGCAGGTTTTGCAGATGATTTTATCAGCCAGCGTCCGCCTTTACGACCCGAAGAAATTTACCGTTTCTTCTCTGTCTTGATTCCGCGCTTTAGAGCATTGGGCAATGTCTACTTGTCAGATGAGCTGCAGAGTCTATCACAAACAGCACCTCCGAAGGTTTCCATCAGTATGAATGGTGGGCTCTTGGATATTGGCTTTGATTTTACTGGTATCGATCAGTCTGAGGTAGATGATGTTCTAGATTCGTTGTTGAGCCAAAAGGATTACTTTATCAGCAAGACGGGTCAAGTTGTGATTTTTGATGAGAATAGTAAGCGAATCAGCCAGACCTTGCAACAATTGAGAAGCAAACACTCCCGAAATGGGGTCATCCAAACGCATAGCCTGGCTGCCTATCAACTCTCTGAATTGTTCAAAGATCAGGAAAGGGTTGACTTGTCGGAGGATTTTCGCCAGCTGGCTTATGATTTGACCCACCCAGAGGATTTTCCTCTGCCTAAGCTGAAAGTTCAGGCAGAGCTTCGAGATTATCAAGAAACGGGTGTAAAATGGCTATCCATTCTGAATAAATATGGATTTGGTGGCATTCTAGCCGATGACATGGGCTTGGGAAAGACCCTTCAGACCATTTCTTTCTTGACTGCTCATTTGACCAAGTCTAAGAAAGTTTTGATTTTGGCGCCGTCGAGTCTAATTTACAACTGGAGCGATGAGTTTGCCAAATTTGCTCCAGACCTAGATGTCGCTGTTGTGTATGGACTGAAAAATGTTCGAGATGCTGTGATTGCGGAAGACCATCAGATTACCATTACCAGTTATGCTTCCTTCAGACAAGATGTTGAAGAGTATAAAGGACTTCATTTTGACTATTTGGTATTGGACGAAGCGCAGGTCATGAAGAATGACCAGAGCAAGATTGCTCAATATCTGAGAGCATTTGAGGTGGAGCGGACTTATGCCTTGTCTGGCACGCCGATTGAAAATCATCTCGGCGAACTTTGGTCAATTTTTCAGATCGTCCTTCCGGGCTTATTACCGAGCAAGAAAGCTTTTTTGAAGATGCCGGCAGAAACGGTTGCGCGCTATATTAAACCCTTTGTCATGAGGCGTAAGAAAGAAGAAGTCTTGCAGGAGCTTCCTGATTTGATTGAGATTTCTTATCGTAATGAACTCGCAGACAGCCAGAAAACGATTTATCTAGCTCTGCTCAAGCAAATGCAGGAGCGAATTCTCCATGCAACAGAGGAGGAAATCAATCGTAGTAAAATCGAAATTTTGTCTGGTCTTATGCGACTCCGTCAAATCTGTGATACTCCCAAGCTTTTTATGGATGATTACGATGGGGAAAGCGGCAAGCTGGAAAGTTTACGTGAGCTGTTGGAGCAGATCCAAGACGGTGAACATCGTGTTCTGATATTTTCACAATTCCGTGGCATGCTGGATATTATCGAGCAAGAACTGAACCAGATGGGAATGGAGTCCTTCAAAATCACAGGCTCAACTCCAGCAAAAGAACGTCAGGAGATGACCAAAGCCTTTAATCAAGGAGAAAGATCAGCCTTCCTGATTTCTCTTAAAGCTGGTGGTGTCGGTCTCAATCTAACTGGTGCAAATACTGTTATTTTAGTGGATCTTTGGTGGAATCCTGCAGTAGAAGCCCAAGCTATTGGTCGGGCTCATCGCATCGGTCAGGAACGGAATGTAAAAGTTTATCGTATGATTACACGGGGGACTATTGAAGAAAAAATTCAGGAATTACAGGACACCAAACGAAATCTAGTTTCAACGATTCTAGATGGTGCAGAGTCTCGCTCTAGTCTTTCGATGGAAGAAATTCGAGAAATTCTTGGAATTTCATCTGAATCGCTTGAAAAATAGTTTGAATAGTTTATAATAATGAAGAGTTGAAAGGACATGCTATGACAAATACTAAATTTCCTATAATTGCTGATGACGAAATCATGTTGACAGAAATGCCACACATGAATTTGTACGATGAGTTGGATCTGATTAGCAACATTAAAGGGGACTATCAGGACCGTAATTATTTAGAATGGATGCCGATTGCTAAGCCAGAAAATCCTGCTCATGCTACTCCTAGTCAAACTGTAAGTAAAGCTAGAAAGAAGCAAGCTCCAGTTACGGACTTTAAAAAGCCGATTGATAAGAAAGATCCAGCTATTCGCTATGCTGAGCAAGCACGAGAGGAAGCTCGGGCTGATCTGAGGAAAAAACGTTCAGCTGCTTATTTGACGAGCAAGCTCCCAAATAAGGTTCGTAGTCGGAAGGTGGCACCTCCTTTTGAGGGAAATCCAGTTAAACCAACAGCCCCTTTCCAAAAGGAAAATCCAGGTGAGTTAACGAAGTTCAGTGATAAGCTAAAGCAAGATAGCTACATATTAGCAGATGTTCAGTCTCAACCTCTCATAGAAGTACCAACGAATCCAGAAAAAAAGAAAAAGAATAACTACGATTTTCTCAAAACCAGCCAAGTCTATAACAAGGGCAAGAAGCGAGAAAAACACAATAAGCATAAAAAAGCACAGGAATTGGACATCACCAAGTTGAGTTCAGATGCCCAAGGACAATAAGGCTTCAGTTGTTTAAGATTTAAGGAGTAATCATGACGAAAACCTATCATTTTATCGGAATTAAGGGCTCAGGTATGAGCGCTTTGGCTTTGATGTTGCATCAGATGGGCCATAAGGTTCAGGGAAGCGATGTTGATAAATATTATTTCACTCAGCGTGGTCTGGAGCAGGCTGGGATTCCCATTTTGCCTTTCGATGAGAAAAATCTCCAGTCAGATTTTGAAATTATTGCCGGTAATGCCTTCCGTCCAGATAACAATGTGGAAATTGCCTATGCAGATGCCAATGGTATTAGCTACAAGCGCTACCATGAATTTTTGGGTAGCTTTATGCGTGACTTTGTCAGCTTAGGAGTAGCAGGTGCTCACGGGAAAACTTCGACAACGGGTATTCTTTCTCATGTTCTGTCTAATATCACAGATACTAGCTATCTAATTGGGGATGGTACAGGTCGCGGTTCTGCTAATGCCAAGTATTTTGTCTTTGAATCAGACGAGTACGAACGTCATTTTATGCCTTATCATCCGGAATATTCGATCATCACCAATATTGACTTCGATCATCCGGATTATTTCACAAGCTTGGAAGATGTCTTTAATGCTTTCAATGATTACGCCAAGCAGATTACAAAAGGACTCTTCGTTTATGGAGAAGACGAGCAACTACGCCGTATTACTTCAAATGCGCCGATTTACTACTATGGTTTCAAGGAAGAAGGCAACGACTTTGTTGCTCACGACCTCTTGCGTTCTACTAGTGGTTCAGGATTTAAAGTTTCCTTCCGTGGGCAAGAGCTGGGTGAGTTCCAGATTCCAAGCTTTGGCCGTCACAACATTATGAATGCGACAGCGGTCATCGGTCTCCTCTACATTGCAGGTATTGACTTGAATCTAGTAAGGGAACATCTCAAGACCTTTAGTGGGGTTAAGCGCCGCTTTACAGAAAAGATTGTCAACGACACAGTCATTATTGATGACTTTGCCCATCATCCAACGGAAATTATCGCGACTCTGGATGCAGCTCGTCAGAAATATCCAAGCAAGGAAATTGTGGCCATCTTCCAGCCGCACACCTTCACTCGGACCATTGCTCTCTTGGACGAATTTGCGGAAGCCCTCAATCAAGCTGACTCAGTCTATCTAGCCCAGATTTACGGATCTGCGCGTGAGGTGGATAGGGGCGATGTCAAAGTCGAAGATTTGGCTGAAAAGATTGTGAAGCGTGCCAAGGTGATTGACGTGGATAATGTTTCTCCGCTTCTTGACCACGATAATGCCGTTTATGTCTTTATGGGAGCTGGAGATATCCAGACCTATGAATATTCCTTTGAACGTCTCTTGTCCAATCTGACCAGCAACGTTCAGTAGGAGGTGACTGGTGGGAGCTGGAGATATCCAGACCTATGAATATTCCTTTGAACGTCTCTTGTCCAATCTGACCAGCAACGTTCAGTAGGAGGTGACTGGATGGAAGCACCAATTCGAATTAGGCAGGCCGACTCTAGCGACTGGGAAAAAATTTTTGCAATCGAGCAGTTGAATTTTCCAGCAGCAGAAGCAGTCGGTGCAGAAGTTCTCAAAGAGCGGATTGAACGCATCTCGGATACTTTTTTGCTGGCAGAGCTGCATGGTCAGCTGGCGGGCTATATTGTTGGGCCAGCTGTTCAGGAGCGATATCTGACAGATGATCTCTTTAGCAAGGTCAGATCCAACCCTTCAGCAGGTAGCTTCATTGCTGTCCAAAGGCTGTCCGTCCATCCTGATTTTCAGAGGCAGGGGGTCGGAACCTTATTGCTTGCAGCTCTCAAGGAGACAGCTGTTCAGCAAAATCGACAGGGTATTAGCCTAATCTGTCATGATGAGCTGATACCTTATTATGAGATGAATGGTTTCGTCCACGAAGGCATTTCTGACTCAACTCATGGTGGGGGTGTTTGGTCTGATATGGTGTGGGAAAATCCCAATTTTAAGGAGAAAGAATGATTATCCGTCAAGCTCAAATGGCTGATTTAGATGCCATTTATGCTATCGAATTGGAAAATTTTAGTCCAGAAGAGGCTATTAGTCGTGAAATACTGGCGAAACACATTGAAAAGATTTCCTCAACTTTTTTGGTTGCAGAAAAAAATGGCAAGATTTTGGGCTATTTAGAAGGTCCTGTCCGACCAGAACGCTATTTAAAAGATATTTCCTTTACGGAGGACGTTGAAGATTATAGCTATCTGGCTGGCGGATTTATCTCTGTGACTAGTCTATCCATTTCTAAAGAAGCACAGGGCTTGGGTGTAGGAAAAGCCTTGTTGAAAGTTATGAAGGAGATTGCGATTGCTGATGAACGCCACGGCATTAATCTCACTTGTCATGATTATTTGATAGCCTACTATGAGCAACATGACTTTGTCAACGAAGGCCGTTCAGCCTCAACGTATGCAGATGAAGTATGGTTTGATATGGTTTGGGAAAATCCCCAGATATAACTTTCATAAATAATATAGTTTTAAAAGTCGGATATGATTGCATTTATCTGACTTTTAAGATATAATGTTAGGGATTATGAAGAAGGAGATCAAGTTTTTGACTGAAAATTCACAGGATAACGAAAAGACGCTGAGTTTTAAAGAGAAAATTTTGAATGAGTTGGCAGCAGCCAATGGTACCCAAAATCACTCAGTTCAGGAAGAAGCGCAGCCTCTTTTAGGTAAAGAAATGGAATTGGCGGAGAGCTTGGAATCTCTCGTTTCTGCTGTTGAAAAATCTCATGAGGTTCTAGAGAAGGATACTTCAGTAGAGGAAGAACCTAGTAAGATCAAAGTAGAAGAGCCAATGGGAAAAAGCGATCCTACTGTTCATACTCAGGCAGATGTGCTAGAAAATATAGTTCGTAATTCTACGATTTCGGAAGTTCCATCAAATGTTGATGGACCAGGACAAGCTGATGTTGCTAAGAAGGAAAATATAGAGTCTGGAGAGGTTCAAACTTCTGTGCCTCATTCAGAAGTTTATCAAGAAAAGGCAGTACCAGTTGCAGATGAGATAAAAGAAACAATGTTACCTGATTCAAACACTACAGATGAAAGAGAAGCTAAAAAAGACTTTTCTACTGCAGAACCAACGCTAAGCCGTAGAGATGTTGCTCATGGAAAGAAACGTTCACGTGCAGATCGTACCAATAGTAGTAAAAAGAAAAAACGTAAAAACGGCCTAGCCAATCGAATCGTGATGACAGTCTTGGTACTTTTCCTATTGGGCCTTGGTATTACTGGTTTTGTAGGATACAATTATGTCTCTTCAGCGCTGAAACCAGTAGATGCCAAATCAGCAGAGTATGTGACAGTGGAAATTCCTGCCGGTTCTAGCACCAAACAAATCGGAGAGATTTTAGAAAAGAAAGGCCTGATTAAGAACGCTCAAGTCTTTAATCTTTATTCAAAAATCAGAAGTTATGGTAATTTCCAATCTGGTTACTATAATCTTCAAAAGAGTATGGACTTAGACACGATTGCTAAGCAATTACAAGAAGGTGGAACAGATACACCACAGCCTCCAGTTCTTGGCAAGATAACAATTCCTGAGGGATACACTTTGGAGCAAATTGCCGAAGCAACTACTGTCAATGCTGCAAAAACTGCGAACAAGAATACTAAAACACCATTCAGTAAGGAAGATTTTCTAAATAAAGCTCAAGATGAAGACTTTATTGCAAAAATGGCAGCTAAATATCCGCAGCTTCTAGCAACTTTGCCGAGCAAGGATAGTGGTGTTAAATATCGTCTTGAAGGTTATCTTTTCCCAGCTACTTATGATTATGGAAAAGAAACCACGGTTGAAGAACTGCTTGACCAAATGTTGGCTGCTATGAATACCAATCTATCGCAGTATTACTCAACAATTGAGTCTAAGAATCTGACGGTTAATGATGTTTTAACACTCGCCTCTTTAGTTGAAAAAGAGGGATCAACTGATCAGGATCGCAAAGATATTGCGAGCGTCTTTTATAATCGTTTGAACCAAGCTATGCCACTTCAGAGCAATATTGCGCTTCTTTATGCTCAAGGAAAACTTGGTCAAAAGACAACTCTTAAAGAAGATGCTGAAATTGATACAAATCTTGACTCGCCTTATAATGTGTACAAGAAGCAAGGTTTGATGCCTGGTCCAGTAGATAGTCCAAGCCTGTCTGCTATCGAAGCTACCATTAATCCAAGTAAGACAGAGTACTTGTATTTTGTAGCAAATGTGGAAACAGGGGCTGTATATTTTGCAAATACTTACGAAGAACACGCTAAGAATGTGGAAGAACACGTTAATAGCAAATTAAACCAATCAGGTGAAAGTTCTAACTAAATTATGTGGTTTTCCACATAATTTTGTTTTATCAAAAAAATAGAAAGAAGAGAGAAAATAAAGTAATGGCTGAAAAAACTTATCCTATGACCCTTGTAGAAAAGGAAAAATTAGAACAAGAATTAGAAGAATTGAAATTAGTTCGACGTCCAGAAGTAGTAGAACGCATTAAAATTGCTCGTTCTTACGGAGATTTATCAGAAAATAGTGAATATGAAGCAGCAAAGGACGAGCAGGCTTTCGTTGAAGGACAAATTTCAAGTCTGGAGACTAAAATTCGCTATGCTGTGATTGTTGATAGTGATTCGGTGGCTAAAGATGAAGTTGCCATCGGTAAAACTGTTACGATTCAAGAAGTCGGTGAGACTGAAGAAGAAGTATACATTATCGTTGGTTCAGCTGGTGCGGATGCCTTTGCGGGAAAAGTTTCAAATGAAAGTCCGATTGGTCAAGCATTGATTGGTAAGAAGACTGGTGATATTGCAACAGTAGAAACACCAGTTGGCAGTTATGACGTCAAAATCCTAAAAGTTGAAAAAACAGTATAAGAAAGGTCGAGCACGCTCGGCTTTTTCTTTATCAATTTATGCTATAATATAGAACAAGCAAAGGAGATTCTATACTGATGGTTCTATCAAAAAAACGAGCACGCCATGTCATCGAGGAGATTATTGCCCTATTTCCTGATGCCAAACCGAGTTTAGATTTTAGAAATCATTTTGAGCTACTCGTGGCAGTCATGTTATCCGCTCAAACGACAGATGCTGCGGTTAATAAAGCTACACCAAATCTATTTTTAGCTTATCCTACTCCAGAAGCTATGGCAGCAGCATCCGAGGCAGATATTGCCAAGCACATTTCACGCTTAGGACTTTATCGAAATAAGGCCAAGTTTCTAAAAAAATGCGCCCAGCAACTCTTGGACGATTTCAATGGACAGGTGCCTCAGACTCGGGAAGAATTAGAAAGTTTAGCTGGGGTGGGGCGTAAGACAGCTAACGTGGTCATGAGTGTAGGGTTTGGTATTCCAGCTTTTGCCGTTGATACGCATGTTGAACGTATTTGTAAACACCACGATATTGTCAAAAAGTCAGCAAGTCCTTTAGAAGTTGAAAAACGTGTTATGGATGTTCTCCCACCTGAACGCTGGCTAGCTGCCCATCAGGCTATGATCTACTTTGGTCGGGCTATTTGTCACCCCAAAAATCCAGAGTGCGAACACTATCCTCAACTTTACAACTTTGATCATGTTTAAGTTAGTGCCTTTGAATACTAAATTTCACTAGGCGACGAACGCTTTAAGGGGCGTAAAAGACTGTTGCGAGAGTTAGAGGAATATTTAATAGACTTCAGCAGCACGGTGATATAGAGAATAAGGGAGAGGTAAGAGGGAGATGTTACCTTTCCCTATTAGTTATTGATTTATCAGTGATTTTGATGGTGGTGGGAAATAAATTTGTAAAAAAGATAAAAAAATTCAAAAAAAGTGTTGACAAGGGAGTGGATAGGTGATATACTGATATAGTTGTC
>NZ_RJNA01000006.1 GCF_003943815.1 Streptococcus cristatus | reverse complement strand
TGATAAATCTAAGCAACACTACATGATGAAGTGCAAGGGGATGAATCTTTGATAGTATTCACTTATTGTGAAATATGATATATTTATTAATTAGATGGATGAATACTTCTAGAGTTAAATATAGTATAATAGGGACATACTTTTTGGTTTATTTTTGTTTGTAGTCGGATTATGAAAGAATATCCAATATTATGCGATAAGATAGAATGTTACAAAAAAGAAAGGGGATGCAATCCGATGAAGAAAGACAGATTAATTGTATTGACAGATGCTGTTCTAGCAATTATTATGACCATCTTGGTTTTAGAGTTAGAAAAACCAACAACACCAAGTCTTGAAGCTTTTTGGGATTTACGGCAAAATTTCTTTGCTTGTTTTCTTTCCTTTTTCTGGTTGGGATCGTTATGGATGGCACTAAACACATTATGGGAAAAGGTTGAGAAAATTTCCTCAGAAATTATTTGGTGGAATTTGTTTCTACTCTTGGAGCGGCAGGAGTTCTCTTTGGAGAATTTCATGCCATCCAAGATACCAGTCTGAATGATGTGGTGGACCGGATCTATATAAATGTCAAGGATTTACCG
The DNA here is from genome assembly GCF_003943815.1 of Streptococcus cristatus. GTDB lineage: Bacteria > Bacillota > Bacilli > Lactobacillales > Streptococcaceae > Streptococcus > Streptococcus cristatus_F. The sequence continues at coordinate 148,238 of NZ_RJNA01000006.1, read as the reverse complement.
TTTCAGTCCTTGGGAGCTTTAGCTAATATCCTGTCTGATATTAAGAAGGGACTGATTCAAGACAGTCATATCTGGTCTTTCTTCCAGTCATTTTTCAAACAATATCAGTTGATAATCAGCTTAAATCAGATCTATCAGTTTGTCTATCTTTCTCTGATGGAGATCATGTCCTATCTTCACTTTGATTATTGGAAAAAAACGGCTCGGTCAGGAGCTAGTATGAATAAGGAGAACAAATGAAACGTTTAAAAATGTTATGGCATATTATGCAGGTTACGGGTTTTACTCGGTTTGCTCTGAGTTTTGTGACCTTTGTTTTTGGGTCAGGAGGCGTGCTTTTCCTAGTTGAACCTGCTATCACAAATTACGGAGACGGTCTTTGGTATGCTTTTGTGACTTCGACGACTGTCGGCTACGGGGATCTCCTAGCTGTGACCTTGATTGGAAGGATTACCAGTGTCTTCTTGACGATTTATGGGCTCATATTTTTTGGCTGTTTATCAGCTGTTATTTTTAATTATTATACCAATTTAAATAAGGAAAGAGGAGAGGACAAATGACTGCCAATTATTCAACACGGGAATACCGTGAGAAATTATACGATGACCTTCATGTTCGATTGAGAGATACAGCGATTTTGATGTGTGCAATTTTTATTGCCTCTATCGGACTAAATATGAATTCAACAGCTGTCATTATAGGAGCCATGTTGATTTCACCTCTCATGACACCGATTGTTGGACTGGGATTCGGTTTAGCTATTTTTGATACGCGTTTAATCAAGCAATCTCTAGAGGTTTTATTTACTCAAGTATTGGTCAGTTTGCTTGTCTCGACTCTGTATTTCTGGATTTCTCCCTTATCTTATGCAAGTAGCGAGTTGATTGCACGAACCTCTCCAACCATTTGGGATGTTCTCATTGCTATTGCTGGTGGGATAGCAGGTTTTATTGGTTCAAGGAAAAAAGAAGCAAACAATATCGTACCAGGAGTAGCCATTGCAACAGCTCTGATGCCACCTATCTGCACTGCAGGCTATGGTTTAGCTAATGGAAATGTACGATTTTTATTTGGGGCTCTCTATCTTTTCTTGATCAACTGTGTCTTTATCATGCTAATCAATATTGTTGGAACAAGAATTATGATGAGACAATCTCCCTTAAGTTCATTTAAAGAGCTAAACATGAAAATGAGAATTGGGTTGATCTCCTTGATTGTATTATTGGTTCTTCCAGCCAGCTATTCAGCAGTCACTCTGACGATGGATCAAGCACGAAAAGAAGGGATCAAACAGTTTGTAGGAAAAGAGTTCGCCAATCATACGATCATTAATCAAGTCTACAAGTCAAGTAGCAATGAATTGGTCTTGACAGTTGTTGGAGATCCGATTTCAGAAGAAGAATTAGAAACCATTCGCCAAAAACAAGACTCTTACGGTATTCAATCTGTTCAATTGAAAGTCAATCAAGTCCATAATTCGACAAAATTAGACAGTGAGACGACCAAGGAATTTTACGAAAACATTGACAAGTATATCGATCAAAAACTCTCTGAAAAAGATTCACAAAACGATCTCGTAAAAGAAAATGAAGCAGACAAGGATTGAGGACGATGAACTGAATAGGTTTTTATGCCGTGTTTTTCTTGTTTGTTCTTCTTTCTTACCTATAACAAAATAAAATTGATGAATACGAGGTTTTTCTTTAGATGAAAGAAAGTACATAGAAGAAAGGGATAGTGTAAATGAGTAAAGTATTTTACTGCAAATTCAATTTATAAAAAACAACCAGAAAGAAAATATTAATTTTGCGGTTTTTCTTTCTGGTTGTTTTCTGATAACGGAGGTTTGCTCAAATGCTATAAGAAATAAATTAGGAGATATATCATCTAAAAAAATGTATGTAACAAAAAATAATTTAACTAATGGTGTGAACTTTTAGTATTTATCAGCTCAATTCGTGTATTTTTAGGATAAAGTTCACACCATTCAGATGAGATTAGTTGGAATTGGATGAAATTTTGAGTTTTGAAAACTTGTGAAAACATTGATATTACAAGCTTTTGAAATTTATTCAAAGAAAAATCTTTCAAACCAGGCCTTAAGAAAGTACGTAAAGCTTCACAATTTAGTAAGCGTTAATTCGAAAGAATTATTATACTTACAAAGAGCACCTTTCTTGGTGTTCTTTTTGTATTTTTATATTAAATTGGTGTAATTGACATAGTTGTTGCGACTTTAGTCGCTTACAAATGTGGCTGCAAACTGACAGAGTCAGTTGCCTCAATACGTTAAAATTTATTTACGTATATTCCAAGCCTCTCCTTATTGGGCTTCTTTTGTTCTATTCTGAAAAATCAATGCCTTAGCAATATAGAAAAACACCCTTATCCCTAGTTCTGCTAAAAGCATAGGATAAGAGTGTTTTTTATAAGAACGACAGATGATGATTATTCTTCGTCTTTTTTGATAATGTTTTTAACGCCTGCGATAGCACCTTCAACAGCGCCTTTTGCGTCTTCAGCAACTTCTTTCGCTTTTGAAGCTAGTTTTTCAGCAGTGCCTTCTGCTTGAGTTTTTGTATCGCCAGTAAGTTTTCCCAATCCTTCTTTGAGAGAACCTTTAGCTTGGTTGAATTTTTCTTCGATTGACATGGAAATTTCCTCCCTTTATTAAATGTATTATCTAAGTTGGATGCGGTTTGATACTCATTCAAGCGAGATAATACATACAAGTATAGACTCTTTACTAAGAAAAAGCAAATAACTGCTACGAAATGACAAAACATTTTTAATAAGTCACGACATTAATTTCGCCTTTGTCATATTCTGCAATGAAGATATCGGAGACATTTTCAAAGCCTTCTTTTTGGAGTTCGGTCATCAACCATTCTTCTGACTTACCAATAGATTCTAAAATTTCAAGCTGGACAACTCCATCCGTAATGATTGGATACTTCGGATTTTCGTCGCCAATTCTTACGATAATCAATTGACCATTTTGCTCGATGACAGCTCTTTTGACTTCTTTCAGTTGGAAGACTCCTTGGGAGCGTAATTTCAGAGCGACGTCTGATGCGGATAGGCCTTTTGAACGGCAGGCTTCAGGATCTAGTTTGCCGTTTTTGATGATAATAGTTGGCTTCCCGTCAATCAGGTGTTTGATGTAGGAAACATTGGTGTTCAGCCATTTTAAGAGCAAAATCAGAATAGTCCAGATGATTAGGATGATTGCATATTGAAGGATAGTAATGGAGCTATTGTAGATGACCCCGCCGATAATGCCACCGAGAACAAAGTTTTGTACTTGGTCTGTTGCAGAGCTTGGTGCTAAATTTCCCTTACCTGTCATATTGATGACAAAAACGAGAGAAACGAGTCCCAAAGCTAACTTAATTGCAATTGTAATAAAAAAGCTCATTATTTTTCAACCTCCACGAGTTCAACGTCTGATTTGTACAGTTCCATTTTTTCCAATAAATAGCTATCCTGATCGGTTCCGCTAATAGCACGGTAGAATTGTTTGCCAACCTTAATGATAGCTCCATCTGTTGTAGCTGAAGTGTTGACGTAGACTTTTTCCTTCTCAACGCCTAATTCTTTTGAGACAACCTCAATAAAATGCAAGGAGCTACGGAATTGATTGTCATTTGACTGATTGTTTTGGAAGTTAGTAATGCTAATCAAAACAGTGGCTACTAGGGACAAGATAGAAATAATGGATAACTCACGGAACTTACTTCCTCGTTTATCTTTATAGGCCTTAAAGGCGAAAAATCCCGTCACTAAAACCAAGCAGGCTGATATAATCACCATCACCCAATTCTGCTGGCTAATCTGACTCAGTACATAGTCATATGAATAGAATTTCATAAGATCCCTCACTTTTTTTGAATTCAAGCTATTATAAAACAATTTAGCGGCTACATCAATAGCTTTATATCGGAAAAATAAGGTTTTCTAGAACTTGTTTGAAATATGAGTTTGACTGCTGGTGATCTTTCAAAAAGATACTGTATATTCTCAGGTAAAATATTTGCTTCATTCGAGTTTCCAAACTGCCAATAGAACTTGACAAAATCATTCAGAGTGCTAGAATAGGAGATAGGTAGAGGCCGATTTAGCTCAGTTGGTAGAGCAACGCACTCGTAACGCGTAGGTCACAGGTTCGATCCCTGCAATCGGCAGAAAGAAAACCAGCACCTTTTTTATGGGGTTGCTGGTTTTGTTTATATAATTCTTATAAAGAAGTAAGAAAAGTTAGGCCACCTAATATCACCCCCGCAGCATTGGGAATAATGAGGATCCAGTCTTTTTTAGGTTCTTTTGTCCAACCGTAGATAACCCAAATCAGGCAAGAAACTGCTGCGAATAGTGGTTGGAAAGGTTGAGCTTTGGATCCTTGTAAGTTTGCGATAATTTGTGGAATATAAGCGACGAATACAAGAATTCCAATAAAAGCTCCAATAGATCCGACAAAACGATTAATTTTTTGTTTTGACATACGATACCTCCTTAGCGTCCATTATATCAAAACGGAAAAAATTGTCAAATGAGACGTAAGCCAGTATGGAGAATAGGTTTTAGTTTTTATCTAAAACTAAGCGAAATAGCCAAGTGTGGTTTGAGAAGGAGCGTTAGAATTGTTCATACCTGGTTTATCCATTGTTAGGCTGGATAGAGAGCTTATGATCATAGAAATAGTAGTAAATCAGTATTGTCGTGTTGATAAAAATGGGTAATGATTAATTTCTTTGAAGCCTTATGCTGGGAAAATTCAAGATTTTTGATTTCATTTTAATCTTTTAAAATAACCACTTACTGCTCCAAATTGACCACTTACTGAAAGTCCCTTGTTTCTTTTCAAGAAATTGTTATAATGAAGATAGAAAGAGGGGAGGAGTGCTTATGAAGATTCGGATTGAGCTAGACGATCGTTTGGCTGATACAGAATTGGTGATTCGAGTATCGCGGATTGATGAGAGGATTCAGAAGATTCAAGATGCTTTGAATGAAGCGACTGCTCCAGCCATTCTCTTTTATAAGGAAAATAGTGAGTATTTTGTGGACTTGGCGGAGATTCTTTTTTTCGAGACCGATGGAGCCAAAATCTTTGCCCACGCGCGCAATGATGCCTATGAGGTCAAGTTGAAACTCTATAAGTTGGAGGAATTGCTGCCTCGCTATTTTTGCAGAATTTCCAAATCAACCATTGCTAATGCTAGGGCGATTTATTCTCTAGAAAAGTCTTTCTCGGGTACCAGTTCCGTCCAGTTTTCTGAAACGCATAAAAAAGTGCATGTTTCAAGACATTATTATCAACTACTAAAAGAAAAGTTAAGTGAAGTGAGGTAATCATCATGAAAAAAACAATTCTAGGTGTCGGTTTTTTGGTTTTAGCCGGCTGGGTTTTGCTTCAGGGAAATTTCGGTATTCCCATGTTCAATTTTAATATCTGGCCCTTACTTTTGGTCGGCATGTTTGCGTATTTTGCCTTGGAAAATTTCTTAGAGCGAGATTTTGGTGCTGCTCTGATCATGACGATTATTGCTCTGATAATTGCTAATTCTGTCTATCACTTCTTGGCAATCTCTACAGGCACCTTAGTAATGGGTGGTGTTTTGGCCTGCATTGGGCTTAACATGATTTTCAAGCCAGGAAGGATCTGGGGTGTCCGTTATTTGTCTGGCAAGGGCTTGTCTACAAAGGAAGGAGAGATTTCCTTTGGCAGCGGCACTCGCTATATCAACTCGGATAATTTTATCCATGATAAAGTAGAGTGTTCTTTTGGCAGTGCGGCTGTCTATTTTGATAATGCCAGAATTTTAGGTGATTCTGCTAGTTTTGATGTGGAAGTATCTTTCGGTAGTGCGGTACTTTACATTCCAAGCAACTGGCAAGTAGAGCTGAATGTGGACAATGCTTTCGGTACAGTGGTCAATCCGCATAATGTCAATGAGAAAGATAAGACTTTATATGTGCGCGGTAACGTCGCCTTTGGATCTTTGAAGATTGTTTACATTTAAGAAAACGGATTATTGGTCAGAAATTGCAAAGTTTGGGAAAATTTACTTGCCAAAAGCTAAGTTTTTTGATAATATAGTACGGTATGTGGTGCTAGCACATCCGTAATATTAGATCTAATAGGAGGAAACACACTAATGGCTAAAGTATGTTACTTTACAGGTCGTAAGACTGTATCTGGAAACAACCGCTCTCACGCGATGAACCAAACAAAACGCGCTGTTAAACCAAATCTTCAAAAAGTTACTGTTTTGATCGACGGAAAACCTAAAAAAGTTTGGGCTTCAGCTCGCGCGCTTAAGTCAGGTAAAGTTGAACGCGTTTAATACATGAAAGGGATTGGAAAGATTTATTCCTTCCCTTTTTTGTTGTTGAATTTTCAGACTAGACAGTTTATTTCTGTCCTTCCTCTTTTACACTCTGTCTAAAATATGGTAAAATAAACTATAAAATACTTTTGAGGTACGAGTGATGACTGTAAAAATCAATACAAAAGATGGTCAAATTGAGCTGACTGATGACGTGATTGCGACAATCGTTGGCGGTGCAGCAACCGAAATTTTTGGTGTGGTTGGAATGGCCAGCAAAAATGCAATTAAAGATAACTTTCAAGCTCTTTTGGGTAAAGAAAACTATGCCAAGGGTGTGGTAGTAAAAACGTCTGAGGATGGTGGTATTGCAGTTGATGTTTATACCGTTTTGAGCTACGGCATTAAAATCAGTGAAGTTTCCAAGAATATCCAAGAACGCGTTAAGTTTAGTTTGGAAAATCAACTTGGGATCACTGCCCACACAGTGAATGTCTATATCCAAAATATTAAAGTTGTAGGAGAATAATCGTGTCAAATATTACTACTAGTTTATTTCAAGAAATGGTGCAGGCGGCATCAACTCGTTTAAATAAACAGGCTGAATATGTCAATTCTTTAAATGTTTTCCCAGTTCCAGATGGTGACACAGGAACGAATATGGGCATGACCATTGAAAATGGTGCCAAAGAAGTAGCTGATAAGTCAGCATCAACAGTTGGTGAAGTGGCCGCTATCTTTGCCAAGGGACTCTTGATGGGTGCGCGTGGGAACTCTGGTGTTATCACGTCTCAACTCTTCCGTGGTTTTTCGCAAAGCGTAAAAGGCAAAGATGAGCTTGATGGACAAGCTTTGGCTCTTGCTTTCCAATCTGGTGTAGAAGTGGCCTATAAGGCTGTTATGAAGCCAGTTGAGGGAACAATTCTGACTGTTTCTCGTGGTGCGGCCATTGGTGCTAAAAAGAAAGCTGAAGCGACAAATGATGCTGTCGAAGTTATGAAAGCGGCTCTTGAAGGAGCAAAGGCTGCCCTTGCTAAAACGCCAGATATGTTGCCAGTTCTCAAGGAAGTTGGCGTTGTGGACTCTGGTGGTCAAGGTTTGGTCTTTATCTATGAAGGCTTCCTATCTGCTCTGACTGGCGAATACATCGCATCAGAAGATTTCCAAGCGACTCCGGCTACGATGAGCCAGATGATCAATGCTGAACACCACAAGTCTGTAGCAGGCCACGTGGCGACAGAAGACATCACTTTTGGTTATTGTACAGAAATCATGGTGGCTTTGAAGCAAGGACCAACCTATGTCAAGGACTTTGACTATGATGAATTCCGTAATTATTTGAATGAGCTTGGCGATTCATTGCTGGTAGTTAATGATGATGAAATCGTGAAAGTGCACGTCCATACAGAAGATCCAGGTCTTGTTATGCAAGAAGGGCTGAAGTATGGTAGCCTTGTCAAGGTAAAAGTGGACAATATGCGCAACCAGCACGAAGCCCAGCTTGAAAAGGAAGAAAAATCTGCTAAACCAGCTGAAGAAAAAGAGTACGCTATTATTGCAGTAGTAGCTGGTGAAGGTCTTGCTGAAATCTTCAAGGCTCAGGGCGTGGATTATATCATTTCTGGTGGTCAGACTATGAACCCTTCTACAGAGGACTTTATCAAGGCTGTTGACCAGGTGAATGCGCGCAATATCATTTTCTTGCCAAACAACAAAAATATCTTTATGGCAGCTCAATCTGCGGCAGAAGTGCTTGAGCAACCGACGACTGTCATTGAAACACGCACGCTTCCTCAAGGTTTGACAAGTCTTTTGGCCTTTGATAGTGGAAAAACCATTGAAGAGAACCATGAGCGAATGACAGCTGCCTTGAGCGACGTGGTCAGCGGTAGCATTACGACTGCAGTTCGTGATACGACCATTGATGGCCTCGAAATCCATGAAAATGATAACTTGGGTATGGTTGATGGCAAAATCCTTGTGTCAAATCCAGATATGTTGACAACTCTGAAGGCAACTTTTGCGAAGATGTTGGATGAGGACAGTGAAATTGTTTCTATCTATATCGGTGAAGATGGTGACGAGGAATTAGCAAATGGCTTGGCTCAAGATCTAATGGAAGAATATGAAGATCTAGAAGTCGAGATCCACCAAGGAAATCAGCCAGTTTATCCATATATTTTTAGTGTAGAATAATTTATTTGAGAGTGGGACAGAAATCGGTAATTCGTTAGAATTCGATTTCGTCGTCCCACCTCCGCACAGTTGAGTAGGGCTGTAAAAGTTGATGAAATCAGCGTATTAGAGCCCACTCAACCACCGCGTCTTGCTCGACAATCCAAAGACAATTGAGAGGCTGGGACTTTTGTCCCAGCTTTTTGATTTTTTTATATGTAAGATTTAGACAAGATAGTGGCATTATGGTATACTGGAAAAAATAAAAAGAAAAGGTGTACTATGAAAAAGTTATTTATTCTAGTTATTTCTGCTTCTGTGTTATTGACAGGTTGCGTCTTTCCAAAATCTGGCAAGCATCGTCCGAAAGTTCCAGCTGAATCAAAAGTTGCTAAAACAAGTTCTAGCTCGAGCTCAAGCTCAAGTGACTCCTCTACGAGTGCTTCTTCTGAAAGTACAGCTATTGTCTCTAAAACCTTGGTCGGAGACCTCAAAGGCATCCATCATCGTGATACGGTGACCTATCGAGGAGATAAACTCTTGAAACTTCGAATGGAACTGTTGAGTAATTTGCCAGAAGAAGCCAGTGGTGCTGCAGCTACTATGAGCCCAGAGGAAATGACAGCTATCATTCGAGAAGGAATGGAATCAGAACCAAACTACGTGGAAGCTAGGAATATGGAAGGAGTGACGATTGAATACTCCGTAACAGCTGATAAGAAATTACAGGCCATAGTTGATCTGGATTTTGAGAAAATGGATATAGCGAAAGTAGCAAGCCTATCTTTCTTTAAAGAATTGGGACTTAATGACATAAAAGACGCCTCTCCTTCAATGTTTATTTTAGGTATGAAATTAGGCGGCTTGAAAGAAGAATAAGAATATTTAAAAGGCGAGTCATCTCGTCTTTTTTTGTTGCCTGAAACCATGACATTTGTCATATGGTCTAGTGACAAAATCATCTAGTCGGAAGATGCAGGAAGTTTTATAATACAAGTAAGAAATGAAGAAATAGGGAGTAGTTACATGAAAATATGGTTGATAAAGGTAGCAGTCTTGAGTCTTGTTGGGATGATGTTTTATCAGTTGGCGAGAATGAGCGGAGCAAGTCTTTATCGCTTTCCTTGGGAGATTTTTGCTAGCTTAGGAATGGCTAGCTATGTCCTAAAGGAAGTGGCTAAGTTAAGCAGAAGGGCAAAGTAGAAATGAAAAAGCACTTGACCCTCTTATTCATTGGAGTTGCAATGGGTGTATGGTGTTTTCAGATGATACCGGGTTTTCTGTTGGGATTTCTACCCCGGCAATTTTATATAGGAGTATGGGGAGTGATTCTAGTTGTCTTTGTCATCTGGCCGCTCATCTATGATTTTATTAAGGAGGAAGATCATGAAATTGATTGAAGTGAAAAAGCTATCTAAAAGCATTCGGGGAAAGGAAATCTTGCGTCACATTTCCTTTGACATTGAAGAAGGGGATTGTGTGGCTCTGATTGGCCCTAACGGAGCTGGCAAAACAACTCTGATGGATTGTCTCCTAGGCGATAAATTCCTGACTTCTGGTCAAGCCCTAGTTCAGGGGTTAAAGCCGACGGATAATCGTTTAAAAGAGATGGTTGCCATTTTGCCTCAGGAAAATACAGTGGTGGGGGATTTGAAAGTCAAGGAACTCCTCTCTTTCTTTTGCTCTATCTATCCTAATAGCCTGACTGAAGAGGAAATCGATGCCTTATTGGGCTTTTCTGACAAGCAAAAGAACCAGCTGGCTTCCAAGCTCTCTGGTGGTCAAAAACGTCTCTTCTCCTTTATCTTAGCCTTGATTGGCCGTCCAAAGATCCTCTTCTTGGATGAACCGACTTCGGCCATGGATACCTCGACTCGCCAGCATTTCTGGGAAATTGTGGACCAGCTCAAGAAGCAAGGTGTGACCATTGTCTATTCTTCCCACTACATTGAAGAAGTGGAGCATACAGCTGACCGGATTTTGGTGCTTCATAAGGGAGAGCTCATCCGCGACACCACGCCTTATGCCATGCGCAAGGAAGAGCAGGAAAAACACTTCACCCTGCCGCTTTCTTATAAAGAAATTGTGGAAAAGATAGCTGGTGTGAAAGAGATTGAAATCAAGCAAAAGGCTCTATCTTTTGCGGCCAAGGATGCCAGTCAAGTCTGGCAAATTCTGCAGGAGCATGGCTGTACGATTGAAGAAATCGAAGTCCGCAATCGCACCCTGCTGGATAGTATTTTTGAGACGACACAAGAGTAAAGGAGCAGCATCATGAAAAATATGACAAGTTTAATGAAAATGGAGCTGATTTTGATGAAGCGGCAGGCAGCCTACTACCTGCTCTCTATCGGGCTACCCAGCGTTTTCTATCTGATCTTTTCAGGAATGATGTCAGGTTCTGATGTACCGGCGCTTTTGCTCCAAACCTATCTCTTTTCTATGACACTTTTTAGTATCATGTCTAGTGCCTTTTTTAGCATTCCTAGCACCTTGCAGTCGGACAAGACCAATAACTGGCAAAAATTGATTCAGCATTCGCCTGTTTCTATGGTAGAATATTATATATCAAAGCTTTTTAGTACTTTACTGACCTTTCTGCTTTCCATCATCGTGGTCTTCTCTGTCGGACATTTCGTTCGTGGAGTCAATGTGCCCATGATGGACTGGCTGGCGATTGCTCTAATTCTTTTGGTCGGCAGTATGGTCTTTATCGCCATGGGTGTCTTGATCAGTCTCCTGCCCAGTGCCCAGCTCATGTCGGTCGTAGGCAATATCGTTTATATGGCTTTAGCGGTCTTGGGTGGTCTTTGGTTTCCTCTGACCATGTTTCCAGACTGGTTGCAATCCATCGGCAAGCTAACGCCGAGCTATCAGCTCATGCAGGTGGTCTCTTCCTATTTGGAACACCATGACTGGAATGTGTCTGCTATGCTAATCGTCCTAGCCTACACCATTTTCTTTAGCATTTTAGTCCTTCAGCTCAAAAAACGGATTGAGGTTAAATAATTCTATGTGGGAAAAATTCAAAAACATACATCATATGTTTCATATTTCTCTGGTCTTTATCATCTTTCCAATAGCGGGTGTCATCAGTGGTGAATACCCGCTTTTGACTTTGCTTTGGACAGCATTGTTTATCGGGGGCTATTACACCATCCTCACGGAGAAAAAGCCTTTCTACCAGGCTCTGTCCTGGTGGGGCATGCTTGCTTACATTTTTTACACTCCCATTTGGCTGAATGTGGGCTTCGTTTGGTATATTTTTTATTTATCAAATCTTCTAATTTATCATTATAAGGAAATTTCCTTTACATCTTGGCGCTTCTGGAGTTTCTTAGCTATCCAACCGGCTCTTCTGGTCGGGTTGTATCTGCAACATCAATTGAACACTGGCTATCTGGTCTTTTTCTCAACGACCTTTCTCTTTTCAGATTTCTTGACGCTGGGTCTGCACCGTATCCAAGTTGCTGAACAGCTCAAGGAAGAAAAAAGTAAGCAAAATGCTCAGCTCAATCTCTTTCTAGCGGAAAATGAGCGCAATCGAATCGGACGGGATTTACATGATAGTCTAGGGCATACCTTTGCCATGCTCAGTGTCAAGACGGAGTTGGCCCAGCAATTCCTGCAAATGGAGGCCTACGAGCAGGCGGAGAAAGAGATGGAGGAAGTGCGACGGATCAGTAAGCAGGCCATGGCAGATGTTCGACGGATTGTAGACAATCTCAAGACGCGGACGCTGGATGAAGAATTAGCAACAATCCGAACCATGCTGGAAATGAGCGATATTGACTTGGAGCTTCATAATCAGCTCAATGTTGCCAGCATTCCTACAGAAATGCAGTTTACCATTAGTATGATTTTACTGGAATTAGCAACCAATATTATCAAGCATGCAGAGGCTAAGAGGTCCAGGATTGATTTGTATAGTCAGAACCGAGATTTGATCTTGGAAGTTGAAGATGACGGCCGAGGCTTTAAGCGAGTGACGGGCCGAGAGCTGCATTCGGTACGTGAGCGCTTGGAGGGACTTGACGGTAGCGTGGAGGTCATCAGCAATCACAAGCCAACCATTATTCGCGTGCGCTTGCCGTATGAGATTAAAGGGGACGAGCGATGAAGATATTATTAGCAGAAGATCAGAGTATGTTGCGGGATGCCCTTAGCCAGCTCTTGCAGTTGCAGCCGGATGTTACTAGTGTTTCTCAAGCGGCAGATGGTCGTGAAGCTATGGAGCTACTCAAGACCAATCCAGTCGATGTGGCCATCTTGGATGTGGAAATGCCCTATCAGACAGGTCTGGATGTTCTAGAATGGATTAAGGAATACCAGCCAACTGTCAAGGTTATCATTGTGACAACTTTTAAGCGGCCGGGTTATTTTGAGCGAGCGGTTAAGGCGGATGTGGATGCCTATGTGCTCAAGGAACGGAGCATTGCGGATCTGATGAAAACCATCCACACTGTCTTGGCTGGGCAAAAAGAATACTCGCCTGAACTTATGGAAGTGCTGATGACTCATAAAAATCCCCTCTCCCATCAGGAACTTCTAGTCTTAGAGGCAGCAGCAACTGGGCTGTCTAATAAAGAAATTGCTGAAAAACTCTATTTATCAAATGGAACTATTCGCAACTATATGTCGACCATCCTGACCAAGCTAGCAGCTGACAATCGTACGGAAGCTGTCCGGATTGCTCAAGAACAAGGATGGATATAAAATAATTATCTCGCTACATTCGGATTTAGCGGGATTTTCTTATCTTTTTCAATCAGAATGAAAAAAAACATCCGCGATACTTGCAATTTTTTTCAAAAATGTTATCATAGTAGAAAGCTTTTTGAATTTTTAGAAAATTGTAAATAAATGAAAGGGGAAATATGGAAAGAATCCAATTAGAAACTCCTAAGTCCGGCTCGCAGCTGGTCTTGGAAACCTTGAAAAATCTTGGTGTTGATACTATTTTTGGCTATCCTGGTGGTGCAGTCTTGCCCCTCTATGATGCTATTTATAGCTTTAAAGGTATCCGCCATATTCTTGGTCGCCATGAGCAGGGGTGTGTTCATGAAGCAGAAGGCTACGCTAAGTCTACTGGGAAAATTGGTGTGGCCGTTGTAACCAGTGGTCCGGGGGCAACCAATGCTATTACTGGGATCGCTGATGCTATGAGTGACAGTGTTCCCCTTTTGGTTTTTACTGGGCAGGTAGCGACACCAGGCATTGGTAAGGATGCCTTTCAAGAAGCCGACATTGTCGGTATTACTACTCCCATCACTAAGTACAATTATCAGGTACGGGAGACGGCAGACATACCAAGAATCATTACAGAGGCCATTCATATTGCGACCACAGGTCGTCCAGGGCCAGTCGTCATTGATTTGCCAAAGGATGTCTCAGCGCTGGATACGGACTTTATCTATGACACTCAGTTACATCTGCCAAGCTATCAACCGACAATTGAGCCTAATGAATTACAGATTAAGAAGATTCTTAAACAGCTTTCCAAGGCTAAAAAACCTGTTCTTCTTTCTGGTGGTGGTATTAGCTATGCAGGGGCAGCAGCGGAGATGGTTGCTTTTGCAGAGCGGTATCAGATTCCAGTAGTGACCTCATTGTTGGGTCAGGGAACGATTGCGACAGATCATCCTTTGTTCTTGGGTATGGGTGGCATGCATGGTTCTTTCGCGGCTAATATTGCGATGACGGAAGCGGACTTCATGATTAGCATTGGATGTCGTTTTGATGACCGTCTGACTGGTAATCCTAAAACCTTTGCTAAAAGCGCTAAGGTGGCCCACATTGATATCGATCCAGCAGAGATCGGTAAAATAATCAGCGTGGATATTCCTATTGTAGGAGATGCCAAGAAAGCTTTGCAAATGTTGCTTGAAGAAGAGCAAGTGCACAACAATACCAGCAAGTGGATAGAAAAGGTGACACGAGACAAGGAGCGGGTGCGCTCCTATGATAAGAAGGAACGAGTTGTCCAACCTCAGGCTGTTATTGAGCGCGTGGGGGAGTTGACCAAGGGCGATGCCATTGTGGTAACGGACGTCGGCCAGCACCAAATGTGGACAGCCCAGTATTATCCTTATAGAAACGAACGTCAGTTAGTTACGTCTGGTGGTCTTGGAACCATGGGCTTTGGTGTTCCAGCAGCGATTGGGGCTAAGATTGCCAATCCAGATAAGGAAGTAGTTCTCTTCGTTGGAGACGGTGGCTACCAGATGACCAATCAAGAGATGGCCATCCTTAATATCTACAAGATTCCGATTAAGGTCATCATGCTCAATAATCATTCGTTGGGTATGGTTCGCCAGTGGCAGGAAGCCTTCTATGATGGGCGTACCTCCGAGTCAGTCTTTGACAGTTTGCCAGATTTTCAGCTGATGGCTCAGGCTTATGGTGTCAAATCCTATAAATTTGATAATCCCGAGACCATTGCTCAAGATTTGGAAGTCCTAAAGGACGATATACCGATGTTTATAGAGGTAGATATTTCCCGCAAGGAGCACGTGCTTCCAATGGTGCCAGCTGGCAAGAGCAATCATGAGATGTTGGGGGTGAAGTTCCATGCGTAGAATGTTGACAGCTAAACTCCAGAATCGTTCGGGTGTTCTGAATCGCTTCACTGGTGTGCTTTCCAGACGTCAGGTCAATATCGAAAGTATCTCTGTCGGTGCGACAGAGGATGAAAATGTTTCTCGGATCACCATTATCATTGATGTAAATTCCCTCAATGAAGTGGAGCAGATTATCAAGCAGCTTAATCGCCAAATTGATGTGATTCGGGTGCGAGATATTACAGATCATCCTCACCTAGAGCGAGAAGTTATTTTAATCAAGGTATCGGCACCAGTTGCTAAGCGTGCAGAAATCTTGGCCATTATCCAGCCTTTCCGTGCAACGGTAGTCGATGTGGCACCAAGCTCGATCACTATCCAGATGACGGGCGATGCAGAAAAGAGCGAAGCGCTCTTACGAGTCATCCGTCCTTACGGCATTCGCAATATCGCACGGACTGGGGCAACTGGCTTTACCCGTGATTAACACTCTTCGAAAATCTCTTCAAACCACGTCAGCTTCGCCTTGCCGTAGGTATATGTTACTGACTCCGTCAGTCTTATTGACAACCTCAAAGCAGTGCTTCGAGCAACCTATAGCTAGCTTCCTAGTTTGATCTTTGATTTTCAGTGAGTATAAAACCCTACTTAAATTTGTTAAAACCGCCTAAGAGGCAATAAAAATAGAAAAGAGAGTAAACATTATGGCAGTAACAATGGAATACGAAAAAGATGTAAAAGTAGCAGCACTTGACGGTAAAAAGATCGCCGTTATCGGTTATGGTTCACAAGGTCATGCTCATGCACAAAACTTGCGTGATACAGGTCATGATGTGATTATCGGTGTTCGTCCTGGTAAGTCATTTGATAAAGCTAAAGAAGATGGCTTTGACACGTACACAGTAGCAGAAGCTGCTAAATTGGCTGATGTTATCATGATCTTGGCTCCAGATGAAATCCAACAAGAACTTTACGAAACAGAAATCGCTCCTAACTTGGAAGCTGGTAACGCAGTTGGATTTGCTCATGGTTTCAATATCCACTTTGAATTTATCAAAGTTCCTGCAGATGTAGATGTCTTCATGTGTGCACCAAAAGGTCCTGGTCACTTGGTTCGCCGTACTTTTGAAGAAGGCTTCGGTGTTCCAGCTCTTTACGCGGTATACCAAGATGCGACTGGGAATGCCAAAGACATCGCGATGGACTGGTGTAAAGGTGTTGGTGCAGCTCGTGTTGGTTTGCTTGAAACAACTTATAAAGAAGAAACTGAAGAAGATTTGTTTGGTGAACAGGCTGTACTTTGTGGTGGTTTGACTGCCCTTATCGAAGCAGGTTTTGAAGTCTTGACAGAAGCAGGCTATGCACCAGAATTAGCTTACTTTGAAGTGCTGCACGAAATGAAACTGATTGTGGATTTGATCTACGAAGGTGGATTCAAGAAAATGCGCCAATCTATTTCAAATACTGCTGAATATGGTGACTATGTATCAGGTCCACGTGTGATTACTGAGCAAGTCAAAGAAAACATGAAAGCAGTTCTTGCAGATATCCAAAATGGTAAATTTGCAAATGACTTTGTAAATGACTACAAGGCTGGACGTCCAAAACTCACTGCTTACCGTGAACAAGCAGCTAATCTTGAAATTGAAAAAGTCGGTGCAGAATTGCGTAAAGCAATGCCATTCGTTGGTAAAAACGACGACGATGCTTTCAAGATCTACAACTAAGATTGTGTGGAAAACTCAGCTGGCATCCCAGCTGAGTTTGTTTACCTCATTTGGAAAGGAAAAGGAATGTTAACAGCAAAAGATATCGTCCGTGCTCATAAGGTATTAAAAGATGTTGTTGTCAATACACCGCTTGATTATGATCATTACTTGTCAGAGAAGTACGGGGCAAAGATTTATCTTAAAAAGGAAAATGCCCAACGTGTCCGTTCTTTCAAAATACGTGGTGCCTATTATGCCATTTCTCAGTTGAGTAAAGAAGAGCGAGAACGCGGGGTTGTCTGCGCTTCTGCGGGAAACCACGCTCAGGGTGTCGCATACACCTGTAATGAAATGAAAATCCCAGCGACTATTTTTATGCCTATCACAACTCCTCAACAAAAAATTGGACAGGTTCGTTTCTTTGGTGGCGATTTTGTTACGATTAAGCTAGTAGGGGATACTTTTGATGCTTCTGCTCGGGCGGCTATGGAATTCACTCGGATGGAAAATCGGACTTTCATCGATCCTTTTGATGATGCTCACGTTCAAGCAGGTCAGGGAACAGTTGCTTATGAAATCCTAGAAGATACAGCTCGGGAGTCCATCGATTTAGACTTGGTCTTGGTACCAGTAGGAGGCGGCGGTCTCATCGCAGGAGTATCCACTTACATCAAGGAAAGCCAGCCACAAATTGAAGTGATTGGGGTAGAGGCTAATGGGGCCCGCAGTATGAAAGCAGCTTTTGAAGCAGGTGGTCCTGTCAAACTCAATGAAATTGACAAATTTGCGGACGGTATCGCAGTCCAAAAGGTAGGGGCATCTACTTATGAAGCAACGAAAAAGAATGTAGAAACACTGATCGGGGTTGATGAAGGCTTGATTTCAGAAACCTTGATTGATCTCTATTCTAAACAAGGAATCATCGCAGAGCCTGCTGGTGCAGCTAGCGTAGCAGCCTTGGAAGTGTTGCGAGAATATATCAAAGGAAAAACTGTCTGCTGTATCATTTCGGGAGGAAATAATGACATTAACCGTATGCCTGAAATGGAAGAACGTGCCCTCATCTATGATGGCATCAAGCATTATTTTGTAGTAAATTTCCCGCAGCGGCCTGGTGCCTTACGTGAATTTGTAAATGATATTTTAGGGCCAAATGATGACATCACTCGATTTGAATACATCAAGCGGGCCAGCAAGGGAACAGGTCCGGTCTTGATTGGGATTGCCTTGGCCAATAAGCATGACTATGCGGGTCTGATCAATCGAATCGAGCATTTTGATCCTTCCTTCATCAATCTAAACGGAAACGAAACGCTTTATAACATGTTAGTCTGATCCTAAAAATATTTTAGTAAAATCCCACTTTTTAATTGCAAGTGAGTAAGGACTGTGCTAGAATATACTATATTAAATTAAGGAGATGCGCTTATGTTACTGAATTTCTTTTTCTTCTTTCTCATTTTTCTTCTTCTTTGTGGTCTATTGGCATTTAGCTCGCTTTATGTCGTGCGCCAGCAATCTGTTGCCATCATTGAGCGTTTTGGTCGGTACCACAAGACTAGTACAAGTGGGATGAATGTTCGTTTGCCTTTGGGAATTGACAAAATCGCCGCTCGTGTTCAGTTGCGTTTGCTACAAAGCGACATTATTGTTGAGACCAAGACTCAGGATAATGTCTTTGTGACCATGAATGTTGCGACTCAGTATCGGGTAAATGAAAACAATGTCACAGATGCTTACTATAAACTCATGCGGCCAGAAGCGCAGATTAAGTCCTACATCGAAGATGCTCTGCGTTCCTCAGTTCCAAAACTGACCTTGGACGAGCTCTTTGAAAAGAAAGATGAGATCGCCCTAGAAGTTCAAAAGCAGGTAGCTGAGGAAATGTCGACTTATGGCTACATCATTGTCAAGACCTTGATTACCAAGGTTGAGCCAGATGCAGAAGTTAAACAGTCTATGAACGAAATCAATGCCGCTCAACGCAAGCGCGTGGCAGCTCAGGAATTGGCAGAAGCAGATAAGATTAAAATTGTAACTGCTGCAGAAGCCGAGGCTGAGAAAGACCGTCTTCATGGGGTCGGTATTGCAGAGCAGCGGAAGGCAATCGTGGATGGTTTAGCAGACTCGATTAAGGAGCTTAAAGGCGCCAATGTTGAGTTGACAGAAGAACAAATTATGTCCATCCTCTTGACTAACCAGTATTTAGATACCTTGAATAATTTTGCAGATAAGCAAGGAAATAACACAATCTTCCTTCCAGCAAATCCTGATGGAGTGGAGAGTATTCGCACCCAGATCCTTTCAGCCCTCAAAGCTAAATAAATATAGAATATTCAGAATTATTTAATTTGTTTGTTTTGGTTTTTCTAAGTTGACAAACTGTATAAAAACCATTATATTAGTATTCGAAATAAGTTAGAGAGGAGTAAGAAATGGCTAAATCAAATTTTGAAAAAGTAGAGTCAGTCGTTGGATGGGTTCGTGACAAAAAAATTACAGGTTACCGTATTAGTAAAGAAACAAACGCGCGTGAAATGTCAATTATTGCTCTTGCTCAAGGACGTGCAAAAGTAAAGAATATTTCTTTTGAAACAGCTCTTGGCTTGATTGATTTCTACGATAAGAATCATGAAAAGTTTGAAGACTAATCTTCGGAAAGTGGGGAAACCCGCTTTTTTATTTTGCGAATAAAAAAACAAGGCGGATGTATCTTTTTCCGTCTTGTTTGTTTGCTTGGTTGTTTATTTCAAGAAGCGATGTAGGAATTCCTTGGTTCGTTCTTCTTTAGGATTGGTAAAGAATTCTTGTGGAGTGCCTTCTTCTGCGATGACGCCCTTATCCATAAAGATAACACGGCTGGAAACATCGCGGGCAAATTCCATTTCGTGGGTCACGACAATCATAGTCAGGCCTTCTTTAGCCAATTCCTTCATGATTTTCAGGACTTCACCAACCATTTCCGGGTCAAGAGCTGAAGTTGGCTCATCGAAAAGGATGGCATCAGGATTCATGGAAAGTGCACGTGCAATGGCAACCCGCTGCTTTTGTCCACCTGAGAGTTGTTTAGGCTTGGCTTGCCAGTAGAGCTCACCCATACCGACCTTTTCTAGATTTTCTTTGGCAATCTTTTCTGCTTCAGCGCGCTCTCTTTTGAGCACGGTTGTCTGAGCTACGATGGTGTTTTCTAGGACATTGAGATTTTCAAAAAGATTGAAACTTTGGAACACCATACCTAATTTTTCGCGGTAATGAGTCAGATCATAGTTTTCATCCAAGACATTTTTTCCGCGGTAGAGAATTTCGCCAGCAGTAGGTGTTTCTAGGAGGTTGATGGAGCGGAGAAAGGTTGACTTTCCGCTACCTGAACTTCCGATAATGGAGATAACTTCGCCCTTGTGGACAGTCAGAGAAATGTCTTTTAAGACTTGATTCTCCCCATAAGATTTTTTGAGATTTTTAATTTCTAAAATTGTTTCGGTCATTGTTTCAATTCTCCCGTCTGCATTTGGTTGGCACCTGTTGTGTAATGATCTGTGTCAAATTTCTGCTCGATGAAACGTAGGATTCGAGTGACGGTAAAGGTCAAGACAAAGTAAATAACTGCGATAATGGTGAAGGTTTGGAAATACTGATAAGTCTGAGTTGCAATGGTATTTCCTGAGAAGTAGAGCTCCACCACGGAGATAACATTCAGGACAGATGTATCCTTGATATTGATGACAAATTCATTCCCCGTCGCAGGCAGAATGTTGCGGACCACCTGTGGCAGGACGACCTTGCGCATGGTTTGGCTGTGGGTCATTCCGAGCGCGGTAGCCGCTTCGAATTGTCCTTTATCAACGGCAAAGATACCACCGCGGACAATTTCACTCATGTAAGCGCCAGTATTGATAGAAACGATAAAGATGGCTGCAGCCGTTCGGTCGATCGAAATGCCAAAAGCCTGAGCTGTTCCATAGTAGATAACCATGGATTGTACAATCATAGGAGTACCACGGAAGATTTCAATGTAAACATTGAGGAACCAACCGAATAGTTTTTGCAGGAAGGCTAGAGCCTTATTTTTTGAAATGGGCGCTGTCCGATAGACCCCAATCAACAAGCCAATAAAGAGGCCAGCGATTGTTCCTGTAATGGAAATGAGCAAGGTCAAACCAGCTCCGCGTAAGAATTGTGGCCAATTTTCCTTCCAAATCTTAAAAACTTTGTTGAAGAATGTATCTTCAGCATCGTCGGTATCAGTATCTACAGGCTGATTCTTAATCATTTGATCCATCAGCTGGACTTGGTCATCCGTTGAGAGTTTAGCGATAGCTGCATTAGCTTGCTCGATTCGGCTGTCGTCTTTACGCATGCCGACAGCGATGGAGGCATCTTCTTCGCCGACCTCAAATCCTTCTTTAAATTGGATCATTTTGAACTTAGAGTTGGCAGCTTCAGCTGTCAGAGCTTCGGGACGTTCAGAGATGTATCCGTCAATAACACCAGATTCTAGAGCTTGACGCATTTGGGCGAAATCTCCCATGGCGGTCTCTTGTTTAGCTCCAGGCAACTGAGAAATCAGATTGTAAAGATAGACACCTTGCTGAGAGGTGATCTTAGCATCTTTAAAGTCCTTGAGGGTCTTAGCATTAGCGTAGTTGCCGTCTTTTCGAACCAGCATAACAGGCTCACTAGTATAGTAGCTGTTAGAAAAGGCGATTTCTTTTTTTCGTTCGGCAGTTGGACTCATACCAGCGATAATCATATCGATTTTACCAGAGGTCAAGGCTGGAATCAGTCCGTTCCAAGAGGTTTTCACAACTAGAGGTTCCTTGCCCATTTCCTGAGCAATCTTCTTGGCAACTTGGACATCGTAGCCATTGGCGTACTGATTTGTTCCTTCGATTTTAACAGCACCATTTGAATCATCATCTTGGGTCCAGTTGAAAGGGGCATAGGCCGCTTCCATCCCAATTCTAAGATAATCATCCGCCTGAGCTACGGTAAGGGTGCCCAGACAGACGAGGAGGGCTGTCAATAAGGTTAAAATGAATTTTTTCATATTCTCTCCTAGTCCTTCTAAAATAGTTCTTTCTATTCTACCGAAAAATATCCGACTTTTCAATCCTGGTAAGCCCTTACTTGAGAAAAATGCTATAATAGGATAAAGATTTAGAAAAGGACTTTGGTTTATGAAAAGGTACTTGTCAGGAATTTTCCTTCTTTTTTTGAGTTTATTTTTTGCTGGAACGGTGTCAGCTTTAGACTATCAAATCCAGTCGTATCAAGGAGATTTGGAGATCCATGCCGATAATACAGCCACCTATACAGAAGAGGTGACTTATCATTTTGATGATGATTACAATGGCCAGATGGTCTCCTTAGGCTCAGCAGGAAAGATGCCAGAAGGCTTTGCTATTGATTCAGATCCAAAAGTTTCTGTGAAAACGAATGGAGTCGTAAAGTATGACTTTGAGCCACGAGTCACAGATTTAGGAGATGGCTACGAGGTTAAGATTTACAATGCGGGTAAAGAAGGCGACACGGTCAAAGTAACAGTCACATGGAACCTGACCAATCTTCTGTTTCTCCATAAAGATATAGCAGAGCTCAAATGGACGCCGATCAGTGATTGGGAAGAAGAGCTGCAAAATGTGACGATTAAGGTTTGGGGCCTGGGAACTTGGACCCTAACAGACATGTATGTTCATACAGGTTATTTTGGCCAATCGCCTACTATAGATAGGGACCGTGGTGACTATCGGATTCAGCTATCTCATTTGCCTAGCAGGAAGAAGGTTGAACTGCATGGATATTGGCATCGCCAAGCTCTGCATCAGGCAGCAGAGGATCCAAAAGCGACCGACTATCTACAGACTTTTCAAGCAGTTGAGAAAGAGATTGTAGCTAAGAGCCAGTTTTATCATCGCTTGGGGGAAATTTATCTACCTCTTTTAGGTTTGTTCTTGCTGATGCTTTCGGGGATATTTTATCTGATTTTTCGGATTAAGATTCATCCTAGCCAAGCTTTTCCTAAAGACGCTCGCCTCTATGAAGCTCCGCAAGATCTGGCTCCTCTCATTGTAGCGGCCAATATCTTTGCTGTGGATATGAGGGAAGTCGATCCGACCAGTGGCGGACGGGCGCATTTGAAATTTGAAAATTTGGTGCAGGCGACCTTGCTGGATTTGATGGATCGAGGCTATATCGAGCTTTTAGGAACTGCAGACAAGCCAATCTTGAAACCAACTTCTAAAAAAGGTTTGTCAGAGTTTGAAGGTCAATTCTTACAGATGGCATTTGGTGACCATAAACAGGCAGCTGTAGCAGACTTGTTTGAATCTTATCAGATTTCAGAAGATCTTTATAAAAATAAAAAATCAACAGATGAAGCACGAATCCGCCAAATAGGCAATCGAATAAAAAATCGCTTTTCAACTGATTTAAACCTTTTGTCTGAACAAGTATTAAAGGAGATTCGGGAGCTAAACTTGCTGGATCACTATCGTCCTTTGAAACGAGGAGAAAAGCTTTTCTTGTGGTTGGCTCTAATGGCAAGTTTCCTTGCTTTTAGCTTGTCTCTCTTGACCTTTTTTGTCTATCTGATCAAGCTAGATGGCTTTATTTGGTTCCATCTTCCGCTTGCAGCTATTGCTTCAGTCTTGACCGTTCTGCTGGGCAGAGCCTTACAGTTATATCAGCGGGATGGTGTCCTGAGCGATGAGGGAGCCCATGATTTCTATCTCTGGAATAGCTTTGCGAATATGCTACGCTACATCGCTCGCCTATATGATACCGAGGTGGAGGGCATTGTCCTGTGGAACCGACTTTTGGTCTATGCTACCCTATTTGGTTATGCGGATCGGGTTAGTCGGGTCATGAAGCTGCGTCAGATTTCCTTGGAAAACGCGTCTATGAATACTTATCTACAATATAATCTTCATCCTATTTTCTACGCAAGTTCCCATAGTTTTTCAAATTATGGACACATTGCCTCGACGGCCAGTCATTTTTCTGTTTCATCAGGAGGCGGAGCAGGAGGTGGCTTCTCTGGTGGCGGTGGAGGCGGAGGTGGCGGAGCCTTTTGATAAAAAGCTTGCTAAAGCCCTTGAGAAAACTTTTCCTCTCCTCCAATATGTGGTATAATAAATGCTAAAGTTGTTTTAGGAGTTATCTATGTTTATTATTGAAATTTTAAAGTCCATTATTTATGGAATTGTTGAAGGAATTACAGAGTGGCTACCCATTTCGAGTACCGGCCACTTGATTCTGATTCAAGATTTTATCAAGTATAAAAATGAAAATCCAGCCTTCATGGAAATGTTCAATGTAGTCATTCAACTGGGAGCCATCTTGGCGGTTGTGGTGATTTATTTTGATAAGCTCAACCCTTTTAAACCAGGGAAAACAGCTCGTCAAATTCAGCTGACATGGCAGCTCTGGGCCAAGGTAGTCGTTGCTGCTTTGCCAGCTGCAATCATCGGTCTTTTCCTAGACGATTGGTTTGAAGCACATTTTTATAATCTGGTATCCGTCGCAATCATGCTGATTATCTACGGGGCTGCCTTTATCTATCTGGAAAAACGAGAGCAGGTGGAACCGACTGTTACAGAATTGAGCAGACTTCCTTATCAAACAGCTCTTTATATCGGTCTTTTCCAAGTCTTGTCCCTCTTTCCAGGAACCAGCCGTTCAGGTGCGACCATTGTCGGTGGTCTCTTGAATGGTGTCAGCCGACCAGTTGTGACAGAGTTTACTTTCTACTTGGGGATTCCAATCATGTTTGGTGCAAGTGGGCTGAAAATCCTGAAATTTATTATCAAGGGTAATTCTTTAGGCTTCGACCAATTATTCCTTTTATTGGTAGCGATGGGAGTGGCTTTCGGAGTCAGTCTTTATGTGATTCGCTTCCTGACAGACTATGTCAAGAATCATGACTTTACAATCTTTGGTAAATATCGGATCGGACTCGGAGTTTTGCTGTTGGTTTACGGTCTGATCAAGGTCATTATTGGTTAATCAAGGCTTGGGAAATTTTCCCAGCCTTTTCTTATTTGACCAGTTATTTTTTTGAAATAAGTTTAGAATTTTAGTATAATAGAAAGACTATGAAAGTATGAGGTTGATGAGATGGAAGTGAAACAGATTAATGATTCGACGATTAAAATCACCATCCAGTTGGAAGATTTGGAAGAACACGGAATGGAAATTGCAGATTTCCTAGTTCCCCAAGAAAAAACAGAAGAATTTTTCTATACCATTTTGGATGAGTTGGAAATGCCGGACAGCTTTTTAGATAGTGGCATGCTCAGCTTTCGAGTGACGCCTAAGCCAGACAAGCTGGATGTCTTTGTGACGAGATCGAAGATTGATAAGAATTTGAATTTTGAAGATTTGGGAAATCTACCGGATATGGATGAGCTCAGCCAGATGTCGCCAGATGAGTTCTTAAAGACTTTAGAGAAAAATATCTTTGAAAAGAGTAAGGATGACCTTGAGGCGGTCAAATCTTTAGAAGCAGCAGAGGCTGATCAGGAGGCCTCTGTAGATTCTTCAGAAGATAGGGAAGAGAATCTAGACCGTTATGTCTACTATATTTTGTCATTTACTGATTTGCAGAGTGCGGTTTCTTTCGCCAAAACGGTTGACTATCCAATAGACCTATCAGAACTTTATAAATATGACTCTGCCTACTACCTGACTATTTTGGTAGATTTGGAAGAGCAACCTGCTCTTTATCCAGCTTGGTTACTGGCTAAAATGCGTGAGTTTGCTGAGGATACAGATATTACTCGTTCTGTCCTACAAGAACACGGGCGTCTGCTTTTGGTGACAGAAGCCATCCAACAGTTGCAGAAAGTTGAATGCTTATGATTGCTTTTCCATTGAAGTTCATTTTGGTGCTACTAGCGACATTTTTTGTCGGAGTTTTGCTGACTCCCCTCGTTCGCCTCTTGGCTTTTAAAATGGATGCAGTCGACTATCCTAATGCTCGACGAATCAATAAGAAGCCCATGCCGAGTGCAGGCGGTCTGGCGGTTGTAGCAGCTTTTACCTTGGCAACTTTGGTATTCATGCCGCAGATTGTTGGCGTCACTTTTTTTGAACAGACTTATTTTGACTATATTTGGCCGGTGGTGTTGGGAGGCTTGATTGTTGCCCTGACGGGGCTTATCGATGATATTAAAGAATTAAGTCCCCTGATGAAGTTAGGGGGGATTGTGCTAGCTGCCTGTCTGATTTGGTGGCTGACGGATTTCCGCTTGGATGACTTTAAGATTCCGTTTGGTGGTCCCCATCTCTTTTTCCCACCTTGGCTATCTTTCATTTTGACCATTCTCTGGATTGTCTCCATTACCAATGCGGTCAATCTCATGGATGGTTTAGACGGCCTTGTTAGCGGGGTCTCCATTATTTCCTTACTAACCATGGGCATTGTTTCCTACTTTTTCTTGCCGGGCCATAATTTATTCCTGACTTTGACAATCCTGGTCTTAGTAGCCTCTATTGCTGGCTTCTTTCCTTACAATTATCATCCAGCCATTATATATGG
This sequence comes from Streptococcus cristatus, assembly GCF_003943815.1. Lineage (GTDB taxonomy): Bacteria > Bacillota > Bacilli > Lactobacillales > Streptococcaceae > Streptococcus > Streptococcus cristatus_F. The sequence continues at coordinate 121,927 of NZ_RJNA01000006.1, read as the reverse complement.
CGGGGATACGGGGGCTCTTTTCATCGGTTTTATGATTTCGGTCCTGTCTCTACAAGGCTTGAAAAATGCGACGGCAGTAGCGATTGTCACGCCTATGATTATCTTGGGTGTACCGATTACCGATACCTTTTTAGCAATCGTTCGTCGGACTTTGTCTGGTCAGAAATTTTACCAGCCTGACCGTCACCACCTTCACCATAGGCTCTTGTCCTTAGGATTGACACATCGGGGAACAGTTCTGGTTATCTATGGGATTTCGATGATTTTCTCGATGATTTCCCTCCTGCTAAATGTATCAACCCGCATCGGTGGACTCCTCCTCGTGATTGGCCTTCTGCTAGGTGTCGAACTCTTAGTAGAACTAATAGGGGTTCTGGGGCCGCAGAGGACGCCCCTGCTCAATATTCTGCGCTTTATCGGAAACTCCTCTTATCGAGAAGAAGTTCGAGAGAAGAGATACCAAAAGAAACACAAACAAGAATAGTTCTAAACAAAATAAAAGCCTTTTGGGCTTTTTTTTGGTATACTAAAGTATGTAAATCAGCTAAGCAAAGAAAGGAAAAAGAAATGTCTGTCTTAGAAATCAAAGATCTTCATGTTGAAATTGAAGGGAAAAAAATTCTCAAAGGGGTAAATCTTACTCTGAAAACGGGAGAAGTTGCAGCTATCATGGGTCCAAATGGAACAGGGAAATCTACCTTGTCTGCAGCCATTATGGGAAATCCTAACTACGAAGTAACTCAAGGAGAGGTGCTTTTTGATGGGGTTAATATCTTGGAGCTAGAAGTGGATGAACGGGCTCGCATGGGACTCTTCCTTGCAATGCAGTATCCTAGTGAAATTCCTGGTATTACCAATGCGGAGTTTCTTCGTGCGGCCATGAACGCTGGTAAGGAAGACGATGAAAAAATCTCTGTCCGTGACTTCATTACTAAACTAGATGAAAAGATGGAATTGCTCAACATGAAGGAAGAAATGGCTGAGCGCTACCTCAATGAAGGCTTCTCAGGTGGTGAGAAAAAACGTAATGAAATCTTGCAGTTGCTTATGTTAGAGCCAACTTTTGCGCTTTTGGATGAGATTGACTCAGGTCTGGATATCGACGCTCTCAAGGTCGTGTCTAAAGGGGTCAATGCTATGCGTGGAGAGGGATTTGGTGCTATGATCATCACCCACTACCAACGCCTGCTCAACTATATCACTCCAGACGTTGTTCATGTCATGATGGAGGGGAAAGTTGTTCTTTCTGGCGGTCCAGAATTGGCAGTTCGCTTGGAAAAAGAAGGCTATGCCAAATTGGCTGAAGAGTTGGGCTTCAACTATACTGAAGAAGTCTAGTCAAACATTCTTTTGACTTTGATAAAAGATAGGAGAATGACATGACAAAAGAATTGATTCACGAATTTTCACAAGTTCACGCAGAACCAGCATGGTTGGCTGCTCTCCGTCAGCAGGCCTTTGACCAGATGGACCAACTGGATTTGCCAGTTATTGAGCGGGTTAAATTCCATCGCTGGAATCTGGGAGACGGCCGTATTTCAGAGAGTGAGCCGCTGACAAGTGTTCCAGACTTTACAGCCCTAGATGACAATCTCAAGCTTGTTCAAGTGGGAACTCATACTGTTCTGGAGCAATTGCCGGCTGATTTGGCAGCGCAAGGTGTGATCTTCATAGATTTCCACACAGCTTTGGAAGAGATTCCAGAGCTGGTAGAGAAGCATTTTATGTCCGCAGTCAAGTATGACGAGGACAAATTAGCGGCTTACCATACGGCTTATTTTAATAGTGGCGCGGTTCTTTATGTACCGGACAATGTTGAGATTGACCAGCCGATTGAAGGAATTTTTTATCAGGACAGCGAAAGCGATGTTCCTTTTAACAAGCATATTTTGATTATCGCAGGCAAGCATTCCAAGGTTAACTACTTGGAACGTTTGGAAACTTACGGTGAAGGAACTGTTCCAGCAACTGCCAATATCACTGTCGAAGTTATTGCTCAGGCTGGAGCTCAGATTAAGTTTTCAGCTATTGATCGCTTGGGTGAAAATGTAACGGCTTATATCAGCCGTCGCGGTAAGCTGGATAATGATGCCATGATTGACTGGGCTATCGGCGTTATGAACGAAGGCAATGTCGTGGCTGACTTTGATAGCGACCTTTACGGTAATGGAAGCCATGCGGATATGAAAGTAGTGGCGCTCTCAAGTGGCAAGCAGGTTCAGGGGATTGATACCCGCGTAACTAATTATGGCTGCAACTCTATCGGAAATATCCTGCAGCACGGGGTTATCCTAGAAAAAGGAACCTTGACTTTCAATGGTATCGGACATATTATCAAAGGCGCTAAGGGAGCAGATGCCCAGCAGGAAAGCCGGGTTCTCATGCTGTCTGACCAAGCGCGCTCAGATGCTAATCCAATCCTCTTAATTGATGAAAACGATGTGACAGCTGGTCACGCGGCTTCTATCGGTCAGGTGGATCCAGAAGATATGTATTACCTCATGAGTCGAGGTCTTGATAAGGCGACGGCAGAGCGCTTGGTCGTGCGCGGCTTCTTAGGTTCAGTGATTGTGGAAATCCCTGTTAAAGAAGTCCGTGATGAAATGATTGAAAATATCGATATTATTCTCGCAAAAAGATAAAAAGCTGGGCCTTGTCCCGTATTAGTTAGATAGGAGTCTTCATGTCCGGATTTAATGCAGAAGCAATCAAGCAAGATTTTCCCATTTTGGACCAAATTGTTAATGATGAGCCTTTGGTTTATTTGGACAATGCGGCGACAACCCAGAAACCCAAGCAGGTGCTAGCGGCTATTGAAAACTACTATCTTAGAGACAATGCCAATGTCCACCGCGGTGTGCATACGCTAGCCGAGCGGGCGACAGCATCCTATGAAGCAGCCAGGGAAAGAGTTCGTTCTTTTATCAATGCGGCTTCTAGCAGAGAAGTCCTCTTTACACGAGGAACCACGACGGGACTCAACTGGGTGGCTCAGTTTGCGGCTGAAAGGCTACAGCCTGGTGATGAAGTGCTGATTTCGATCATGGAGCACCATTCCAATGTCATTCCTTGGCAGGAAGCTTGTAGGAAGACTGGAGCCAAGTTAGTCTATGTCTATCTCAAAGATGGTGCTCTGGATATGGAGGATTTCCTTGCCAAGCTCAATGAGCGGACCAAGTTTGTCTCTCTAGCTCATGCTTCTAATGTTCTCGGTATCATCAATCCCATCAAGGAGATTGCCCAGCTGGTTCATCAGCAAGGAGCGCTTTTGGTAGTAGACGGGGCTCAATCTATTCCGCACATGAAGATTGATGTACAGGATTTGGATGTGGACTTCTTCGCCTTTTCGGGGCATAAGATGGCTGGACCTACTGGTATCGGGGTTCTCTATGGCAAGGAAGAACTGCTGGAGCAGATGTCGCCGGTCGAGTTTGGCGGCGAAATGATTGATTTTGTCTATGAGCAGGAAGCGACCTGGAAGGAGCTTCCTTGGAAGTTTGAGGCCGGCACTCCGAATATGGCAGGAGCAATCGGACTTGCGGCGGCCATTGATTATTTGGAAGACTTGGGGATGGATGCCATTGCCCAGCATGAGCAGGACCTGATTTCCTACGTATTTCCTAAGCTTCAGGCAGTGGAAGGCTTGACCATTTATGGCTCTCAGGATTTGGCTCAGCGCTCAGGTGTGATTGCCTTTAATCTGGATGGTCTTCATCCGCATGATGTCGCGACGGCTCTGGACTACGAAGGAGTAGCTGTTCGGGCGGGTCACCATTGTGCTCAGCCCTTGCTAACCTATCTGCAGGTACCAGCGACTGTACGGGCCAGCTTCTATATCTACAATACCTATGCGGATTGTGACAAGCTGGTAGAAGCTTTAGAAAAGACAAAGGAGTTTTTCAATGGCACTTTCTAAGTTAGACAGTCTTTACAAGGCGGTTGTGACCGACCACTCGGCTCACCCCCATCATCATGGGAAACTGGAAGATGTGGAGCAGGTAGTTCTCAATAACCCAACCTGTGGCGATGTCATCAGCCTTTCTGTAAAGTTTAATGCGGAAAATCAGATTGAAGATATTGCCTTTGTGAATTCCGGTTGTACCATCTCAACGGCTTCGGCCAGTATGATGACGGATGCGGTTCTGGGCAAGACAAAAGAGCAGGCGCTGGAATTAGCAGAAGTTTTCTCACAGATGGTTCAGGGCCAGGAAGACAGTCGCCAGAAAGAATTGGGAGATGGAGCCTTTTTAGCTGGCGTTGCCAAATTCCCGCAGCGGATTAAGTGTGCGACCTTGGGTTGGAATGCCCTCAAGCGAGCAATTGAAGAAGATAAAAAGTAAGAATGTGAAAGGAAATTATGTCAGAAGAAAGAGTAGAACCAAAACCAATTGATCTTGGTGAGTACAAGTTTGGTTTCCATGACGATGTTGAGCCTGTTCTCTCGACAGGGAAAGGGCTGAATGAAGCGGTTATTCGCGAGCTCTCTGCAGCCAAGAATGAACCAGAATGGATGTTGGATTTCCGCCTTAAGTCCTACGAGGTTTTCAAGAAAATGCCGATGCAGACTTGGGGCCCAGATTTGTCAGAAATTAATTTTGATGACTTGATTTATTACCAAAAGGCCTCTGATAAGCCTGCTAGAAGCTGGGATGAAGTGCCTGAGAAGATCAAGGAAACCTTTGAACGGATTGGGATCCCAGAAGCGGAGCGAGCTTACCTTGCTGGTGCAGCTGCCCAGTATGAGTCCGAAGTGGTCTACCACAATATGAAGGAAGAGTTCCAAAAGCTAGGAATCGTCTTTACAGATACTGACTCAGCTCTTAAGGAATACCCAGAGCTTTTCAAACAGTATTTTGCTAAGTTGGTTCCGCCGACAGACAACAAGTTGGCTGCCCTTAACTCCGCCGTCTGGTCTGGTGGTACCTTTATCTATGTGCCAAAAGGTGTCAAGGTAGACATTCCACTTCAAACCTACTTCCGTATCAACAATGAAAATTCCGGTCAGTTTGAACGGACTTTGATTATCGTTGATGAGGGAGCAAGTGTTCACTACGTAGAAGGATGTACAGCACCAACATATTCAAGTAACAGCTTGCATGCAGCGATTGTTGAAATCTTTGCTCTTGACGGCGCCTATATGCGCTATACGACGATTCAAAACTGGTCAGATAATGTCTACAACCTTGTAACTAAACGAGCGCGGGCTATGAAAGATGCGACAGTTGAGTGGATTGATGGAAACTTGGGTGCCAAAACAACCATGAAGTACCCATCTGTTTATCTGGACGGAGAAGGAGCGCGTGGTACCATGCTTTCTATCGCTTTTGCCAATGCTGGTCAGCATCAGGATACAGGGGCTAAGATGATTCACAATGCGCCACACACCAGCTCGTCTATCGTGTCTAAATCCATCGCTAAAGGTGGAGGAAAAGTTGACTACCGTGGCCAAGTGACCTTTGCTCGCAATTCTAAGAAATCTGTCAGCCATATCGAATGTGACACCATTATCATGGACGATTTGTCTGCATCAGACACCATTCCATTTAATGAAATCCACAACTCGCAGGTAGCTTTGGAACATGAAGCTAAAGTTTCTAAGATTTCAGAAGAGCAGCTCTACTATCTCATGAGCCGTGGCTTGTCCGAATCCGAAGCAACCGAAATGATTGTCATGGGCTTTGTCGAGCCTTTTACCAAAGAACTGCCTATGGAATATGCTGTTGAGCTGAACCGTCTCATCAGCTATGAAATGGAAGGGTCTGTTGGATAAAAAGAGGCGTTGGCCTCTTTTTAATTGCGAATAAAGCTTTGCCTAGGCAAAGTATTTAAAAGATTCAGAGGACCTGTTAAACAGTAGCAGAATACTCGATTGCGAGTTAACCCTCAAAGAACTTTTTTTGATTACGTTAAACGTTTACAAACTATACAAATAACCGCGAATCAATTGATTCGCGGTATTTCTTTTATAACTTCTCGTTGACAAAGCGGATGAAGTCGTTCCACCAGACTTTGAAAATGATAGCTTTTTCAACCTTTTTTTCTGTAACCATAGAAATAGAAGTTTTCTTATTTTCGATGTAGCCCTGGCCGATCGGCTCAGAATCTGTATAAGTGAGGGTGCCCACTACACTACCCTTTTTCAAGGGTGCCTGCAGCTCCTGTGGACTTGGCGTAAAGGTGACTTTATGTTCAGCCTGATTGGCTATCCGTTCTAGAATTACCAGGTCCTCACTAGCAACTGCAGCGACCTTATCCTCTTGGCTGTCTCTAATAGCTACTTGTGAGTTATTATATCGTTCGCCTTTTTTGACCAAGACCGTCGGAGAAAAATTTTGCGTAACGTAGGTCATTAGGCTAGATGTAACGCCAAAACGGGTATTAGGGTCATTATCTTCCTGTGTGACTCCTAAAACGACTGTGATCAATCGCATCCCTTTTTCACTTGTTACACCGACAAATGAAACACCACTCTGCTCAGACCCGCCTGTCTTTAAACCCTTCACTCCTGTCCGAAAACTAGGAGAACCTTCCAACATTAAGTTGGGATTTTCTAATTGGATTCCTGCAAAATTCACATGAGATTTGGAAGTGATGCCAAGGACTTCTGGGTAGTCATCAATCAGATGTGAAGCAATTACGGCTATATCATAAGCACTGAACTTATTAGCAGTTTCTTGTTTTTTCTTGCTTTTAGAATTCTCTGCGGACTCCTCTTCGTTATTGGTAGTGTCTAGCGAACCATCTAGTAAACGAATATCCGTACCAGTAGCATTTACAATGATTGCATCAGAAATATTCCATTCCTTGAGTTTGGCTTTCATCATCTTGACAAAATTTTCTTCGCTTCCACCAACTTTTTCTGCCAGAGCAATGGTAGCGCTGTTGGCGCTTGCTAAAAGAGAAGCATTTAGCAAGTCCTTTACCTTGTAGCGTCGCGCTTCCAGAGGCAAGTTTGCGATAGCTGGATTTACTGTCAGCTGGTAAGCATAATCAGAAATATCAACCTCAGTTTCTAGACTCAGTTTGCCATCAGCAATGGCTTCGTAAACCAGATAAGCAGTCAAAATGTTAGTAATAGCACCGACTTCTAGTGGGCTTGTAGCCTCCTTTTCATAGAGGATTTTTCCTGAGTTTGCATCGACAGCAATGGCGCTTTTAGCGGCAATTTCATAGTCATCTGCCAGAACAGGCTTGGCAATCAGGCCAAAGAATAGCAGTAAGAATACAAAAAGTTTTTTCATTTCTTTCCCCTAGATTAGTAATAAATCTATTGTAACATAAAAAAGCCGATATTTTTGATAATCCTATTCAAAAATCCTTGTAAAATATTGAACAAATTTTTATTTATAAGATTTTCTGCATGTTTATGAAAATATATGAAAATGCATAGAAATTTTCCTATACTTTGTTTCAATAAAAATAAGAAAAATGCATAGAATTTTAAAATTTTCTTAAATAAGACTTGTATTTGTCTAGAAATGATGTATAATAATACATAATCTAAAGAAGGAGATTTGCTCATGAAAAAATCTAAATGGTTGGCTATTACTGGTTTGGTTGCAGCATCAGCGCTATTCTTGGCTGCTTGTGGCAAGTCAAGCACTAGCTCGGCAAAGACATATTCTTATGTCTATAATACAGATCCAGATACATTGGATTATGTAAACTCCAATCGCTCCTCTACTTCTGACGTTATTGCCAATTTGGTCGACGGTCTTTTAGAAAATGATCAATATGGGAATCTTATCCCTTCATTGGCTGAAGACTGGACTGTGTCTAAAGATGGCCTAACTTATACTTATAAGTTGCGTAAGGATGCTAAATGGTACACAGCAGAAGGTGAAGAATATGCTGCTGTCAAGGCACAAGATTTTGTCACAGGGCTCAAGCACGCTGCAGATGAAAAATCAGAAGCATTACCAATCGTGCAAAACTCTATCAAGGGCTTGGATGCTTATATCAAAGGAGAAAGCAATGATTTCTCTACTGTCGGTGTCAAGGCAATCGACGACAATACAGTTCAATACACTCTGAATCAGCCAGAAAGCTATTGGAATTCTAAGACAACGATGGGCATTCTCTTCCCGATTAACGAAGAATTTCTGAAGAAAGAAGGCAAAGACTTTGGTACCGTGAAACCTTCCGGTATCCTCTACAATGGTCCATATGTATTAAAGTCATTTACTTCTAAGTCTGTTATCGAATATTCTAAAAACCAAAACTATTGGGACAAGGACAATGTGAAGATCGAAGATGTCAAGTTGACTTACTACGATGGTTCTGACCAAGAGTCGTTGATCCGTAACTTTACTGATGGTGCTTACACGCAAGCTCGTCTCTATCCGACTAGCTCAAACTACGCATCAGTAGAAAAGAAATACAAAGACAACATCATCTTTACTCCACAAAACTCAACTAGCTATTTCTATGCCTTTAACTTGAATCGTCAGGCTTATAGCCACACTTCTAAGACAGATGCCCAAAAAGCTGCCAGCAAAGAAGCAATTCAAAATAAGGACTTCCGCCAAGCAATCAACTTTGCTTTTGACCGTAAATCCTTTGGTGCCCAGATGAATGGTAATGAAGGAGCAACGAAAATTATCAGAAGCTTGCTTGTGCCTCCTAGTTTTGTGCAAGTAGATGGCAAGGACTTCTCGGATGTCGTTGAATCACAACTGGCTTCTTATGGGGATGAATGGCAAGGTGTCAAATTAGCTGATGCCCAGGACAGCATTTACAACCCAGATAAGGCCAAGGCAGAATTTGCTAAAGCAAAAGAAGCTCTGCAAGCACAGGGGGCTGAATTCCCAATTCATCTAGATGTACCAGTTGACCAGACAGATAAAATCATGGTGCAGCGGACCAATTCCTTCAAACAATCTGTTGAGGCAGCTCTAGGCCAAGAAAACGTTGTGATTGACGTGCACCAAATGTCATCAGACGATTTTGATAACTCTACTTACTTTGCAGAAACAGCTGCCCAAAAGGACTATGACCTCAATATGTCTGGTTGGTCAGCAGACTACCAAGACCCAGTAACTTATCTGAATATCTTTAACCCAGAAACAGGGGATAGCTTGGATAATATTGGTCTGACAAAAGGCCAAAACCAAGATCTTGCTTCCAAGGTTGGTTTAACGGACTACAAAGCGCTTTTGGATCAGGCAGATGCAGAAAAGCAAGATACCAATGCTCGCTATACGAAGTATGCAGCAGCGCAGGCTTGGTTAACAGATAGTTCTATTGTGATCCCGTCTATTTCTGCAGGTGCTTCACCAATGGTTCAAAAGGTCGTACCATTTACCAAAGCCTACTCTTATGTAGGTATCAAGGGTGATGTCTATGTATTTAAGGGAATGGAGCTTCAAGATAAGGTCCTAACAGTATCTGATTATCAAAAAGCTTTGAAAAAATGGGAAAAAGAAAAAGAAGAATCAAATAAAAAAGCTCAAGAAGAGTTAGCAAGTCACGTTAAATAAAAGGAAAGAGGCTGGGACAAAAGTCCTATCCTCTTTTCTTTGGATTGTAGAGCAAGACACAGTTGCTGAGTGGGCTCTACTACGCTGATTTCATCAGCTTTTACAGCCCTACTCAACAGTGCGGAGGTGGGACGATGAAATCGAATTCTAACGAATGACCGATTTCTGTCCCACTCTCTTTTAAAGTAGAAAATCCTATATCTCGTTTCTCTTTCTGAACTGTTGAGTTTCTCCTTAAGAAGTATAAGAAAAGGTCCGATTGTTTCGGACCTTTCATTGTTTATTTTGGTGCGATGACTTCCAAGCCACCCATGTAAGGACGTAGGACTTCAGGAATGGTTACAGAGCCATCTTCGTTTTGGTAATTTTCTAAGATAGCAGCGACTGTACGTCCGACAGCCAGTCCAGATCCATTGAGAGTGTGGAGGAGTTTGACCTTGCCATCTGCTTCGTCACGGTAGCGGATTTGGGCACGACGAGCTTGGAAATCTTCTGTGTTAGAGCAGCTAGAGATTTCACGGTAGGTGTTCTGAGCTGGAATCCAGACTTCCAAGTCGTAGGTTTTAGCAGCTGAGAAGCCCATGTCACCAGTAGAAAGAGCAACGACACGGTAAGGCAGATTGAGCTTTTGTAGGATGTTTTCTGCATTGGCAGTCATCTTTTCTAGCTCTTCATAAGATTCTTCTGGCTTGGCAAATTTGACCATTTCAACCTTGTGGAATTGGTGCAGGCGGATGAGACCACGTGTGTCACGACCAGCAGAACCAGCTTCAGAACGGAAAGATGGGCTCATAGCTGTAAAGTAGATTGGCAATTCCTTGCCGTCTAGAATTTCGTCTCGATAATAGTTGGTCAGTGGAACTTCGGCAGTCGGAATCAGAACGAAGTTGGTATCGCTTAGCTCAAAGGTATCTTCTTTGAACTTAGGATATTGCCCGGTACCAAACATAGAGTCATGGTTGACCATATAGGGAGTGATGACTTCTGTATAGCCTTCTTTGCCATGCTCATCCAGCATGAAGTTGTAGATAGCACGTTCCAAACGAGCACCCAAGCCCTTGTAGAAGAGGAAGCGGGCTCCCGTAACTTTTGCTCCACGTTCCCAGTCCAGGATATCCAAATCTTCGCCCAAATCCCAGTGAGCCTTAGCTTCAAAGTCAAATTGGCGCGGTGTACCCCAGCGACGGACCTCTACATTGTCATCCTCGTCTGCCCCGACTGGCACGCTATCGTGCGGAATATTTGGCAGAGTTGTGGTGAACTCGGTCAATTTAGCATCTAATTCAGCCAAAGTAGCATCCAAATCCTTGACTTGGGCAGATAGTTTTTGCATGGCTGCAATCTTGTCATCTGCATTTTCTTTGTTGCGTTTGGCTTGGGCAATCTCTGCAGAAACAGTGTTGCGTTCTGCTTTGAGATTTTCTACTTTTACCAATAAATCACGTCGTTGCTCATCAATTTCCTTCATTCGATTGAGCACATCAGCTGCTACGCCACGGGTAGCTAATTTCTCTGCGACAGCATCAAAGTCTGTCCGAATACGTTTTAAATCTAACATAAGACCTCCAAAAATAAAAGCACACCGAGGAGACTGTTGGAGCGGCTAGGCCGCGGTTCCATCCAACTTCACAGGTGTGCACTTGATTATGTATGTAGTTGTATTGCAACGGTAGAATTTCACACTAGGCTCCTATCTGCTCGCAACACCCGCAGACTTTCTGAAAGAAGCGATAGTCTTACTTATCCGTTTCCTAGATTATACAGGATTTTCTATTTTTTTGCAAATAGATTTTTAAAGAATTGGGCAATTGTTTGGATCAAGGTAGGCAATTTGACAACTTTCTCATTTCCGATATGTTGCCGTGCAATTTTGAGAATCTTTCCAGTGTCCTTGGAGGCAAAGAGAAACTTGCCCTTGTCTGTAAACACTTCAAAATGGCGACTGACATTTTTCCCAGAGACATTGGCACCGATCTGCTGGATGCTAGACCAAGGTAGCTGGATATAGTCTTCTACATTAGCATCAGCGTAGAATTCCAGTGCAACATCACCAACTAAAAACTTCCCAACCTTGCCACCTAAACCCAGATAGGAAACCCCTGTCGTTTGAAATTCAATCGATTTATTTTGCGATTGCGCCATAGAACATCTCCCTTTTAAATACTATAGCTATTATACCATAATAAAAAGAAGGCCGAAACCTTCTTTTTAATTACATCAAACCAATAAGGCGGGCAACGATACCAACAACGAAAAGTCCGATGATGATTGTGATTGGAGAAACTTTCTTCTTAAGCAACCACATGCAGAGGAAGGTAAGGAGAAGTCCCATCAAACCTGGAATCAAAGAGTTAATTTGTCCTTGAAGGGTATTAGCTTTTTCAGGAGTCAAACTCAATCCGCCTGCAACATCACCCAAGATTTTTTGAAGTTGCTCGCCAGTTACAGCACCTTTAGGGAAGTTGATGTAAGCTCCCTCAGAGAGTTTTGTAGATGGCAATTGAAGCGCAAAGCTAACGTTTACCCAGCGTGCTACCAAAACAGCCAAGATAAACATACCAAGGATTGAAGCACCTTTAGTGATGTCTTGGAGGATACCACCAGACATGTCTTTAGTGATTTCAGAACCAGCCTTGTAGCCCAATTCTTGAGTGTACCACAAGAAGGCCATACGGATTGCATTCCAAAGAACGAAGAAGAGAAGTGGGCCGATGATATTTCCTGACAGAGCAAGAGATGCACCGAGTGCTCCAAGGATCGGACGAACTGTGAACCAGAAGACTGGGTCACCGATACCAGCCAAAGGTCCCATCATACCGATTTTAACACCTTGGATAGCTGCATCGTCAATTTCTGCACCGTTTGCTTTTTCTTCTTCAAGGGCGAGTGTTACACCGATGATTGGAGCAGCAACGTATGGGTGAGTATTGAAGAATTCCAAGTGACGCTCAAGAGCAGCAGCTTGATCTTCTTTTTTAGTGTAAAGTTTCTTGAGAGCTGGAATTAAAGAATAAGCCCAACCCAAGTTTTGCATACGTTCATAGTTCCAAGAACCTTGCAAGAAAGTAGAACGCCACCAAACTTTTTGACGGTCTGATTTAGATAATTGAATTTTTTCAGTCATGATATAGCAGCTCCTTTCTTAGTAGTCTTCTAGGATATCGCCGATTGGGTCGTTAGATGTAGCAGACCCGCCACCACCGTTTCCGCCTTTCTTAGAAAGGTTGAGGTAGATAAGGGCGATTGCTACACCGATAGCACCGAGGGCAATCAAAGTCAATTGGCTAACAGCAGCAAGAGCAAAACCGATAGCAAAGAATGGCCATACTTCGCGAGTTGCCATCATGTTGATAACCATAGCGTAACCAACGGCAACAACCATTCCCCCGCCGACAGCCATACCGCCTGCCAACCAATCAGGCATCATAGCAAGCAATTTTTGCACTGCTTCTGCAGGGATAGCAAGAAGAAGGGCTGCAGGGATAGCGATACGAAGTCCTTGGAGAAGGAGAGCTACAAAGTGCGCGCGTTCAACGCTAGCAAAGTCGCCTTTTTTAGCAGCAGAGTCTGCAGCGTGAACCAAGGCAACAGAGATAGTACGCACAATCATAGTCAGGAAGAGACCAGCTACGGCAAGAGGAATCGCGATTGTAGTTGCAACTGTGATACCTTTGTCAGTGAAGTCTCCACCTTGAACCATGATGATAGCAGCAGCAACTGAAGCCAAAGCAGCGTCAGGAGCAACGGCAGCACCGATGTTAGCCCAACCAAGAGCGATCATTTGAAGAGATCCGCCAAGGATAACACCAGCAGTTAAGTTACCAGTTACAAGACCGATCAAGGTACATGCAACCAATGGTTGGTGGAATTGGAATTGGTCCAAGATACCTTCAAGACCAGCTAGGAAGGCAACAAAGACTACTAAAACCATAGAAATAATAGACATGTTTTAAATCCTTTCATAATAATATGAGAGCGAAACGGTTCAGATTATTGAACGTTGGCTTTGTTAATTAAGTCAAACAAATCTTTCTTAGAATCATTTGGTACTTTACGTACGTCGAATTCAACTCCGAGGTCACGCAATTTTTCGTAAGTTGCCACGTCGTCCTTGTCCATTGACAGAACGTTGTTGACCATTGTTTTACCAGTTGAGTGAGCCATTGAGCCGACGTTGAGGGTCTTGATTGGCACACCACCTTCGATAGCGCGTAGGGCATCTTGTGGAGTTTCAAATAAGATAAGAGCGTGCGTATTACCGAAACGTGGATCTTTTGAAACAGCAATCAATTTATCAATTGGAACAACGTTTGCTTTAACATTACCAGGTGCAGCTTGTTTGATGAGTTCTTTACGAAGTTCATCTTTAGCTACTGAGTCAGAAGCAACGATGATACGGTCTGCTTTTGAATCTGGAGTCCAAGCTGTCGCAACTTGTCCATGCAACAAACGTGTATCGATACGAGCAAGGTTGATTTTGAGCTTGCCGTCTCCGATAACAGTTCCTTCTGGGATAGCTGCTTGAGCAACTGGTGCAGCAGCAGGAGCAGCGCTTTCTAGGACTGGACTTAGCTCTTCTGGAAGTGCTTTTACGCCTTCCTTAGCTTCCTTGATAATGTTTGCAACGACAGCATCTACGCCAGCGTTTGCATCCATCATGCGCTCTGTGTAGGCTTGAATTAGCATAGGCAGGTTCAAACCTGTAATAATCGCGAACTTGCGGTCTGGATTTTCACCCATGACACGGCTAGCTTGGTTAAATGGAGACCCACTCCAAAGGTCAGCCAAGACCAATACCTCATCGTTCGCATCAAACGAAGCCACAGCGTCATTGAATTTTGCATACAGATCATCAGGACCTTCGTTTGGCATGAAAGTTACAACTTGAACTTTTTCTTGCTCACCAAAAATCATAGAACCTGACTGATGAATGCCAGCAGCAAATTCACCGTGGCTGGCAATAATGATTCCAATACTCATTATTGTTTTTCCTCCTTATAAAATGTTTGACTTAAGTTTAAGAAAACTTTAAGGCTAACTATTATTATAAAACGTTTTCATGAAAAATGCAAGTACCTGAATCGAGGCGACAATTATTTTCAAATTCTATTTCTAGTGAAAAACGCTGTTATATCAGCCTTTTTTGATCTTTTCTTCTCACTAAATAATTAGATGAAGATTAGATTGCTAATGTAACTAGGTTAATATATGAAAGTAAATGAAAATTTCTATGAAAATGCTTATCTGATAAATTGATAGAAAGTAAATTTATATAGGAAGAATTTATAGCTGAAGTCCAAGAAGTATTTTACAAATTATCTATTTTCTGCTATAATCTTTTTTAGAAAGAAATCTCTTTGTCTACTTTTTAGCGAGTCTGGGATAGTGTGAGCCAGATAGGGAAGCAGAGCAGATGGCGCTTTTGGTTAACATTTTTAAACGTAATGAAGTAATAAATTAGGGTGGAACCGCGTCTTGACGCCCCTAGGTTGAAGAGCCTAGGACTGTCGGATGTGGTTCTTTTGCGTACTGAACCTATTGTTCGAAAGAAAGGAGATTCGTGGAGAACTTTTATCTTGTAAAAGACGAGAACCAATTCGCAGCTTTTCAAGATTTCGTCGCAAAGAATTCCGCAAAGTTGCAGGATTATCTAACATTTTTAAAAGACGAGTTTGCGGTTTATGACTTGCCGCAAGCCATCATTTGGTCCGATTTTGATTCTGCTACGCAGATCATTCGGGAAATTCCTGTACCAGCCTATACAAATGATAGGCGGATGGTTATGACTCCCGAATTGACGGTTTGGAAAGCTTTGTATCTCCTTCAGTTGGAGAATTACGAGTCCTCTCACCAAACTCGAGCAATAGAAGGCCATTATCAGTCTTTGTCTGAAAATTCTCTCTTACAGATTGTCGGCCATGAGTTGGCTCATTGGTCGGAGCATTTTTTAGATGACTTTGATGGATACGGTGCCTATATCTGGTTTGAAGAAGGGATGGTTGAGTATATTAGTCGCAAGTATTTCTTTACAAATGAGGAATTTCGAGTGGAAAAAGCTTGTAATCAGTCTCTCGTAAAGCTCTTTCAGAAAAAGCACGGTTGGCACTCATTGAATGATTTTGGCACTTCAACTTATCAAGGGAATTATGCTAGTATTTTTTACGAATACTGGCGCAGTTTTTTGACAGTTGACAAGTTAGTAGAAAATCTAGGCAGTGTGCAAGCGGTCTGTGATTCTTATCATCGTTGGACGAATACAGATAAAACACTTCCCTTGTTGGATTGGTTCATACAGCAGAAAATAATAGACAAAGAGATATAAACAAACTAAAGGAGTAACAAATGTCTAAAAAGTTAACATTTCAAGAAATTATCTTGACTTTACAGCAGTTCTGGAATGACCAGGGCTGTATGCTTATGCAGGCTTATGATAATGAGAAGGGAGCGGGAACCATGAGTCCCTATACTTTCCTGCGGGCTATTGGGCCAGAGCCATGGAATGCGGCCTATGTCGAGCCGTCTCGCCGGCCGGCAGATGGGCGTTATGGGGAAAATCCGAATCGTCTGTACCAGCACCATCAATTTCAAGTGGTTATGAAGCCTTCTCCAAGCAATATCCAAGAACTTTACTTGCAGTCTTTGGAGCTCTTGGGCATCAATCCGCTGGAGCACGACATCCGCTTTGTTGAGGATAACTGGGAAAATCCGTCAACTGGTTCAGCTGGTCTGGGCTGGGAAGTCTGGCTGGATGGTATGGAAATCACTCAGTTCACTTACTTCCAGCAGGTCGGAGGTCTTCCAACTCAACCGGTAACGGCTGAGGTAACTTATGGTCTGGAGCGTCTGGCTTCTTATATCCAAGAAGTGGACTCAGTCTACGACATTGAGTGGGCCGATGGCGTTAAGTACGGCGAAATTTTCACTCATCCTGAGTATGAGCATTCGAAGTACAGCTTTGAGGTCAGCGACCAAGACTTGCTCTTGGGGAATTTTGAGAAGTTTGAAGCGGAAGCTAAGCGCTGTCTGGACGAGCATCTGGTGCACCCAGCCTATGACTATGTTCTCAAATGCTCGCATACCTTTAACCTCTTGGATGCGCGTGGCGCTGTATCTGTGACAGAGCGGGCTGGTTATATCGCACGTATTCGTAATCTGGCGCGTGTCGTGGCCAAGACCTTTGTGGCTGAGCGAAAGCGTCTAGGCTATCCACTTTTGGATGCAGAGACTCGCGAGAAACTCTTGGCAGAGGAGGGAGAATAATCATGGTAAAAAATTTATTAGTTGAATTAGGCTTGGAGGAAATGCCAGCCTATGTCGTGACACCGAGCATGAAGCAGCTGCGCGACAAGATGGGAGCCTTCCTGACAGACCATCGTCTGACCTTTGAGAAAATTGAAATGTTCTCCACACCGCGTCGTCTGGCGGTGCGCGTGGTGGGCTTGGCGGACAAGCAGTCTGATCTGACCGAAGATTTCAAAGGCCCTTCTAAGAAAATTGCTCTGGATGCTGACGGCAACTTCACCAAGGCTGCAGAAGGCTTTGTCCGTGGCAAGGGCTTAACGGTTGAGGACATTACTTTCCGCGAAATCAAGGGAGAAGAATACGTCTATGTGACCAAGGAAGAAATCGGCCGCCCAGTAGAGGAAATCATCCCAGCAGTGACGGAAGTTCTGCAAGCTCTGACCTTCCCTGTCAGCATGCACTGGGCTAACAACACCTTTGAATACATCCGCCCAGTTCACACCTTGACTGTACTCTTAGATGAGCAGGCCTTTGATTTGGATTTCTTGGACATCAAGAGCGGTCGTACCAGCCGTGGACACCGTTTCTTGGGGAAAGAAACGGAGATTTCTTCAGCAAATTCCTATGAAGATGACTTGCGGGCTCAGTTTGTCATTACCAGTCCTCTTGAGCGGGAAAATATGATTATCGAACAGATTCGGGCGTTAGAGCAGGAGCACGGTGTTTCTATCGAGATTGACGAAGACTTGCTCAATGAAGTGTTGAATCTGGTAGAATATCCAACTGCTTTCTTGGGTAATTTTGATGCCAAATATTTAGAGGTGCCTGAGGAAGTCTTGGTAACTTCCATGAAAGAGCACCAGCGTTACTTTGTTGTACGCGATGCTGAAGGCAAGCTTTTGCCACACTTTATCTCTGTCCGCAACGGAAATGCAGAGCATCTGGAAAATGTCATCAAGGGAAATGAGAAAGTCTTGGTGGCTCGTCTGGAAGACGGGGAATTCTTCTGGCGGGAAGACCAAAAGCTGGCGATTGCTGACTTGGTTGAAAAGCTGAGCAATGTGACCTTCCATGAAAAGATTGGTTCTCTGGCAGAGCACATGGAGCGGACGGGCAAGATTGCGGCTCTCTTGGCGCAAGAGGCAGGATTGGATGCGGATGAGACAGCCGACTTGGCTCGTGCAGCGGCTATTTATAAGTTTGATTTGCTGACTGGCATGGTTGGTGAGTTTGATGAGCTGCAAGGTATCATGGGAGAGAAGTATGCTCTTCTGGCTGGTGAGAATGCTACGGTGGCAGCTGCCATTCGGGAGCACTATATGCCGACATCCGCCGATGGCGAATTGCCTGACACCAAGGTCGGTGCGGTCTTGGCTCTGGCTGATAAGTTGGATACTATTCTGTCCTTCTTCTCAGTTGGCTTGATTCCGAGCGGTTCCAATGACCCGTATGCACTACGCCGTGCGACTCAAGGTGTCGTGCGTATCTTGGACAAGTTTGGCTGGAACATTGACTTGGCTCAGCTTCTTGGTCGACTTTACAAACTGAAGTTTGATAGTCTAAGTTATGAAAATCAAGAGGCCGTGCTGGACTTCTTCCGTGCCCGCGTTGAGAAAATGATGGATCGCAGCATTCCAAAAGACATCGTGACAGCTGTTCTTCAAAGCACTAACTTTGTCGTACGCGATTTGGTAGAAACAGCTGCACTTCTAGCTGAGAAAGCTCAGGAAGACAACTTTAAGTCAGCAGTCGAAAGCCTGTCTCGTGTCTTTAATCTAGCTGAGAAAGCCCAAGGGCAGACAGCTGTTAATTCAGCACTCTTTGAAAATCAAGAGGAAAAAGACTTGGCAGCTGCTATTGAAAAAGTGGAGCTGACGCCTGACTTAGCTGCTAATCTGGATCAACTTTTTGCCCTCAGTCCAGCTATTGACGCTTTCTTTGACCATACCATGGTTATGGCAGAAGATGAGGCTGTGCGTAACAACCGTCTAGCTCTCCTGTCTTCTTTGACAGCCAAAGCGGGACAGCTGGCGCAGTTTAATCAGATTAATACCAAATGAAAGGTAAGAGAGGTAGAATCATGGATCCTAAAAAAATTGAACGCATCAACGAACTGGCTAAAAAGAAAAAAACAGAAGGCCTAACTGCTGAGGAAAAAGTAGAACAAGCCAAGCTTCGTGAAGAGTACATCGAAGGCTACCGTCGTTCTGTTCGCCATCATATTGAGGGCATCAAGATCGTTGATGAGGATGGCAATGATGTGACGCCTGAAAAGTTGCGCCAAGTTCAGCGCGAGAAAGGTCTTCATGGCCGCAGTCTAGATGATCCAAATTCATAAAAACAAGAAAAAGAGAGAGTGGGACAGAAATCGGTAATTCGTTAGAATTCGATTTCGTCGTCCCACCTCCGCACAGTTGAGTAGGGCTGTAAAAGCTGATGAAATCAGCATAGTAGAGCCCACTCAACCATTGCGTCTTGCTCTACAATCCAAAGACAATTGAAGAGTCTAGGACTTTTGTCCCAGACTCTTTTTTTGAATTTATAACTTAGCTTAAGGCTAAGAATATTTATGGACTTTATATCGAGGGATACAGCATTTATAAAGGAAAATCAAGAAATAATGCCTAGCAAGCGAGTAGACAAGCTTGGTTTTTTATCCTTCTATATAGTCTCTTAATGCTTGACCACTTAGGCCGACATTGAGGGCAATCAGCAACTTGATGCGAGCCTTTGGTGCATTGAGCTCTTTGACAAACATGATTCCGGCTTGGTGTAGCTTGACACCGCCACCTTCGTAGGCGTAGACAGGCTCAGCAATGCCGTTGAAACAACGTGAAACGAGAGCGATGGGGAGACCAGCTTCTGCCATCTCTGTTAATGTTTCCGCAGTTTCTTTTGGCAGATTGCCTGCGCCAAAGGCTTCGATGATGAGACCGTCTAGCTTTTGCCAATCCAGCATATCAAGCAGTTCTGTTTTCATACCGGCATAGGCTGGAATGATGGGTACCAGTCCCGAAATGCTAGTCAGATCAAAGCGGACGCGAGGCTCTGCTGTTTTGAAATAGAGGATTTCCTGTTTCATGACCAGGCCTAAAGGGCCGTGCGTCGGAGTTTGAAAGGTGCTGACGTTGGTGGTGTGGGTTTTAGTGACATATTTGGCAGCATGCACTTCATCATTCATAACGACGAGAACGCCCTTGCCTCGACTCTTCTCGTCACTGGCTACCCGTAAAGCAGTCAGGTAGTTATAAACTCCGTCACTGCCGAGTTCATTTGAACTTCTCATAGCTCCGGTCAAAACGACAGGGATGTCAGGCAGGTCCATGGTATCAAGGAAGTAGGCCGTTTCCTCTAGAGTATCGGTTCCGTGGGTAATGACCACACCGTCGTATTGGTCAGCGTCAGCTTTGATTTTTTGGTAGAGGTCGAGCATGTGCTTGGGAGTGATGTGAGGACTGGGAACGTTGAAGAAATCAACCACCGTCACTTCAATACCATCTAAAGGAACAGCCACATGGTTCATGGGATTGTCTTGGCTACTATTGACGGCACCACTTCCGTCAGCCTGCATGGAAATGGTTCCACCCGTATGTAAAACTAAAATTTGCTTATTCATAGATGAGCTTCTCCGTGAATTGTGTTATAATTTATTGTATCATAAAAGGAAAGAATGAGAAAATCAATGGAAATAAAAGCCGTCTTTTTTGATATAGATGGAACCTTGATTAATGACAGTCGAACCGTCTTGAAATCGACAGAAGCTGCCATTAAGAGTTTGCAGGAACAGGGGATTTTGGTCGGTTTAGCAACAGGTCGGGGCCCTTTCTTTGTCAAGCCTTTTATGGATAAGCTGGATTTAGACTTTGCTGTCACCTACAATGGTCAGTATATTTTTTCAAAGGACAGGGTTATTTCTGCCACACCGATTGATAAGCAGAGCCTGCGTGATCTGATTACTTATGCCAAGGAGCACCGGAAAGAGATTTCCTTGGGAACAGAACAGGCTATGCAAGGTTCAAAAATTATGACCTTTGGTATGAGTTCTTTTTCACAGTGGGCTACCCAGTTTATTCCTAGAAAGATGACTCGGACGGTGAGCCATGGTTTTAACAAGATTGTAAGTAAGGCCCTGCCTCAGCATGAAGAAGACCTGTTGAAATTGATTCAAGAGCCCATTTTTCAGGTGCTGATTTTGGCGGATCCGGCTGAGAGTGCAAAGATTGAAGTAGATTTCCCCCATTTAAAATTTACTCGTTCGAGTCCTTATGCAGTGGACATCATCAATCAAGGGATGTCCAAGCTGGAGGGGATTCGTCTAGTCGGTCAAGAGTATGGCTTTGATATTCATCAGGTCATGGCCTTCGGCGACTCTGACAATGACTTGGAAATGCTGTCGGGAGTTGGCTTGTCTATTGCTATGGGAAATGGCACCAGCTCTGTCAAAGAAGTAGCCAAGCATACGACTAGCAGCAATAGTCAGGACGGGATTCATCGGGCACTAGAACATTTTGGTATTTTAGCGAGTGAGAAAGTCTTTGTGTCTCGCGATCACCACTTCAATAAGGTCAAGACCTTCCATAGTGTTATGGATGAGTCTACGCAGGAAGAACCCATTGCTTGGACACCAGAGGAAGCTCGGCACCGTGCTGACTTCAAGTTGGAAGAGTTGGTTGAATTTCTCAGAGCTGCCAGCTCTTCAGAGGAAGAATTTGACCAGTCGATGTCCAGAATGCACGAGGCTTTAGATAAGGCTGCTGCCAAGGTTCGTAGCAAGAGCAAGGCAGAAATCTCCTTAGTTGGTCAAGTGGATGCTCTGATCGATACGCTCTACTTTACTTACGGTAGCTTTGTCTTGATGGGAGTTGATCCTGAGCGGATTTTCGATATTGTCCATCAGGCCAATATAGGGAAAATTTTCCCAGATGGAAAAGCGCATTTTGATCCAGTGACCCATAAAATCCTCAAACCAGATGACTGGGAAGAAAAATATGCGCCAGAACCAGCGATCGAACGGGAGTTGGAACGACAGATTCAGGCCTATCAGCGTAATGTGGAAAAGACGCAAAAAGAAACAAAAGACGAAGAGTAGTGACTCTTCATCAGCAGAATTTTTATTTTACGATACTCAATCGAATTATTTTACGGAGGTTTTCTCATGTTATCAAGAGTTGAAAAATTTGAAGCAGCCTTGGCTCAGACAGAATGCGATGCTGTCCTAGTAACCAATCTGAAAAATATTTACTATCTGACTGGTTTTAGTGGCACAGAAGCGACAGTTTTCATCAGCAAATCACGACGGATTTTCTTGACGGATTCTCGCTATACCTTGATTGCCAAGGGCGTGGTTGAAGGCTTTGATATTGTTGAAACGCGGGATGCGGTTGGTGAAATTGCTAATATCATTGCAGACGATCAGTTGGCGAAAATCGGTTTTGATGATGAGATTTCCTATGCTTACTTCAAGATGCTGGAAAGTGTGTTTGCTGGTCATGAGTTGGTGCCGATGACAGGTTTTATCGAAAATCTGCGCATGATTAAAGATGAGCAAGAAATCGCGACCATTCGCAAGGCCTGTCAGATTTCGGATCAAGCTTTCCTAGATGTGCTGGATTTTATCAAGCCTGGTGAGACGACAGAGCTGGCTGTTATGAACTTTTTAGATGCCCGTATGCGGCAGCTAGGTGCTTCAGGTGCCTCTTTTGACTTCATCATCGCTTCGGGTTACCGCTCTGCTATGCCGCACGGTGTGGCTAGTGACAAGGTTATCCAAAATGGTGAGACCCTGACCATGGATTTTGGCTGCTATTATAACCACTATGTCAGCGATATGACACGGACTGTTCATGTGGGGCAGGTGACGGATGAAGAGCGGGAGATTTATGACATTGTCCTGCGCAGCAATCAAGCCCTGATAGAAGCGGCTAAAGCTGGACTCAGCTGTATTGATTTTGACCGGATTCCTCGTCAAATTATCAACGACGCAGGCTATGGTCCTTACTTTAGCCACGGAATTGGCCACGGAATTGGGCTGGATATCCATGAGATTCCTTACTTTGGTAAGTCAGAAGAGCCGATCAAGGCTGGCATGGTCCTGACGGATGAACCGGGTATCTATCTGGATGGCAAATACGGCGTTCGCATCGAAGATGACCTTCTGATTACAGAGACTGGTTGTGAGGTCTTGACCCTTGCTCCAAAAGAATTGATTGTGATTTGAGAATTATCAAGCTTTATGGTAGAATAAAGAGTAAATTATTTATTAAAGAGGTAAAAAACAAATGATTGAAGCAAGCAAGCTGAAAGCTGGAATGACTTTTGAAACTGCTGATGGTAAATTGATCCGTGTCTTGGAAGCAAGTCACCACAAACCAGGTAAGGGAAATACTATTATGCGTATGAAATTGCGTGATGTTCGTACTGGTTCTACATTTGAGACTAGCTACCGTCCAGAAGAAAAATTTGAGCAAGCTATCATCGAAACAGTACCAGCACAATACTTGTACCAAATGGATGGTACTGCGTATTTCATGAATACTGAGACTTACGATCAATACGAAATTCCAGTCGTTAATGTAGAGGAAGAATTGAAATACATCCTTGAAAACTCAGACGTGAAAATCCAATTCTACGGATCAGAAGTGATCGGTGTAACAGTACCTACAACTGTTGAATTGGTGGTAACAGAAACACAACCATCTATCAAAGGTGCTACTGTAACAGGTTCTGGTAAACCAGCAACTCTTGAAACAGGTCTTGTTGTCAACGTACCAGACTTCATCGAAGTTGGACAAAAATTGGTCATCAATACAGCAGAAGGAACTTACGTTTCTCGTGCGTAATTTCAATCTTTCATATAGAAAGGAATTCTTATGGCAAACGAACAATTAGGCGAAATCGTTATTGCGCCACGAGTCTTGGAAAAAATTATTGCCATTGCTACGGCTAAGGTAGAGGGCGTTCATTCTTTTGCAAATAAAAGCATGTCAGATAGCCTTTCTATGCGTACGCTTGGACGCGGTGTTGCGCTGCATACGGATGAAAGTGGCGACATATCAGTTGATATCTACCTCTATCTGGAGTACGGTATTAGTGTGCCAACAGTTGCAGTTGCGATCCAAAAGGCGGTCAAAAGTGCTGTGAACGATATGGCTGAAGTAGAGCTGTCTGCTGTCAATATCCATGTGGCAGGTATTGTTCCAGAAAAATCACCAAAACCAGATTTGAAAGATCTGTTTGATGAGGATTTCCTCAATGACTGATGTTTTGTTAGAATCTAGAAGAGAGCTACGCCAGCGGGCGTTTCAGGCTTTGATGAGCCTAGAGTATGAAGGGGATGCCATTGAGTCTTGTCGCTTTGCCTATACCTATGATAAGGGCGAAGAGCTGACAGATGCTGAGGTCAATATCCCAGCTTTTCTACTCAACTTGGTCACAGGAGTATCCCAGTCCAAGGAAGAGTTAGATAAGAAAATCGCCCAGCACTTGAAAGCAGGTTGGACAGTTGAGCGTCTGACCTTGGTGGAAAAGAATATCCTGCGATTAGGCATCTTTGAAATCACAGAGTTTGATACTCCTGAGCGAGTAGCGGTCAATGAAGCCATTGAACTTTCCAAGCAATTCTCTGATGAAAAATCAAGTAAGTTTATCAATGGTATTTTAAGCCAATTTATAACAGAAGAAAAAGACTGAGACGATTGTCTCAGCTTTTTTGGTTTTTGATAGTTGTAGTCGCTGATAATGCTTAAAAATTTTCCATTATAGCAACCTAGGTCTCGGCTGGTCCTTTTTCCTATAGAATCATGACAATCTAGGCCTCGGCCGGTTACTTTTCCTATAGATTCGTGGTAATCTAGGTCTCGGTTGGTCACTTTTCCTATAGATTCATGACAATCTAGGTCTCGGCTGTTCACTTTTCCTATAAATTCATAGGAATCTAGGTCTTGGCTGTTTACTTTTCCTATAGATTCATGGCAATATAGACCTAGGACGCTCTTTTCATCTCTGTTTATAGGATAAATCGCTTTCGTTTCTTACGATTTTTACTAGGTTTTTTAGAGGTGAGGAATCGTCTAGTCAGTCTAAGCAAGAAAAGAAAGAGATAATAGAAAATCGCCTAAAGAGCAATTCTTTAGAAGAGAGTTTTTGAGGGGAATCTTTGGATTTAATACCTATTTGAATAGGGCTATACGGGAAAATTTAAATTGCTGGTAAACTTGATAATGTTGAAAAAATTCCTGTCTGTTTTTGTATAGTGGTAGTGTAAAATAAGTTGTGTAAACACAAAAAAGGAATAAATCCGTTATAGTAGAGTTGCGAAACATTACTAGAAAGAGATTTATTTCTATGACTCAGTTTACCACAGAACTACTTAACTTCCTAGCCCAACAGCAAGATATTGATGAATGTTGCCGTTCTTCTCTTGAAACAGCCATGAATGATCTGCTTCAAGCGGAGTTATCAGCCTTTTTAGGGGATGAGCCTTACGATAAAGTAGGCTATCATACTGGAAATAGTCGTAACGGAACCTATTCACGGAAATTTGAAACCAAATATGGGACTGTTCAGTTAAGCATTCCAAGAGATCGTAATGGGAACTTTAGTCCAGCTTTGATCCCCGCTTATGGACGTCGCGATGATACTTGGAAATGTTCTGACACCCTTGAAAGCTTATTTGATAACACTTCGTAACTCTACTTGAGCGTTTACACAAAATTATAGAATGTATCTACAATTATCTAAAAGCTTGTAAGAAATAATAAAATAAAGTAATAAGAATGGTATAATAGGTAGAATATATATTTAGTCCTGATGGTCTTCCGATGATAGGAGCGACTGTGATCGCTTTTATTGAATTGATAAATGAGAAGATTAAAGCGGTGTAGACAAATTAGAGATTGTAGATGTGTTGAAATGGAAAAAGATATACAGTTATGTTTGATGGAAGAAGATGACCGAGAGCTGTTTATTTTGGATAATCAGGAAGCTTTTAACTACGGGGCTTTGGAGGAGTTTGGGTGTAGAGATAACCACTTTGAAGAAGATGGTCAAATCATTTCACGAGAGACCATCGAACAGTCCATTGACCACGGAAAGGCTTATCGTATTATTCTTGAAGAGAAAAAAGTTGGCGGTGCTGTAATTAAAGTTGATGGAGAAAAAGGAAGTTTAGACCTGCTATTCGTTTCCCCAGATGCTCACGGTAAGGGAGTTGGATATGCTGCTTGGTGTCAAATTGAAAAGTTACATCCAGAAGTCAAAATTTGGGAGACTATGACACCATACTTTGAGCAGCGTAATATACATTTTTATGTAAATAGATGTGGGTTTCATATTGTTGAATTTTTTAATAAATTTCATCCTGACCCAAATGAGCCAGAAGCGGATGTTAAGGAATTTGATGAGCAATTTCCAGACGGAATGTTTCGGTTTGAAAAAAGAATAGATTGAATTAGAAGTTGGAATTGCAATAGAGCGGTGCTTAATGACTATCTTAAAGATAATGCTAATAACGGTCAGTGTTGCATTTATTATGTTTGAATATGAGATCGCCCCAATGGAGTATCTAATAGATTGTATTATTAAGAGCTTTAAGGTACTTGAAAAATTCCAAGAAGAGGAATAGCTTAGAGCAGGTGAATACAAGGATTATTTGCAGATTACAGGAGGATAAGCATGACGATTGTTTTGATTTCAGTTATTATTGCATTTCTATATCATAAAATCGCAGAACATTTTAAGAATAGTTATATTGATTGTATTTTATTTCTATCATTGATTTTGTCTCATTTTATATGGGATTACTATTTCTTACCAATTGACATAGTAATTGCCTTCAGTGGAGTATATTTACTATCAAATTTCTTTGAAAAGGTGAGAAGTAAGCAATGAAACTGATTTAGAGAGAGTCACTATAAAATGAAAGTTAGGTATTTAAAATGAAACATTTTTTTGCAGGGCTTGGTGCCATAAACTTTGCTAGTTATCTAATTGCTATAGGTGTAGGATTGGCACCTCTCTTTCACATTTTTATAATCCGTTCGGAAGTCAGTTTTGGGAAAATAGTATTGTCTATAATAGCTATACTTTTAATCATAATTTTAACGATTGCGCGAATTTATAGAAGATTTTTCTATGTAGATTAGTTTGATTTCCTTTAGAATTTGGGAAAACTTTATCTTTCTAAAAAAACGAACAGTGCTATTGAATGCAGGCGATACCTAAGGGAAGCGGTAGTGATTATGAGATCAAAAAGTAATCAGGGATTGGACTGTATTAAAAAAGCCCTTTAAAGAAAAGATTTACGGAAGAAATGCTTTTTTGATGAGCCTAAAGAAATTTTTAGTTTCATCATCTTAAACAACAAAGAGAGAGGTGGTGGATTTCGTATGAAAGGAATCTGAAATCATACATAAAGCTTTGAAATAAAAAAATGATCTATGAAAACCTTTACATTTCGATAGAGAATCTGTATAATAAATACAGAAAACGTTTGCATGCGTATTTTCTATAGGAAAAAATAAAGGAGTTTTTTTATTTATGAAAAGAAACTATCATCTACAGTCTCGGACCAGTGAAAAGCGTCATTATTTCGGGATTCGTCGCTTAAAAGTCGGAGTAGCATCTGTCGTGATTGCGTCTGGCTTTCTCTTTGGAGGTGCCCAGTTAGTCAAAGCGGATGAGACAAAGGCTACGACTAGCCCAGCAACGGAAACAGTATCAGCTGCTAATTCAGAAGCTTTGCCTAAGCCAGCAGATGAAGCAAAAGCCGAGGAAGTGGATAGTTCAGCGCAAAAAGAAAGCGAACAAAAAGGCAATATCGAGAAAAGCGCCCAGCCTGAGGCAGTAGTAAATCAAGCTGCTCAGCCGACAGAGGGGGCAGACTCTAGTGCGACTCCAGAAGCAGCTGGGAAAGAAGTCAAGGAAACAGCTGCATCTGACGAGAAAGAAAAGCCAGCGTCAACTGATCAGTCAGAGACATCGACCAAGGATGCTATCGCAGATGGCCATATGCGTTTCCATTTCAAAAATCTACCATCCGAGAATCTGGATAGCTTAGGTTTATGGACTTGGGATGATGTTGAAACGCCTTCTGGTAAAAAGGGAGGCTGGCCGACTGGTGCGACCAGTTTTGCGACAGCTAAAAAAGATGATTATGGCTATTACCTTGATGTCAAGATGGCAGAGAAAAGAAGCAAGGTTAGTCTCTTAATCAACAATACAGCAGGTCAAAACATTACGGGTGATAAGACGGTTGAGCTGCTCAGCCCTCAGATGAATGAAGTTTGGTTTGACAAAGACTATAATCCTCATACCTCCGAGCCCTTGAAAGAAGGAATGCTTCGCATCAATTATTATCGTACAGATGGTCAGTATGATAAGAAATCCCTTTGGCTCTGGGGAGATGTGCAAAATCCAGGTCAAAATTGGCCTGATGGCGTGGACTTTGAAAAGACTGGAAAATACGGTCGCTACGTAGATGTTCCTCTGAAAGAGGCTGCAAAGATGGTTGGTTTCCTGCTTTTAGATGAAAGCAAGTCAGGAGATGATGTGAAGATTCAAAAACAGGATTATAATTTTGCAAATTTGGGTAAGACTAGCCAGATTTTCTTGCGTGATGCGGATCCAACGGTTTATACCAACCCATACTTTGTCAATGATATTCGTATGACAGGAGCCCAGCATGTTAGCTTGACAGAGATTGAGGCGACCTTCTCTACCTTAGAAAACGCTAAAAAAGAAGACATTCTGAAAAACCTAAAAATTACCAACAAAGATGGCGGAGAAGTCACTGTTAAAGATGTGGTTCTGGACTCTAAGAATAAAAGCGCAAAGTTAATCGGTGATTTTAATCAAGCTCAGTCACCTTACCTTATCAAATATGGCAACGATCAATTCAAAACCAGCATGAACTGGCAGCTGAAGGATAGTATCTATAAGTATGATGGTGATTTGGGAGCGCGTGTTTCTCAAGCGGGCAAACAAGTGGATGTAACCTTCTGGTCTCCAAGTGCCGACCAAGTTGAATTGGTAGTCTATGACAAAGAGGATCAGAACAAGGTCATTGGTCGCCTGGCTATGGAAAAAGGTGAATCTGGCACATGGACTGGCAGCTTGACCCCTGAGAGCGGTCTGGGGATTTCTGACTATCGAGGGTATTTCTATCATTATGAAATTACTCGCGGTGGCAAAAAGGTTCTTGTGCTGGATCCTTATGCCAAGTCTTTAGCTGCTTGGAACAGTGACGATGCGGACAAGGGGGATGCCTACAAGATTGCCAAGGCAGCCTTTGTAGATCCAAGTGAATATGGACCGAAAGACCTGACCTATGCTACTATTCCGAACTTTAAGAAGCGAGAAGATGCCTTGATTTATGAGGCGCACGTTCGTGATTTCACCTCTGATCCAGCTATCTCAAAGGATTTGAAATCTCAATTTGGAACCTTCTCAGCTTTCATTGAGAAATTAGATTATTTGAAAGACTTAGGAGTGACCCACGTTCAGCTCTTGCCCGTTTTGAGTTATTATTTTGTAAATGAGCTGAAAAATGCTGAGCGCATGGACAAGTACGCTTCTAGCAACAGCAACTATAACTGGGGCTATGACCCGCAAAACTACTTCTCGCTGACAGGTATGTACTCCAGTGCACCGACAGATCCAGCCAAGCGCATTGAGGAATTTAAAAACCTTGTCAATGAAATTCACAAGCGTGGCATGGGCGTTATCCTGGATGTGGTCTATAATCATACGGCCAAGACCTCAATCTTTGAAGATTTGGAGCCCAATTACTACCACTTTATGGATGCGGATGGTACACCGAGATCAAGCTTTGGTGGCGGCCGCTTGGGTACTACTCACTATATGAGCAGACGGGTCTTGGTGGATTCAATCAAGTACCTGACAGAGCAGTACAAGGTAGATGGCTTCCGCTTTGATATGATGGGAGACCACGATGCTGAGTCCATTCAAAAAGCCTTTGAAGAAGCTAAAAAGCTCAATCCAAATCTCATTATGCTGGGTGAGGGCTGGAAGACTTATGCAGGTGATGAAAATAAAGCTGTCCAGCCTGCTGACCAATCTTGGATGAAGTCAACAGACACGGTAGCGGTCTTCTCAGATGATATTCGCAATACCTTGAAATCAGGTTATCCAAATGAAGGAACACCAGCCTTTATCACCGGTGGCAAACGCAGTGTGGATAATGTCTTCAAAAATATCAAGGCGCAACCAACCAATTTTGAGGCGGATAGCCCAGGGGATGTGATCCAATACATCGCAGCCCATGATAATCTGACGCTCTTTGATATCATTGCCCAGTCGATCAAGAAAGATCCGGCAGTGGCTGCCAATTATCAAGAGATTCATCGTCGCCTACGTCTGGGAAATCTGATGATTCTGACTTCGCAAGGGACACCATTTATCCACTCTGGTCAAGAGTACGGCCGGACCAAGCAATTCCGTGATCCTGCCTATAAATATCCTGTCTCAGAAGACAAGGTTCCAAACAAAGCGCATTTGTTGACCAATGAGGATGGCACGCCGTTTGAATACCCGTATTTCATTCATGATTCTTATGATTCAAGCGACGCGGTCAATCATTTTGATTGGACCAAGGCGACTGATTCGGAGAAATTCCCTGAAAATGCCAAGAGCCGTGCTTATATGAAAGGCTTGATTAGTCTGCGGAAATCAACGGACGCCTTCACTCGCAGTTCCAAAGCAGAAGTGGATCAAAATGTGACCCTCATCACCCAGCCTGGCAAGGATGGCGTTGAGAAAGAAGACCTTGTCCTTGGCTACCAAGTGGTTGCTTCGAATGGCGATATTTATGCAGTCTTTGTCAATGCAGACAAAAAGGAGCGAAATTTCAACTTTGGTGAAACCTACAAACATCTAGCAGGTGCAGAGGTTGTGGCTGATGGCAATAGCGCAGGCGTTTCAGCTATTTCAAATCCAGCAGGTGTCACTAGAAGCAGCAATGGCTTGACTCTAGCTCCGCTGACAGCGACAATTTTGCGGATTAAAAAGGCGAGTCCAGCTCAAGAAGAAAAGCCTCAAGATACAAGTAAAGATATCCAGCAAAATCCGTCTCAAGGTAGCGTTAAGGAGCTTCAAAAAGAACAAAGCCCAAGCCCTAGCTTATCGAATAAGCTTGTTCAAGTTCCATCTACATCTCCATCGTCAGAGAGTCAAAAACCACTTGCCGCAAAGCAACAGCAGGACAAAGTAAGTCCTACTGAGACTGCTTCGACAGAAAAAGTCTTGCCGAAAACGGGCACAGAAACTTCTCTGCTGGCGATTTTAGGTGCTTCTCTTGCCTTCTTGGCTGGCTTGCTCGCTTTTAGAAAGAAGCAATAAAGTGAGAGTGGGACAGAAATCGGTAATTCGTTAGAATTCGATTTCGTCGTCCCACCTCCGCACAGTTGAGTAGGGCTGTAAAAGCTGATGAGATCAGCGTAGTAGAGCCCACTCAATCACTGCGTCTTGCTCGACATTCCAAAGACAATTGAGAGGCCAGGACTTTTGTCCCAAACTCAGCAGTTGTAGAAATCCATGTTTCTCAGCCGTGATAGATAAAAATACGACTTCCATTTTGGAAGTCGTATTTTCTTATTTAGTAGGGATTGAATGAAAATTACACACTCTTGCCAGGCAAGAGGTTCACAGGCAGGAAGTAGCCGGTCGTTGTGACTTCTTGCTTGTCAATCTTTTGTAGCAGTAAATCAACAAGAAGTTTGGCAATCTCCTTCAGTGGCTGTTTAATAGTCGCTAGTTGAGGATAATAATTTTCGACAAAATAAGTTCCATCGTAGCCGATGACTTTTAAATCTTTAGGAATCTGGATGTCCAGCTCCTGAGCGACTTTCATCACTAGAATGGCTGTCAAATCATCTGAAGCAAAGATGGCGTCTGGCTTTTCATGGGTTAAAATATGCTTGATTTCCATTTCCTTGCGGATGGGAGAATAATCGCTAGAGACATTGATGATTGGAGCGTCTGGTAGAACAGAGGCGAAGCCAGCATGGCGCAGCCCAGTTGGGGAATTGGAGTTGTCATTACCAGTAATCATGATGATATTTTGAGCGCCAGCCTTGACCAAGGTCTGAGCAGCCAGCACTCCACCGCCATAGTTGTCTGAGGAGACAACTGGAATATCTGGTGAAAGGTTACGGTCAAAGGAAATGATAGGAGCAGTTACGCGATTATAGTCTTCGATGCCTAGATTGTGACTGCCGGAGATGATACCATCCACCTGATTGGCCTCGAGCATCTCAAGGTATTCACGCTCCTTGTCTGAGTCATGCTCACTATTGCAGATGATAGTTTTATAGCCTTGTTTAAAGAGCTCATGCTCCAGCTTGTCAATTAATTCTGCATAAAAGACATTGCTGATATTAGGGAAAATGAGTCCAATCAGCTTGGCTGATTTTCCTTGGAGGCTACGCGCCAGATTGTTAGGCTTGTAGGCCAATTCTCGCATGGCTGCTTCAACCTTAGAAATCGTTTTGTCGGATAAGTAGCCTTTTCTGTTGATGACGCGGGAAACAGTTGTGGGGCTGACTCCTGCTAGTTTTGCTACATCAGTTAGCTTTGCGACCATAATCTAATTCATAGTAAGTACCGGTTGGATTGCCTTTGGTAATGGCAATGCCTGTCTGGTCTTCTCTCGGGAAGACACGACCGGAAAATACTTTCTCTCCTTTATTGATGAAAATTTCAAAAATTGATTTATCGATGAAGATAGTAGCACTAGTTGCTTCTTTGTCAATATTACAGCTTCGGCTGGTTCCAAAGTCCAGAGCGAATGGCTCACCCGCTTGACTGCGGTCAACAGTCACTTGACCTGCCTTGAGGTCGAAATTGATGCGTAGGCCCTTGCTATCCTTGTCCGCAAAGAGAATGATTTCGTGTTCGGCGTCTGCAGCGAGATTCAACTCTAGTTCGTAGCTATTCTTGCTTTCTACCAAAGCAGCGAAAGGTTGTTCCTCTGCTCGCAAATTCTTGATAGCAGGCACTGGGTACTGGTAGAGCTTGCCGTCTTTCAGGGTTAATTCCTTGACGAGGGAGAAGGCTCCTTGATGGTCGAAGCGGTCAGATGGGTATTCCACATCCGGCAAGCCTAGCCAGCTGACAGCTAGTGCACGGCCGTCAGGCGCGTTAAAAGCTTGGGTCGCGTAGCAGTCGAAACCGTAGTCCAGATTTTGGATAGGGCTAGGATTAATCAAAGCAGCGTTACTTATGTCAAACGATTGACCCATTTTATACATGTTTGGATAAATGTTGCCATAATCCAGCACGTCCTTAGACAAACCTTGAGGGCAATAGAGCAGGACTGGTTGGTCGTTGATAAAGACTAGATTAGGACACTCCATCATATAGGCTGTCTTGTCATTGGCGAAGTCTAAATCGCCGACGACTTCCCACTTGGTATAGTCATTATCAACAGCCTTGTAAAGCTTAACATAACCTTGCTTGTCTAGATTTTGTCCTCCAACGATAGCATAGAATTGTCCTTTGTAGTTGAAAATCTGGGGATCGCGGAAGTGGTCGGTCGCTTCAGCAGGCTGCTCAATCAAGACCTTGTCGATTTTTTCGAGCTTGCCTGATTTATCTAGCAAGGCACCGATTTGATAAGGATGACGCACCCAATTCTCATCACGAACATTGCCGGTGTAGAAGAGAAAGAGATTGTCACCGAACTGCATGGCAGAGCCTGAGTAGGCGCCGTGGCTGTCCAAAGCAGTATCTGGCAGCACCTGAAGGCCGGTTTCAGTGAAGTGAACTAGGTCATCACTTTCTAATTGAACCCAGCATTTAAGACCGTGGGCTGCCCCGAAAGGAAAGTTTTGGTAGAAAACCACCCACTTGCCATCAAAATAAGAAAAA
The DNA here is from genome assembly GCF_003943815.1 of Streptococcus cristatus. Lineage (GTDB taxonomy): Bacteria > Bacillota > Bacilli > Lactobacillales > Streptococcaceae > Streptococcus > Streptococcus cristatus_F. The sequence goes on along the minus strand of NZ_RJNA01000006.1, from coordinate 88,322 downwards.
CCATTGGGGTCATTGAGCAGACCTGTCTGAGGCTCCACATGATAGCTGGCCCGCCAAGGAGATTTAGCGATGTTTTCTTTGATCTGCTGCACCTCTTCCTGAGTCCAGTCTTCATAGCGTTTGTAGCGTTTTTCAGTCGTCCAAGCCAATCTTTTGTCCTCCGAATCATATTATTTCTTATTACTATAGTAAACGTTTTCTGCTGAAAAATCAACATTTAACAGTAAAAAAATATTTTTTCTGCAAAACGCTTGACATATCTCTGAATCATGGTAAAATAATATTCGTAAAGGTGATAAAATCGCTTTCAAAAAGTTTTACAATATTTTTATAAGGAGATTTTTGCAAATGAACAATACTGAAATTGCAAAAAAGGTCATCGAAGCCTTGGGTGGACGTGAGAACGTTAACAGTGTAGCCCACTGTGCGACTCGTCTGCGCGTCATGGTTAAAGATGAAGGAAAGATCGACAAAAATACTGTCGAGAATCTAGAAAAAGTTCAGGGAGCTTTCTTTAACTCAGGCCAATATCAAATCATTTTTGGTACTGGTACGGTTAATAAGATTTATGACGAAGTTGTAGCACTTGGCTTGCCAACTTCATCAAAAGATGACATGAAAGCTGAAGCTGCTAAGCAAGGGAATTGGTTCCAACGCGCCATCCGTACATTCGGTGACGTATTTGTACCAATTCTCCCAGCTATTGTTGCGACAGGTCTTTTCATGGGAGTTCGTGGAGCAATTGCTCAGGATCAAGTTTTATCTTTATTTGGTACCACAGCGGATGCTTTCAAATCGACTGACTTCTATACTTATACAGTAGTATTAACTGATACAGCCTTCGCTTTCTTCCCAGCTTTGATTTGCTGGTCAGCTTTTAGAGTCTTTGGCGGGAACCCCATCATTGGTTTGGTTCTTGGTCTAATGATGGTTAACTCAGCACTTCCAAATGCTTGGGATGTAGCTGGTCAGGCTACTAAATTTGCTGTTGATCCTTCTAAGGATATTTTAGACAAGATTGCTAATATGGATGTTCTTGGAAGTCTAAAATTTGCTAGCGAAGTTACAGCAACAAAAGCTCATCCAATTTACTTCTTTGGTTTTATTCCGGTGGTTGGCTACCAAAACTCGGTGCTTCCTGCCTTCTTTGTAGGTTTGTTTGGTGCGAAATTTGAAAAATGGCTGCACAAGAAAATTCCAGATGTCTTGGACCTTCTTCTTGTTCCATTCCTTACTTTTCTTGTAATGTCTATTTTGGGACTCTTTGTGATTGGTCCAGTCTTCCACATTGTTGAGTCATATGTTTTGAATGGTACAGAGTTCCTTCTTAGCCTTCCGTTTGGTCTTGCTGGTTTGATTATTGGTGCAGTACATCAACTGATTGTCGTAACTGGTGTTCATCACATCTTCAACTTACTGGAATCTCAATTGGTATCTCAGACTGGGAAAGATCCATTTAATGCGATTATCACTGCTGCTATGACAGCTCAGGCTGGTGCGACTTTGGCTGTAGCTGTGAAGACAAAATCTAAAAAACTCAAGGCTCTTGCATTCCCAGCAGCACTTTCTGCAGGATTGGGTATTACTGAGCCAGCTATCTTCGGGGTTAACTTGCGCTTCGTTAAACCGTTTGTAATTGGACTGGGTGCTGGTGCTGTTGGTGGTTGGTTAGCTTCTATTATGGGGCTTGCAGGTACAAGTTTCGGTATCACAATTATTCCAGGTACACTCCTTTACCTGAATGGTCAATTGTTGCAATATATCTTTATGGTTGTTCTGACAACTGGTTTGAGTTTTGTTCTGACTTATATGTTCGGATACAAAGACGAAGAAACTGCTGAAGAAAAAGCTGAAACTGAAAAACTTGTCGAAGAAGAAACAACTGGTAATGTTCCAGCGGCTCTCCAAGATGAAACAATCATTTCTCCAATCGTTGGTAGTGCAGTAGCTTTGAGCGATGTAAATGATCCTGTTTTCTCAAGCGGAGCTATGGGTCAAGGAATTGCGATTAAACCAACTGAAGGTGTCGTTTACGCCCCAGCTGATGCAGAAGTGATAATTGCTTTTGCGACAGGCCATGCTTATGGTTTGAAGACAGCTAATGGTGCTGAAATCCTGATCCACGTTGGTATTGACACAGTGTCTATGAATGGCGAAGGATTTGATCAAAAAGTTTCTCAAGGTTCTAAAGTCAAAGCTGGCGATATTATTGGAACTTTTGATTCAGCTAAAATCGCAGCAGCTGGTCTGGATGACACGACTATGGTTATCGTGACTAACACAGCTGACTACGCTTCTGTGACTCCAGTAGCAGAAGGAACTGTTGCTAAAGGCGATGCGATTATTGAAGTGAAAGCTTAATCTTAGCTAGAGAAAGTCAACAAAGGAAAACGAACAACTTATGTTTGTTCGTTTTTTACTTGAGTGCTAAGATTTACAGAGGAAAATCTAAAATATAGAGCCATTTCCAATAGGGAAATATGCTATAATGGAGTATAAAGAATACAAGAGGTGTTTGAAATGACAAAATTGTACGGAAGTTTAGAAGCCGGTGGAACCAAATTTATCTGTGCTGTGGGCGATGAAAATTTTAATGTTGTAGAAAAAACACAGTTTCCTACGACCACGCCGATTGAAACGTTAGATAAAACGATTGAGTTTTTCTCTCGTTTTGACAATTTAGCAGGTCTGGCAGTCGGCTCTTTCGGTCCAATTGATATTGACCCTAATTCAAAAACATATGGCTACATTACGACAACTCCAAAACCACATTGGGCCAATGTAGATATCGTGGGAGCGCTTCGTCGTGCGTTGAATGTGCCAATCTACTTTACGACAGATGTCAACAGCTCAGCTTATGGTGAAGTTGTAGCCCGTAACAATGCTGGTGGTCGCGTTGAAAATCTGGTTTATTATACGATTGGAACAGGGATTGGCGCTGGTGCTATCCAACGTGGTGAATTTGTTGGGGGTACAGGCCATCCAGAGATGGGACACTATTATGTAGCTCAGCACCCAATGGATGTGGAAAAAGGCTTTAATGGCGTTTGTCCTTTCCACAAGGGCTGTTTGGAAGGCTTAGCAGCTGGTCCTAGCTTAGAAGCGCGGACGGGTGTGCGTGGTGAAAATATCGAGCTCAATAACTCTGTCTGGGATATTCAGGCTTACTATATTGCGCAGGCAGCTATTCAAGCAACGGTGACCTTCCGTCCAGATGTCATTGTCTTTGGTGGTGGTGTGATGGCGCAACAGCACATGCTGGACCGTGTTCGTGAGAAATTCACAGTCCTGCTCAATGGTTACCTGCCAGTGCCAGATGTGCGTGACTACATTGTCACACCGGCTATCGCAGGAAATGGCTCAGCTACACTAGGAAATTTTGTCCTCGCAAAAGATATTAGCGAACGCTATGCAAAATAAGTAAACAAGGCGTTGAGAGTTTTCAAATAAACTAAGGAGGCTGAGATAGGGAATCCAGCCTCTTCCATTTGAGGTGAAATATGCAAAAAGCAATTGTGAAAGATCCTTTCTTTTTACAGCAAAAATCAGTCCCTGCCACGAAAGCTGATCTATTTTTGGCTCAGGATTTGCAGGATACCTTATTGGCGCATAGAGAGTCTTGTGTCGGTCTTGCTGCCAATATGATTGGTTTCCAAAAGCGGGTGATTATTTTTATGTATGGTATGTTGCCCATGGTCATGTTTAATCCAGTTCTCATTCAGAAATCAGGAGCTTATGAAACGGAAGAAGGCTGTCTGTCCTTGACAGGCAGTCTGTCAACCATTCGTTACCAGAAAATCACGGTCGAATATCTGGATCAGAATTGGCTAAAGAAGACCATCACGTTAGAGGATTTTCCAGCGCAAATCTGCCAGCACGAATTGGATCATTTGGAAGGAATTCTCATATAGGAAATGTACCTGGAAAGGATAGGAATAGAATGAAAGTATACCAGCGCGATGGAGCAACATTTTATGCCATAGGCTTTCTCTTACTCTTTGCTATCTTTTTTATCATGGCTTTTGTATCTATGGATCAGGCTTCTCTTGAGTCAACAAGTCAAAATAGTGCTAATCAACTGGTTCATAGGAGTCCTACCAGCAAAGAAGACCAAAGAAGCAGGCAGACTACTGAAGAAAGCAACAATATGCTCAATTCGCTCTATTGGGGAATGGGCATAACCGCTATTTTTATGATCGTTCTAGGCTATATTTCGAATCATAAACCACCGATTTTAGAGATGGATGAGATGGGAATAAGGCTGAGAGGTTTATCTGCTAAAAGAGAGAAGTACTTCTTGTGGCAGGAGATTGAGCAAATTGAATACGATATATCTCGACCTAGGATGACATCTTCCGAACCGACCAGTCGAATTTTATATTTCTATCCTAAAAATCAAGAGGAGAGTGCTGTCTTTTTAGACTTGGCAGATGTGAAAAATACTAGCTTCAATGAACTTCATCAAGAAATTTCTCAACTTGCTCCTCATATCAAATGGCTCTTTCCATAGAAATGAATGACGAGGAAGATTATTATAGAGTAGGGATTTGCTACTATTGTTTCGGTTAAAAATATTAAGATTAAAAAGCCTTTGGATTGGTAGAACTGGGACTCTTGGTTCCAGTTTATTTTTTTTCTTAAAAATAGTTCTCATAGAAACTTTTTCTTGACATCTGCTTTTCATGTGGTAAAATAGTTCTCATGAAAACTAATTAGTTCTCATGAGAATTAATTTAGAAAGGAAGGATTGATGGAAAAGCCTTTATTAGAAATGAAGCGTTTTGGTCGAAAGATTCATCTCATGGTAGAGAAACTTGCCAAGGAGCAAGGAATTGAGTCCATGGCTGGGCCGCAGGGACAGGTCTTGCATATTGTTGCCCATCGCGCGGAAGAAGGCAAGGACACGCTTATCAAGGATATTGAGCAGGAGTTGGATATCTCCAAATCGGTTGCCTCTAACTTAATGAAACGGATGGAGAAGAATGGCTTTATCCAGCTGGAAGTTAGCAAGACAGACAAGCGGGCCAAGTATATCCGCCTTACCCCGCAGTCGCAGGAAAGAATGAAGAAAATCCGTGACTTTTTTGGTGAAATAGACCGATCTATTTTGAATGGTGTTTCTGAGCAGGAGCTGTTGATTTTTTCACAAGTCATGGCCAAGTTCTATCAGAATATCGAAAGTTTAGAAAATGGAGGGAAAGATGATTAAGCTATTTAAACGGCTGACGGTAAGGGAAGTGAGCATGATTGTTCTCAGTGTACTCTTCACCTTCCTGACGGTATATTTGGAATTAGAAGTTCCGACCTATATTTCGACGATTACAGAGCTACTACAAACGCCGGGAACAGTTTTAGCAGATTTGTGGGAACCGGGATTGAAAATGCTTGGCTTATCCTTTGCTAGTTTGCTGTCAGCTATCGTAGTTGGCTTTTTTGCCGCTCGTATAGCAGCTAGCTTTACCCAGAGTCTGCGGAGCGATATTTTCAACCGTGTGCTAGACTATTCGCAGACGGAGATTAAGAAATTTTCGATTCCTAGTCTGCTAACTCGGACAACGAATGACATTACTCAGGTGCAGACCTTAATCACAATGGGGTTGCAGGTAGTGACCAGGGGGCCGATTATGGCGATTTGGGCCATGACCAAGATTATTGGCAAGTCCGAGAACTGGCTGATTGCTGTTCTGATTGCTGTTCTTGTTAATATCCTGATGACAGTAGTTTTGGTTACACTGGCCTTTCCCAAGCAAACAGTGGCGCAGCGTTTGGTCGATAAGCTAAATAGCGTCACTAGAGAGAGTCTGACTGGGATTCGCGTGGTCCGGGCTTACAATGCGGAGGATTATCAGGATGAGAAATTTGCAGCAGCTAATGATGAAGTGACTCGCCTTAACCTCTTCATTAATCGTCTGATGGCCATAATGAATCCAGTTATGATGGGGATTTCTAGCGGTTTGACACTGGCAATTTACTGGATTGGTGCTTATCTGATTCAGGAGGCTGGGCTGCAGGAGCGTCTCCCACTCTTCAGTGATATGGTCGTCTTTATGTCCTATGCTATGCAGGTTGTGATGGGCTTCTTGCTCATGGGTGCCCTCTTTATCGTCCTGCCTCGGACCATTGTATCGGCTGGCCGGATTAATGAAGTGCTGGATCTGCATTCTTCTATCACCAGTCCGGAACAGCCTAAGGCAGCAGCAGAAAGAAAGGGAGAAGTGGTCTTTCGAGATGTGTCTTTCCGCTATTCTAAGAATTCTGAAGCGGTCATTGAGCATGTCAGCTTTACAGCGAAGGCTGGTGATACTGTAGCCTTTATCGGCTCAACTGGTTCAGGGGAAATCTACTCTTGTCAATCTCATTCCTCGTTTTTACGATGTGACAGAAGGAGAGATTCTGGTAGATGGTGTCAATGTTCAGGATTACCAGCTAGAAGACCTACGCAATAAGGTCGGCTACATCCCGCAAAAGGCGGTGCTCTTCTCTGGTGATATTGAGAGCAATCTGGACTTCGGTCAAAGTCAAGCAAGTCCGCTGGATGAGCAGGGGATGTGGGAGGCTCTTGACCTGGCACAAGCCAAGCCCTTTGTCCAAGAGAAAGAAAAGGGACTCAAGTCAGAAGTGGCTCAGAGCGGGACCAACTTCTCTGGTGGCCAGCGTCAGCGTTTGGCTATTGCTAGAGCCTTGGCTCGTAAGCCAGAAATCCTCATCTTTGACGACTCCTTCTCAGCCCTAGACTATAAGACAGACCGCATTTTGCGCAAGGAACTGGCTGAGCGAACGCGGGATATGACCAAGCTAATCGTGGCGCAGCGGATTTCTACCATCATGGATGCGGATCAAATCTTGGTCTTGGATGCTGGCAAGGTGGTTGGTCAAGGTACCCACCGAGAACTTTTGGCAAATAACGCGGTTTATCAAGAAATTGCTTACTCACAACTATCCAAGGAGGAATTAGAAAATGGAAAATAAGAAGTTTTCATTATTTAACCAGATGCGGCCTTATCTCAAAGGTTTCCAGCTTCCTCTTGCTTTGGCATTTGTGGGAGCTGTCTTGTCGAATATTATCACGGTTTATGGACCAAATAAATTAAAAGAAATTACTAATCTTATTTCAGAGGGTCTGGGCAGCAATATTGATTTAAAAGCTGTGTCTCAGATTGCCTTTCTCCTCGCTATTCTATATGCAGTCGGAGCTCTGCTCAACTACGGTCAGTCCTTTATCATCAGTACGGTTGTCCAGTATTTCTCCAAGCGGCTGCGGACGGCCATTGCGGAGAAAATTAACAAGCTTCCCTTGAGCTATTTCGATGGCCATTCTCAGGGAGATACGCTATCGCGCGTGACCAACGACGTGGATACGGTTGGCCAATCTCTTAACCAGAGTTTGGGAGGTGTTATCTCTTCTAGCTTGCTTTTGGTGGCTGTGGTTTTGACTATGTTCTTTATGAACTGGATTTTGGCTTTGGTGACCATTTTGGCTACTGTAGTTGGTTTTGTCTTTGTCGGCCTCATCATGGGCAAGTCTCAGGGCTATTTCACTGCCCAACAAAACGATCTGGCTGCTGTTAACGGTTATGTTGAGGAAATGTACTCCGGCCATAATGTTGTTATCAGCTACAATGCCATTGAACAGTCAAAGGAGCACTTTGCAGTTCTCAATCATAATCTCTATAACAGTATTTGGAAATCGCAATTTATCTCTGGCATGATGATGCCGCTCATGTTCTTTACAGGTAATTTCGCCTATGTGCTGGTTATTTTGGTCGGTGCTGCTCTGGCGATTAATGGTTCTATTAGCATCGGGATTATCGTTGCCTTTATGGTTTATGTGCGGACCTTCTCTCAGCCTTTGTCACAGATTGCCCAAGGAATCACTGTCTTGCAGCAGGCTGGTGCAGCACTAGTTCGTGTCTTTGAATTTCTAGCTGAGCCTGAGATGGAAGACGAGCAGCATAAAGAGCAGCAGCTTACTGCTGTCAAGGGAGATGTTGCCTTTGAAGATGTCTTCTTTGGCTACAAGCCAGACCAGACGATTATTCATGATTTCTCAGCCCAGGCCAAAGCTGGACAGAAGATTGCCATTGTCGGTCCGACGGGTGCTGGTAAGACGACTATCGTTAATCTGCTCATGAAATTCTATGAAATTGATAAAGGGCGTATCAGCATTGATGGTATAGATATTAAGGATATGAAACGCTCCGAGGTTCACGATGCCTTTTCAATGGTTTTGCAGGATACCTGGCTCTTTGAAGGAACTATCCGAGAGAACTTGATTTATAATCAGGAGCATGTGACAGATGAAGCAGTTGTTGCCGCAGCAAAGGCGGTCGGTGTTCATCACTTTATCATGACTCTGCCGCAGGGCTATGATACGGTGCTGGATGACACGGTCAACTTATCGGTCGGTCAGAAGCAGCTATTGACAATCGCTCGTGCTCTACTGAAAGATGCGCCGCTCTTGATCTTGGATGAGGCAACTTCTTCAGTCGATACGCGGACGGAGGAACTGATTCAAAAGGCCATGGACAAACTTATGGAGGGCCGGACTTCCTTTGTCATTGCTCACCGCCTGTCCACTATCCGTAATGCAGATCTTATCTTGGTCATGCGCGATGGAAATATCATCGAGCAGGGCAACCACGATGAACTCATGAAGCAGAATGGCTTCTATGCGGACCTCTATAATAGTCAGTTTGAGGAAGGTGAAGTAGCTTAAGGATAGCAATGGAATATTCTACTATAAAAAAGGCACAGCTTAGGCTGTGCCTTTTTGTAACCAATTCCTTATATGAAAGTTAGAAATTTTGCATGTTTTATTTAAGGCCGCACTTTAGAATTTTCATTTGATCTGTTTGGTCATTTTAGAGATTGCAAGGATGCATTTTTATATATTTATAATTTCAAACGCTATTTACCAGTTTAGTCAAGTATGATAAAATAGAAAAGTCACAGTATTAAGAAATTAAGGAGACAATGATGAAAAAAGTATTTAAATACACAGCCTTGCTTGTGGCAGGTGTGAGCTTAACAGCCTGTGCCTTGCTTCCAAGTCCAAATAAAAAACATTCTGGTAAGCCAAGCCAGGAAACGACTGTCAAAAAATCAGCCAGCAATGGGCAGGTTGATATCCAGATTAAGGATGGCCAGTTCATTATGCCAAGCAACGGATCAGCTGATGCCAAATACTTGGCCTTGTCTTTGGAAATTAAAAATAAAACAAATGATAAGATCATGATTTCCTCTTCAGACATTGGTTTTTATGATTCAGAGGGAGAGAAGATCCAGCCGGTCGGAGTCTATGACGACAAAGAAAACTTTAAAACACTGAGCTATGAAGATTTAGCGGAAGGAAAGACTCTTTCTGGTAATCTGGTCTTTAAAGTTGAAGATGGCAAGAAATATGAACTTCAATATGAGAAGAAAACCTACGGCTCCGATGAAAAAGCAGAACCTATCAAACTAAAAGTTGATCCTGCGAAATACCCGAATCACGTTGACGAATCAAAGAAATTAGCTTCTGATTACCTCAATGCTGTTTTCTTGGGAGGAGAAGCAAAGACAAAATCCTCCAAAGACAAAGGCGATTTGGTTTTAGGTGGCGATTTGGAGCAAGATAAGAAAGATTATAGAGCAGCTTTTGCAGCAGATTTTACACGTAAATTGCATGATTATCCATTTAGTGATGATGAAATCAATGCTTTCATTGATGCCTATGTGAAAAGTAATGCCAAACGCTCAGAAATTGATTACACAGTAGCGCAGTACATGCCAAATTCAATCGTTATCAAGATCAAACCGAGAACGGTCAGTCTAAATAAAACCATGTATACCTACCGTCAAGATTTTTATGATAAGCATCGTTCTGAATATGGAAGCCTGAGTGACGTCTATAAAGCTACCGATAAGAGCTATGCTAATGATATGATGGCTGGAATGGATTCACGTCCTCTTCTTACGCCAGAACGAGATTATCAGTTGAAATTTGTCAAAACAGATGGCAAGTGGGTCCTAGAGCGTGATTATTCTTATGAATCTATCGTCAGAGCTTTTGAGGGCGATATATCCTAATAGCAAGATGAGAGGGCGGATGCTTCATTCTGCTCTCTATTTTATTTTGTTTCCTAGCCTAGCTTTGTGCTATACTGGAGGGTAGATATGTAGAGTAAAGGAGTCTAGCATGAAAAAATTCTATGATACATTAGTAAACACACGGCATTATCTCCATCAGCATCCAGAGCTGTCTGGCCAAGAGTATGAAACGACGTCCTTTCTAAGAAGTTATTTGCAAGACTTGGGGATAAAAATTTTGGACACTGGCTTAGAGACGGGCTTGATTGCCGAAATTGGTCAGGGAGAACCAGTTATCGCCTTGAGAGCAGATATTGATGCCCTGCCCATTTTAGAGCAGACAGGTCTGCCTTACGCTAGCCAAAATCCTGGTGTCATGCATGCCTGCGGTCATGATTTTCATCAGACTAGTCTTCTGGGAGCGGCGGAGTTGCTCAAGGCTATGGAAGAAGATTTACAGGGAACCATTCGATTGATTTTTCAGCCAGCTGAGGAAACCTCCCAAGGAGCCAGTCAAGTTCTGGCTACGGGCTTGCTGGATGATGTAGTTGCGATTATTGGTTTTCACAATATGCCCCAGTTAAAAGCTGGGCAAATGGCCTTGAAGCCGGGAGCTATGATGGCAGGCGTAGAGAAGTTTAAGGTGACTGTGGAGGGAGTCAGTAGCCATGCGGCTCGGCCGGACCTGGGAGTGGATACGGTGCTGACCCTGACCAGCATGATTCAAAATCTCCAAGCTCTGGTTTCTCGGACAGTCTCGCCCTTTGAGCCAGTTGTTTTATCGGTGACCCACATTGAAGCTGGGGCGACTTGGAATGTCTTGCCGCAAAATGGCTTTTTTGAAGGCACCATTCGTTGTTTTGACCCTGATTTGCAAAAGCGTTTGAAGGCGGATTTTATCCGTGTTGTGGAGAATACGGCGGAGAACTTCTGTGCTAAGGTCGCCATTGTCTGGGATCAGACTCCACCGGTGACCTATAATGATCCAGAATTAGCCGAGCTTATTTTTAAAAATTCTCAGAATATCGGGGAGCTACTGCCTGCTCAGCCGTCTTCAGCTGGCGAAGACTTTGCCTTTTACCAAGAAAAAATCCCTGGTGTCTTTGCTTTTATCGGCTCAAATGGTGCAGCAGATGCGCCTGACCTGCACCATGATAGCATGACGATTGACGATGCGGCCTTTCAGGTTTCTGTGCCTTACTATGTCGAAAATGCCCTCTTCCTCCTCAAACACTATAAGAAATAACTATAGTCTTTCATAGAAAATAAGAACTAGGCAAGCTCCTCTTCTTTTGTTATCATAGAAAAACAAGATTTTGATATTTTCAAATAGTTTGAATAATCGAATCAGTGATAAAGAAAATCTATCACCTTGATAAAAAATATATAATGGTCAGGATTTTCGACTTTTGGTATGATAGAAACATGCTCTTTAGGAGGAGATAGAGATATGAATATTAAAAAAATATTGAAATACACTGCCACTGCTGTGGTAGGAAGTCTTGCAGTTGGGCTGCTTGTAGCCTGCTCGTCTTCTGCAAGTAAAGATAGTACTACAAAGAAAAAGACGATTGAAGTCGGAACGGTTGGAACAACTAAGCCTTTCTCTTATGAGGATAAGGACGGAAAACTAACTGGTTACGAAATTGAAGTGCTTCGTGAAATCTTTAAAGGTTCAGATAAGTACGAAGTCAACTTCAACAAAACCAAATGGGCTTCTGTTTTCTCTGGCTTGGACAGTGACCGCTACCAAATCGGTGCCAATAACATCAGTTATTCAGAAGACCGTGCTGGTAAATACCTCTATACCAACCCTTACGCTAAAAACCCAACCGTCTTGGTGGTTCGTAAAGGAGTGAATATCAAGTCGCTGGACGATATCGGAGGCAAGTCTACTGAGGTTGTTCAAGGTACTTCAACAGCTAAACAGTTGGAAAAGTACAATGAAGAGCACAGTTCAAACCCAACAACTATCAACTATACAGATGGTACAATCCAGCAAATCTTGGCTAATTTGAATGATGGCCGCTCAGACTACAAGATCTTTGAGCGTATCACAGTAGATACCATCATCAAAGACCAAGGTTTAGATAATGTCGAAGTGATTGAACTTCCAAGTGACCAACAACCGTATGTCTATCCAATCCTTGCTTCAGGACAAGAAGAGCTTCAAACCTTCATGAACAAGCGGATCAAGGAACTCTACGAGGATGGAACACTTGAAAAATTATCAAAAGAATTCTTTGGCGGCACTTATTTGCCAGATGCCAAGGATATCAAGTAAGTTCTGATTTTCTTTGCCCTAGGCAATCGGAAATAACTTACAACCCTTTCATTAAGAAAAATATATTTTATAAGGAGATTATCTCATGAAATTGAAAAAATGGTTTGGCGCAACAGCACTCTTAGCTGTAGCAGCATTTGGTTTGGCAGCTTGCTCGTCTTCAACATCAAAAAACGCTAAGTCAGCAGACAGTGCAACAGTGACTGTAAAAGTTGGTGTGATGAGCCTCAGCGATACAGAAGAAGCACGTTGGAACAAGGTTCAAGAAATCCTTGATAAGGATAAAGCAGGTGTTAAATTGGAGTTCACCCAATTTACAGACTATTCTCAACCTAACCAAGCAGTTCGCGATGGCGATGTAGACATCAATGCCTTCCAACACTACTACTACTTGAAAAACTGGAATAAAGAAAACAATGCTGATTTGGTGTCTGTAGCAGATACGTATATCGCACCAATTCGCCTTTACTCTGGTACTAAAGATGGCAAAAACAAATATACTGATGTGAAAGACATTCCAGAAAACGGAAGCATTGCCGTACCAAATGACCCAACAAATGAAAGCCGTGCTTTGAACCTTCTTCAAGCAGCTGGTTTGATTAAGTTGGACGTGGATTCAACGAAGCTTGCGACTGTTGCTAACATCAAAGAAAACAAGAAAAACTTGAAAATTTCTGAATTGGATGCTTCTCAAACAGCAGCTTCTCTTACTTCTGTAGATGCAGCGGTTGTCAACAATACCTTCGTTCGCGAAGCTGGTATTGACTACAAGAGCGCTCTTTACAAAGAAAAGACAGATGAAAATTCTAAACTGTGGTACAACTTGATTGCTGCTAAGAAAGATTGGGAAAAATCTGACAAGGCAGATGCCATCAAGAAAATCATCAAGGCTTACCATACTGACGAAGTTAAAAAAGTCATTGAAGAGTCTTCAGATGGTATGGATCAACCAGTTTGGTAAGATTTTATAGAAAATAATTGAAGATAGAAAGGGCGGGGAATGGATTTCTCCAGCCCTTTATCTGCTATTAGTTAGAGTTTTTATTGGCAGAGATGATTTGGCCATTTTTGATGGAGAGCTGTAGACTTACAAGCTAGCAGCTTTCGTGACTCATAGCAGATCATCTTTAAACAGTGCGATTAGTAGGAGTTATACATGCCTTTCTCAACTGAGAGTGAACAAATTAAAAAGTTTGAAAATGACGAGGTGGCCCAACACTATTTTGAGGTGTTGCGGACCTTGATTTCTAAAAAGTCTATCTTTGCCCAGCAAATTGGGCTCAAGGAGGTAGCTACCTATCTGGGAGAAATTTTCACTGCCGCGGGTGCTAAAGTGATGATTGATGACAGTTACACGGCTCCCTTTGTATTGGCAGAGTTTCAGTCGGACAATCCTAAAGCCAAGACTATCATTTTCTATCACCACTATGATACAGTGCCGGCCGATAATGACCAGCCTTGGACCAACGACCCCTTTACTCTATCGGTCCACTACGGTGTCATGTATGGCCGCGGGGTCGATGATGACAAGGGACACATCACTGCACGTTTGACAGCGGTGCGTAAGTATATCCGAGAGCACGGTTCGCTGCCAGTCAATATCATCTTCATGATGGAGGGAGCGGAGGAGTCAGCTTCGACAGACTTGGATAAATATCTGGTCAAGCATAAGAAACATTTGCGGGGAGCAGATTTGCTGGTTTGGGAGCAGGGCACGCGTAATAATCTAGGCCAGCTAGAGATTTCTGGTGGAAATAAGGGCATTGTCACCTTTGATATGTCTGTTCGCAGTGCAGAAGTCGATATCCATTCTAGCTATGGCGGTGTCATTAATTCAGCTTCTTGGTACTTGATGGATGCTATTTCTAGCCTGCGTAGTGCTGACGGTCGAATCTTAGTGGAGGGCATCTACGAACAAGTACAGGAGCCCAATGAGCGAGAGCTGGCTTTGATTGCCCAGTACGCTCTGAAGACACCAGAAGAGTTGAAGGAAATTTACGGCCTCCAGCTTCCAGTCTTGAAAGAGGACAGGCAGGAATTTCTGCGTCGCTTCTATTTTGAGCCAGCCATTAACATTGAAGGATTCGGTTCAGGCTATCAGGGACAAGGAGTCAAAACCATTCTCCCGGCATATGCATCTGCCAAGATGGAAGTGCGTTTGGTACCGGGCTTAGAGCCCCATGATGTCTTGGACAAGATTCGCAAGCAACTGGACAAAAATGGCTATGATAAGGTAGAATTAACTTATACATTGGGAGAAATGAGCTATCGTAGTGATATGAGTGCCCCTTCTATCTTGAATGTAATAGAACTAGCTAAGGATTTTTATCCAGAAGGCGTCTCGGTGCTTCCGACCTCGGCAGGAACAGGCCCCATGCATACAGTCTTTGAGGCTTTGGAAGTTCCGATGGCTGCCTTTGGCTTGGGAAATGCCAACAGTCGAGATCATGGTGGCGATGAAAATGTCAAGATTGCCGATTATTATACCCATATTGAATTAATCAAGGAGTTAATCAGAAGTTATGAGCAATGAAATTATCAAATTAGACCGTATTGATGTCACTTTCACGCAGAAAAATCGTGTCATCAAGGCAGTTGAAGATGTGACTATTCATATCAATCAGGGGGATATTTACGGTATCGTGGGTTATTCTGGTGCCGGAAAGTCAACTTTGGTGCGGGTTATTAATCTTTTGCAGAAGCCATCTGCTGGTCGCATTACTGTGGATGGAACAGTGTTATACGACAAGGAGACTGTCCAGCTGAATGCGGCTCAACTGCGGGAAAAGCGCAAGGACATTGGCATGATTTTCCAGCATTTCAATTTGATGGCTCAGATGACGGCCAAGGAAAATGTCGCGTTTGCCTTGAAGCACTCAACTCTGTCTGCTGCTGAAAAAGAGGAGAAGGTTCGCAAACTTTTAGAACTGGTTGGTCTGGAAGATCGAGCGGATAATTATCCGTCTCAACTGTCTGGTGGGCAGAAGCAGCGCGTGGCGATTGCTAGAGCTCTGGCCAATGATCCAAAAATCTTGATTTCAGATGAAGCGACTTCGGCATTGGATCCTAAAACAACCAAGCAAATTTTGGCCTTGCTTCAGGATTTGAATCAAAAGTTGGGGCTGACGATTGTACTCATCACGCACGAAATGCAGATTGTCAAAGATATTGCCAATCGTGTGGCTGTTATGCAGAATGGGAAATTGATCGAGGAAGGCTCAGTTTTGGATATTTTTACCAATCCACAGAACGAATTGACCCAAGACTTTATCACAACGGCAACAGGTATCACTGAAGCGATGGTTAAAATCAATCAACAGAAGATTGTGCAAGATTTGCCAGCGGATTCTGTCTTGGCGCATTTGAAGTATGCTGGTACAGTGACAGATACAGCCATTATCAACGATATCTACAAGCAGTATCAAGTTTCAGCCAATATTTTACATGCTAACATTGAGATTTTAGATAATGTGCCTGTTGGGGAGATGGTAGTCATTTTGTCAGGAAATGCAGAAAACCTTGCGTCTGCTCAAAGTAATTTGCAAGCTGCTGGCGTAGAATTAAAGGTGCTTAAGGGAGGAATTTAGATTGATAGACTTGATTAAAACATTTTTGCCCAATGTCTATAAGATGGGCTGGGCTGGTCAGGCTGGCTGGGGAACAGCGATTTATCTGACCCTTTATATGACGATTATTTCTTTCCTGATCGGTGGCATTCTAGGCTTGATCGCTGGACTTTTCCTGGTATTGACAGCGCCAGGTGGTATTTTAGAAAATAAAACAGCCTTTTTCATCTTGGATAAGGTCACGTCCATCTTTCGAGCAATTCCCTTTATCATTCTCCTAGCTTTGATCAATCCTTTCACACGGATGATTGTGGGGACAGGGATTGGTCCAACAGCGGCTCTGGTACCCTTATCTTTGGCAGTCTTCCCTTTCTTTGCCCGTCAGGTGCAGGTGGTTCTATCAGAATTAGACCGCGGTGTGATTGAAGCAGCGCAGGCAGTTGGGGCTAACTCATGGGATATCATTGGCGTTTACCTGCGTGAAGGCTTACCAGACTTGATTCGGGTGACAACAGTGACTCTAATCTCGCTAGTAGGTGAAACGGCTATGGCGGGAGCGATCGGTGCAGGCGGCCTTGGGAACGTAGCGATTGCCTACGGTTATCAACGTTTCAACCAAGACGTGACCATTTTAGCGACTGTTTTGCTCTTGCTTCTTATCTTCTTTATCCAGTTTTTGGGTGATTTCTTAACCAGAAAAATCAGCCATCGCTAGACAGAGAGTGGGACAGAAATCGGTAATTCGTTAGAATTCGATTTCGTCGTCCCACCTCCGCGCAGTTGAGTGGGTTCTATTACGCTGATTTCATCAGCGTAATAGAACCCACTCAACCACTGCGTCTTGCTCGACAATCCAAAGACAATTTAGAGGCTAGGACTTTTGTCCCAGCCTCCTTTTGTCAACTATCATCCTTTGAAAAGTCTGAAAATTTAATTTACATTCTATTTTCATAATGCTATAATAAATAAAGCTAAGTATAGAAAAATAGCATAATACATTACTTCTTGGCAGTGCTGGATTTTGCCCATGCCGAGGAAAGTTGCTTTAATAAACAACTAGTTTTCCTAGGAAGGAAGCTTATCAAGGATGCTAGATCTACAAACCTTGCTAGAACTTCCTCCTGCAGGAAGGATGGCAAAGCATGAAATGCGCATTTGCACGTATCAAGGATATAGCTATCAATAGTTTTATGAAGTTTTAGCTTCACAATTAGAAAGGATTCAATAATGACATCGTTAACGCTGAAAGAGTTGAAATGGACGGGAGTCTTTGCTCTGCTCTACTTTCTCTGTGTCGGACTAGGAGTACTAGTAGGGCACTTTTTTGACAATGCTGGCAATATGCTTTATGCTCCAGTATTTGCCGCAGTTTTTGGTGGAAACGTTTATATGTGCCTGCAAAGCAAGATTAAAAAATTTGGAGCCATCAGCTTAGTAGGCCTAATAATGGGAGGCTTTTTCCTCCTGTCTGGTCATTTTATGATTGCTGGTTTGCCGGGTTTGGTGTTCGGTCTCTTGGCGGACACGATTGCAGGCTTGGGCAAATACGAAAATAAATTCTTGAATCTGATTTCCTTTGTTTGTTTTTCTTTTGTCAATTCGGGGCCTATTATCCTCATGTGGCTAGCGCGTCAAGCTTATATTGATAGCTTGTTAGCGCGTGGTAAGACAGCAGAATACATCAATCGGATTTTGCTGCCGTTGGATTTTCCGACCATCGCTAGTTTTATCGTGATGGTAGTGGCAGGTGCTTTAATTGGTGGCCTGCTGGGTCAATATCTGGTAAAGAAACGCAGTGAAAAAGCTGATTTTCAGTCATAAAAAAGTTAAGCAAGATGAAAGCTGCCGGACTTTCCTATCTTAGCTTGCTCAAGGAATTGTTCTGGCATAAGTTTGATCCAGAAAAATGCCCTAGCTTGCATGCTATATCTTTGAGAAATAGACAGTTATAAAAAAATCCTATGCCTCCAGCTCTAGCGAAAAGAGCCTAATTTTGGTAAGATTAGAAGACTTGGAGAATATCAGGCTCAAGGCCTGGGAGGAATAAGATGAACAACATATTAGTGCTGCAGTCGGACTTCGGTCTGGTAGATGGAGCAGTGTCGGCTATGATTGGAGTGGCTTTGGAGGAATCACCAACGCTGAAAATCCATCATTTGACCCATGATATCACCCCGTACAATATTTTTGAGGGCAGTTACCGTCTCTTTCAGACGGTAGATTATTGGCCAGAGGGAACGACCTTTGTCTCGGTCGTGGATCCGGGAGTGGGTTCCAAGCGGAAAAGCGTAGTTGCCAAGACCAGTAAAAACCAATATATCGTGACTCCCGACAATGGTACTCTGTCCTTTATCAAAAAGCATGTCGGTATCATAGCTATTCGTGAGATTTCAGAAGTGGAAAATCGCCGCAAGAATACCGAGCATTCTTATACCTTCCATGGGCGAGATGTCTATGCCTACACAGGTGCCAAGCTGGCTAGCGGCCACATCAGTTTTGAGGAAGTTGGCCCAGAGTTGAGTGTCGAAGAAATTGTTGAAATCCCTGTTGTCGAAACAAGGCTGGCGGATAATTTTGTCAGCGGAGCTATTGATATTTTGGATGTTCGCTTTGGCTCGCTTTGGACTTCGATTACGCGCGAGGAGTTCTGTACCTTAGAGCCCAACTTTGGCGACCGCTTTGAAGTCACTATCTACAATAATGATATGTTGGTCTATCAAAACCAAGTGACCTATGGCAAGTCCTTTGCAGATGTCCGCATTGGTCAGCCGATTTTGTACATCAATTCCCTCTATCGGGTGGGCTTGGCTATTAACCAAGGTTCCTTCGCCAAAGCCTACAATGTCGGTGTTGGTGCTCAATGGCATATTGAGATTAAACGTATAGAAAATTAAAGGAGAAAACATGAAAAATAATACAATAAGAAACGTAGTAGCAACAGGAATTGGAGCGGCCCTATTTGTGGTCATCGGAATGATAAATATTCCAACACCTGTACCCAATACTAGCATCCAGCTCCAATACCCTTTGCAAGCTCTTTTTAGTATTATCTTTGGACCAATCGTCGGTTTCCTTATGGGCTTCATTGGCCACGCCATTAAAGACGCTATGAGCGGTGGTGGACTTTGGTGGTTCTGGATTGCCGGCAGCGGGGTCTTCGGTCTATTAGTTGGCTTCTTTAGAAAATTCTTCCAAGTGGAAGAAGGCAAATTTGAAGTCAAGGATATTATCCGCTTTAACCTAATCCAGTTTGGAGCCAATGCAATCGCTTGGTTAATTGGGCCGATTGGTGATGTAATTGTATCTGGTGAGCCGGTCAATAAAGTCATTGCTCAAAGTATTGTGGCAATTCTGGTGAATTCTGTGACAGTAGCAGTCATTGGTACTGTTTTGCTAAGCGCCTATGCTCGTACTCAGACTCGCTCAGGTAGCCTTAAGAAAGATTAATCGAACTAGCTACTACAAGATTGGGAAAGTCCCAATCTTTTTTTGTACAAAATAAAAAACAAAATGTAATTTATATATTGCATTATTTAAAATATATTGTATAATGGACTTATGAAACTGAAAGGAGCGTAGATATGAATAAAAAAGTGAATGCTCTGCTTATACTGCTTATTTGTCTTGTATCGGCGGCAATTCTACTAGTTGTTGGCATGATTCAGAAAAATCAAACCTTTATCATACTTGCTTTTAGTAATGTCGTCCTTGGCTGCACTTTCTACGCCATAGGCGAGCAAAAGAAATACGAAAAGGATGGTGACCATGGCAAAAAATCTTAGGTTAAAAATGGCAAGGGCTGAGCATGACATGACTCAAGGCGACTTGGCTGATGCCATTGGTGTGACTCGTCAGACCATTGGCCTGATTGAGGCAGGCAAGTACAATCCCAGTCTTAGTCTATGCTTGGCCATTTGCAAATGCCTCAATAAAACGCTGGATCAGTTGTTTTGGGAAGAATAGGAAGAAAGTGAGAAAGAAAATGAAGGACAAACCACAAAAAGTCTATACAGACGAGCGGACTCTACAACTTGAACGAAAATTAGGAAATGAAGTTGCATTTTTTGCGATTATCTTGCTCCTTATCTCTATTTTTATCAAAATCATGATTTGGCATGTGCCAGTAGAAGGTTACTTACCGGAAATTCTAGTTATTTTGGGGATGGAAATCTATGCTGGAATTCGTAGCTGGCAGTTGGGCCTTGACATCAGACGCTACAAGCCATCTATTGGGCAAAGGAGTTTCAGAAGTCGTTTGGCTAACGGAGCTATCTTAGCAATTGTAATCGTGGCTGTTCAGATGTGGAGTGGAAATTCAGCTCTTCGACCATTCTTTCGCCATCATCCAATTTTGCAATTTATTTTTATTTTAGCTTTGATAACTGCCTTTTCTAGTATATTTGATCAGTTGGTCGATTATTTTTATCAGAAGAGACAGGTTTTATTGGACCAAGAACTAGAAAATGATGAGAATTAGAATCAATGAATCTTTAACTTATAAATAAGAAAGTGAGAAAGAAAATGAAGAAGCAGCCTGTTATAAAAGATGAACGAACAGAAAAATTGGACGGCAAAGTTGCAGGAGAGTTAGTACTAGGAATGTTTCTCTTCTTAGCTATCTCTGTATTTTTCAAAGCCTATATCCTCCATCTAAGCTTGCTGGCCTATCTGCCAGAGGGTATTCTGCTTACCCTAGTAGGTCTATATGCCTTGCTTCGTCGCGTAAGCCTAGGCGTTGATGTTCGCGATATGGTGAGAGAGGAAAAATGGCCAGAGCGATTTGGCGGTGGAGTCGTCTTTGCTCTCATTGTTATAGGCATTGATTTCTTTGGTCAGCGAGAAAGTCTGGCCAGCATGTTCAGCATTTTGTATCTGCTCAAGCTGGCTCTTGCAATGATACTGTTTATGCTTGGAAGCTTGACCATGGACAAGATCAGTCTTTATCTAAACAGTAAAGGTCAGGCAAAGCTAGATCAGGAATTGGAGGATGAAGAATGACTTGGTGGAAACGATTGATCTGGGTTGGCTGCGCTTTCTTAGCTTTGGGCTTGTATGTCCTCCCTATGCTGTTTTAGCAGGTAGCAATCATTTATCAATTTCCTAAACAATGGACCATTGGTCTTGGGCTTTTGCTGATAATCTTCATTTTACTGGTCTTTGTCGTGGCAGCAAAGAAAACTGGCATCCTATCTCCATCTGGAAAAATTTTTCAAAAAGGAGATGGGAAGCGAATTGCTCTAGGCCTCTTAGGCATGTTGCTCATATCTGTCTTTGGGACGGTACTACTCCGGTGGCTACATGGAGAAGCGACAACGGCTAATCAGGCGTCTCTGATGGAGGAGTTCCGAAGAGGAGATATCATTTTATTGTCCATCATGCTTGGAGTTTTAGCGCCTATCGCAGAAGAAATTATTTTCCGTGGTATCATTCCTCAAAAAATCTTTAAAGGCTATGAAAGCTGGGGCTATATCATAGGCGGACTGCTCTTTGCGATTTTTCATGGTCCAACCAATATCATGTCTTTTGTGATTTATGGCGGTGCTTCTGTGATTTTGACCTTGCTGGCTTGTCGAACTCGGCGCTTGGAAGTCAGTATTGCAGTTCACATGTTAAATAACGGACTTCCTGCCATTCTTATGTTGTTAATTACTATTTTTGGAGTAGAAGTATAGGAGCTTGAAATGAAAATAAAACTTATTAAACGTCAAATTTTAGACGAACGGGAAGATCAGCTGGTCAACAAGGCTGGTATGGAGAGTTTCAGTCTCATGCTATGTGGCAGTTTAGCTTTATATATGGGTTCTGTAGCTATGAATGGGGGAGTCGTTCACTATCAGCCATTCTTGCTTTTGATTCTCATCAGTAGCTTTTATTTTATGTGTCGAGCTCAGTATCTGGGGGCTAATTATTATAATAGTTTCAGTCTGACTATCTGGGGTGTGCTGGCTGCGACAGGCTTTCTGACCCTTTTGATTGCTTGCCAGAATTTTCAGCTCAATCATGCTATTTATCATAATAGTATTTTTCACCCTATGTTTCTTTTGGTCATTTTGGTTACATTTTGCATTCATCTTCCCTTGATGCTGCTGGTCAATATTTTCTTAGAGAGCCTCAGCAAGTGGCAGAAGAATCGCTTCGATAAGTATTTGGAAGAATTGGAGAAAGAGGGCTAACCTGCTTCTCTGCGTAGAGATTCCAGCTCTGCTATTTTCCAAACAAATTTTTTGCCCAGTTTTTTCAATCAGGTTATAATAAATAGATGAATTAAAAAATTCAGAAAATTTATAGAGAAATGAGAGTTGAAATCTTATGGCAAAAGATATTCGCGTCCTACTTTACTACAAATATGTTCCGATTGAGAATGCTGAGAAATTTGCAGCTGATCATCTGGCCTTCTGTAAATCTATCGGTCTGAAAGGCCGTATCCTAGTAGCAGATGAAGGAATCAACGGAACGGTTTCTGGTGACTATGAAACCACTCAAAAATACATGGACTACGTTCACAGCCTTCCAGGCATGGAAGACCTTTGGTTCAAGATTGACGAAGAAAATGAGCAAGCCTTCAAGAAAATGTTTGTTCGCTACAAGAAAGAAATTGTGCACTTGGGCTTGGAAGACAATGACTTTGACAATGACATTAACCCGCTGGAGACGACAGGAGCTTACTTGTCTCCAAAAGAGTTTAAAGAAGCCCTTCTTGACGAAGACACTGTTGTCCTAGACACTCGTAACGACTATGAGTACGATCTAGGTCACTTCCGTGGAGCCATTCGTCCAGACATCCGCAACTTCCGTGAATTACCGCAATGGGTTCGTGATAACAAAGAGAAGTTCATGGACAAGCGCGTGGTTGTTTACTGTACCGGTGGTGTTCGCTGTGAGAAATTTTCAGGCTGGATGGTTCGTGAAGGCTACAAGGATGTCGGTCAGCTTCATGGCGGTATCGCAACTTACGGTAAGGATCCAGAAGTTCAAGGTGAGCTTTGGGACGGCAAGATGTATGTCTTTGATGAGCGTATCTCTGTTGATATCAACCATGTCAATCCAGTTGTGATTGGGAAAGACTGGTTTGACGGTACTCCTTGCGAGCGCTATGTCAACTGTGGCAATCCAGAGTGTAACCGTCGCATCCTGACTTCAGAAGAAAATGAAGACAAGTACCTCCGTGGCTGTTCTCACGAATGTCGCGTTCACCCTCGTAACCGCTATGTGGCTGAAAATGGCTTTAGCCAGGCAGAAGTGGTGGAGCGTTTGGTTGCGATTGGGGAAAGCTTGGAAACATTGGTAGCTCAGTAATCGCATAGTAAAGATAAAAACTTTAGATGTTTCAAGCATCTAAAGTTTTTTCATTATTTAGTTGCAGCTTAGCTTTTCTTTATTCAGGTTTCGATTTTTTTGTCCTTTCTTTTTGATGTGATATAATGGGCTTAAATAAATGGGAAAGGAGCAAGTCTATGTCTAAAGCTATCATGGAAGAAGTGGCAGCCTATTTGCGTCAGCATGCAGATGAAGAGCTGAGTCTGACCGATTTGGCTCAGCATTTCCACTATAGCCCTTCCCATCTATCCAGAACTTTCAAGAAAAAGATGGGCTTTTCTATCAAGCAATATGCGGAAGCTCTTAAGATGGAAAAAGGGATTCAGGAGATTGTAGAAGGCCGGCAAAATGTGACCGAGACCTCTATGGAAGCTGGTTATGATAGTCTAGGCAGTTTTTCTAATACTTTTAAGCGGCATACTGGACTTTCGCCTAAAAAATATTATCAAGAATCAACCAAGGCTTATGATTTTATGGTCAAACAGCTGGATGAGAAGGGAGCTTTGTTGCATCAGGATCCCGACTGTAAAAGTGGCAATCGCTTGACCGTGGCGCTATCTTATCCTGAGGGGTATGAACCTCGTATCAGCTGTGTCGGGCTTTTTAAAACCCGCATACCTAAAGAAGAGCCAGTTATCGGAGTAGCACTTAGTCAGAAGAGGCAGTTTACTTTTGAAAATGTACCCGATGGTCACTACTATCTTTTGGCCTGTGAATTGCTGGAGGATTTACGCCTGTCTAAAAATTATGTCTTGAAGCATAACTTTCGCTGGGGCAGCGATGAGCCTCTCACTTTTTCAGGCGATAACATCTATCAGGAGGAAATCAGCATGCGCAGGCCCTTGCCCAGCGATCCACCTATTACAGTTAATCTTCCAGTTTTAATTATGCGTTCCCTAGCCAAACAAGCGCAATTGAGAATAAGAAAAATTTTATCCTAATTGATAAACTGATACTAGAGATTTATTCTCAGATATAAAAAATTGGAGGAACAATAATGAAATTAGACGTGTTTTTAAGTTTTAATGGTCAGGCCGAAGAAGCTTTTCGTTTCTATGCAGATCTTTTTCAGACAGAGATAAAGGGACTTGTCCGAGCCAGTGAGATGATGGACCCAGCAAACCTTCCTGCAGAAAAACGGGATAAGCTTGCCTGGATTGCCTTAGATACGGAAAACTTAACCCTGAATGGTGAAGATGTAGGTGTTTTTAATGACCTATCTATTCCTAGCAATCATCAGCCTAATCAATGGTTGGTTCTGAGTCCAGATAGTAGAGAAGAAGCCGATGAATTCTTGACTAAGCTTACTGAAGGTGGACGGATTCTCTATACTCTAGAGAATCAAGCTTTTGCTAAGTTTTATGCCCGCTTGATTGACCGTTTTGGTATCGGCTGGGATGTGATGATGAAATAGGGGAGAGCGATGGCATATAGTAAATCTTTAGCTCAACAGATTCGTACCATTTTAGCTACTGAACTTCCCCCTCATGTTTTTGAAGAAGAGGTAGAAGAGAAGAAGATGTTTGGTGGATTGGCTTTTATGATCCGAGGCAAGATGTCTGTTACTGTGAGTTCGAGAGGTCAAGAGCTTGTCATGGTCCGCATAGGTAAGGAACTGGAAAAGCAGGTCCTGCCTAAAAATGGTGCCAGTGTGACGTTAATGAAGGGGAGGCTTTATCATGGCTATATTGATTTAGATGGCGAAGGACAAAAAGAACTGTCTTACTGGATCAAGTTAGCCTTGTCCTACAATCAGGAGCTGGCGCAGCATGATAAAAAGTAAGAATTGCTCAGAATGAGTTTTGCTTTCTTAGAAATTCAAATATATTCTCAGAATCTGTATTGATGAAGCTTTCAGTCGGAAAGACTCTTCATGGATACAGTTTTTTCGTATTTTGTTGCACAGATTTTATGCCAATGCCAGAGTTCGTTTTGTAGAAGGAGCATGTTTTAGAAGTATGGGAGCAAAGGTGGTTTATAACCACACTGAGTTTGGATTTTAATTCTTTAGAACAGAAGTACTCAGCGTATATACACGTTGGTTTAGATAGAAATACTAGATAATTAAGCACCTACAAACTTTTCTGAAAAATTCTAGATGTGCACCGTAATTATTGGAATTCAGAAATTCAATTTTTTGAAACATGAAGACATTATATCTAAGGTGCTTGGTGGAAATCAGAGATTATGATTTAATAGTCAATATGATGAGTATCTCTTTTTTGTTTTGAAATGCGCTTGAACCCATCCTTGCTATAGAGCCTGCCTATATCCTTGGCTAGCTAGAAAATATGCTGGTGATAGTCAGTAGACAGCCTTTTTATGATACAATAGTAGGATAGAGTCAGTGGACATTAGCTGGCTATTTCATGCTAAAGAAAGGGACAAAACAAGTCGATGATTCTTGAAGAGTTTGATCAAAACCGTAAGGCCATCATCAATCCAGAGGATTTGATAGAGCCTATTGAAGGCTTTCCGCAGACGGCAGTGTCCTGCTTTGCTCGGGAGACCTTTGCCCGAATGCTGGCGGATTTTGACCATGAGTTGATTACGACGACCTCTATGGCCAACATTGAAATTCCTATCTATCGGGTCTTTGCGGATGGACAGGAGCTAGCTCTTTTCAATGCACCAGTTGGGGCTTCTGCTTGTGTGGCGATTCTGGAGGATTTGATTGCTTTTGGTATGAGAAAGCTGGTTCTCTTTGGGACTTGTGGTGTGCTGGACGAGGATATCAAAGCAACATCCGTTATTATTCCGACAGCAGCCTTGCGTGATGAGGGGACTAGCTATCATTACCAGCCGGCTAGTTCGGAGATAGCAGTCAATGTCGGCTCGCAGGATTTTCTGGTAAATTTCCTTGAGCAGCGAGGGATTTCCCATAGTTTAGGCAAGGTCTGGACGACCGATGGCATTTTCCGAGAGACTGCGGACAAGCTGCGCAGGCGAAAAGAGGCGGGAGCTATTTGTGTGGACATGGAGTGCTCGGCCGTAGCGGCTGTAGCGGCCTTTCGTGGCGTTCAAGTTTGCCAGTTCTTTTATGCGGCGGATCATCTGTCTGAGGAGGCTTGGGACATGCGCAATCTGGCTAATCACGCTGACTTAGACGAGAAAGACAAGGTGGCCAATCTGGCGATTCAGATCGCTCTGGCCTTATAGAAAAACATGAAAAAACCAATTATTCAATTTGAAGATTTTAGTTTTCAATATCAAGCTCAGTCGGAGCCGACTTTGAAGCATATCAATCTGACCATTTATGAGGGGGAAAAGGTGCTGCTGATTGGGCCGTCTGGCTCTGGTAAGTCAACCTTGGGTCAGTGTCTCAACGGCATTATTCCCAATATTTACAAGGGACAGGCCAGTGGACAACTCTTGATTAAGGGACAGCCAGCCTTTGATAGCAGTATTTATGACAAGTCAAATCTTGTCAGCACGGTCTTGCAGGATACGGATGGTCAGTTTATCGGGCTCAGTGTGGCAGAGGATCTGGCCTTTGCTCTGGAAAATGATATGGTGGCCTTGCCCTTGATGCGAGAGAAAGTCCTGCATTGGGCCAAGCAGCTAGACTTAGAGCAGCTTTTGGACCATCGTCCTCAAGACTTGTCTGGCGGACAGAAGCAGCGGGTTAGTCTGGCGGGTGTCTTGATCGATGAGAGTCCAATTTTGCTGTTTGATGAGCCTTTGGCCAATCTCGATCCCAAGTCTGGTCAGGATACGATTGACTTGATTGACCAGCTTCATCGGGAGACGGCAACGACAACTCTGATTATCGAGCATCGTTTGGAAGACGTTCTTTATCGACCTGTTGATCGAGTTGTCCTCGTCAATGATGGGGAGATTCTCTTTAACGGTGCGCCGGATGATCTGCTCAAGACGGACCTCTTAGCAGAAAATGGAATCCGAGAACCTCTCTATATCACAGCCTTGCGGCAGCTTGGTTTTGATGTGGCAAGCGCGACTCATCTGGCTGATTTAACCAAGCTGGAACTTGCTGAACTTTCGCAGAGTCTGACCGAGCAAAAAACAGAGCAGATTGACAATCGTCACGAAGCTCTTTTAGAGCTCGATCATGTTTCCTTTGCCTATCAGAGTAATCAACCTATTTTGCGGGATATCAGTCTGAAGATTTTCAAGGGTGAGCGGATAGCCATCGTTGGGAAAAATGGAGCTGGCAAGTCTACGCTAGCCAAGGCTCTCTGTCGTTTTATTGATACAGAAGGGCAATATCATTGGCAGGGACAGGATATCAAGGGCGACTCTATCAAGGAGCGAGCGGAGCGAATTGGCTATGTCCTGCAAAATCCTAATCAGATGATTTCGACCACAATGATCTTTGATGAAGTAGCTCTAGGACTGCGGTTGCGTGGTTTGGCAGAGGCGGAAATTGAAGAAAGGGTTCATGCTGTGCTCAAAACTTGTGGTCTCTATGAATTCCGCAGTTGGCCGATTTCAGCCCTGTCTTTTGGTCAGAAGAAGCGGGTGACCATTGCTTCTATATTGGTGTTAAATCCAGAGATTATCCTTTTGGATGAGCCAACAGCTGGTCAGGATCAGCGCCATTATACAGAAATGATGGACTTTCTCGATGAGCTAAACCAGCAGGGACACACGATTATTATGATTACCCATGATATGCAGCTCATGCTGGATTATTCGGATCGGGCCATCGTGGTGGTGGACGGTCAGATTTTAGCAGACCAGTCGCCTGCTCAGGTTCTGTCCGATCATGAGTTGATTGCAGCGGCCAATCTAAAGGAAACTTCAATTTTTAGTCTAGCTGAGAAGCTGGGAGTGGATCCGCTAGCTCTGACTCAATTTTACATGCGAAAAAAGGAGGAAAGTCATGTTTAATCAACAGAAATTGATTGGCTACCATGCCGGAAAGACTTTTCTCCATGCTCTTTCTGGTGCCAGCAAACTGATCTTTTTTATCCTGGTTTCGGTGGCGGCCATGATGAGCTACGATACGCGCTTCCTCCTTCTTGTGGCGCTAGCTTCTCTAATTTTATTTAGAGTGTCTGAGATTCGGCTGAAAGACATTTCTTTCGTTTTGGCTTTTGCGGGAACCTTTGCAGCACTGAATATTCTCATGGTCTATCTCTTTGCCCCGCAGTATGGGGTGGAGATTTATGGAGCCAAGAATTTGCTCTGGACAGGATGGGGAGCTTATAATCTCACGCTTCAGGAACTCTTTTATCTCTTGAATCTTTTGCTCAAGTATTTCTCAACGATTCCCCTAGCGGTGATCTTTCTCATGACCACCCATCCCAGTCAATTTGCTTCCAGTCTAAATCAAATCGGCCTTTCTTATAAGATTGCCTATGCGGTCAGTCTGACCCTGCGCTATATTCCAGATTTGCAGGAGGAATTTTACCTCATCAAGATGTCTCAAGAGGCGCGTGGACAAGAATTATCCCAAAAAGCTCCCCTCAGCAAGCGGGTCAAGGGCAATCTGCAAATTGTCATTCCCCTGATTTTCAGCTCGCTCGAGCGAATCAACACCATCGCGACGGCCATGGAGCTACGCCGCTTTGGGAAAAACAAAAAGCGGACCTGGTACACCCAGCAAGCCTTCAGCAAGCTAGACAAACTTGTAATCGTGGTGTCCGTCCTTCTACTAGCCCTCAGCCTTCTTCTTTTTGCTGTCAATCAAGGACGCTTTTATAATCCTTGGACATAGGCTAAAGGTGGAAAACTAGCTAGGTTTGGATTGAGAGGATTAATCGGTGCAAGAAAAAATAAATGTTAAATTTTATAAGGAATTAGTTTTTCCTGTTTTTTGTGGTCTAGGGGCTTTCGTTTTGCTCTTGGCTTTGTCTCAGACAGATGAAGTTGGGGGGAGAATGGCCCTGATTTCAATCATCTTGCTGATGGCGATGAGTGGTCTCTTTACTTGCCTTACTATAGTCAATAGAGAAAAGAGTTTGCGATACTGTCAAGAACTTTATTCTCACTTTCCAGAGCTTGAAAAGGAATTTCAACTGATTTATAGCGATTCTCGTTATGTGCGTGAAAGCCTATCTCTCTATCTCTACAAGGATGCCATCATACGGGTTGATGCTTATTTCCAATTTCTCATGCTTTCTGACTTAGCTGATGTGACCATTAAGATTGAGGAAGTGGAAGAAACAAAGTATGCAAAAGTTCATCACCTGTATCTGTATTACAATCCAATGAGTTCTAACAAAGATATTCGTCTAGCTTTTGGACCTTATACGGATCAAAAATATGTTGACTTATTACAGTTTTTAGATGTGATAAATCAAGTTGCCCCTCGGATTCGAATCTATAATGAAGCTGTGGAAAAATAGCATGGTCTAACAAACATAAAAAATCAGGTGAATTTAACTGGCCTCCCAAAGAGTTAGACATAAAAAATCTAACTTTTCGGGAGGCCTGTTAAAGTAGAATGCTTTTTGTTTGATTCAATGGACTTTACTCGTTTCCAGTTGTTACAAAATTTTGTTGGTAATTTTGCTTCTCTTGATAAGGATTTTGGCTAAATTGCTGATCTTGGTAGTCTGTATTATTATAGGAATCATTGCTAACAAGTTCATATTTTGTAGGCTGACAATAAAAAATAAACAGAATAAAATGGCCAAAAAGTGGGACCAAGTACAAAAAGAGAAGAGCCCAATGATAGCCACCATCTCGCAATCGTCGAACTTGAATGGCGAGAGAGGGAAGCAGAATTGCAATGTAATAGATAACCATCAGGCCAGCAAAGGCGGTAGATAAGGCTCCTCCAGTCTCAGAGTTCAAAACCGTCTCAATCAGAAGAGCAGTACAAAGTATTAGTATCATTACTAAAAAATGGCAGAGAATTGGCCACCAATATTCTGGGCGAGTTGAGCGACCGGTGAAATCCACATAGCCCTTCCAAAATTTTTTATATGCATCAATCATGTAGTAATCTCCTTAAATATTTTTTATATAGTCTACTATAATTTAGCAAGAATTGGCAAGTTTTGGGGAAATAGCGATCTTTGGCCAGAACAAAATAGATGGCTAAATCAAGGTGTTTTATTATAGCCCTAGAAAAGAATTATGAACAAACTAAGATGCTTGTCTCTCAACTGATTTGATGAATAGAGCTGTTATTTACTATTACTATCGTCGAAAGAAACTATGGAATAAAACCTATCGTCCTTATTTATTTTAAGAGAAGAAGGCCTAAAATCAATGTCAGTTCCCCTCTTTCAATCGCTAGGAAATATGATATAATGAAGTGTTATCAAAAAAGGTTTCATTAGCCTTGAAAGGATTAAAAAATGACTACAAAACAACCGTTTTATATTACGACACCTATTTACTACCCGTCTGGCAAGCTCCACATTGGGTCTGCCTATACGACCATTGCCTGTGATGTCTTGGCTCGCTACAAGCGCCTCATGGGCTATGATGTTTTCTATCTGACTGGTCTTGATGAGCACGGTCAAAAAATCCAGCAAAAAGCTGAGGAAGCTGGGATCAGCCCACAAGCTTATGTCGATGGTATGGCAGTTGGGGTCAAGGAACTCTGGAAACTGCTGGACATTTCCTATGATAAATTTATCCGGACGACTGATGACTACCACGAAAAGGTTGTGGCTGATGTCTTTGAAAAACTCTTAGCTCAAGATGATATCTACTTGGGTGAATATTCAGGCTGGTATTCTGTATCTGATGAGGAATTCTTTACTGAAAGCCAGCTGGCTGAAGTTTTCCGTGACGAAGCTGGAAATGTAACGGGCGGAATTGCGCCATCTGGACATGAAGTGGAGTGGGTATCGGAAGAGTCTTACTTCCTCCGTCTCAGCAAGTACCAGGACCGCTTAGTAGAATTTTTCAAATCACAGCCCGACTTCATTACGCCAGACGGCCGTCTCAATGAAATGTTGAAAAACTTTATTGAACCTGGTTTGGAAGATTTGGCAGTTTCTCGGACGACCTTTACTTGGGGCGTGCCTGTGCCATCTAATCCAAGACATGTTGTCTATGTTTGGTTCGATGCCCTGCTCAACTATGTGACTGCTCTTGGTTACGGTCAAGATGAGCACGGTAACTTTGATAAGTTCTGGAACGGAACAGTCTTCCACATGGTTGGGAAAGACATCCTTCGTTTCCACTCCATCTACTGGCCAGTCCTCCTTATGATGTTGGATGTGAAATTACCAGAACGTTTGATTGGCCATGGTTGGTTTGTCATGAAGGATGGCAAGATGTCTAAGTCTAAAGGAAACGTGGTCTATCCTGAAATGCTGGTAGAACGTTATGGCTTGGATGCTTTGCGCTATTACCTCATGCGCAGTCTTCCGGTTGGATCTGATGGAACTTTCACGCCAGAAGATTATGTTGGCCGTATCAACTACGAGCTAGCCAACGACCTTGGAAACCTCCTCAACCGTACTGTTTCCATGATTAACAAGTACTTTGACGGTCAAGTGCCAGCCTATGAAGAAAATGTAACAGACTTTGATGGTGCTCTGGCTCAAGTAGCAGCTGAATCCATCACTGACTACTACAAACACATGGATGCAGTGGACTACCCACGTGCCCTGGAAGCAGTCTGGACGCTCATCTCCCGCACCAATAAATACATCGATGAAACCGCCCCTTGGGTGCTAGCTAAGGATGAAGCCAAGATCAAAGAACTGGCAGCAGTCATGAGCCACTTGGCAGCGAGTCTTCGTGTTGTGGCGCACTTGATCGCACCTTTCATGATGGAAACCAGCAAGGCTGTCCTCAGTCAATTGGGCTTGCCTCAAGCAACGTCTCTGGAAAACCTAGCAATTGACCAACTCCCAGGAGGCTTGACAGTTGTAGAAAAAGGAACGCCAATCTTCCCACGTCTGGATATGGAGGAAGAAATTGCCTATATCAAAGAACAAATGGAAGGCAACAAACCTGCGGTTGAAAAAGAATGGAAGCCAGAAGAAGTCGAACTCAAACTTAGTCGCAAGGAAATCAAGTTTGACGACTTTGATAAGGTTGAAATCCTAGTTGCTGAAGTCAAAGAGGTTTCTAAAGTTGAAGGATCTGATAAGCTTCTTCAGTTCCGCTTGGATGCAGGAGACGGCGAAGACCGCCAAATCCTCTCTGGTATTGCTAAATACTATCTAAACGAGCAAGAACTGGTCGGTAAGAAAGTCCAAATCGTAGCCAACCTCAAACCGCGCAAAATGATGGGCCGCATCAGCCAAGGTATGATTCTCTCAGCCGAGCACGGCGACCAACTGACTCTCCTAACTGTGGACGAGAAAGTCCCAAATGGAAGTTTGATTGGGTAGAGAACTCGCAGTCCATTATTTCAATTGATAACATTCGTGTTAATCTCATCTAATGTAAAGCCCCCAGCAAGTTTATTTTGCTGGGGGTTCTTTTGATCGAATGAGACGATTGGTAGAACATAGAGGAAGAGAAGGGAGTACTAAGTTTCTGTAAATTTATGGTTCAGGATTATGAAATAGGGTTACTCCGTGTCTTACATTAAGGAAAAAGAAGAATTTGTTAGAGTAGTTTTCCTCAGTTGATGTGGAGCAAGATCCGTGTTGTTCTGTCAAAGAAGAAAGTTATTTTCTGAAAATCTTGTAAAAATTTCTTACATATGATAAACTGATAAAAAAATAAAGAGGTTTATTGTATGATTAATGCTTATAAAAATTTTTTCAAAGGTTATGTGGATTTTTCTGGTCGCTCTACACGTTCTGAGTATTGGTGGATTTATCTAACCAATCTGATTCTTGCTGTTTTTTTGTACATGATAACTTACTCAACTGTAGTAGCTAATCCAAACAGTATTGAGGCAATTGAAACAGTAAATTCCTTAACTTATTTTAGTATCTTTCTGATAATCATTTTCTTCTTGCCTGGCTTAGCTCTAATCATTCGTCGTCTAAGAGATGCTGGTTTTCACTGGGCTCTGATTTTTATCGCTTTCATTCCTGGGGTAGGCTCAATTGCACTCCTTATTTTGTTAGCTTTTCCAAGCAAGAATATTGTAGAATTAGATGTTAAAACCGACCAAGAAACGCAGTCGCTTAATATTAACTAAGAAAAGCAGTGTGCTTAATCGTTATGTTACTTACATTAGCTGTTTTTCTCGTACGATGATGTGCAATAGTTGATTTCTGATTTTTCCTTATTGAGAGCTTAGCTTGCTTCCAATTTTGGAGAATTCACTTATTAGCCATAAAAAACACTCCTGAGTCTAGTTTTCTAGATTGTGACAGGAGTGTTTTTCTTTTATATTAGAGAGTTGTCAAGTGCTGTATTATAGCTTATTGCTCATTGGGTTCATCTGTTTGAACAGGCTCATTACTTGTAAAAGGAAGATTCTTAGTGAATTCGGATAGATTTTCCTTGACTTCTTGGACAAGTTTGCTAGGCTTCAGCAGGTTCATGTCGTCTTTCCAAGACTGGTAGCGCATGTCTACCAGTAGTTTGGCGAGGCGCGTCAGCATTTCCCGCTCTTGGTCTGTGAGAGCATTGGCATTTTCAAAAACAGCCAAGATTTTGTTGAAATTTTCCAGCTTGGTGAGGTCATTAATGGAGCTGATACCAGCATCTAGGATGAGACCGAAGAAGAGGTCAAAAAAGTCTTTTAATTCCTCATCAGAAACGCTATCTACCCAGTTTTTCAAAGTTTTATCTACTTGAAGGCTGTCTGGATTGAGGTTGTCCAGCAGGACAAAAGTCTGGTCACTGATCTGCCAAGAGAAGGTATCGTGCTGGGCCAGACCGCCGATAGCTGTACTTTTGACAATTTGAGCCTGCTTGGGCGTTTCGAGCATCATTCCGACGATAGAGCCTTGTGGAATGTAGCGCTTTATCTTGTCTGAAATAGTCTGGTAGCCTTGACTGGTGATGACCGAGTGATTCAGTCCAGGTGCATCATAGCTGTAAATACTCTGAATTCGCTCTTGATATTCTGGCTCGATCTGACTAGCAGCGTAGGATGCTAGATTGCCTCCTTTCGAGTGGCCCGTCAGGATGAATTGACCAGGCAGAGCATCCATGGCTTTTCGCAAATAATTAACCGCCGTTTTTTGAGCTGGGACCTGATCCATATAGGTCATGTGGAAGTCCTCTTTCCAGCCGATAATGGAATCATCGGTTCCGCGGAAGGTCAGAACATAGCTATCAGGCTTGATTTTGAAAATCATAGCTGCAAACTGCTTTTGAACATCAGGATCAATGTCATTGACATAGCCCATGAGCTTGATATTTTTGAAGCGGGTGGAGCTGGCTGCCTTTTCTAAAAGTTTCAGACGATTTTTAGTCACCAACATGGATAAATCTTGAGTCACTTTTTCAGCAGCTTCAAACAAGCGGCAAGTACAATCAGGGGACATCTGATCAGACACGATCTGGTCAAAAGGCAGATAAGTTATCTCGGTCAGCATCAGCATATCCAGTTCATTAAGGGGGGTGTCGTAGATACTGTCGTAAGCTACTTGGTCTAGGTAATCAAAAATTATTCCCATATTTATCTCCAATATTCTATCTTCTTCCAGTATAGCATAAGTGGGGCAGGTTGTCAGAAGCAAAGAGAGCAGCAATAGAAGTTTGAATGATTTGTCAGGATTGTCCTATTCTTTTTTTAAAATTTCCTGAAAATGTCACGAGTTTCAAACTAAAAAACTCTCTGTGATTTAAGGGAGAATTTGATATAATAGCAGTAAGAAAAATGAGTGAGGAAATGGAATGCACAAGATTTTACTGGTCGAGGATGATGCGGTCATCCGTCAAATGATCAAAAAAATGCTGGAGCAATGGGGCTATCAGGTTGTGGCGATTGAAGACTTCATGCAGGTTTTGACAACCTTTGTCAAGGAGGAGCCCCAGCTGGTGCTGATGGATATTGGTCTGCCTCTCTTTAACGGCTACCATTGGTGCCAGGAAATTCGGAAAATTTCAACGGTGCCCATTATGTTTCTGTCTTCGCGTGACCAGTCTATGGATATCGTCATGGCCATCAATATGGGCGCAGATGACTATGTGACCAAGCCCTTTGATAATAATGTTTTTCTGGCCAAGGTTCAAGGCCTGCTGCGGCGTTCGTATGAGTTTGGGACGGATCAAAGCCTTTTGGAATATCAGGGCGTGATTTTAAATCTCAAATCCATGGATTTGGTCTATGAGGGCGAGCTTGTGACGCTGACCAAGAATGAATTTCAGATTTTGCGGGTGCTCTTTGAGCATTCTGGCAGTATCGTGGCGCGTGATGACTTGATGAAGGAGCTCTGGAACAGTGATTTCTTTATTGATGACAATACCTTGTCCGTCAATGTTGCCCGCCTGCGCAAGAAGCTGGAAGAGCACGGTCTGAAGCATTTCATTGAGACAAAAAAAGGGATAGGGTACGGTTTAACCAATGGACATGCAGGATAAATTTTTCTTCTTGAAGCATCATCTGTATTCCCGTCGCTTCATCTTGTTGCTCTTGCTGATTGTATTTTCAATTATGGGGATGTTTGCCTTTATTTTCGAGGATGGGCGCAGCCTGCTAGAGTATCAGCTGCTCTTAGCCTTTCTCCTTGCTAGCTTTTTCTTGGGAATGGATCTAGCTAGTGCCTATAAGGAATACCGTAACCAGCTCTTTTATGCCTCAGGTCGGCCTCAGACAGCCTTAGAGGTTCTCCTTTTTGAGAAACTGGCTCTCTTGGAAATGGACAAGAAGAACCGTGCGATTGAGGAGAGGGAGAAGCTAAATGACCTGATGGACTACTATACGCTCTGGGCTCATCAGATTAAGACGCCTATTGCGGCTAGTTCATTGCTGGTCGGAGAGATTGAGGACAAGAAGATCAAGAACCAGCTGGAGCAAGAGCTTTTCAAGATTGAGTCCTATGTCAATATCGTCTTGCAGTATCTTCGTCTGGAGAGTTTCCATGAGGATTTGGTCTTGAAAAAGGAAAATGTTGAAGACTTGGTCAAGGAGATTGTCAAGAAGTATGCGATTTTCTTTATCCAAAAGGGCCTGAGCCTCAATCTGCATGATCTGGACCGAACCATCATCACAGACAGGAAATGGTTTGTCGTGATTTTGGAGCAAGTGCTGTCAAATAGTCTGAAATACACCAGTCAAGGCGGGATTGAGATTTATTTTCAGGAGGATACGCTTTATATCAAAGATAGCGGTCTGGGCATTCAAGATGCGGATTTGCTAAGGGTTTTCGAGCGAGGTTTTTCGGGCTATAATGGTCGTTTGACTCAGCAGTCGTCTGGCTTGGGACTTTATCTGTCCAAGAAAATTGCAGATGAGCTGGGGCATCAAATTAGCATCGCTTCTCAAGTTGGACATGGAACAACTGTCATGATTAGTTTTTCAGAGAAGAAGATGATATTTGAATAAGGCATTCTTACAAATTTGTAAGGTTGGCCAGTGAAATTGAAAGGTTAGGTTATGGTACCGACCTTTCTTTTTTTGTAAGATAGATGTATAAAGAAGACAAGGAGATATGAAATGAAAACAAGAGGATTCAATGCTTTCCAACTCAAGCTTTTCATGGCCTTTTTAATGGTTTTTGATCATATTGGTAAGATTCCAGGGCTTTTGCCGACAGGCTGGGACGGGATTTTTCACCTGCTGACTCGCTGTGTAGCTGCTTGGTTTGCTTTTAGTGCAGTAGAAGGCTTTCTGCATACGCGCAATCGCTTGGCCTACAATGCACGCTTGTTTATCTGGGCGGCTATTATGCAGCTGGGCAATACCATCTTGACCATGCTCTTTCATAGCAAGGGGATTCATCTTGAGAATAATATCTTTCTCAGCTTAGCCTGTGGCGTTCTGGTGCTCAATCTTGTATTTGGTTTTTCCAAAAATGGTGAAGAGATTATGGATGAGAAGCGCTATTTGCGGATTGGAGCGGCAGTCTTAATTGGTTTGGCAGGAGTTTTTTTGACAGAAGGCGGCATGACCATTATTCCTTTGATGCTGATTAGCTATATCTTCCGCAATCAGCCTGCTCTCAGAACTCTTTCTTACATGGTCTTGGCTTTTCTGCTCTTTTGCCTAAGCATTGAAATTTACCCAACCATGGGAGCGACCCTTTCAATGATGCTCTACAATTCAGACTGGGCCTTTATTACTGTCTTGCCCTTCCTCCATCTCTACAATGGCGAGCGAGGCTATAATGGCAAGTGGGGCAAGTATTTCTTCTATATCTTTTACCCAGCCCATCTCTGGATCATCGCACTGATTGCATATCTAGTGCAGAGATAAAATTATTGGCATTTAAAAATTAGTAAAATATAGAAATAAAGCTGTTTCTGTATTAAAATGGAATTATAGAAAAGGAGATCATGATGACCTTATTAGATGTACAACACGTGAAAAAGATTTATAAAACCCGCTTTCAGGGTAGCCAAGTAGAGGCACTAAAGGATATTCACTTTACGGTAGAAAAAGGCGAATATGTCGCCATCATGGGTGAGTCAGGTTCTGGGAAATCCACCCTGCTCAACATCTTAGCCATGCTGGACAAGCCGACCGAAGGCCGTGTTTTCCTCAATGGAACTGACACGGCAACCATCAAAAACAGCCAGGCTTCCAGCTTCCGCCGAGAGAAATTAGGCTTTGTCTTTCAGGATTTCAATCTGTTGGACACCCTATCGGTCAAGGATAATATCCTCCTACCTCTGGTGCTCTCTCGTCGTCCCATTACCGAGATGATGCAAAAATTGGTCACCACCTGCAATGAGTTAGGGATTAACAAGCTGCAAGAGAAGTTCCCTTATGAAATTTCTGGTGGTCAGAAGCAGCGGGTGGCAGTTGCTCGCGCTATTATCACTGAGCCTGAGATTTTACTGGCGGATGAGCCAACAGGAGCCTTGGATTCTAAGTCTTCGGCTGCTCTCCTAGATGTCTTTGACGATATCAACGACCGCGGCCAAACCATTCTCATGGTGACCCACTCGACCTCGGCAGCTAGTCGGGCCAAGCGGGTACTCTTTATCAAGGACGGGATTCTTTACAATCAAATTTTCCGCGGCAACAAGACCGAGCGGCAGATGTTCCAAGAGATTTCCGATACTCTGACTGTTATGGCAAGTGAGGTGGGCAATTATGTTCAAACTAACGAGTAAACTGGCCTTATCAAATCTGGTTAAAAATCGCAGTTTGTATTATCCATTTGCCTTGGCAACGGTACTGGCAACAGCGATTTTGTATAGTTTTGTCTCACTGGCTCACAGTCCAAATATGGAAACTTCTTATGGTGGTACAGCAGCTCGCATGACTTTGCAGTTTGGTATCCAAGTCATTCAGATTGCGGTGCTCATCCTTATCACCTATGCCAATAGCTTTGTCATGAAGAACCGTTCGCGGGAGCTCGGTGTTTATAGCGTGCTAGGGATGGAAAAGCGTCACTTGCTACTTATGACCTTCTTTGAGCTCTGTGTCTTTTATCTAGCTACAGTTGGTCTAGGTATCTTGTCTGGCCTAGCTTTGGACAAGATGCTCTACGCCGTTCTTTTGAAATTGATGGGAATGCCGGCCGTTCTTGCCTCGACCTTCCAATGGCAGAATGTTTGGATGACTCTGGCCAGTCTGGGTGTCGCTTTTGCGGTGATTTTGTTGCTCAACTCGACCCGCCTTCTACGCTATAGCTCTCTTAACCTAATGAAAGAAAAGAAAGCAGGCGAGAAGAAGGGACGCTTCCTTTGGGTGCAAACCTTGCTGGGTCTCCTTCTCATGGGAGTGGCTTATTATATGGCTTTGACCGTTACCAAACCTGTCGCTGCTATCGGCAATTTCTTTGTAGCTGTGATCATGGTTATCCTAGCAACCTATCTGCTTTTTAATGCCGGTTCAATTACACTATTGCAATTTCTCAAAAAGCGCAAAGGCTACTATTATAAAACGCAGAATTTCATTTCTGTTTCCAATCTTATCTCGCGGATGCGTAAGAATGCAGCAGGATTGGCAACTATCTCCATTCTATCTACCATGCTCCTAGTGACTCTGGTTGGCACAATCAATATCTATGTCGGAGGTCAAGATTATATTACTACCTTGCATCCAAAGGATTACAATGTCAGCGTCGTCTTGCCAAAATCGACCGATCAGACGGAAGCTCTGTTGGATAAGGTTCAGCAGGTCGCTCAGGACATAGGCCTGAAGAAGCCAAGCTATACTGCCTATCTCTATCAATCAGCCTTCATCATGAAATTAGCTGGTAATGATGTGACGGTTCCAGCGCAAAGCGAGCTGGATTCGGATCCAAGTATCTTGACCAAGTCTGCTGGCACGATTACAGTTATCAATCGCCAGGATTATGAAAAAATGACAGGGAAAAAGATAGACTTGGCAGATGATGAAACTCTTGTCTATGGAAAAAATGTTTCCTTAAATAAGGATAAACCTCTCCGAGTAAATAGTAAAGACTGGAAGATCAAGCAGATTTTACCGTCGAATTTCACGCATGGGGAAATCCCTAATCCAAACGACGTGGCCATGGAACAGGGCCTCTATATGGTGGTCAATGATAGTAAAAAAGTAGGGCTTAATGTTGCACATTATTACTACATTGGAGTTGCTTCGGAGACTAAGGACAGTAAGAAATTTGTCGAGCAAGTCCAGCTGGGACTGAGGGATACTTTGGATCAGGGACAGGCCCAAGATGGTAGCTATGCAATGGCTAGTGACCGTCATAGCGCAGAAAAGAGCTATCAAGAACTTACTGGAACCTTGCTCTTCATCGGTGTCTTCCTCTCTGTTATCTTCCTTCTAGGAGCTGTTCTTGTGATTTACTACAAGCAAATCTCTGAAGGCTATGAGGACCGTGATGGCTTTATCATCTTGCAAAAGGTTGGTTTAGATGAAAAGCAGACTAGAAGTACCATTCGCAAGCAGATTTTGACTGTTTTCTTCCTACCTCTCATCTTTGCTTTTCTACATATAGCAGCTGTTTTTCATATGCTGCGCTTGATAGTTGCCCTATTGGGAGTGACCAATCTTCCTCTCTTAATCCAGACAACACTTGCAACTTGCGGCGTCTTCCTCCTGACCTATATTTTAGTATTCTTACTAACTTCTCGCAGTTACCGCAAGATTGTCGCCCGCTAAGAGCAAATCCCTGACCTCTGGTCGGGGATTTTTTGATGTCTGGATTTTTACCTCTCATCTCCCTCATTTTACCGCTTGTCCAAAAAGCCGAGATTTTTCAGAAAATACTTGCTATCATAGTCTCAGAAGTTAAGACAGGAGGAAAGATCATGTTAGTCCAAGTAAAAAATCTGACCAAAGTTTATGGAGACAAGGTAGCAGTAAATGGCCTGAATTTAGAAATTGAGGCAGGTAGTTTTACAGCAATTCTGGGCCCTAATGGAGCAGGCAAGTCGACAACGATTCAGATGATGATTGGACTTTTGCAGCCGACATCAGGACAAATCATTTATGCAGAACAAACCAAGCTGGGCGTAGTCTTTCAAAATAGTGTGCTGGATGCTAATTTGACGGTAGTTGA
This sequence comes from Streptococcus cristatus, assembly GCF_003943815.1. Taxonomy (GTDB): domain Bacteria; phylum Bacillota; class Bacilli; order Lactobacillales; family Streptococcaceae; genus Streptococcus; species Streptococcus cristatus_F. The sequence continues at coordinate 47,637 of NZ_RJNA01000006.1, read as the reverse complement.
AAATCTGCAAATTCGTGCCAAGCAGTACAAGCAGGTGGAAACTGGTAAGATTGAGCAATTGATCGAGCAACTGGGGCTGGCTAGCTTTGCTAAACAACGCTACGGGACGCTTTCTGGTGGACAAAAGCGACGGGTGGACATTGCGCGAGCCCTGCTCAATAGCCCTGATTTACTTTTTCTAGATGAGCCGACGACAGGCCTGGATATTCAGACTAGAGAAAGCATCTGGAAGCTGCTTAAAGACCTACAGCAGAAGGAAAAGATGACCGTAGTTTTGACCACCCACTATCTCAATGAAGCCGACGATGCGGATAAGATCTATATCGTAGACCATGGTCAAGTCATTGCGCAAGGCTCTGCTGACCAGATTAAGGAGCGCTATGCCCGCAATGTTTTGCGGATTCTGACCTCGGATTCAGAGGACTTGAAGGTTGCTTTGCCGACTCGCTGCGAATGGGAGCAAGGCAAGGAAAATGAGTTTTTCTTTTATCCAGAGACGACCCAAGAAGCGCTGATGTTGCTGAGCCAGCTTGGCTCCTATATTGAACAATTTGAATTCCAACCCGGAACCATGGACGATGCCTTTATGGCTCTGACAGGAAGAGAGGTACGTTAAATGTTAATGTTGATCAAACGAAATTTTTTACTCTATTTTCGCAATCATAGTGGGGTGATTCTCTCTCTCTTTGGAGCCATTATTCCCTTTGTTTTATATCTGGTTTTTCTAAAGAACAACATGAAAGGCTCTTGGTCAGACAGTAGCCATGCAGCGGAGTTGCTCGACTTCTGGTTGATTAGCGGAACACTTGCTGTCACCGCCTTGACAACCACCCTATCAGCTTTTTCGCAACAAACTGAAGACCGAGAAAGAAAGGTGACCGCTGACCTCTTTATCACAGATTTGGGGCAATGGGGCTTGCGGTTTAGCTACTTAATCAGTGCCTTTGTGATTGGCTTTGTCATGCAAGTCTTCATGTTTGCTGTCATGCTGACCTACTTTATTCTAGCGGACAAGATTGCCTTTGACTGGGCACTTCTTCCCCAGCTGGTCGGCCTCATGCTGCTCAATAGCTTGCTAGCAAGTCTCCTCAATGCGCTAGTTGTTCCTTGTTTCAAATCGGTGAATTCCTTGGGGCAATACGCAACGGTCATCGGAGCGGCCTCTGGTTTTCTAGTAGGAACCTATATTCCAATCGGGACTCTGCCCAGCCTTGCCCAAAATCTCATGAAACTGACTCCCTCAACCTACATGGCCTCCCTCTTCAGACAGGTCCTGATGAAGGATTCTCTGACTGAAGTTTTTGCGGACCAGAGTCAGCTCCAGCAAGAATTTGAGAAGCTCCTAGGTATCCGTATTGAATGGCAACAGCTCTTGACAAGCCAAGAAACATACTATATAGTTGGAGTAGTGCTCACGGTAGCAGCCCTGTTCTGGCTAGGTCAAAATTGGCTGCTGAATCGACGGATGAGCTTCAAGTAAAGAAAGTAGGAGGCCTAGGTTTGCAGACAAGATTTGAAGAAGATGCTCAGATTTCCTCCCAAGACCCGCTGGTCGTCGTGAAAGCGGATCAGTTGGCTGGCGAGGCCAAGACCGTCCTAGACTATCTGGAACACTATAAGGCTGGACCAAGTGGTGTCCTGCCTATTAAGTCGGATGATAAGCTGGTTATGCTCAAGACGGAGGATATTATCTTGGCCGATATCAATCAGACAACCCTCATGATTTACAGTACCGAGGGCATTTACACAACGACAGAAACGCTGACGCGTTTTCAAAATCGTCTCAATAGTCGCAATTTCATTCAGGTGTCGCGGCATGCAGTCATTAACATCGATCATCTGGAATCCTTGTCGGATAGCTTTTCGGGTAATATGACTGCCAAGCTAACCAATCAGCTCAAAACCGATGTCAGCCGCCGTTATGTCAAGCTGCTTATGGACTATTTGGGAATTTAGGAGGAAAATAATGACCTTTAAAAAAATTCTTATCGGTATGCAGGATGGTCTGAGAACTGGTAGTTTGGTCTTTCTGCTGGTAGGCCTGTTCTCAGGAAAAACATTTGTGTTGACTCCTAGTTCTATTCTCAGCGTCCTCCTTGTCAGCGCCTTGATTGGAGTAGCAAGCTATATCTTTGATGCGACAGACCGCTTTCCATTTCCTTTCCTACTCTTCTGCCACTTTGTAGTGACAGCGACCATCGTTTGTCTAGCTGTGATCTGCAATGGCTGGGGAAATATGCTTTTTGGCTGGTTCTTCTGGCTAAACTTTGTTTTGATTTACCTCTTGGTTTGGTTTCTTATCTCCGTCGATTCGATGATTAAAACCAAGAAAATTAACGAGGCCTTGAAAAATCGTAGAAAACACTAATGTATCTAATACACAAGCAAGTTTTATCGAGAACTTGTTTGTTTTTTTATTTAACAAAGGAGCTATTATCTCAAACTGCCGTCTTCTTTCCAAAATACGATTTCCGCTTTTCTTGACAAAGATTTTTAAAGTGTTATAATTTGAATGAATAGAAAATTTAATTCATTCATAAAAGGAGAAGGTCATGGACAAAAAAGCTGAATTATTGGCTGAGGCTAGGCAGGTGTTTGCTGAGAAGGGCTATAAAAAGACGAATATTTCAGATATTACCAAGCGCGCTGGCATGGCTGTCGGCTCCTTTTATAAGTATTATGAGTCCAAGGAAGCTATTTTTTTAGAGGTTTATGTGGCTGAGAATAACCGCATACGTGAGGAAACCATGCAACGTGTGGATTGGCAGGGCGAGCCAGAGGCAGTCGTTGAACAGCTTTTTGCAGTCACTTTTGAGTTGATTTCACCTAATAAAATTTTGGCTGAGTGGAGCAAGCCGGGCATTTCTCAGATCTTGCACGACTACTATAATCAGGATGCTGGCCGCGCAGCCAATGCCTTTCATCAGTTTCTGATTCGGACTTTCAGCCAGCGCTTGCAGGAGAAGGGCTTTTCACAGGAGGAAGTCGCCCAAATCATGAAGGCTTATGATTTGATCTACTACATTGACATGCATGTGACAGAGCAGGATTTTCCAGGATATTTTGAGAGTATCGAGACTTTGGTGAAATATTTTTTAAAGGGAATTTTTTCAAAATAATAAAAGTTCCTTTTCTTGAAGATTTATATGAATGAACAATTTGAAATATTCATTCATATTAAAAAAGGAGGTGATTGATATGTCAGACACTTTAAAAATAGAAGGGAGATGAATCCGATTAAACAAGAAAAAAGGAATTGTTTTTTTAAATGAATCATGCATTCAGAATAGGAAGTGAGGAAAATAATGAGCAAACAAGGAGGATATACGATGAGTGGGATGACTATTTTGGGTATTTGTATGATAGTAATAGGTATTTTGATTGTTGCCTATGGTGGAGTGACGGTTGGTTTTAGTTTTAGTTTGGACTTTCAAAGCTTTTTATTGGGTGGGTTGATTGTTGCCCTTCTTGGGATGGCTTTGATTCCAACTCTTCCGCTTGCTTGTAAAGTAGGTGGCTTGGCTTTAGTAAGCTTATTATCTATTGTCTATATTCATAGTATGCCAAATGATTTTGAGTTGATGATGAAACTTATTGCGGATGTAGCAATCTTAGGGTTTTCAACTTGGATTATGATGTTGTTTTTGAGAAAGTAGGAGAAAGATATGATTGTTGTCTATGATTCTAATACAGGTGTTGGGAAGCGATTTGCAGAATCGCTGGGCTATCCGACACAAAGCATCAAGGAAAAGTTGGAAGAACCCTGTATTCTCATTACTCGAAATGCAGGTGCTGGGAAAATTCCTTGGTCAAGCAAACGCTTCATCAAGAAACACTCAAGCCTGATTAAAGGGTTTGTCAATAATGGAGATTCGGTTAAGCATGGTCGGACTTTCTGCGGGGCAACAGCTTTGATTATCGAAAAATATGGACTGCCGCACATCTGCGATATTGACCGAGGTGGTAAGGAAGCGGACATCAAACTTGTGCAGGAATACTTGGCTAAACTTTAAGACTGGATGATTTATATGATAAATTTATAAGGAAAGGATGGGTGATAATCACTCATCTTTTTTAAAATGACAAAAATGTAAGTTTAAATCTCAAAATGAAAGGTTATTCGATGGTAGTGGGACGTGGAATTTTATATCATATAGGTGTAAGGAAAAACAAATCAAAAATAATATCCAAATAAAAGGAGGCCCGCTATGAAAACAAATCTCTTCAACCATAAACAAAAAACACAAATGGCGCAAAAGATTTCTAAGGAAGAAATCGAAAAAACCAGACTGGGCTGTGCATCAAGCCAGTATTATTTCTGGTTACAATATAGTCATTAAGAAGCAGATGCAGTGAAGGGGCTGGAGAGTGGGACAGAAATCGGTAATTCGTTAGAATTCGATTTCGTCGTCCCACCTCCGCACAGTTGAGTAGAGCTGTAAAAGCTGATGAAATCAGCGTAGTAGAGCCCACTCAACCACTGCGTCTTACTCGACAATCCAAAGACAATTGAGAGGCTAGGACTTTTGTCCCAGCCTCACCGCCTTTCTGCTCAAATAGAATTGAAAGTTTAGGGAGGCAAACTGGGAAAGCAGCCCAAATCATACAGCCCTTTCCCTCTAATAGAAGTCAGGTATTTCCATAATTGGAAAATCGCTAAGTGACAAAAATGTAAGATTAGAGTTCAAAATGAAAGATTAGCTTATGGAAACTTATCGGGCTTTTCGGTATGATAATAGTATCGTTTTTAGCTTGCTTTCAGTAGGGGCAGCGGCTCAGGCAATAGTAGAGCAGAGCTAGCTAATAAAGCATTGAAAGATAATCTAAATAACCATTTTACACATAAATAAAAAAAAGAGGTTTAAGTATGACATTATTAGATGTACAACACGTGAAAAAGATTTATAAGACTCGCTTTCAGGGCAGCCAAGTAGAGGCGCTAAAGGACGTTCACTTTACAGTGGAAAAAGGCGAGTATGTAGCCATTATGGGTGAGTCAGGCTCTGGGAAATCCACCCTGCTCAACATCCTAGCTATGCTGGACAAGCCGACTGAGGGCCGCGTCTTTCTCAACGGAACTGACACAGCAACCATCAAAAACAGCCAGGCTTCCAGCTTCCGCCGAGAAAAATTAGGCTTTGTCTTTCAGGATTTCAATCTGTTGGATACTCTGTCGGTCAAGGATAATATCCTGCTGCCGCTAGTCCTCTCTCGTCGTCCTATTACTGAGATGATGCAAAAGCTGGTTGCCACCTGCAATGAGTTGGGGATTAACAAGCTGCAAGAGAAGTTTCCATATGAAATTTCTGGTGGTCAAAAGCAGCGGGTGGCGGTAGCCCGCGCTATTATCACTGAGCCTGAGATCTTGTTGGCGGATGAGCCAACAGGAGCGCTGGATTCTAAGTCTTCGGCGGCTCTCTTGGATGTCTTTGACGACATCAATGATCGCGGCCAGACCATTCTCATGGTAACTCACTCGACTTCAGCGGCTAGCCGCGCCAAGCGGGTGCTCTTTATCAAGGACGGGATTCTCTACAATCAAATCTTCCGCGGTAACAAGACCGAGCGGCAGATGTTCCAAGAAATTTCCGATACTCTGACAGTTATGGCAAGTGAGGTGGAAGCTCATGCTTAGATTAACTAGTAAGCTTGCGCTTTCTAACTTAATCAAAAATCGTAAGCTTTATTATCCTTTCGCTCTGGCGACCTGTCTGGCTATCGCCATCTCCTACATCTTTTTCTCTCTGACCTTTAATCCTAATTTAGTAAAAATGACGGGGGCAAGCGCCGTTTCTCTGGTGCTATCTTTTGGGATGGTGATTGTCAGCATCACGACCAGCATTATCGTCTTTTATGCTAATAGCTTTGTTTTCAAGAATCGCTCCAAAGAGCTGGGGCTCTACAGTGTGTTAGGGCTCAATAAATTCCACCTCTTTGTCATGGTGGTAATTGAATTACTGGTATTTGGTCTGGTCACTCTTATCCTTGGACTAGGGATTGGACTCTTATTTGACCAGTTGATCTATGCTCTCTTGCTGAAAATCATGGCGATAAAGGTCGTCTTGGTGTCAACTTTTCAGCCTGCTGTAGTTATCGCGGTTGCCGTTTTCTACGCCTTTGTCTTTTTCTGCTTGATGATTAGCAATGGTCTGCGCCTGAGAAAGCTTGATGCGTTGCAATTGGTCAAAGAAAAGAATAGCGGAGAAAAGAAAAGTCGCTTTTTATTCCTACAAACGCTACTTGGACTGGCAGCCTTGGCATACGGTTACTTCCTTGCACTAGGAGTGACCAATCCCTTGTCAGCAGTCTTTACCTTCTTTGTCGCAGTGCTCTTTGTGATTCTAGGCACCTATCTGCTCTTTAATGCTGGAATTACAGTCTTTCTGCAATTTTTGAAAAAGAAGAAGTCCTATTATTACCAACCTAATAACATGATTTCCGTTTCCAACCTGATTTTCCGCATGAAGAAAAATGCGGTGGGCTTGGCAACAATTGCCATCCTATCAACCATGGTTTTGGTAACCTTATCTGGCGGAGCTAATATCTATGCTGGCGGTGACTACATGCAAAAGGCTATGTTTCCTCATGATTTTAGCATTCAAGGAAAAGGAACCACAGGTGAGCAGATGGACCAAGTGCTGACAGAGTTTGTGAATGAGCAGCAGTTACCAGTCACAAAGAAAGGTGTCTATCCATACTATACGATGGGAGTGACAAGTCGTGCTGGCAACCAGCTCGATATCAACGCTGCCGCTCAAAAATTTGTCACACCGAAAACGTATATTTTGGCTATTTCAGAAGCGGATTATCAGAATATGACAGGGAAAACTCTGAATCTTGGGGATGACGAGGTGGCACTCTACCAGCAAGGAGTGAAACTGGATCCCAAGCAAGACTTGCAGCTGGCTGGTCAGACCTTTAAAATCAAAGAGGAACTCAAAGAAGACTTTATCTTTGGTCATTTACCTGATCAGATGAACATGATCGTCCCAGAGAAAATCTACATGGTTCTTAAAAATCCTGACCAAATCTTCTCTGCAATGACGGATAAATATGCTGTAAACCTTAATTATTATGGCTGGCTTGATACAAAGCTGTCAACGGAAGAACAGCGCAATCTGAGGGATGCTTACCAAGAAAAATTGCATCAGTTTAATCAGACCTTGCCTGAAAATCAAGCGGTCTATGGTTCGGTAACAGCTTTTGATAAGCAAGAAATCAAAGGCATGCTGGGTGGCATGTTCTTCATTGGCATCTTCCTATCAATCGTCTTTATGCTGGGAACCATCCTCATCATCTACTACAAGCAGATTTCAGAAGGGTACGAGGATCGGGATCGCTTTGTGATTCTACAAAAGGTCGGTCTGGATGAGAAGCAAATCAAACAAACCATTCGGAAACAGATCTTGATTGTTTTCTTCCTGCCACTGGCCTTTGCCTTTATCCATCTGACCTTTGCCTATCATATGCTGAGCTTGATCTTGTCTGCTCTTGGTGTTCTTAACTCAGCTCTCATGCTGGCTGTGACACTGGGTGTCTGTGCAATCTTCTTTATCAGCTATGTGATTGTCTTCATGATTACTTCCCGCAGTTATCGTAAAATTGTTTCTATGTAAGAAGTTGGGTTTTTCCAGCTTCTTTTTTTGCTTTTCTTTTCCCAATGCAAAAGGAACATTTAAAAAGAGACTTTGGTAAATCTAATAATCTATGATATAATAAACCATCTATGCTTTGGAGGGAGATTTTATGAATATTTTTCGAAAAAAAGATGCCAGTAAAAACAGGACGGGAATGCGGCGGCACCTGAAACTGATGGATTTGATTCTTTTAGGGATCGGTGCCATGGTTGGTACAGGGATTTTCACGGTTACAGGAATTGGGGCGGCGACTTATGCAGGCCCAGCTCTGATTGTGTCGATCGTGATTTCTGCCCTGTGTGTCAGCATCTCTGCCCTATTTTATGCAGAGTTTGCCTCTCGAGTTCCAGCTAATGGCGGAGCTTACAGCTATATTTATGCTGTTTTAGGAGAATTTCCGGCTTGGCTGGCTGGTTGGCTGACCATCATGGAATTTATGACAGCTATATCAGGTGTAGCTTCTGGCTGGGGTTCTTATTTGAAAGGGCTTTTGAGCGGCTTTCATATCCAGCTACCGACAGCCTTGAATGGCACATTCAATCCAAAAGCAGGGACTTATGTGGATTTGTTGCCTATTCTGGTTTTGGTCTTTGTGACAGGCGTGGTACTTCTGAATTCAAAAGCAGCCCTGCGCTTTAATTCAGTCTTGGTCGTCCTCAAATTCTCAGCTTTGGCTCTCTTTATTCTCGTTGGGCTTTTCCATCTTCGACCTGAGAATTGGTCCAACTTTGCACCTTTCGGTTTTGGTCAGATCTATGGCGGTCAGACGGGGATTATGGCTGGAGCTTCTCTGATGTTCTTTGCTTTTCTGGGCTTTGAGTCGATTTCTATGTCTGTGGATGAGATCAAAGAACCGCAAAAAAATGTGCCACGCGGCATTGTCCTTTCCCTTGGGATTGTGACCATCCTCTATATCTTAGTAACCTTGGTCTTGACAGGCTTGGTCCACTATACCAAGCTAAATGTCCCAGATGCAGTAGCCTTTTCACTTCGCAGTATTGGACTAGATTGGGCTGCCAATTATGTTTCTATCGTAGCGATTTTGACCCTGATCACGGTCTGCATCTCCATGACCTATGCCTTGTCTCGGATGATTTACAGTATAGCGCGTGACGGACTTTTACCGCGGTCTTTCAAGGAATTAACTGCTACTAGTCGCGTGCCTCAAAATGCTACTATCTTAGTGGGGATTGCCTCAGCTATTTGTGCGGGTATCTTTCCTCTTGCTAGCATCGCCTCTTTCCTCAATATCTGTACATTGACCTATCTGATTATGCTGGCCTTTGCCATTTTGAAGTTGCGGAAGGAAAAGGGGCAGCCCAAGGCAGGAGAGTTTAAAACTCCGCTAGTGCCTCTAACTCCGATTTTATCTATTATCATCTGCCTTTCCTTTATGACTCAGTACACGTGGGATACTTGGTTGGCCTTTGGCATCGCCCTGCTTTTGGGAATTTTGATTTACTTTGGCTACGGCTATCGTCATTCGGAAATAGAAGTGAAAGAAAGATAATGCAAGAAACTCTGTGAAGAGTTTCTCAGAACGTAGACAAACGTCATTTTTGGCGTTTGTCTTTTTGTATTTTCAAAAATATTTTGTCTCATCATCTGCTATTCCATCCAAAAATCGGATTTAGAACAAAATAAAAAGGCTTGCCCACCCTCATTTTTACTAGTTTTTTGAGATTCAAACACGCCAAAGTAAGCCCAATCTTATCTTCTATCTTGGACTTGCCTTTCTCTCTTGTATAACGGAGATTGTGGTATTCTTTGGCTGTCCCAAAGAGCCGCTCAATAGTTTCTTTGCGTTTCTTATAGAGCTCCTTCATCCCTTTTTGGTGGCGAATCTCTTCACAAAATTCAAGCGCGTCCTTTCATACATGTCTTGTGATGACTTTCTGTTGATTCTGGCTTCGAGTACAAACGGATAATAGGGGACAGGAAACACATACTTTTGGATGACTCTTATACTCACGGTAGCCTTCTCGAGTCGTCGTGCAATAGGCCAATACTTGGTTCTCTGGACAGAGGTAACAGTCATAGAAGGCATCATAAACAAAATCACCGGGTCTTAAGTTCCCCTTTACTCCCTTGGGGTGGGTATAAGGGAAGACGGGGATAATGTTTCGCTGTAATAAATAATGGGCAATAGCTGGGGTCTTATAGCCTGAGTCCGCAATAATGTAGCGTGGGGAGAAAGCTTCTAACTTTGAAAAAAGGGCAGGGAAAGCCTGACTATCATGAACATTTCCTGCTTCAACACTATAAGCTAAGGCCCAGCCATTCTTATCACAAGCTACTTGGGCAGAATAGGCAAATACTTCCTTGTGTTCCCCCTTGTGGAACCAACCACTCTCAGGATCTGTCCTTGAGATTTTCTTTTCTTTAGCCTCGCTTTCTTTTGCGGGCTTTAAGGACTTTTTTTCGTGTTTTCTCCTATCTAAATCAATCTCAACTGCCAATTGCTCACTCATAAATTTAGCTTGTTGGGCAACCATTTCCTTATGATACTTGTGACGGTTAGCTGCCGCTTTGATATGGGTACCATCCACAAATATTTCAGAAGGATCAATTAAACCAGCACATAAAGCTTGATGGAGTACTTGTGAAAATATCTCAGCAATCAGTGCTTTATCTTGAAAGCGACGACTGTAATTCTTTCCATATGTAGTAAAATGGGGCACCTTGTCATCCAAGCTTAGCCCAAGAAACCAACGATAAGCGACGTTTACTTCAATGTCTTTAATCGTTTGGCGCATGGAGCGAATGNCATAAAAACATTGAATTAAAGGGATTTTGACTAACATGACGGGATCTAGACTAGGACGACCCTGATCGGGGCTATAGGTATCTTCAACTAAGTCATAGATAAAGTCAAAATCAACCTCTGATTCCACTTGGCGAAGAAAGTGATCCTCTGGGACCAATTCGTCGATCGTATAGAAGCCATATTGGCAGCGATGATAATCTGGTTTTTCTTTGTGAAACATAGGGAACACCTCACAATTCTTCTTACCTTTATTATACGACTTTACAAAAAGAAAAGCCCTTAGAAACTTGAGTTCTAAGGACTTTGTCTTCAATCTGAGAAACTCTGTGAAGAGTTTCTTTTTTGAATATGATCCGAATCTGCTATGAGGACATAAGAGCAGTAATATGATAATTTTGCAATTTCTTCTCTGTCAATATTCATCTATATTTTCTAGAAATCAGTAATAAAATATGGTAGAATGTGGATAGTGACAATGATATAAAAACGGAAGGAATTGTCAGATTTTATGAAGTCAAATCCTCAACTGGCCAATTTTTATATGGAAAAATATCAGACAAGTATAAAGAAAGGCAACAATCTGCAAGCTCAACGTCAAGAGCTACTTGCTAAGATTGAGCGCTTAGAGCAGGCAAATCGTGAGTTAGACCAACAAATTGAAAATATCAATTCACTACTGAGCAATGATTTTTCTCGACTGGAGAAGGTAGATGGGTCTCGTTTTAGAGGAAGTGTAAAGGGTAGATTTTTAGAGAAATGCACCCATGCTAAACAAAATCTAATGACCTACCAGTCTAAACAAACTTCAAATAAAGGTGAGATTAGTAGTAAAATTAAGGAACTTCAAGATGAAGCAGATAGTTTACTAAGAAAGAGTTCGATGGCCTTTACAGAAGCAGATAGTTACTACTCCATAGCTCTCAGCTATTCGTAGGAGGAAATTAAATGTCAGAAACAAAAGTTGATTTGTCAGTATGGGAAAGTACTACTAAATCTGCTGAAACTTATGTATCCTCTATTTTTGATATGACTCCGCTGGAATTTAACAACTCAGACTTAACCCCTTTTGTGAATTTTAATGACTATATTACGCTATTAAACAGTTCATTAAGTAGTTTGCGGACTTTTACCAGTACGGATGTGGTAAATATGAACCGTGCAGCACAGAATAAAGTTGCTGATGATCATACGGAAGCATCCAATATTCAAAGTTCGAGGGGGAAGAAATGAACGAATTGCAGTTGTATATATTCGAGCAGGGATTAGAGGAGCTGAGTCTGTGTGAAGCAGAACACCAACATTTACGCACGATTGGCATGACCTTAGCGGGTCATCCCAAAGTGTTGCGCTCCTGCTATATTGCTTTTCTGAAAGGAGAGTCCAAATGCAGGTACAAGCCATTGATTGGGGCTCCGCTTCTATTCAGTTTTCATTATCATCAGGAAGAAGTTGAGATTGAGCGGATTGAGACCTCCTATCGTGTATCCTTTTCTGTGTTTATTCGCTTTTTTGCTTTAGTTGATTTGGCCTTCAGTAAGATCTACCCATTGGGAACGATTGTGGAGCTGGATAAGGAGCTGCTTCCGACCGAGTTGGTTGAGCAGTTTGCTTCGGAGGAGATGGATTTTTATGCAGTTCTATCTGGTCGTCGACTGCAATTGGATTCTCAGTCATACATTGATTACGCAGGACATGTCTATCCTTACGGTATGCGTTTTGATACATTGCCTCTCTACATCAGTAATCTCTTTATCAAGCGGGTGATTTCCGAAGGTTACAGTGATGCAAAAGACAGCCAGCATTGCGATAAGGAGTTGAGAGAGTTCTATTTCAAGGGATCTGTCTACTCTACCATTTATGATGTGGAGGTTGCCAATGAAGATTGATATGAATGAAGTGCAGAGTAACAAGACCAAATTGGCTACTTCAATCAAGCTGATGCGGGGGCAGGTTGAATTAGCCCGCTCAAAATTGAATCAGATTGTAGAGAGTCAGGCACTGCAGGGAGATGTCAAGACAGCTATTGATGCTAAAGTTAAGAACCACCAGATGCCTATGATGACGCATTATCTGACAGCTTTGGAGATTATGTCAGCTGACTACGAGGCATTGATTAGCACCTTTCAGTCGGAGGTGGGAGAGAGTGCTCAGGATGCAGTGATTGATACGGACTATCTGGCAGAGTTGGGCACTATCTTTCCATGGATTAGTCAGGGCTTGGCCACTATTCGGCAGAGTATATCTGGAACTTATTCAAGGATATCAGACTTAATCACACTGGATGCGTCTTCAACCTCGGATATATCCAGTAATCTGAGTGCGGCTAAGCAAATTTTGACGGATACAACGGATAAGATGTCAGCTTTCAATGATTTGCCTAGACCAGAGACTTTTTCCAGTATTATCTCGCAACAGAATGCCCAACTTGGAGTACTGAGATCTGTTCAGGGGCCGCAGTATGCGACTGAAAAGGCCAGGGCACTTTATACGAATCAAAACTTTGCTTTATCTGTAACGCAATACCAGCTACTTAGTCACCAGTCCAATTATAGAGTCATGCTTCAGCAGAAACTAGCTCGTTCCTTGGTAGATTCCTATTACAGTAAGCGTCCTGTTCAGGCTTCCATGCAACCATATAAGCTGGATGCGAAGACCAAAGACTTGATTGAGAAAGCTAACAAAGGCGATCTTCAGGCTATTAGTGAGCTTTCTAAGAGTTATCGCTATGATAAGACGATGGAGAGGACCGTGCCTTATCGTTCTCAAGCTGAATTAGCTCGGTTAAATCAAGAAGTTTGGGATAGGACCCTCACAACTGGCCAACATATTTTAGGCGAAATTTTTGGAATCTATGACGTTTACCGCTTGATTACAGGGATTGATCCAGTTACGGGTGAGGAGACCAGTCGCTTAGAAGCAGGTTTATGGCTCGCCTTAGATATATTACCCTTCCTCAAAGCTGGCAAAGCGGGTAAGTTAGGGAAAATCGCAAAGACAGCTGACAAGGTAGATGATGTAGCTAAGGGTGCTAAAGAGGCTGCAGAACAAGCTGGTAAGAAAGTTGGCAAGGAATTCAGCAAAGAAGCTGTGGAAGAATTGCTTGATGGAGACGGTGTCTTTAAGAATGCGGAACTGGAAGAACGGTATCAGGAATATGTTGTTCGGAACACCAACCGAGGTAGGCGAGTAAGCGATCGTCTCACTTGGAAACAAGATAGTGATTTCTTTACTCAAAACTCTCCAATAGCACGAGGTAATCGTTTTAATGAAACTGTCCAGGAGCGAAAGATATATCCACATCACGAAGTGAATTTGGAAAACGGAAAACGCTTAGATTCATATGACCCAACTGCGGGAGAAATTATATCTCGCAAGGCGACCGATTTGGATAAGATTCAAGAAGAAACCTTTAGAGGGTATTTACAGGAACTTCAGAATAAATACTCGGTTGGTGAAATAATTCGTTCAAATAAATATCCAGAAATTGATGGTTTAAAACTAGAGGGTAAACATATATTGGAAATACCAGACAGTAATAAACATTTACCAGATATTGAAAAGTTTAAGGAAATTGCCAAAGAATACGGTGTTGAACTAAGATTTACAAAGGAGTAGACAGATGAAATTAGACAGCAGAGTTGAAGGGGCTTTGCAAGCTATAAATTTTGTGGAGCGGTATAAGGAGCTTTCGGATAAATTTAGCTTAGATAGAACGCCTGAAGAAAAACGCTTAAATATCATTACAGGCGAGTTGGTATTTGACGTTTTTGAAGATTTAGGGTATATAGCTAAATTTGATGGACGTGAAAAATTCTTTTATATTGAGCCTGTTAAAGAAGATGGGTATACTTTTGGCTTCCATATTAGTATCTTTAAAGGATTAGTAGAATTGATATGGGTTGTTAGGGACTCTCAAAACAAAGTTATACTTGGGACCCCACTGATGGAGTTTTCTAGGAGGCTCATCTCTCCGGACTATAGAATCATGGATCCAGTGATTGCCAATTATGATGACTTTGAAAATGTCATGAGAATTGCTTTTGAGATGTACGAAGACTTCAAGCAGGCTTTTCTGAAAATTGCCGCAGAGGGTTAATTTTTTAGAAAAATGTTAGAAAATTTTGTAAAAGTGGCAGATATGCCCCAAGAAGTGATTGAAAAGTATAAGGAACAAGTCCCAGCTGAGTTAGTTCAAATTTGGCAGGAGGATGGTCTGGGAACCTTTTTTGATGGTTATCTAAAAGTCATTAATCCAGATGACTATCTTGAGCTTCTCCAAGATAGTTATTTCAGAGGAGACATCGCTTTTCCCATGTTTGTAACAGCTTTTGGAGATGTTATTACTTGGGAGAAAAATGATTTTGTGGGCATTGTGAAATATAATCTTCAAGACTGCGACATTATTATAAAAAGCTTAAAATATTTTCTTAAGTATTTAGATAATTCATATGTGACTGATAACTTTGAACTTGATTTATATAGACAAGCTGTGTCAAAACATGGTGCCCTGTCTTACAACCAATGTTTCGGTTTTGTTCCTTTACTGGCCTTGGGAGGCGTAAAAGATGTGGATCATATGGATAAGGTAAAAGTCTTGGAGCACATTTACCTCATGTACCAGCTGACAGGCGGAGTAATGGATGATTGATAATGATATCACCACCCTATTGAACCTCACCCCAAAAGTTAGATTTTTCTGTCTAACTTTTGTTTTTTTGTCTGAAGGTGATTGCAGACATTTCATGTTTTTTTAACAATGCTACATAGATAATACTATAAAATAATTCAAATGGTCAGCTTTGCTGGCCTTTTTAGATAGGGAGTTATCATCATCTTTATCTAACATGATAAAGATTCAAATGGCCTAATCTTTCATTCAGAATAGAGGCACCTAAGAAATGACTGTTCAATATATATAAATGCATCAATAATAGAAATGTTAGCTCTTTTATTAGATCAAATAACTAAAGCACCGCATTGGCAACGGAGACTAGTCTCCAATATCTGCAAGAATTGCTGGGTCAACTGCAGCAGACAAATGGGCTAGACTATAGCGATCCTATTATCAGCCAAGTAGTGAACAATCTTTCCCCCATGGCGGATAAGGTCAAGGAGATAGATGATCAGATAGATGAGAGTGTCCAGAAAGCCGAGCTAGAGGCACAAAAAGCCAAGGAATTGGAAGACAAGGAAAAGGAGAGGATAGAAAAGGATTGGCGTCTTCACCATCCAATTCAGGCCACGTTGCGAGATTGGCGTAAGGGCCTCTCTGATAGTTTAGACGGAATGACTGAATGGATGAAGGATGATCCGAACTGGGCCTACATCAAAGGTTTTGGGGATGCAGCCTTTGGCATTTTAGGTGATGCAACATTTGGAGCTGTAGAATTTGGTGTTGATCTTGCCCAATACACCCACGAGGGTCTGGCGTTTGGTTATAATTCTCTCATGGGGAAAGAAACTCCGCAGTGGATGAAGGATGATCTAGAAGGTGGGAAGAATGCTCTTGGTGAAGTCTTACTAAATACGCTTGGGACTGCTTATGGATTAGTCACAATGATTCCAGAAGTGAATGATTTGATTAATGCCTTAGACGACAGTACTCGTAATGGTAGTCTCATGGGGTCGATTCTACATGATGCCCGTCATGCCAAAGATTTGAAACAGCAACCGATTCGTGATAAAATCGAACTAGCTGGACAGTTTTCGGGTTATGAAAGTGGACAGGCTGCGGGAGAAATCATCAGTGAGATCGTTTCATTTATTGGTCCGGCTAAGTTAGCCAAGATAGCCGGCAAGAGCAAGTTGGTAAGCCGATTGTCACAGGTGCCCAAGATTGAAAAGGGCCTATCTTATTTAAAACAAGCTCGTACGATGTTGTCTGACAACTATCTGAGCACACTAGCACGGGAGAGCTATGGTGCGACCAAGGACTTCTTTAGAAGCCGTTTGGGGAATCTTTGGGATGACTTTAGTTACAAGAAGTTCGCCTTTGCGGGGTTGGATAATTTCCGCTATGGAGAGGACATTGGCAAGCATACAGCTCGACTCTACCAGAGTACGGGTGAGAGTGCGGAGTATCAGAGTATACTTCGGGATCTTTATGGCGATGCAAGCGAGCAGAGCGGCCGGAAGGTCGGCCGAGAGTTCAGCAAGGAAGCTAGTGAACAACTATCTAAGCATAGCTATGATGTAGCAGATGCAGTCAAGGCGGTGGATAAGACTACGGATACTGCAAAGGCGGTGGACAAGGCGTCAGATGCTGCTCGTGTGGTGGATAAAGTAGATGATGTCAAAGACGGGACAAGGGCTCTAACTAGTCAAGAAATTGCTGATAAATTTGTTTCGGGAATGGAAGATATTTCAGGAAAAAGTGGAACAAAAAACTTTAAATCACATGGAGGTTATAATAAAGCACTTGAAGATTTCAATTCATTACCCTTAGAAAATGTAACGGAAATTAATACTTCATTTGGTAAAGGGTATAGGGGTACTTTAGATGATGGAACAAAGGTTGTTGTTAGACCTGGAAGTACAAGTGATTTAGGACCAACACTGGAATTTCAAATAAGGCAATCAAAAGGAGGGGTTTCATATGAAATTAGATATGGAGACTAAAAATGAAGAATGGGTAGAAGTCTTTAAAGGTTTGATTCCTGTAGATAACTATAGGCTAAAGGTCTTGTTGACAAATTTGTCAGATGGTCAAGAAATTAGGCTGCTTGGAGAGCGAAACCGTTTTAAATTATCATGTATTTATTATGATGAAGCACGATTCTTTAGCAGGAAATTGTATTTATCTGCAATTCTGGATAAAGAGATGTTTAAAAAATTTGAAGAAAATAATTTCCAAAATGTCATTTACGAAGTCAAGAATAGTCAATTAGTGAGAAAACTGGAATACACATCATATTATGATTTAGGAACTTTGCATTCACGACATTATATAATCATAACTCAAGATAGTGTAGTGGAGATTCTTGTTTCTGCAAATTTGAAATTAGATATCAGCCAATACTAGAAAATTTGCTAATCAAACAAGTACATGACTTTAGTACAATTATCAGAAAATAGAACTTGGAGAAATGATATGGAAAAATGGACGGAAATTCAACCGGGCTTCATCCCTTTTGGTGACTATGGTATTGAGATAAATATAGATGGGGATACTTTAATTGCCTACTTGGAAGATTCAGAAAAATTTAAATTTACCTTTACAAAGATCTGGGCTTTCCGAACAGTCCAGGAAAGTTTAGAATTAAGAGATAAATACTGGGAGCAAGGATTGGCAGAGAACAGACCACTTTATCTGACCAACTATATCTATGAGGTCGAGAATACAGAGTTTGATGATTTGGTCGCTTCTGCAAAAGTAGCTAATAAAAAGCTTCATCACTATTTCATAATGTCGACAGAATATTTAGTGGATATTCTATCTGAAAATGATGTAAAAATTGAGAAAGTATAAATCACTTTCACAAATACAATTTGTGACTTAGTTCAATTTCTAACTAGGGGAAATTTTCCCCTAGTTTATTTTATACTAGTTTCACAGTAGACGAGCAGAACAAGCTCATCTCCAGCTACGGCTATGAGTATGACGATGGTGGCTATATCGCCAAGGAAACCATTAAGCAGGATGGTGAAACCCTAGTCCATACCTACACATACGATACTCTCGGTCAAGTGGAAAACATGACCGTATCGGATGCATCTGGTAAGGAACTCTCTAAGCTCTCCTACACCTATGACCTAGCGGGCAATAAACTGACTAGCAACGAGACAGTCGATGGTAAGGAGAGCCAGACACGCTTTACCTATGATGACCATAACCGCTTGACCAAACTGGAAGGGCCAGATGGTACCATCACCTATACCTACGACAAGAATGGCAATCGCATCGCTTCTGAAAAGAACTCAGAAAAGCTAGACTACATCTACGATACAGAAAACCGCTTGCTTGCGATCAAGGACAAGAAGGGGCTTCTCATGGCTGCGCTCTATGACGGGGATGATAACCGTGTCTTCACTGCCAGTCGCAAGGAAGGCAAGAACACCTATCAGCTCTTCCAACGTAAGTCAAAGGATACCAAGTCAGGCCGTAAATCACCATACACAGCCCCGAGTGGGGAAGAAAACTCCCTCTTCTGGTATGGCTTTACTCAGAATGTCCTACAAGCCCTATCCACCCTACCGCAAACAGTAGGAAGCATCTGGCACAGCATCTTTGACGATGTATCGACAGCCTACCACCAGAAAGTGGCTAAGGACCGAGCGACCAAGGAGGGAATCGTCGTCAACCCACCGGAACTCGGTAACTTACCGGGTCAGGGAGAAGTGACCTATGCCAGTCAAGTTCAGGATGTCCTCATCCCTTATACCACACGAGAGGATACCTACAACTACTACGAGGAACGCAACTATGTCAATGATGTCAATCGTGAACATACAGAAGTCCTCGAAACCTATGACCATGATGGCAAGGCTCGTGAGACCTATAGCTATGGCAAGGGTCGAGCTAGCTACCTCAACAACCAAACAGGCGATAGCTACAACTACTTGACAAACCAATCAGGCTCTGTGACAGGCTTGACCAAGGATGGACAAGCCGTCGCATCCAGTCGCTATCATCTCTATGGGGCAAGAAAGATAAGCACAGACACGACAGGTCAGCCATTTGCCTATAACGGCGAAGCTCGTGACGATAGTGGACTTGACTACTTACGAGCAAGGTATTATGATAGTCAGGGAGGTACTTTCTTAACCGGGGATAGCTACCCAGGTGAGGACACAGATCCTCTTAGTCAGAACCGCTATAGCTATGTGCAGAACAATCCCGTTAACTATACCGACCCGAGTGGGCATAATATGGTTTGGTTAGGTGGAGGCGGAGGCTCGAAACGCCGTAAGATCAATACTCGTCTACAACGTTTCTACCAACAAAGTATTGTCGGGCAAGATGCTTTAGGCCGTGCAGTATCACTACGTGAATACACGGATCGTCGCATTCAAACAGACCGCAACTTCCGAGCACCAGCAAGTTATTATCAAGCTTTTGGACCAAATGTGGCAACTTACCAAGGTGGAAGTTATGGTGGACAGAGTTCATATGCTTATGTACAACAACAAGCAGCATACGCAAGAGCCCAAGCTGAACAACGCCGTCGCCAACAGATTCGCTATGAATATGGTTTAGCGACTGGACTCAATACCTCACCGACGATCCGAGAAGGACTCAATCTTGACCGTAACTGGACTCCAGCTTTACAGAACACATTGAAACATGTCTGTGATCCCAAAACGACTAAGGCTCAAGATGATGCTAGAAAGAAAAAACTGACAGCCAGTGAATTACAGCAACTCATCCAAAAAGCAAACTCTGGGGATATGTCTGCGATTGCCACTTTGTCAAGAAGCTATGATTTCAAATCAGTTGTAGGAACAGACACACGCACGAAAGAGGAAATCGAAGCAGGGAATAGACTCGTTTGGCAGAATACAGTAAATAGCTTTAAAAAAATACCTTATTTACTCGGAGAGTTTTTCTTTGTGAGTGATATATACCGTTTAACTACAGGGAAAGATCCAGAAACAGGTGAAGCTGCTAGTCGCTTAGAAGCAGCAGGATGGTTAACAGCTGGTTTAGCCTCTTTTGGAATTAGTAAAGTTTTAAAGGGTGGGAAATTAGCTGGTAAAGGCTTAAAAGCACTGGATAAGGTCAATGATGCATCAAAAGTTGCGAAGGCAGCTGATAAAGCTAAAGATGCTACTCGTGTGGTGGATAAAGTAGATGATGTTAAAGACGGGATAAAGATAAATCCTTTAGAAGATATCACATTTACGGATAAGGTAAAAAAAACAAATGAAACAAGGAGATCTACACTCATTTCCAGAAGCGGTAGAATCATTTGGATCAGAAGGGAAATTATCAACAATAACAGGTGGAGACGGTATTGTACGGAAAAAACTTGAAATTCCGGGATCCTATAAAGGTAAGGATGGAGTATTCGAATATATAATTGAACCTGATAATACTGTAAATCATAGGTTCTTTAGACCTAAAAAGTAGGAGCTAAACAATATGGAATTAAGTAAATATAATTTTGAAAATAGAGGTAGTTCGTTAGAAGAGTTTGGTGTTACAAATTATGCATATACATTTAAAGATGTTTTGGCATATATAGACTGGATAGAATCAAAGAAGTTTGTTATTCTTGGTGGAGATGTGTATTCAAGACAAGGTGATATATTTGATTTAACTTATGATAGCTGGTATTATTCTCCTAAAAATAAAGATAATGATTCACTAAAGTCGATTTCTATGGCCAAAAATTATATTAAACAGTATACAAATAGTAATGGAGAAAATTTTTATTTTGCAATAGCCGTTTCAGAATAATAAGGAAGTTATAGAAGTGTTTACTACACAGATTAAGGAAAATGGGAAAATGAGAGTGCGTATTGACCCACCTGATAATGTTGGTACAGATTATACTCATATGCACATTTATGATAAAAATGGGAAACCGTTAGATATTCATGGGAATAATGTTGATGTAAAAAGCCCTGCGGGACATATTCCTTGGGATAAATGGTAAGGAGAGAGTTATGTTACTATTTAATTTAATAACTAAACAAAAAGAGATTGCAGCAATAGATTATTGGGAAATGGGAATACTAGATTTAAAGATATCCTATTTTGGAGATGAGGTTTCTTTGTGCATAGAAGATTATCATAACAAAGAAAAATACTGGGAAGTTAAGTTTTTAGTATGCGCAAAAGTAGAGTATAGCAATGATGCTTTAGATATTCAGTGGAGAAAAGATCAATACGTTAAAAATATGACTAGAGGAGAATTGCATCATCATGGTCAAGAAATTTCTTTACAAATTTATGAGGAGAATCCTGATTTTGTGAAGTGTATATTTGATATTGGTTTGTTGCAAATGACAATTGTTTGTCGTGATATTCAGATAGAACATCTTGATTTAAAGGATGCACATTTCTTCTGGCAGGATAATGATGTTTTATAGATAAACTGTTCTAAGAGTCAAAGAAAGAGAAGCTAGTTTGTACTACACAACTAAGCATTGAGAACAATTTATAAGGGTGAAATAAGGTGAATGTATATAAACGAATAACAAAATTAGAGAAAATATATTTAATGTTCAAATTCTCTGGTTATTTTTATCTACATATTGATGGAAAAACAGTACAGAGTGAAAAAGATGCTGTACAGATATTAGCGGAAGGTTTTAATATTGATGATCTTCAAGATGGTAATTGGGATGCACTAGCTGATCGTCTTGAGCGTCCTGACTGTATAGTCCCAGATAGCATTAATATTTTTATAAATAATGCAAAATATCTTTTTATCAATGATGAAGTTTCTAAAAATGTTTTTTTAGAGATTTTATCTGACATTGTTTTGTGGTGGGATGAAGGTGTTGAGAGATACATAGTTGGTGGTAGAAGAAAAAAATTTAATGTTTATGTCATTGAATAATGCCACTTCATCGAAGTTTGAACAAGTGCAAGTATATAAAGAGTCTGAGATGAAGTCATAGTAAGACACGGACTAATAGCCCAATCTTTAAATTATTTATATAGGAATGAGATTATGTTAGGTATTGAACTGAGAATAGCTATAAATGAGTTAGTTGTGATAGATAGATTATTGAAATTATTGGATACTAGTCATCAAATAGACCATTCTCACTTTTTCTATAGGAATGTAGACATGGACTATTCAGAGACTATAAATTGGAAGGAATATTTCTCCACTCCCGCAACGGGATATCTGCATTTGAAACGAATATTTTTGGGAGAATATATTGAAGATGCTATCATTATCATTTCAGGAAATGAAGATAAGGTTGACTTCATTATTGAGTTTCAAGCTGAGTCTCTAACGAATAAGGAAATAAAAAATATAAAGAATTTTATACTAGAGTCTGATATGAGTATTTCAGATAAAGATATCGAGGTTTTTTATGAGGAATATTGAAGGTGTAGAAAGCATAATAACGTCTACCTAAGATTTTCTAAATAGAGTATTGAAAATAGATATGAAGCAAAATGATTTGAAAATGAAAATAGCTAAGATTAAAAAGCTATTGCTTGAGAATAATATCCAGATAGAGCAAGGCTTAAGCGATGACGAAGTAAGAAAAATTGAGAAAATATATAATGTAAAATTTCCCCAGCAGTGGTTGGAATTTTATCAAAATATACTGCCTGTTTCAGAACGTTTTTATAACTGGAGAGATTTTTCAGTTGAAAACATAGCAGCTATAAAAGAAAGATTAGCGAGTCCTTATAATGGAATTTTGGAAAATATCGATGAAATAGTTTGGGAGATTTCCTGGGGACTAGAGCCTGATAGAGTAGAAGATAAAAATAAGAAAATAAGAAAAATGCTAGAATCAGCTCCACCTCTAATTCCTTTATACGGGCATCGTTTTCTCCCGATATTTGAAAACAAGGAAATGCCCATTTTATCTGTTGTAGATTTAGATATTATCTATTATGGATTGGATTTGTATGATTATTTTGAGGTTGAATTCGGACATAAGCGACTTGTATCTGACTCAAAAAAATATAAAGAAGTTCCTTTCTGGACAAGTAATTTTTATTGAGCAAGTTTGTTAGGATGGGTTCTAAAATTAAAAAGGTGATTTTAGTCCCTTAATAACTGTTAGAGCTAACGAAGAGGATTATTGATATATGTTAGGTATGTAAGATGGAAAAATGCTTTACTCGAATTATTGGAAAGGTTTAGACTAATGTTTTATCAATTAAAATATGATATGGATCTTGTAGATAAGGTTATTGAAAAAAAGAAATGCTATATTTATGGGGATGGTAATAATATCAATGACATCGAATATGAAAATTATCCTAAAGGTAGATTTCATACAATAATATATTCTGAAAAGAAAGTAGAGTCGTGGCCAAATGTAGAATTCTATTATAATTCATTGGAGATGACAGAGGAAAGTGATTACTTAGGTAATATTGATTCATGGCCTATATTTAGAAAGAATGTAGTAAAAATACTAAAAAAAGAATACCCCAATTTAGAATTTTATCCTGTAAAATTAATTGATGTAGCTACTGGAAGCATCAATACAAATTATTTTGTTTTACATGTTCTCTGTGTAATTGATGCATTTGATATGAAAAATAGTAAATACCGTTATAATGAGAAATACGATGTTTATTTTTTCGAACCCAAAGGAGAAAGAATAGACTCCTTAAAGTGTCAAGGAGTAGATGTTTTTCGCGCTTCGAAAAACTTTACTGTGATATATGTATCAGAGAAATTTCGTCAAATGGTTATGAAACATAAGTGGACTGGTTTTGCATTCTATAGAGTTGCTGAAGATAATGAGGAACAAGAATATATAGAAAAACATGGTATATATGAATAATAGTCAGTTAGGTTCCTACTCCAAAAATGGAGAAGTCCATTGACAGAAAGGAGACCTGCACCCTAAAAGTTAGAATAAAAAATCTAGCTTTCAGGGTGTTTTTATGAAATTTTGAAGTATTACTCTACTCTTTATAATTATCAAAAAATCACATTTACAGAATACATTGGAACATGTCTGTGATCCCAACAAGAGTTCAGCAAAGAAGCTAGTGAGCAGTTGGCTAAGCATAGTGATGAAGTAGCTAAGGGTGCGAAAGAAGCTGCAGAACAAGCTGGCAAGAAAGTTGGCAAGGAGTTCAGCAAGGAAGCTAGTGAACAACTATCTAAGCATGGCGATGATGTGGCAGATGCGGTCAAGGCGGTGGATAAGACCACGGATACGGCAAAAGATGTAGCTAGAAGTGATGATGTTATTTCTAAAAATATACAAGCTTCTGAATTAACTATGACGGAAACAGTCAAAAATCATGCAAATGATGTTATTAAACGTGGCAAATACATAGGTGATAAAGCTAGGCCATTCGTTGATAATGCTGGGACAGATTTAATTATTCAAGAAATTATCGATGGTGGAATCCCTGTAAAAGATAAGTACTTACCAAATGGTTTGCGTTGGGAAGTGGAGGGTACATTTAATGGAAGAAGCAGTGGTATATGGGAATTAGTTGTTGATTTAGATACAAACCAAGTTGTACACTTTAACTTTACTAATAGGTAGGAAAATATGTTTAAAATAATAAAAAAAGAGTATACTCAGCAAGAGGAGTTAATATATAAAATAGATACAAAGGAATTAATAGCTGCTCCAACAATAAATAGCGATATTACTTTTAATTTTATATATTTATTTTTAGGTTTTAATTCAGAAAATATGGAGTCCACTCAATTTTGGGGTTATCATAACGACTTTTCTTGGATAAAAAGAAGTTTGGTTCCTCCTAAATCTGATAAAGGTGTAATTGTTGTTACAGATAATGATATTAATGGGGGGGATAGTTTTCGAATTGACTATGCTCAAAATTGGGAAACATATTATGATGAGCAATCAGGTTGGCTTAAAATTGGTTCTGAAATTTTGAGTGAAGATCTTAGCTATGTTGAATTTTTCAGAAATACTATTGCTGGTATTGATAGGTGTGGCAATATTCAAGAATTTTGGCTTAAACCTAAATTTAAATGATATTAAACTAATTAGTCTTTCCAAGAATATGGATTTTCCTGATACGAATAATTGGTCTTCAATTACAGATTAGTTGATAGATATGAAATATCAGATTAAATTTCCTATTATTGGTTTGGCTGTTTGCCCTACTTTTACTGGCGATTGTAATCAATATCCAGCTGAATCAACCCGAACATATGAGCGCTGACTATGTTGGCCTTTGGAAGTCAAGATGGCATGAGGAAAATAAAGACTGGCTCTATCCTCTGAAAAATATTTGTCTTCTTATTCTGGCAGTTCTAGCTGGTTCTGGTCTCATGATTGCATTTTCCAAGAGTGAAAGATGGAAATAAGCTTTTGAAAATATGGCATCCAGCCCGATGTCTTAACAGACCAGCCTTTAGAAGAGGCGGAGTCTTGGTTGAAGGAATAGATGGTAGAATAGTTTATTGAAAGCAGTCAAAAAGACTGCTTTTCTGCTATAATAAAGAGTAGAACGAGGTGACAGATGATTCGTAAAGTAAAACTAAGTGACGCCGCAGCCATTCAGCAGCTCAATGCTGAGTGCTTGGGTTATGATTTCGATAGGGACGCTACGGAGGCTCAACTGAAGAGGCTGCTAGAGAATGACCAGCATTTGATTTTGGTTGCTGAAGAAGACGGTCAGGTCATAGGCTACGCTCATGCGGCTAGCTACGACTGTCTCTATTTCCCGTCCTTGCTCAATCTCTTGGCTTTGGCCGTCGCTCAGGATTTTCAGGGGCAGGGACATGGCAGAGCGCTGATGCAAGCTTTGCGTGAAGAGGCAAAAGCAGCAGGCTACACAGGAATTCGGATTAATTCAGGCATTTCCCGCTCCGCAGCCCATGAATTTTATCGCAGTCTCGGCTGCAGCGAAAAAGCTGACCAGAAACGATTTTATTGGGAATTTTAGAGAAAAGAGGAGTAGATGATGATCGAACAATTAAGCCAGCAGCATGCTTTAGAAATTGCTAAGGACTGGCATTACGAGGCACCTTATGATTTTTATGATATGAAAAATGACCTAGAGGATTATGAAGAAATAATCTCTCCAGAAGCACGTGGAGACCGTTATTATCAAGTTATGCGCGATGGGAAACTCTATGGATTTTTCTGCTTAGAGCAGAAAGGAGAGCGAAGTTTGGAGCTTGGTTTGGGGATGAGGCCGGAGAACTGCGGAAAAGGCCAGGGCGCAGCATTTCTGCAGGAGATTCTGGACTTTATCATGGAAAATTTTGCGCCCCAAGTCCTAAGTCTATCCGTGGCTGACTTCAATCACCGAGCCCAGCAGCTTTATCTCAACATGGGCTTTGAAATGGTGAGGCGTATTCCGCAGGAAAGCAATGGCGATATTCATCTCTTTGTGGAGATGGAGAAGAAACTTTAACTTACTTATGCTTGCTAGTAGCAAATTTGGATAAGAGTATTAATAAACAAAGGAAAAAACCATGACATTTGAAGAAATTTTACCAGGCCTTAAGGCCAAGAAAAAATATGTGCGTACAGGTTGGGGTGGGGCAGAGAACTACGTTCAGCTCTTTGATACGATTGAGCAGAATGGGGTGGCTCTCGAGGTGACACCTTATTTCCTCATCAATGTTTCAGGTGAAGGGGAGGGTTTCTCCATGTGGAGTCCAACTCCTTGTGATGTGCTCGCGACAGATTGGGTAGAAGTGGATGACTAAGACAGTACTGGTGACGGGAGCTAGCTCTGGCATCGGCCGAGCTCAGGCTCTGACCTTTTTAGAAAATGGCTACCGCGTTTATGGGGTAGATAAGGGTGAAAATCCGGGGTTTCTAAATGAACTACGTTTTTTTAAAATGGATTTGACAGAGGATTTGACACCGCTCTTCACTAGCTTGCCTGAGGTGGACATTCTCTGTAATACGGCCGGTATTTTGGACGATTATCGTCCCTTGCACGAGACTAGTGACGAGGATTGGGAGCAGCTTTTTGCGCTGAATCTGACCGCTACCATGAAAATCACTCGCTTTTACCTGCAGAAAATGCTGGAGAAAAAGTCTGGTATTATCATTAATATGTGCTCGATTGCTAGCTTTCTGGCTGGCGGAGGCGGTGCTGCCTATACAGCCTCTAAGCATGCTCTGGCTGGCCTGACCAAGCAGATAGCCTTGGATTATGCGGATCAAAATATCCAAGTGTTTGGCCTGGCGCCGGGCGCTGTCAAGACAGCTATGACTGCCGCAGATTTTGAGCCAGACGGACTGGCAGACTGGGTTGCTGAGGAGACTCCGATCAAGCGCTGGCTGGACCCTCAGGAAGTAGCTGATGTTAGCCTCTTTTTGGCAAGCGGTAAGGCTACTGCTATGCAGGGCGAGATTATCAAAATCGACGGTGGCTGGAGTTTGAAATAGGAGATCTACTGAGTTTGGGGACATCATCCGTGGTAATCTACTACAAAAGAGAAGATAAATTTAAGATCATAGGATGAAGATTAACAGGTCTTAGCATAAAAATAAATATTTTTTCTAACTTTTATAGATAAAAATAAAAGAATTTCTAGCAGAATTGCTTGAATTGTGATACAATAAAGCGATTTGTGAAAGGAAATGATTGAATGAGTGAAAATGAGTTGAAAAACAACGAGAAAACAGAAAAGAACGGGATGAAACGTGGCTTACAAAATCGGCATGTTCAGATTATAGCCATTGCTGGAACCATCGGCACGGGACTTTTCTTGGGGGCGGGGCGTTCGATTAGTTTGACGGGTCCATCCATTATCTTGATTTACATGCTGACGGGCCTTTTCATGTATCTGATGATGCGGGCGATTGGGGAAATGCTTTATTATGACCCTGACCAGCATACCTTTATCAACTTTATTACCAAATATTTGGGAACTGGCTGGGGGTATTTTTCTGGTTGGTCCTACTGGATTTCTCTGATTTTTATCGGAATGGCTGAGATTACGGCTGTTGCCCAGTATGTGCAGTACTGGTTTCCTGACTGGCCAGCTTGGATGATTCAGCTTGTCTTTCTAGCCCTTCTTAGCTTGGTCAATCTGATAGCGGTTCGAGTCTTCGGCGAGGTCGAATTTTGGTTTGCTATGATAAAGATTGTAGCCATCATTGCTTTGATTGCAACGGCTGTCTTTATGGTATTGACAGGCTTTGAAACGCCTCACGGAGTAGCTAGTCTTGGGAATATTGGTCGCGGTTTTCAGCTTTTCCCTAACGGCTTTGTAAGTTTTATCATGGCTTTCCAGATGGTCTTCTTTGCCTATCAGGCCATTGAATTTATCGGGATTACTACTTCTGAAACGGCTAATCCACGGGCGGTCTTGCCAAAGGCCATCAAAGAGATTCCTTTGCGGATTGTCTTGTTTTACGGGGGCTCTCTCCTTGCTATTATGGCCATCATTCCTTGGGAAAAACTAGCAACGGCTGACTCTCCCTTTGTTATTGTTTTTAAGTTAGCTGGTCTCAAATGGGCGGCGGCCTTGATTAACTTCGTGGTTCTGACCTCAGCGGCCTCCGCACTGAACTCGACCCTCTACTCAACAGGTCGCCATTTGTATCAGATTGCCCACGATACGCCCAATCCTTTTCTTGAGAAAATAGGAGCTGGGAAACTATCTCGGCAAAATGTTCCGCAGAATGCGATTTTGACTTCGGCGGCTGTCATTGCCTTTGCGGCCTTCATCAAGATTCTGCCGGGAGTATCAGATTCCTTTGCTCTAATTACGGCTTCCTCGTCTGGTGTCTACATCGCCATCTATGGTTTGACCATGCTGGCCCACCTCAAATATCGCAAGTCACCAGATTTTATGGCGGATGGTTACCTCATGCCAGCTTACAAGTTTCTCAATCCTTTGACCATGCTCTTCTTTGCCTTTGTCTTTGTCACTCTTTTCATACAAAAGTCAACGGTAGTGGGAGCAATCGGATCAGCTGTCTGGATTATCGTTTTTGGTCTTTACAGCCAGTTCAAATTCCGAAAATAAACAAAGCTTTTTAGGAAGAAGCGTATTTTCTCTCAGTCTAAGAGGCTGAGAGATTTTCTTTTTCTTGTTTCATTGGCTGTTTGGGGTATAGGTATTTGGTCGAGAAAATGATATAATGAAGAAAGAAATAATGTAAAACGAGGCTGAAATGTTAAATATTCAAGAAATTAAGAAAAATGCTGGCGGTTTGCAGTTTGATCAAGACTTTGATTTGGCGCAAGAGCTAAAAGAACGTAATCGTGAAGTGCTAGATATCCAGAAGATCGTGGCTAGAGGTCAGGCCCAGTATGAAAATGGGCTTTATTTTTTGGATTACACCTTGACCTACCAGATTACCCTGGCTTCTAGTCGCAGTATGGCTCCAGTTGATAGGGAGGAAGCCTACACGGTTCATGAAGTCTTTGCTTCCGTCGAAGATGGCTCTGTGCAAAAAGATTTGCTGGAAGATGATTTGGTTCTACCATTTGAGGGAGATGTGATTGATTTGGCAGCAAGTGTGGCGGACAATATTTTACTTCATATTCCGCTAAAAGTTTTGACTCCTGAAGAGGAAGCTGGTGCGAGTATGCCTACGGGAAATGACTGGCAGGTGTTGACGGAGGAAGCCTACCAAAAGCAGCAAATGGAAAAGAAAGAAGCCAACAGTCCTTTTGCCAGCCTTCAAGGTTTATTTGATGAATAAAAGCGTCTAAAATCTAGTAGAATTCTAGAGTATTATCAAGGAAATCTCTTTGAATCTTCTTGAAATATGAGCGCAATTTTGTTACACTAGATAGAAAGACTGTGAAGGAGATATGATGACAGAACGAGGCTTGTTAATTGTTTTTTCTGGCCCCTCAGGCGTTGGAAAAGGAACAGTAAGACGGGAAATTTTTGAGAGTACGGACAATCAGTTTCAGTATTCTGTATCTATGACGACTCGTCCGCAGCGTCCTGGAGAAGTTGATGGTGTTGATTATTTCTTTCGCACTCGTGAGGAGTTTGAGGAGTTGATCCGTCAAGGGCAGATGCTCGAGTATGCAGAGTATGTCGGCAATTATTACGGGACTCCACTCACTTATGTCAATGAGACCTTGGATAAGGGGATAGATGTTTTCTTGGAAATCGAAGTCCAAGGAGCACTCCAAGTCAAGAAAAAAGTGCCCGATGCTGTGTTTATCTTTCTGACTCCGCCAGACTTGGAAGAGCTGAAAGACCGTTTGGTTGGCCGTGGTACAGACAGTGCAGACGTTATTGCTCAGCGGATTGAGAAAGCAAAAGAAGAAATTGCCTTGATGCGTGAGTATGACTATGCTATTGTCAATGACCAAGTGCCTTTGGCAGCTGAACGTGTAAAACGTGTGATTGAAGCCGAGCATTTTCGTGTGGACCGGGTCATCGGTCACTACCAAGACATGCTTCCTAAGGATGAAGCAGTCGTCCGTTAATAAAGTTAGAAATTAGGTAAATAGTTATGATGTTAAAACCGTCTATTGATACCTTGCTAGACAAGGTACCATCAAAATATTCTTTGGTTATTTTAGAAGCTAAGCGTGCCCATGAGCTAGAGGCTGGTGCTAAGCCAACTCAGGATTTCAAGTCAGTGAAATCAACGCTACGCGCTTTGGAAGAAATTGAATCTGGTAATGTTGTGATTCACCCAGATCCAGAAGGAAAACGCGAAGCAGTTCGCCGACGTGCGGAAGAAGAACGTTTGCGTAAAGAAGAAGAAGAACGCAAGATCAAAGAACAAATTGCCAAAGAAAAAGAAGAGGGTGAGAAAATTTAAGGTTGGGGTTACTCAATCTTATTTTTCGTTTAGGGAAAGCGGGGTGAGAGTGTGAAAGTTGCCAAGGTTATTGTCGATGTTCCTCTGATGCAGACGGACAAACCATACAGCTATGCGGTTCCAGAGGAGTTTTCTGGGATGCTAGAAGCTGGGATGCGGGTGCATGTGCCTTTTGGAAAGGGCGGTCGGTTGATTCAGGGGCTGATTGTTGGCTTGGCTGATGAGAAAGCGGAAGATTTGGCTGGTCATATCGGAGAATTGAAAGATATTGCAGAAGTTCTTGACTTTAGGCCGGTTCTCAATGCGGAGCAGCTCTGGCTAGCTGACCAATTGCGCCAGTCTGTCTTTTCCTATAAAATTTCCATTCTGAA
Source organism: Streptococcus cristatus (assembly GCF_003943815.1). GTDB lineage: Bacteria > Bacillota > Bacilli > Lactobacillales > Streptococcaceae > Streptococcus > Streptococcus cristatus_F. The sequence goes on along the minus strand of NZ_RJNA01000006.1, from coordinate 16,510 downwards.
GGCCATGTTGCCGAGTCTTCTTAATTCCAGCTATGACAAGTTGCTTTATCCAACGGAGCAGCTTTCAGCTGAGGAGCGGCAGGCCATTTTTGGTCAGGAAGCTAGTCTTCGTTTTTCTGATTTGGACAAGAAAAGTCAGTCCAAGCTCATGCGGTTGACTCAGGCTGGTAAGATTCGCTTGGAATACCAAGCGACGGACCGTAAGCATATCAAAACTGAAACTTGGTATCATGTGAACAGAGAGAAATTGGCTCAGTTCCTGCCTTCTGCCCGAGCGAAAAAGCAGCAGGAGCTTCAGACTTATCTGCTGGAAAATCCGCAATCAGGTCGCCTCAAAGACTTACGCAAACTCTTTTCGCCTGCAGTGGTCAACATTTTCTTAGAAATGGAGCTTCTTCACACAGAGGAGAGAGAGGTCAGCCGGTCTGCAGCGCATTTCCAAAAGGAGCGACAGGATAAAAAGCTGGTTCTCAATGAGGAGCAGGCAGCCGCGGTCACTGCGATTTGTGAAAAAATCGGCCAAGCTGACGCTCAGCCCGTTTTGCTAGAAGGAGTGACGGGGAGTGGCAAGACCGAAGTTTATCTCAAGGTGATTGAGGAGGCTCTAATCCAAGGAAAGACCGCGATTATGCTGGTGCCGGAAATTTCTCTGACTCCTCAGGTGACCGATCGCTTTATTTCGCGCTTTGGTGACAAGGTGGCTATTTTGCATTCAGGCCTATCTGACGGTGAGAAGTACGATGAGTGGCGCAAGGTGGAGCGAGGAGAAGCTCAGGTCGTTATTGGTGCGCGCTCAGCCATCTTTGCTCCACTGACAAATATCGGAGCCATCATCATTGACGAGGAGCATGAGTCTTCCTACAAGCAGGATTCCAATCCTCGCTACCATGCTAGAGAAGTGGCTCTCTTGCGAGCTCGTTACAATCAAGCTGTCTTGGTGCTGGGTTCGGCGACTCCGAGTTTGGAAAGCAGGGCCAGAGCCAGCCGTGGCGTTTATGACTTTTTGCAGTTGACCAAGCGGGCTAATCCGCTGGCGCAGATTCCTCAGGTTCAAGTGGTAGACTTCCGAGATTATATCGGGCAAAATGAAGCTAGCAATTTCACACCAGTCCTGCTAGAAGCTATTCAGGATCGTCTAAATAAAGGCGAGCAGACGGTTCTCATGCTCAACAGGCGAGGCTATTCCAGCTTTGTCATGTGTCGGGAATGCGGCACGGTGGACACCTGCCCCAATTGTGACATTTCCCTGACCCTGCATATGGATACCAAGACTATGAACTGCCACTACTGTGGCTTTACCAAGGACATTCCGCAAGCCTGTCCTAATTGTGCCAGTCGCAGTATTCGCTACTATGGTACGGGGACGCAGAAGGCCTATGATGAGCTGACGACTCTCTTTCCAGAGGCTCGCATTCTGCGCATGGATGTGGATACGACCCGTAAGAAAGGCAGTCATGAAGAAATCCTAGAGGCTTTTAGTCAGGGACAGGCAGACATTCTGCTGGGAACTCAGATGATTGCCAAGGGACTGGATTTTCCTAATGTGACCTTGGTCGGTGTCCTTAATGCAGACACAGCGTTGAATTTGCCAGATTTTCGCTCTTCTGAGCGGACTTTTCAACTGCTGACTCAAGTAGCAGGTCGGGCAGGTCGGGCTGAAAAAGCTGGACAAGTCTTTATCCAGTCTTACAACCCGCATCACTATGCCATTGACTTTGCCAGAAAGCAGGATTACGAAGGCTTCTACGCTTATGAAATGGGAATACGTCGGCAGTTGGGCTATCCTCCTTATTACTATACAGTCGGGCTGACCCTATCACACAAGGATGAGGAAACGGTAGTCAAGAAATCTTATCAAGTTATGGATATTTTACGGAGTGGCTTGTCGGACAAGGTGCAAATTTTGGGTCCCACACCTAAACCCATTGCCCGAACCCACAATCTCTACCACTATCAAATTTTACTGAAGTATCGCTTTGAGGATGATCTGCAAGCTACACTCGATCGGGTCTTGGAACTAACGCAGCAAACGGAAAACAAGGATCTGCGGCTCAGTATTGATAATGAACCCCAGAATTTTATCTGATGGCAAAAGTGAGCGAGAGCTGTCAGCTTTGCTCGCTTTTTTGATATAATAGAAAGAAAAATAGTCGCAGGTGACAGGTTTCTGCGACAGATTTGAGGAAATGACAGTGAAATTAATTTTTATGGGAACGCCTGACTTTTCAGCAACGGTCTTAAAAGGCCTGCTGGAAAGCGAACAATATGAGATTTTAGCGGTAGTTACTCAGCCAGACCGAGCGGTGGGCCGCAAGAAGGAAATCCGTATGACACCGGTTAAGGAAGTAGCTTTAGCCAACGACTTGCCAGTTTACCAACCAGAAAAGTTAGCTAAAAGCGCTGAGTTGGAAGAGATGATGAACTTGGGCGCTGATGGTATTGTGACAGCAGCCTTTGGTCAATTTTTGCCTAGCCGTTTGCTGGACAGCGTTAACTTCGCAGTGAATGTCCACGCCTCTCTCTTGCCTAAATACCGTGGCGGAGCACCTATTCATTATGCCTTGATAAATGGTGATCAAGAAGCGGGTGTGACCATTATGGAGATGGTCAAGGAGATGGACGCTGGTGATATGATTGCTAGTCGAGCGACAGCTATTGAAGAGTCTGATAATGTCGGAACTCTCTTTGAAAAATTAGCTGTGATTGGTCGCGACCTTCTTTTAGAAGTCTTGCCAGCCTATGTGGCGGGAGAGATTCAAGCTCAGCCTCAAGATCCAGAGCTGGTGACTTTTTCACCGAATATCAGCCCAGAACAAGAGCGGATTGATTGGACAAAGACTAGTAGCCAGATTTTTAATCAGGTTCGGGGCATGAATCCTTGGCCAGTGGCCCATACCCTGCTAGCTGGCCAGCGCTTCAAGATTTACGAAGTTAGCCAAGTAGAAGGCAGCGGTCGTCCGGGTGAAATCCTGACGATCAGCAAGAAAGAATTAGTCGTCGCAGCGGGGGAGGGAGCTCTTTCACTAAAGACGGTGCAGCCATTCGGCAAGCCTAAGATGGACATCAAGGACTTTCTCAATGGTCTGGGTCGGAACTTAGCAGTAGGTGATGAATTTGGAAAGTAAGCAAAAAAGAGCCCGAGAGCTTGCTCTGGAAATTCTAGAAGAAGTCTTTGAAGAGGGAGCTTATTCCAATATTGCCCTCAACAAGGCTCTGAAACAGAGTGCCCTCAGCTCAGCTGATAAAAGCTTGGTTACGGAGTTGGTCTATGGAACGGTCGCTCGCAAAATCACTCTGGAATGGCAACTGGCTCATTGGGTGGAAGACAGGGATAAACTAGATAACTGGCTTTATATTCTGCTTGAGCTCAGCCTCTATCAAATGCTCTATCTGGATAAAATCCCTCAGCATGCTGTTGTCAATGAAGCTGTTGAGATTGCAAAAGGCCGTAAGCGTGGCAGTGAAAAATATGTCAATGCAATCCTGAGGAAGATCGAGCGGGACGGTGCAGCCGATCCGACTACTATCAACCGCAAAAATAAGCGCTACTCAGTCCAGTATTCTCTGCCGGTCTGGCTTGTCAAGGTGTTGATTGACGAATACGGGGAAGAGCGTGCGGAAGCTATCTGTGCTAGTCTCTTTGAGCGCAACAAGGCCAGCATTCGAGTGACGGATTTGGCCCGAAAGGAAGAAATTAAAGCCGTTTTGGATGCGGACGATTCGCTCTTAGCCCCTTCAGCCTTGGTCAAGAAGCAAGGCCATTTTGCTGGTCATGAGTTCTTTGAAAAAGGCTTGATTACTATTCAAGACGATTCTAGTCAGCTGGTTGCTCCAACCTTGCAGATTGAGGGCCATGAGCAGATTCTGGATGCCTGCAGTGCGCCAGGTGGGAAGGCTGTGCACATGTCCTCTTATCTGACGAGTGGTCAGATTACAGCCTTGGATCTTTACGACCATAAGCTGAACTTGATTCGTCAAAATGCAGAACGGCTAGGCTTAGCAGATAAAATCACCACTAAAAAACTGGATGCGACCAAGGTGTTTGAGACTTTTGGACCTAATGCTTTTGATAAGATTTTAGTAGACGCTCCTTGCTCTGGCATTGGCTTAATTCGCCGCAAACCAGACATTAAATATAATAAGGAAAACGCTGATTTTGAAAATTTACAAAAAATTCAGCTGGATATATTAGACAGCGTTTGTCAAAGTCTACGTAAAGGTGGTATAATAACTTATAGTACTTGCACGATTGTGTCTACAGAGAATTTTGAAGTAGTTAAGAAATTTCTAGAAAGACATCCAAATTTTGAGCAAGTTAGACTAGAACATGAAAGAGAAGATATCGTGAAAGACGGCTGTATCTTGATTACGCCGGAATTATACGGAAGCGATGGATTTTTTATCAGTCAATTTAGGAAGATATCAGACTAAGAGGAGGAAACTGACAGTATGGAAATTTCAATATTAACAGATGTTGGTCAAAAGCGGACAAATAATCAGGATTATGCCAATCTTTTTGTAAATCGGGCTGGCAAGACTATGATTATCTTGGCTGATGGTATGGGTGGTCACAGAGCTGGTAACATTGCCAGTGAAATGGCAGTAACAGACCTGGGTGCCGCATGGGTTGATACTCAGATTGACTCAGTGAACCAAGTCCGTGAATGGTTTGCAGAGCATTTGGAACAAGAAAATCAGCGGATCCACCAATTTGGTCAGGACGAAGAATACAAGGGCATGGGCACGACGCTAGAAGCCTTGGCTATTATTGATAATCAAGCTATCTATGCTCATATTGGTGATTCTCGCATTGGCTTGATTCGCGGTGAGGAATATAGCCAATTAACTAGTGACCATTCACTTGTTAATGCTTTGCTCAAGGCTGGACAGATTACACAAGAAGAGGCGGAACGCCATCCGCAGAAAAATATTATCACTCAGTCTATCGGTCAAAAAGACGAAGTGCAGCCTGACTACGGCATGATCACGTTAGAAGATGGTGATTACCTTCTGCTCAACAGTGACGGTCTGACCAATATGATTTCAGACAGCGAAATTTATGATATTGTCACTAGCGATATCAGCCTATCTGAAAAAACTGAAACCTTAATTCGCTTTGCCAACAATGCTGGAGGGCTGGATAATATCACAGTTGCTCTGGTTCGTTTTGACAAGGAGGAACAGGAATGATTCAAATCGGCAAGATCTTTGCCGGGCGATATAAAATCATCAAACAGATTGGCCGTGGAGGCATGGCAGATGTCTATCTGGCGCGAGATCTGATACTTGATGGTGAGGAGGTTGCTGTAAAGGTTCTTAGAACCAATTATCAGACAGATCCTATTGCAGTTGCCCGCTTCCAAAGAGAAGCCAAAGCAATGGCGGACTTGGATCATCCTTACATTGTCCGGATTTCCGATATTGGAGAAGAAGATGGTCAGCAATATCTGGCCATGGAATATGTGTCTGGGCTTGACCTTAAGCGCTATATCAAAGAAAATTCTCCACTTTCAAACGAAGAAGCAGTTAGAATCATGGGGCAAATCCTACTGGCTATGCGCCTAGCGCATACACGTGGGATTGTCCACCGTGATCTAAAACCACAAAATGTCCTCTTGACACCAGATGGCGATGCTAAGGTAACAGACTTTGGGATTGCCGTGGCTTTCGCTGAGACCAGTCTGACCCAGACCAATTCGATGCTGGGGTCGGTGCATTATCTTTCGCCAGAGCAGGCACGGGGTTCCAAAGCCACTGTTCAGAGCGATATTTATGCCATGGGGATTATTTTCTACGAGATGCTGACAGGGCATATCCCTTATGACGGAGATAGTGCTGTGACGATTGCTTTGCAGCATTTCCAAAAGCCCCTGCCTTCAATCATCGCAGAAAATCCGAATGTACCTCAGGCCTTGGAAAATGTGGTCATTAAGGCAACAGCTAAAAAGCTGAGCGATCGCTATCAATCCGTTGCAGAGATGTATGTTGATTTGTCCAGTAGCTTATCTTATGACCGTCGAAATGAAAAGAAACTGGTCTTTGATGATGGGGCCAAGGCAGATACTAAAACTTTGCCAAAAGTTCCTCCAGTTCCTCAGTCAGCTCCAAGTCCTGTCGCAGAAGCAGTGGCTCCTAAAGTTGCGGCTGATGTGAAGAGAGAGGCCCCTGTTTTAAAAGCTCCAGTCAAAAAGCCGAAAAAACGTCATTTAAGAGCTAGATACAAAGTTCTGTTCTTAGCTATTCTCTTAGTTTTTGCGGCCTTCTTCTTTCTGATCTACAAGAGTCCTGCCAATACTACGGTTCCAGATGTAGCAGGACAAACAGTAGCAGAAGCTCGTTCGACCATCACTGCTAAGGGTCTTGAGGTAGGAGAAATCAAGGAGGACTACAGTGATAAAGTGGCGGAAGGTAAGATCATCAAGACAGATCCACCAGCTAATAGTCAACGCCGTGAAAACAGTAAAGTGGATTTGATTGTCTCCAAAGGAGCAAAAACCTTTACAGTAGAAAATTACGTTGGTAAGAAGTCCTCAGAGGCGATTGAAGATCTGAAAAGCACTTACAATATTCCTGAGAAGCTGATCAAGATCGTAGAAGAAGAAAGTTCTGATGCTGAAGAAGGAGTGGTCATCAGTCAAACCCCAGCTGCAGGCTCTTCTTATGATGTGACGTCCAATAAACAGATTACTCTGACAGTTGCTAAAACAGTGACTACTGTTCCAATGCCGGACTTTGGTCATCTCCAAGTTTCGTATGCCTATGCACGGTCCTATCTGATGGAGATGGGAATCGCTTCGTCTCGTATTGAGCGAGTGATTGATCGCTCCGTGGAGTCCAGTCAAGCTGATTTGGTGACATCCCAGTCTCCAGCAGCTGGTCAAGGTATTAAATTGAAATCAAATACCAAGATTACTTTCTACGTGACAGACGGTACGGTAACAAGTTCTTCTAGTACAAGCGAACGTTCATCGTCGTCATCGCCTTCCAGCAGCACTACGAGTGAGAGTGAAAGTCACTCTAGCTCTTCTAGCAGCTCTACAACAGCATCGACGGACCATCAATAAGGCGTCTAGCTACAGTTATCCTATCTGATCTATTTTAGGTTTTGTAGAGAAATAGAAGTATATCCCTTGATTTTCAAGGCAGACTATGCTATAATCGTTTTAGTGAATATAAAAGAGAGGCGAGGAAGTATCTTCGCCTCTTGTCTGTGAGGAGGTGCAGTCTTATCGCAACGATTGTTGAATTAGTAAGAGAAGTCATTGAGCCAGCCATACAAGAACCCTATGAATTAGTAGATATTGAATACGGCAAGATGGGCGGTGACTATGTTCTCAGTGTTTTTGTAGACAAGCCCGAGGGGATTACGGTCAATGATACAGCAGATTTGACTGATATTATCAGTCCTCTGTTGGACTCTATCAAGCCCGATCCTTTTCCTGACCAGTATTTTCTGGAAGTGACTAGCCCAGGCTTGGAGCGTCCGCTGAAGACCAAGGAAGCTGTGGCAGCTGCAGTTGGAAGCTATATCCATGTCAGTCTTTATAAGGCACTGGATAAAAATAAGGTTTTCGAAGGAACGTTACTTGGATTTGAAGACGATGTCTTGCTCATGGAATATATGGATAAAACACGCAAAAAAGAAGTTGAAATTCCATATAATCTAGTGTCAAAAGCAAGACTGGCCGTTAAATTTTAGTAACAGATCGCAATAATATAATGAAGAAAGGAATACTTTTGCTTCGGCAAAAGTTACATGAAGATGAGTAAAGAAATGCTAGAGGCCTTCCGTATTTTGGAAGAGGACAAAGGTATTAAAAAAGAAGATATTATCGAAGCAGTGACAGAATCCCTTCGCTCTGCTTATCGTCGTCGCTACGGTCAGGCAGACAGCGCAGCCATTGAGTTTAATGAAAAAACAGGTGATTTCCATGTCTATACTGTCCGTGAAGTCGTGGACGAGGTCTTTGACAGCCGCTTGGAAATCAGCCTCAAGGATGCCTTGGCTATCAGCTCTGCCTATGAGCTAGGAGACAAGATCAAGTTTGAAGAAGCGCCAGCTGAATTTGGCCGAGTAGCAGCTCAATCTGCCAAGCAGACCATCATGGAAAAGATGCGTAAGCAAACCCGTGCCATCACTTACAATACCTACAAAGAACATGAAAATGAAATTATGTCAGGAACTGTGGAGCGCTTTGATAATCGCTTTATCTATGTCAATCTGGGCACTATTGAAGCACAATTATCTAAACAAGACCAGATTCCTGGTGAGGTCTTTGCCTCTCATGACCGCATCGAGGTTTTTGTCTACAAGGTAGAAGACAATCCGCGTGGTGTCAATGTCTTCGTTAGCCGTAGCCATCCAGAGATGATCAAGCGCTTGATGGAGCAGGAAATTCCTGAGGTTTACGACGGAACTGTTGAAATCATGAGCGTATCTCGTGAAGCGGGCGATCGGACCAAGGTAGCGGTTCGCAGCCACAATCCAAACGTGGATGCGATCGGAACCATCGTCGGACGTGGTGGTGCCAATATCAAGAAGATTACCAGCAAATTCCACCCAGCCAAATATGATGCCAAAAGTGGGCGTATGATTCCGACTGAAGAGAATATCGATGTCATCGAATGGGTTGCCGATCCAGCCGAGTATATCTATAATGCTATTGCTCCAGCTGAGGTCGATCAAGTTATCTTCCATGCAGAAGACAACAAGCGAGCTTTGGTTGTTGTGCCAGATAATAAGCTTTCTCTAGCTATTGGCCGTCGTGGTCAAAACGTTCGCTTGGCAGCTCATTTGACTGGTTTCAGAATTGATATCAAGTCAGCTAGCGAATTTGAAGCAATGGAAGCAGCCAACGAGCTTGGTGGATTTGGCCAAGATTACGTACCAACCGAAGTAGATGCTGCTTCAGCAGAATTTGAAGCGGAAGAGCTGAATGATACAGAAGTGGCAACTGAAATCGAACTCGAAGAAAGTGAAGCAGTAGTCGCAGAATAAGGGAGGCAGATATGGCAAAAACAAGAAAAATCCCTTTAAGAAAATCAGTTGTGTCAAATGAAGTGATTGACAAGCGTGATTTGTTGCGCATCGTCAAGAATAAAGAAGGTCAGGTCTTCATTGATCCGACAGGCAAGGCCAATGGGCGAGGTGCTTATATCAAGCTAGATAATGAAGAAGCTCAGCAGGCCAAGAAAAAACGGGTCTTTAATCGTAGTTTCAGTATGGAAGTAGAAGAAAGTTTCTACGACGAGCTGATTGCCTATGTCGATCACAAGGTCAAGAGAAGAGAGTTGGGTCTTGAATAAAGAAAAACTAGCAAACTTGCTGGGTTTGGCCCAGCGAGCTGGCCGCATCATTTCAGGAGAAGAATTGGTCATCAAAGCCATCCAAGAAGGAAAGGCTCATCTGATCTTTCTAGCTGAGGATGCCGGACCAAATCTGATGAAAAAGATTACTGATAAAAGCCATTATTACAAGATAGAAGTGTCAACCGTGTTTTCAACACTGGAATTAAGCACTGCGATTGGCAAGGCTCGTAAAGTAGCCGCCATCACAGATGCTGGTTTTACAAAGAAAATGAGGTCTCTTATGCAATAGAAGAGGAGGACAAGAATTGTCTAGAATTAGATTGTACGAAATCGCAAAAGAATTGGGGAAGGAAAGTAAAGAGGTAGTAGCTCGGGCTAAGGAATTAGGCCTAGAAGTCAAAAGCCATTCTTCCAGTGTAGAAGAAGAAGCAAGCCAGCGCATTAAGGCTAGCTTCGCGACTAAAGAAGTTGCTAAGCCTCTTCCAAAGAAAGAAGCGGCTGTCCAGCCAGCACCAAATAAAGTAGCTGAAAAACCAGCTGCTCCAGTCCAAAAGGAAGTGGCCTCTGCTAGAAAAGAAGAGCCAAAAGTAGCCGACGTACCAGCAGCTGAAGCTCCAGCTAAACCGGCTCCAGCTCGGCCACAAAGTCGAAATTTTAAGGCAGAGCGTGAAGCACGTGCCAAGGAACAAGCAGAGCGACGTAAGCAGCAACAAAATCGGAAACCACAAAATTCTGACCAGAAGGAAAGTAATGAGCGTGATCGTCATGACCGCAAGGCCAACAATGATCGCCAAGATCGTCGCAATGACCGTCGTGATAATCGTAGTCAAGATGGTCGTCGTAATGGTCAGAATCATCAAGGATTCAACGGTCAGAACCGTCAACAGTCACAAGGGCCGAAAATTGACTTTAAGGCTCGGGCAGCAGCTCTGAAAGCAGAGCAAAATGCGGAGTATGCCCGTTCTAGTGAGGAGCGTTTCAAGCAGGCTCAAGCAGCCAAAGAAGCGCAGGAACGCCAGAATAGACGGAAAGAGCCAGTCCAAGCAGAGCCAACAACTGCTGAAGTATTTAAAGCTACTCCGACTGAAACAGTCCAACCGGCTGCTCCTGCACCAGCACAAGCTGCGGTAGATACTCGTCGTAAAAAGCAAGCTCGACCAGATAAGAAGCGCGATGATTTTGATCGCGAAGAAGAAGGTCCAAGAAAACAACAAAAGAATCGAAATAGTCAAAATCAAGTGAGAAATCAAAGAAACAGTAACTGGAATAACAATAAGAAAAATAAAAAAGGAAAAGGTAACCAGAATCAGGTTCCAAAACCTGTTACAGAACGCAAGTTCCATGAGTTGCCAAGCGAATTCGAATACACAGATGGCATGACCGTTGCGGAAATCGCAAAACGGATCAAGCGCGAGCCAGCTGAAATCGTTAAGAAGCTCTTTATGATGGGCGTGATGGCAACGCAAAACCAATCTCTTGACGGTGATACTATTGAGCTCCTCATGGTGGATTACGGTATCGAAGCTAAGAAGAAGGTAGAAGTGGATACAGCTGATATTGAGCGCTTCTTTGTCGAAGAAGGCTACATCAATCCAGATGAATTAGTAGAACGTCCGCCAGTTGTCACTATCATGGGACACGTTGACCATGGTAAAACAACCCTCTTGGATACTCTACGTAACTCTCGCGTTGCGACAGGTGAAGCGGGTGGTATCACTCAGCATATCGGTGCCTACCAGATTGAGGAAAATGGCAAGAAGATTACTTTCTTGGATACACCTGGACACGCGGCCTTTACTTCGATGCGTGCGCGTGGTGCTTCTGTTACCGATATTACCATCTTGGTCGTAGCAGCTGATGACGGTGTTATGCCTCAGACTATTGAAGCGATCAACCACTCTAAAGCGGCTAATGTGCCAATTATTGTGGCCATCAACAAGATCGATAAGCCAGGTGCCAATCCTGAGCGCGTGATTGGTGAATTGGCTGAGCATGGTGTTATGTCAACTGCTTGGGGTGGAGATTCTGAGTTTGTTGAAATCTCAGCTAAGTTCAACCAAAACATCGATGAACTTTTGGAAACAGTTCTACTTGTAGCAGAAATTCAAGAACTCAAGGCAGATCCAACAGTTCGCGCTATCGGTACGGTTATCGAAGCCCGTTTGGATAAAGGAAAAGGTGCAGTTGCAACCCTTCTCGTCCAACAAGGTACGCTGAATGTTCAAGATCCAATCGTTGTCGGAAATACCTTCGGACGTGTCCGTGCTATGACCAATGACTTAGGTCGTCGTGTCAAAGCGGCAGGTCCATCTACGCCAGTTTCTATCACAGGTTTGAATGAAACTCCGATGGCAGGTGATCATTTTGCTGTCTATGAAGATGAAAAAGCTGCGCGTGCAGCTGGTGAAGAACGTGCTAAACGTGCCCTTCTCAAGCAACGTCAAGCTACTCATCGTGTCAGTCTGGAAAATCTCTTTGATACCCTCAAAGCCGGTGAAGTGAAGTCTGTTAACGTCATTATCAAAGCCGATGTACAAGGTTCTGTAGAAGCCTTGGCTGCTTCCTTGCAGAAGATTGAAGTGGAAGGTGTTAAGATCACCATTGTCCACTCAGCGGTTGGTGCTATCAATGAATCCGACGTAACTTTGGCAGAAGCTTCAAATGCCTTTATCATTGGATTTAACGTTCGCCCTACACCACAAGCTCGCCAGCAAGCAGAAGCTGATGATGTAGAAATCCGTCTTCACAGCATTATCTATAAGGTTATCGAAGAAATGGAAGATGCCATGAAAGGAATGCTGGACCCAGAATACCAAGAAAAAATCATCGGGGAAGCCCTTATCCGCGAAACTTTCAAAGTTTCCAAGGTTGGTACTATCGGTGGATTTATGGTTATCAATGGTAAAGTTACCCGTGATTCTAAGGTTCGTGTCATCCGTGATGGCGTCGTAATTTACGACGGTCAGTTGGCTAGCTTGAAACACTTCAAGGATGATGTGAAAGAAGTTACAAACGGCCGCGAAGGTGGTCTCATGATTGACGGCTATAACGATATCCAAGTGGATGATACGATTGAAGCCTACATCATGGAAGAAATTAAGAAATAAGAGAAATACGTCGAAAACTCTCAGTGAAAAGCATATTGGGTGGAAGTCGATACTTCTATCCCAAGCACCTTTTTCGCAAAGAGTTTAGAGCGAATTTCATTTAACTAAAATTAAAATTATAAGCTAGGCCTAGCCTAGCTTATATTGCAGAAGAAAAGATTAGAAAGGAAATCCTATGGCAAATCATTTTCGTACCGACCGTGTAGGAATGGAAATCAAGCGTGAAGTCAATGAGATTTTGCAAAAGAAAGTCCGTGATCCACGTGTCCAAGGTGTGACCATTACCGATGTCCAAATGCTGGGCGATCTGTCTATGGCCAAGGTCTACTATAGCATCATGAGTGACTTGGCTTCAGATAATCAAAAGGCACAGCTGGGCTTGGAAAAGGCAACCGGCACCATTAAGCGTGAACTGGGCCGAAACCTCAAGATGTATAAGATTCCAGATTTGACCTTCGTCAAAGATGAGTCTATTGAGTACGGTAATAAGATTGATCAAATGTTACGCAATTTAGAAAAACATTAATGAAAAGAGTGAGATGGGGCAGTGTTTACGAGCCCTGTCTCATTTTTATTTTTTCAATACTTTTTAAAAGTTTTGAAAAAAGGTGTTGACAAGTGGAGATTATCCTGTTATACTAGTAAAGTACTCAATCGCGGGGATGGCGGAATTGGCAGACGCGCAGGACTAAGGATCCTGTGACCGCTTTAGGTCGTGAGGGTTCAAGTCCCTCTCTCCGCATAGGATTAGCTGACTTCGGTCAGTTTTTTTGTTTTCTCAAAGAAGCTGAAGCTGTCTGAATTCAAAAATTACTTGGGAATTACTTAAAATTTCAGGAAAAACTAGCAATTTTAATGAAAAAGTGATAAAATAAACAATGTAAGTGGTTCATTCCACAAAAAATAAGAGGAGGCCTATTACAAATGGCAATCGTTTCAGCAGAAAAATTTGTCCAAGCAGCTCGTGACAATGGTTATGCAGTTGGTGGATTTAACACAAATAACCTTGAGTGGACTCAAGCTATCTTGCGCGCAGCAGAAGCTAAAAAAGCACCAGTTTTGATCCAAACTTCAATGGGTGCTGCTAAATATATGGGTGGTTACAAAGTTGCTCGCAACTTGATCGCTAACCTTGTTGAATCAATGGGTATCACTGTACCAGTAGCGATCCACCTTGACCACGGTCACTACGAAGATGCACTTGAGTGTATTCAAGTTGGTTATACTTCAGTTATGTTTGACGGTTCACACCTTCCAGTTGAAGAAAACCTTGAAAAAGCTCGTAAAGTTGTAGAATTTGCTCACGCAAATGGTGTATCAGTAGAAGCTGAAGTTGGAACTATTGGTGGTGAAGAAGACGGAATCATCGGTGATGGTGAATTGGCTCCAATCGAAGATGCTAAAGCAATGGTTGCAACTGGTATCGACTTCTTGGCAGCTGGTATCGGTAATATCCACGGTCCATACCCTGCAAACTGGAAAGGTCTTCATCTTGACCACTTGCAAAAATTGACTGAAGCTGTACCAGGATTCCCAATCGTATTGCACGGTGGTTCAGGTATCCCTGATGACCAAATCCAAGCAGCTATCAAACTTGGTGTTGCAAAAGTTAACGTTAACACTGAATGCCAAATCGCATTCGCTAACGCAACTCGTAAATTTGCTCGTGACTACGAAGCAAACGAAGCAGAATACGACAAGAAGAAACTCTTCGACCCACGTAAATTCTTGGCTGACGGTGTAAAAGCTATCCAAGCATCAGTTGAAGAACGTATCGACGTATTCGGTTCAGAAGGTAAAGCATAAGAAGCTTGTAAAAGCTTAATATAACAGGGTTTATCCAATTTGGATAAACCTTTTTTCTTTGTTTTGTCCTTGAATTGTCAAATTAAGGACACAATTTCACCATAAAATACTTCACAAGGAGTTTTCCAGTTGAGATACTTTCGTGGTCTATTATTTAGTTTATCCTCCCACAGCTGATCTCTTCAGTGTTAACCTGAACAAATGATCCATCAGGATTTCGTTGTGTGCGATCTTCTTCAAAAATAATATCGGGTCCTTCGATACCTCGGAAAGTCAGTTTTCCGAGAATCTCTGGAACGTTAAGTCCGTCTGTAATAACGCGATAAGTTTTATCTGCAATTTATAGTTTTTCTCCATAGTTTAATCCAATTTTAGCCATGTAATTTATCCTTTCATTTCTTATTTTTTAAGTACCAATTTTTCAGCAAAGACATTGAGGGCAGGAGCAACAGAATTGCTGCTTTGCGCAACTAGTTCACTTTACTATTCGGAAAAGTGCGAAAGTCCGAAATGCGTGGAAGCCCACAAATACTTGTTTTAAATCTTCACTTCAACCATCAACGGAATTGACTTTTCCTATCAAAACATTTACAATAAAGGTACGAAGTTTATGTGATGTTCTGATGATCAGTCCTCTGGTTGTCAGACGCACTTTTTGTTTAATTGTCAATGATCGTAATGCCGAAAGTTTGGCGTTATTATTTTTAAAACCGATATAACTATCGGCTATATTCACGTTGTATAACCATTAGTTATGTTTGTCAAGAAATTATTTTGAAAAGAGGAAAAATTTTTTAGAGGTTTAAAATGGAATTTTCAGAACGCTTAAAAGACCTTAGGAGACAAGCAGGACTAACTCAAGTAGATGTGGCGGAAAAACTAGGCATTTCGCAACCAGCATACGCTTCATGGGAACGTGGAGTAAAAAAACCAACACAAGAAAATTTAGTGAAGATTGCACAGATTTTGAATGTGTCAGTAGATTATCTAGTTGGAAACTCAGAGGAAAAATCAGATGAGTTAGATAATATTGAGTTGCTTTTCCGTATGAATTCAAAAGGATTGACTGATGAAGAAAAAGAAATATTCAGAAAAGAATTGATTGAGTTTATGGAAGAACGAAAAAAAGCGTTCAGTAAATAATATAAGTGTTAAAAATTGTTATTATTGATTAAAAAATGAGGGTATTTAGTTTGTTTAATAAAAAAAAAGAGAATGATGCTTTTAATTTGTCTAGTAAAAATAAGGAAGTAACAATTTTTGTAGAATTCTTTGTTACGTTTTCATTCATTATGGCATTCCCAATATTAATTAAAGTTGGAATATACTTTTTTGAGCACGGATTTAAAGTTTTGCCTCAAAATATAGGCAAGTCATTATTGAATGTCATCTATTCGAATTTACCGTTTTACGCAACATCATTAAGTATTGTATTTTCTGTATTTTCTTTTATATATGAACAACAAAAAAGCCAAAAAAAATATATAGAGGCTGAAAATAAAGAAAAGCAAAAGGAATTAGAAAATAAGAGAGATAAGTATCGTCCAACTTTCGTAATAACGGATGATAAAAAAGGAGAAGAAAAAATAGTATTATTAATGAGAAATAATGATATTTATCTCGAAGAGATAAGATTTTATTTCAACGAGCATGATAAAACTGAATATACTTACATTGAAAATTTGAAATCAGGAGAAATTGTAGGTGCAAAAAAATCTAATTCATTTTTTATTACTGCAAGAACTCAAATTGGAGAATATGTTATATTTGGATCATTAAATGGTCAAGTAAAAATTCACAAATATTTAAAAGAGGCAGGGAAACCAATAATTCCTCTCCTAGGTGTTTATAGCCAAATAGCTGCTGATGAAAATTGGGGAAGCTATAATACTTTAGGCGATGTTCAGAATAGAGAAATAGACTCGATATTCTTTGATACTACATATGAGTACAGAGGAAAAATGGCCTTTAATTTCTATCAATCAATAGCAAGCAGCCTTGAAACACATTCGGCAGAAAATTTCTTTCAATCAATATTTGAAAACCTCCATGGATCCAATGATTTTGAATTTCTAAGTAAAATTAAAGTCATAAAAATAATTTTAAATAATATTCAAAACGCTATTACTCACTTCAGCTTACATATTAATGAGTTACCTACTGATTATTTAATAAAAATTGAAAAAAGACTTGATGCCTTAGACATAGAATATTTGGATTATTTTCAAAATGAGAATCAAAAAGTTGATCTAGATAATTTCATTTTACACATTGATAAACAATTGTCT
>NZ_RJNA01000005.1 GCF_003943815.1 Streptococcus cristatus | reverse complement strand
AGAAAGGGAGCGAACAATGGGGCATTTAGCAGAAAAAATTAATCATTTTTTGAATGAGGTTATATTGACAGCTGAGAATCAACATGAAATCTTGGTCGGCTCTTGTACGAGCGATGTGCGGCTAACGAACACGCAGGAACATATTTTAATGCTCTTGTCTCAGGAGTCTTTGACAAATTCTGACTTGGCAAAAAGACTGAATGTTAGTCAGGCTGCTGTAACTAAAGCTGTTAAGGCGTTGGTGGAGCAAAAGATGTTGGAAACATTCAAGGATGAGAAGGATGCTCGTGTGACTTTTTATCGATTGACTGATTTGGCACGACCGATTGCGGAAGAGCATCAGCACCATCATGTGCATACTTTAGATACCTACCAGAGATTGGCAGAGCAATTTTCTTCTGATGAGCAAGAAGTGATTGTGAGGTTTTTGGATGGTTTGATTGGAGAAATTGGGAAATGAGATATATCACAGTGGAAAATCTGTCCTTTTACTATGACAAGGAACCTGTGTTGGAGCATATTCATTATTTTTTGGATAGTGGCGAGTTTGTAACCTTGACAGGGGAGAATGGGGCTGCTAAGACGACACTTGTCAAGGCTAGTCTGGGGATTCTGCAGCCTAAGCATGGCGAGGTCAAGATTTCCAAGACCAATGAGAGAGGCAAGAAATTGAGAATTGCTTATTTGCCTCAGCAGATTGCTAGTTTTAATGCAGGTTTTCCTAGTACGGTATATGAGTTTGTCAAGTCTGGACGTTATCCGCGCAAGGGTTGGTTTCGTCGTTTGAATGAGCATGATGAGGAGCATATCAAGGCAAGTCTGGAGTCGGTTGGAATGTGGGAACATCGGGATAAGCGAATTGGTTCTCTTTCTGGCGGGCAAAAGCAGAGGGCTGTGATTGCTCGGATGTTTGCTTCGGATCCGGATATTTTTGTCCTAGATGAGCCGACAACAGGGATGGATGCAGGCAGCAAGGATGAATTTTACAAGCTCATGCACCATAGTGCTCACCAGCATGGGAAAGCTGTTTTGATGATTACACACGATCCGGAAGAAGTTCGTAAATATGCCGATCGTAATATTCATTTGGTCCGTAATCAGGACTCACCTTGGCGCTGTTTCAATGTGCATGAAAGCGACAATAGACAGGAGGTGAGTCATGCTTAATCTATTTTCCTATGATTTTATGCAGCGAGCCTTTTTAGCAGTTATTGCCATGAGCCTCTTTTCACCGATTCTGGGGACTTTCTTGATTTTACGGCGGCAGAGTCTTATGAGTGACACGCTTAGTCACGTTTCATTGGCAGGTGTGGCCTTTGGCTTGGTTCTAGGTTTGTCACCGACCTTCACAACGGTAGTGGTGGTTATAATCGCAGCAGTCTTCTTAGAGTATCTGCGGACTATCTATAAAAATTTCATGGAAATCGGGACAGCCATTCTTATGTCAACTGGCTTAGCCATTTCCTTGATTGTTATGAGTAAGGGCAAGAGTTCCAGCGCCATGAGTCTGGACCAGTATCTATTTGGCTCTATTGTGACTATCAGTAGGGAGCAGGTGATTTCTCTTTTTGTTATTGCTGCTGTGGTGCTTGTCTTGACCTTCCTATTCATTCGGCCTATGTACATATTGACCTTTGATGAGGATACGGCCTTTGTGGATGGGCTGCCGGTGCGGTCTATGTCTATTCTCTTTAATATCGTGACGGGCGTTGCGATTGCTCTCATGATTCCAGCTGCGGGAGCCTTGCTGGTTTCGACCATTATGGTCTTGCCGGCCAGTATTGCCCTGCGGATTGGGAAAAATTTCAAGTCGGTTATTCTACTGGCAAACGTCATCGGCTTCTTTGGTATGATTGCCGGACTTTATATTTCTTACTATGCAGAAACGCCAGCAAGCGCCAGCATTACGATTATCTTCGTCAGCTTGTTCTTGCTGGTCAATCTGGTCAAAAAATTTATGAAATAGGAGCATAAAATGAAAAAAATTAGTTTACTATTAGCAGGTTTACTGAGTATTTTCTTAGTAGCTTGTTCCAATCAAAAAAATGCAGATGGCAAGCTCAATATTGTCACGACTTTTTATCCGGTTTACGAGTTTACTAAGCAGGTGGCTGGAGATGAGGCGAGTGTTGAACTTCTAATCGGGGCTGGTACAGAGCCGCATGATTATGAGCCTTCAGCTAAGGCAGTTGCTACCATTCAGGATGCAGATGCCTTTGTCTATGAAAATGAAAACATGGAGACTTGGGTTCCTGATTTGCTAAAAACCTTGAAAAATAAGGAAGAAAAGGTTATCAAAGCGACTGGAAATATGCTTTTGCTGCCTGGTGGTGAAGAGGAAGAAGATCACGACCATGGTGAAGAGGGGCATCATCATGAATACGACCCCCATGTTTGGCTGTCTCCGAAGCGAGCTATTAAAATGGTGGAGCACATTCGAGATAGTCTGAGCAAGGCCTATCCTGACAAGAAAGCTGCCTTTGAGAAAAATGCAGCGGCTTATATCAAGAAGCTGGAAGCCTTGGACAAAGAGTTTGAAGATGGTTTAGCCAACGCCAAGCAAAAGAGTTTTGTTACTCAGCACGCAGCCTTTAACTATCTGGCGCTGGACTATGGTTTGAAGCAGGTGCCAATTTCTGGACTTTCACCAGATAGCGAGCCATCCGCTTCACGCTTGGCTGAATTGACCGAGTATATCAAGAAAAATAAAATCAAGTATATCTACTTTGAAGAAAATGCCTCTCAGGCTTTGGCTTCTACTCTGGCTAAGGAAACAGGAGTAGAGCTTGATGTCTTGAATCCGCTGGAAAGCTTGACAGAAAAGCAGACCAAGGACGGGGCAGACTATATTTCAATCATGAAGGCCAATCTCAAGGCTCTCAAGAAAACGACTGACCAAGAGGGAGCAGAGATTGCTGCTGAGAAAGAAGAGGATACTAAGACAGTGCAAAACGGCTACTTTGAAGACAGTGCCATCAAGGATCGGACCTTGTCTGACTACGCTGGCGAGTGGCAGTCTGTTTACCCTTATCTGAAAGACGGGACCTTGGACCAAGTCTTTGACTACAAGGCTAAGCTGACTGGTAAGATGACGGCAGCTGAATACAAGGACTACTATGACAAGGGCTACAAGACAGATGTTTCCAATATCAATATCACAGACAAGACCATGGAATTTGTGGTAGATGGAAAATCCAAGAAATATACGTATAAATACGTTGGTAAGCACACTCTGACTTACTCTAAGGGAAATCGTGGAGTTCGCTTTATGTTTGAAGCGACAGATGCGGATGCTGGCCAGTACAAGTATGTTCAGTTTAGCGACCACAACATTGCACCGACCAAGGCAGCTCACTTCCATATCTTCTATGGCGGCGAAAGCCAGGAAGCACTCTTTGATGAGCTAGAAAACTGGCCAACCTACTATCCAAGTAAGTTGACCGGTCAAGAAATCGCCCAAGAGATGTTGGCACACTAATAGAATAAAGCAAGAAGACGGGATTATCCCGCCTTCTTTTTTGTATATCAGGAAATAACGATAAAAATACTTGACAAATTACGATTACAATTGTAAACTATTAAAGAATCGAATTACAAATGTAAATGTTAAGGAAGTGTTAAACAATGGAACAGCAAAATATGAGCCAAGCAGAATGGCAAGTGATGCGTGTGCTATGGGCGTATCCACACAGTCGCAGTACAGAGATTATAGCGCGGTTGGAAGCCGATTTTTCCTGGAAACCGGCAACAATCAAGACTCTTTTGAATCGTCTGAAGACCAAAGAATTTATCGCTATGGAAAAAATCGAGGGCAAGTTTTACTACGATGCTCGGATTTTAGAAGCGGACCATCTGGAAAGTACTTGGCAGGCTCTTTTTGACAATATCTGTAATACTAAACATGGAGATCTTTTGATTTCGATGATTGAGAGAAGTCAGTTCAGTCAAAGGGACTTGGAGCGGCTCAGCCAAGTCATTGATAAGAAAAGAGCTTCGGCTCCGCTAGAAATCAAATGCCACTGCCCTCAAGGTCAGTGTCGTTGCGGGCACGGAAAGGAGACACATTGATGAGCGAGAAGAAAGAATACAAGCTCTCAGGTATGACCTGTGCTGCCTGTGCTATGACGGTGGAGATGGCGGTCAAGGACTTGGAAACGGTAGAGGATGTCAGTGTCAATCTGGCGACAGAACGTCTCAGTTTAGTCCCTAAGGCGGGATTTGACAGCCAGCAAGTGCTGGATGCGGTAGCTGAGGCTGGTTATCAGGCTGAAGAAAAAGGAAAAAATAAGCCGTCTGACGTAAACGAAGAGGCTGTAGCTAGAGCGCAAATATTACGAAGAAAGAAACAAGAGCTACTAATTCTTTTATTTACAGCTCTGCCCTTGCTTTATATCTCTATGGGCAGTATGATTGGTCTTCCCTTGCCTAGCTTCTTGGATCATATGGCACATCCCTTGGTCTTCGTTCTGTCACAACTGCTTTTGACACTGCCTGCTGTGTGGATCGGTCGTGGCTTTTATCAGAGAGGATTTCGCAATCTGATCAAGCGACATCCTAATATGGATAGTTTGATTGCGGTAGGGACCAGCGCAGCATTTTTCTACAGTCTCTACTCGGTCAGTCAGGTTTTTCGAGGTCATCATGCCTTTGTGCATCAGCTTTATTTTGAGTCTGTTGCAGTGATTATTGCCTTGGTTCTTCTGGGTAAATATCTGGAAAGTTCAGCCAAGGGGAGAACGTCTCAGGCGATTCAGTCTCTACTTGAGCTAGTGCCTAGTCAGGCGACAGTGATTCGCTATGGAGAGGCTGTGACCATTGATACAGAGGATATCCGAGTTGGAGACATTATCCGTATCAAGCCAGGGGAGCGTATGCCGGTAGATGGCCTTGTGACAGACGGGCAGACCTTTGTGGATGAGTCCATGATGACTGGAGAAAGTGTCCCGATTGAAAAGAAGGTCGGCGACACTATCACCAGTGCAACAATCAATCAAAATGGTAGTATTGACTACCAAGCAATCAGGGTGGGTTCAGATACGACCTTAGCTCAGATTGTTAGATTGGTGGAGGAAGCACAGGGGTCTAAGGCACCGATTGCGGCCTTAGCTGATAAGATTTCGCTTTATTTTGTTCCAATCGTGCTGAGCTTGGCTACTTTATCTGCATTTGGCTGGTATTTTCTGGCTGGTGAGAGTCTTAGCTTCTCCCTGTCAATCTTTATCGCAGTTCTGGTCATTGCCTGCCCTTGTGCGCTGGGCTTAGCCACTCCGACAGCCATCATGGTCGGGACTGGTAAAGGGGCTGAAAATGGCATTCTGATTAAGTCTGGGCAAGCCCTGGAGGCTGCTTATCAGCTGGATACTATTGTTCTTGATAAGACGGGGACGATTACGGTTGGTAAGCCCAGTCTGACGGATTTGTTACCTTTAGGTGCTTTTAATCGCTCTGACTTGTTGCGGCTAATAGCCAGTGCTGAGCAGCATTCTGAACATCCTTTGGCTCAGGCTATCTTGGAAGCAGCTGAAGAGGAGGTGCTTGACTTACTGCCTGTCAGTCATTTTGAGGCCGTAATTGGACGAGGTTTGTCAGCTCAGATTGAGGGCAGACAGCTTCTGGTGGGAAATGAGTCATTGATGAAAGAAGAGCACATTGATAGCAGTTCTTTTCAGGAACAGTTGTTAGAGCTATCCCAGGAAGGGAAGACAGCCATGTTTGTCGCAATAGATGGACAGCTGGCTGGTATTTTAGCGGTAGCAGATGAGATGAAATCCAGCAGTCTGTCGGCTGTGCAGGAGCTACAGTCTATGGGACTGGAAGTCATCATGCTGACAGGAGATCGTGAAGAAACAGCGACAGCTATTGCCCAGAAAGCTGGAATCCAAAAAGTTATCGCAGGAGTATTACCAGATGGTAAGGCCACTGCTATCAAGAACTTGCAGGAAGCTGGGAAAAAACTAGCCATGGTCGGAGACGGTATCAATGATGCACCAGCTTTGGTTCAGGCAGATGTTGGAATTGCCATCGGTTCAGGCGCCGATGTGGCTATTGAGTCGGCAGATGTAGTGCTCATGCATAGTGATTTGCAGGATGTGGTCAAGGCTATCAAGCTCAGCCAGGCGACCATTCGTAACATCAAGGAAAATCTTTTCTGGGCCTTTGCCTACAATACACTAGGCATCCCGATTGCTATGGGTCTGCTGCATCTTTTCGGCGGTCCCTTGCTCAATCCGATGTTGGCTGGTCTAGCCATGAGCTTGAGCTCAGTGTCAGTTGTGGCCAATGCCCTGCGTCTAGGACGCTTTAAATTTTAAAATGAAGGAATATACGGAGGAATAAATCTATGAAACAAACAGTTCAATTAGAAAACTTATCTTGTCAAAACTGTGTTAAACACGTTACCCAGCACTTCCTATCTATGGAGGGAGTGTCAGATGTGACAGTAGATCTGGACAAGCAGACAGCAGAAGTTATTGCGGATAGATCCTTGAGTGTAGAGGATTATCAGGTAGCTTTGAGCAAAACCATCTATAAAGTCTTAGGGGTGCAGGATAGCTGAGCCAACTTGTAAAATAGGCTGAAAAAGTCTATAATATTAGTAATCATTTATTGGATAAGGAGAAAGCCATGAAGCAGAAAATAGTCTATCCTTTGTTATGTTGCTTAGCTCTATCGACTTTGGCAGCCTGCTCTAGTAAGTCAGTTAATTCTACTCAAACAAGTTCGAGTACTACTCAGGAATCTTCTCAAGTAGCTTCTAGCCAGAGTGTTGCAGAATCGTCTTCTTCTGCCACAAGCAGTCAAAGCTCAGCAGAAGTTAGTCCAGAAAAGACGCAAGAGGAGAAAAAAGCAATGGATATTTCGGCCTTGGCCAATGGAGACTACTCCAGTGTAAAAGGAACCTGGCAGAATGCTGCTGGTCACCAGCTAGTGTTCAATGATAAAGGGTTGGTTTCCGATAGCTATGAGCTGTATGGAGCATCGTTAACGGATTATGGAACAGCTTCTGGCGGTGTATACGGCGGTGAAACTGGTGGTTTCTTGCTAGAATTCATTCCAAAAGGTGTCAAGCTTGCGAATAAAGAAAATTTCCAAGATAGCTCAGATGCCAGCCAAGATCGTCTGTGGACGGGAGTTGGGATGAATAGCTTTGATGAACAAGGTCAATTTTATTATCGTGTTACTAACTAGTCGTGTAGGATAGAAATTTTCTATCCTATTTTTTGTTTTAAAAGAGTAGTTAGTTAAAATATGATAAAAAATTGTGCAAACGTTTGAATAAATGCTTGAAATAATAATTAAAAAAGGATATAATATCTTTATGAAAGCGCTTTGAAATTTTTAGGGGTTTCAAAGGCAACTATTTTCACATAAAGTAAAGGGGAACTTATGGTTGAGTTAAATCTAAAAAATATTTATAAGAAGTATCCAAATAGTGAGCACTATTCTGTTGAAGACTTTAATTTGGACATTAAGGACAAGGAGTTTATCGTTTTCGTCGGTCCGTCAGGATGCGGAAAATCCACAACGCTACGTATGATTGCAGGTCTTGAGGATATCACAGAAGGAACAGCGTCGATTGATGGTAAAGTGGTCAATGACGTGGCGCCGAAAGACCGCGATATCGCCATGGTCTTCCAGAACTATGCCCTCTATCCACACATGACAGTCTATGACAACATGGCTTTCGGATTGAAACTGCGCAAGTACAGCAAGGAAGATATCGACAAGCGGGTGCAAGAAGCAGCTGAAATCCTTGGTTTGAAAGAATTCTTGGATCGTAAGCCAGCGGACTTGTCAGGTGGTCAACGTCAGCGTGTTGCTATGGGTCGTGCTATTGTGCGTGATGCAAAGGTTTTCCTAATGGACGAGCCTTTGTCAAACTTGGATGCGAAGCTGCGTGTGTCCATGCGTGCTGAGATTGCCAAAATCCACCGCCGTATCGGAGCAACAACCATTTACGTTACCCATGACCAGACAGAAGCGATGACGCTTGCAGACCGCATTGTTATCATGTCAGCAACCAAGAATCCTGCTGGAACTGGAACCATTGGTCGAGTAGAGCAGATCGGTAGTCCACAGGAAGTTTACAGAAATCCAGTCAACAAGTTTGTGGCGGGCTTCATTGGCAGCCCGGCGATGAACTTTATTACTGTGACGCTTGAGGGAAATCAAATTGTTGCCGATGGCTTGCGTTTGACAGTGCCAGAAGGAACACTGAAGGTGTTGCGTGAGAAGGGTTACGACGGCAAGAAGTTGATCTTTGGTATTCGTCCAGAAGACATCAATACAGAACCTGCTTTCTTAGAGACCTTCCCAGATTCTGTGGTTCATGCGACCATTTCTGTCTCTGAACTTTTGGGTTCTGAGTCTCACCTTTACTGTCAAGTTGGTGACAGTGAGTTTATCGCGCGGGTAGATGCTCGTGACTACTCAGAAACAGGTGCTGGAATTGACCTTGGCTTTGATCTAAACAAGGCGCATTTCTTTGATTTCGAAACAGAGAAAACAGTTTATTAAAATATGAGTTATAAAAAAGATAGTCCGCAAGCCAAACGGAATGCATTTGGTCTGCGGACTATCTTTTCTTTATTTTGCTTTTCCGACAAGAATGGTAGCTGCAATGGTCACTTGGGTGAGGTCAGTCCAGTCAATCTGGTCTTGCTCAACGTGAAAGAGGAGTGGTGTCATTGCTAAAAGAGCGGCTCTACTTTCGGTAGTCAAGGAGTGGCTAGACTCAACATTGATTTCAGAGATTATATCGAAGTGCTCTTGGAAATGCTGGATGACTTCTTGGTTAGAGTAATCCTTGTTACTGAGTTGAGGCGCGGCTTTTTGGCGAATTTCCTGAAGGTGGCGCTCGGTGGGGATGACCTTGATGAGTAGGGCATTGTCAGACATGACTCTCCGAAATTCCTGATAATTGGCTGGGGAAAAGATGTCTAAAATGATGTCCATGCTGGCATCTTGTAGCGGCAGCTTGGCCAAATCACCAACGAACCAATTGACTGCGAAAGTGCTGTCGCTCCTGGCCGCCAACTGGATGGAATCCTTTGAAATATCAAAAGCATAGAAGGTTTTTTGTGGATGGGTTTCCTGGAGTTTACGAGAGTAGAAGCCCTCACCGCAGCCAATATCTAAGACTGTTTTGGCAGATTCTGAGCTAGCAAGTAAGTTCGAGACAGCTTCTAAGATAGCTTGGTAAAATCCTGCTTCTAAAATCAACTGCCGATTTTGAAAACTGGCCTTATCGTAGTCTTTGGGTTGTTTGATTTGGGGTGCTAGATTGACATAGCCAAACTTGGCCAAGTCATAAGAATGCCGATGTTGGCATTTAAGGCTGCTATCCATCAGCTGCAGCTCTTCCTTGCAGATGGGACAGGCAAAAGCGGTCGCTGTGGCAAAACGCTGGAGTTTGGGTTTGAGGTTTGTATTCATAGTTTAAGTGTATCAAAAGAGACAAGTGAAAGCAACTTTAGGAGTAAGTAGATGGGAGATTCAGTAGAAATAAAACTAATTCTCCAATTTATAAAATGAAATTGCTTTTATATCTAAATTTCTATATAATAATGATAAGGAGGAAATAAGTATGTTAAAAGAAGTATTAACCGTTGCAAAAGTTGCGAAAAAATCTTCACTATTTTTGGGTGGTGTCGCATTTGGTACCCTTGGCTTGAAAATCTTAGCAAGTAAGGAAGCTAAAAAAGGTTATTCTAAAGCTTTGGCTAAGGCTTACAAGTTGAAAGACGGGCTAGATGCATCTGTTTCTGTTGTAAAACAACACGGTGATGATGTTTTACAAGATGCTAAATATTTATACGAACAGGAAAAGAAAGAAGAACAATTAGATAGCCTGATAGGAGAATAATATGTCTTTTAAAGTGCTATATAGAGGATATCAACATATCCGACTATCATCTTCTTTTTCATTGACCTTGGATATTCAAGACTATCTTCGTTCCTTGGCGAGAGATGAAAAGGGAATTGAGTC
Organism: Streptococcus cristatus; assembly: GCF_003943815.1. Classification (GTDB taxonomy): domain Bacteria; phylum Bacillota; class Bacilli; order Lactobacillales; family Streptococcaceae; genus Streptococcus; species Streptococcus cristatus_F. Next base: position 159,763 of record NZ_RJNA01000005.1, on the reverse strand, counting down.
TATCCAGTTTTATATGGATCAACAGCACTTTACTCTACGTATAAAAGAAGGCTTCTCCGTATTAGACAATGCAGAAGCCTTTTTAAAAAGAATTGATAAAGGGAAAGTTTCTGAGTTGATGACTCTTCCCATTCGTAGAGAAGAGAGTGCTTATTCTATTGTTTCAGGTGCAGCGGTTAAGCGTGTACTTTTTCGTAGTTTTGTGCCGTATCCTATTCGCTATATATGGACTTGTTATCAGGCTTTTGGCTATATTAGAGAAGCCTATCAAACACTAGCGCGTAAGGAACTAACGATGGAAGTCTTGGACTGCTCGGCGATTTTATTGTCCTTGTTCATGAATCAATCCAAGACTGCTAGCAACATCATGTTTATGCTTGATTTGGGGAATCATTTAGATCAGTGGTCCTTGAAAAAAACTGCAACAGATTTAGAACAGAGTCTTCTTGCAAAAGAGAGCGATGTATTCCTAGTACAGGGCGATACGGTTGTTAGTATCAAGAGTTCCGATGTTCAAATAGGAGATGTTTTGGTCTTATCTCAAGGAAATGAAATTCTGTTTGATGGACAAGTAGTTTCAGGTTTAGGTATGGTCAACGAAAGTTCCTTGACGGGAGAGAGTTTTCCAGTTGAAAAAAGAGAGTCTAATTTGGTTTGTGCAAATACAGTATTAGAAACTGGAGAGTTACGCATTCGTGTAACCGATAATCAGATGAACAGCCGGGTTTTACAACTGATTGAGTTGATGAAGAAATCTGAAGAAAACAAGAAAACGAAACAACGCTATTTCATCAAAATGGCGGACAAGGTCGTCAAATATAATTTCTTGGGGGCTGGGCTGACTTACCTATTGACAGGTTCTTTTTCTAAGGCTATTTCTTTCCTATTGGTCGATTTCTCCTGCGCTTTGAAAATCTCTACTCCTGTAGCTTATTTGACAGCTATCAAGGAGGGGTTGAACCGTGAAATGGTGATTAAGGATGGAGATGTTTTGGAGAAATATCTGGAAGTTGATACTTTCTTGTTTGATAAGACGGGAACAATCACAACTAGCTATCCGATAGTTGACAAGGTGTTACCTTTTGGGGACTATAGTGAGGAAGATATTCTCAGAATCAGTGCCTGTCTTGAGGAACACATTTATCATCCTATTGCTAATGCCATCGTCAAGCAAGCTGAGATAGAGGGGATTGAACATGAGGAAATGCATGGGAAACTCCAATATATCGCAAGCAAGGGGATCAAATCTCATATAGATGGCCAACCAGTTCTTATTGGGAATTATGTCTTGATGCAGGATGAGCAGATTCATATCAGTTCAGAACAAAATGCTTTAATTGAAGAGTACAAGAGTCACTACAATCTCTTATTCTTGGCTTATCAGAATGAATTGATTGGAATGTTCTGCATTCATACTCCTTTGAGAAAAGAAGCAAAAACAGCCTTGGATAAACTTAAGGCACAGGGGAAAAAATTGATTCTGGCAACAGGGGATACCTCGGTTAGGACAGAGGAATTAGTCAAAGATTTGCCCTTTGATCAGGTATATACAGACTTGAAACCTGATGGGAAATTTGAATTGGTGCAGGAGTTACAGCAATCTGGTCATACTGTCTTAATGGTCGGAGATGGCCTGAATGACTCGGCAGCTCTAACCCTTGCGGATATTGGTGTTGTGATGAATGAAAGTGCAGATATTTCTAAGCAAATGAGCGATATATTATTATTAGATAATCGCTTGGATTTTTTTGAAGAATTAGACTCTCTGTCATCGTCTTTGCAAAAACTGATTCAGAAGAATATCCAAGAAACCGTCGTCGTAAATAGTAGTTTGATTGGCTTTGGTTTATTTAACTGGCTTAGTCCTTCCAATCTTTCTATCTTACATAACCTCACAACTTTGCGAATTGTACTTCGTAGTCTTTCTGTTAAGAATAGATAAGTAAGAAGATTTTAATCTACTATGAGCAAAAAGGAGTTATCTCAGAGAAGAGTAACTCCTTTTGTTTGTGTGGATAAATTTTGAATGTTTTAGTATGTAAGGACGAAGTATTTCTTCTTACCACGGCGGATAACAGTAAGTTCATTCTCTAACTTATCTGCGTCGCTCAAGACATAGTCAAGGTCTTGGATGCGGTCGCCGTTGACGTAAATTGCTCCGTTTTGAACATCTTCGCGGGCTTGGCGTTTTGAGTTGACTACGCCAGATGACACGAGGATTTCCACGATGTTAAGATTTTCGTCGGCTTGAACTTGGTAGTTTGGTACTCCACGAAGTCCTTGTTTGAGTTCTTTGACAGAAAGGTTTTTGATGTTTCCAGCAAAGAGTTGCTCGGTAATATTGAGGGCTTCCTTGTAGGCTTCTTCACCGTGAACAAGAGTCACGACTTCACGAGCGAGGATTTTTTGAGCCAAGCGTTCGTGTGGAGCTGCTTCGAATTGTTTGCGGATGTCTTCAATCTCATCCAGTGACAAGAAGGTAAAGATCTTCAAGAAGCGAACAGCGTCAGCATCCATGACGTTCATCCAGAATTGGTACATTTCGTATGGAGAAGTCTTGTCAGCATTGAGCCAAACAGCATTTCCTTCTGACTTACCAAATTTCTTACCGGTCGCATCAGTGATAAGGGGAACAGTGATGACGTGACCTGTCTTGTCAGCCTTGCGACGAAGTAATTCGGTACCTGCTGTCATATTGCCCCACTGGTCAGAACCACCGATTTGCAGGGTAACATTGTGGTCTTGGTTAAGGACAAAGAAGTCGTAACCTTGCATGATTTGGTAGGCAAACTCAGTGTAAGAAATCCCTGTTTCAATCCGTTTTTTTACGGATTCCTTGCTCATCATGTAGTTGACAGTGAAGTATTTACCAACATCACGGAGGAAGTCAATGAAGCTGATGCTGCCAAACCAGTCGTAGTTGTTGACCATGACAGCTTTGTTATCACCATTTTCAAAGTCAAGAAAGCGTGACAGTTGGCCTTGGATAGACTGAACCCAGCCATCAACGGTTTCCTTGGTTTGCAGGCTACGCTCTGCATCTTTAAAGGATGGGTCGCCAATCAAACCTGTTGCACCACCGACGAGGGCATAAGGCTTGTGACCAGCTAACTGTAAGCGGCGGCTGGTCAAAATAGCCACCAAGTGACCTAAGTGCAGACTGTTTGCTGTTGGATCATAGCCAGTATAATAAGAGACCTGCCCTTCTTCTAAGGCTTTACGCAAAGCTTCTTCATCCGTAGTTTGAAAAATTAAACCACGCTCTTTTAGCTCATCAAAAATGTGCATAGTTGTCTCTCCTTTTCTAAGATAGCAAAGATTTTGCCCTTGCTCAATTATTTTTTGTCTTATCTTTCTATTGTATCACAAACGCGACAAATAGCAATGAGTAGCCAGAAAATAATTCTTGTAAAAGCGCTAGAATTAGCTCTTTCTTGATATAATCTGCTGATGTTTGCTATAATAGTCGAGAAGGAGAATCTATGTTGAAACCATTTATAAAAAAGTTAAAACAGTTTGGTAAGGGGGAGCCCTCACCTGCTAAGACGTCTAAGTCAAAAGGAGAGACTTGGTCGGTACTGGATATTGTTTCCGTTATTTTTCGGACAGTAAAACTACTCTTAAATGTCGCTTTTGTATTTATCTTTTTTGGAATAGTATTGGGAGCTGGACTCGGATTGGGCTATGCCGCCAGCCTTTTTAGTGATGTCTCTGTGCCGAAGCAGGAAGAGCTGGTAAGTCAGGTTAATAAAATTTCTGGGATTTCCAAGCTGACCTATGCTAATGGAGAGTTGATTTCTGAAATCGATAATGACTTGTTGCGGATCCCAGTTGCCAGCGATGCGATTTCTGATAATGTCAAAAATGCTATCATTGCGACGGAAGATGAGAACTTTGAAACTCATAATGGTGTTGTGCCCAAGGCGGTTCTGCGGGCAACCTTAGGTTCTGTAGTTGGAGTTGGTTCATCCAGCGGGGGCTCGACCTTAACTCAGCAGTTGATCAAGCAGCAGGTCGTGGGGGATGCTCCGACTTTCAAGCGGAAGGCAGTAGAGATTGTTGATGCCTTGGCTTTGGAACGCTATATGTCTAAGGATGAGATTCTGACTGCTTATTTGAATGTAGCACCTTTTGGTCGGAATAACAAAGGACAAAATATTGCTGGAGTGGAAGAAGCAGCTCAAGGGATTTTTGGTGTATCAGCCAAGGAGTTAACCATTCCGCAGGCTGCGTTTATTGCAGGATTGCCTCAGAGCCCGATTGTCTATTCGCCCTATGCCGCTGATGGCAGTTTGAAGAGTCCAGATGATATGGCTTTAGGTCTAGAGCGGGCTCGGAATGTTTTGTATAATATGTACCGTACAGGTCGACTGAGTGAGGCAGACTATCAGCAGTACAAAGACTATGATCTGACGCAAGATTTTAAGCCGACTGAGAGCCTTCAAAAGAGCTCGCATAGTTACCTCTACCATACAGCTTTTTCAGAAGCGCAGACGGCCATGTATCAGTATTTGATTCAGCGAGACAACGTATCCCAGCAAGAATTAAAAAATAATGCAACGGTTGAAGCCTATCAGGAGTTGGCTCGAAAAGAGCTGAGCGAGGGTGGTTATACGGTCACAACAACCATCAATCATTCTATTCATCAGGCGATGCAGAATGCAGTTGCCAACTACGGTGGTCTCTTGGATGATGGGACAGGAATGGCCGAGGTTGGGAATGTCCTTCAGGATAATAAAACAGGAGCCATTATTGGTTTTGTCGGTGGTAGAGACTATAGTTCTAATCAAAACAACCATGCTTTTGATACGGAAAGATCTCCGGGTTCGACTATCAAGCCGATTTTAGCTTATGGGATTGCCATTGATCAAGGGCTGATGGGAAGCGCAAGTGTCCTTTCTAATTATCCGACGAATTTCTCTAGCGGTGAGCCAATTATGCACGTGGACAGTCGCGGGACAGGTATGATGGACCTGCAGGAAGCCCTCAATACTTCTTGGAATATTCCAGCTTATTGGACCTATCGTGCACTTCGTGAGAAGGGTGTGAATGTCCGAGGCTATATGGAAAAAATGGGCTACCATATTGACAACTACGATATTGAAAGTCTACCAATGGGTGGGGGAATCGAGGTTTCGGTTGCTCAGCACACCAACGGTTTCCAGACCTTGGCTAATAACGGTTCTTATCAAGAAAAGTATATGATTGAAAAGATCACAGCTCCAGACGGCAAGGTAGTTTATGAGCATAAGGCAAAACCAGTTCAGGTTTATTCGCCTGCTACTGCAACGATTATGCAAAGCTTGATGCGGGGTGTGCTCAACTCTGGTGCAACTACGACCTTTAAATCAAGAATTAGTCAAGTCAATGGCACCTTGGCAGGCGCAGATTGGATTGGTAAGACAGGTACAACCAACAGCAATGGTGATATGTGGCTCATGCTTTCTACTCCTCGGATGACTCTTGGAGGCTGGATTGGTCATGATGACAATACTTCTATGGCTGCCCTGACAGGCTACAATAATAATGCGACCTATATGGCCTATCTAGCCAATGCCATTTATGAGGCGGATCCAAGTGCCTGGGGAATCGGAGAGAAGTTCAATCTTGATTCGAGCGTTATCAAGTCTGATGTTCTCAAGTCTACTGGAGAAAGACCAGGAACCGTCACAATCAATGGTCGCTCCATCAATCTAAACGGTCCGACTGTTCCTAGCTACTGGGCTAAGAATGGCGCTCCAACGACGAGCTATCGCTTCGGCATTGGTGCATCAGATGCGGATTATCAGAAAGCTTGGGGAGCAATCTTGGGTGGTACAGCTGGCAACACCAATCGTAATAGCCAATGAGAAATTGCCTAACAATTAGAACGAAAGGTAGGGAATGCTAGATGTCAGGGAAGATTTCTTCAGATACTATCGCAGCAAGTTCCGCAATTAGTGAATTAGTAGGAGTGGATACTTCAGCCTTCAGGAACAATCAAGTTGAATTTGGTTATACAAGTGATATTGCTGGAATGGAAGCTGGTCGTCAAGCCTGCAATCAAATGTTGCAGGCTGTCAGTGACTTCAGTTCGGCCGTCTTAACTCAGGCTAATAAATTTCCAGAAATTGCTGCAAAAATTGAGAAACGCGATATAGAGCAGGCGCAACGTTGGAGCAACTGATGATAAAAGATAAAAATCAAGAAAAACGTGAACAATTATATAAGCAAATCATCCAGCTTGAGAATCAAGAAGAAGATCTTTTAGTTATCAAAAGACGTTACGAAGAGAAGGTAATGGATTTTCGTGCAGATATCTGGACGATAAATGCCCAAATAGAAAACTTGATAGATCCCGTATCAGAGACAAGCCATACCAATCGTAAAATATGGGAAGAAAACCAAGCCTTGCAACAAGCAATTGACAGCTACGTAGAGCAAGAGTTGGACAATGTTTCCAAACAAACAAGGAAAGTTCGGCAAAAATTAGATGAAAATCGAGAAAGATTGACGAAAGAAAGGAACTCTTTACCATGGGAGTAAAGTACAGTGCATCGGAGTCTTCACAGCTGATGGAGGCTATGGCTAATAATATTCAAGTGGCCAATGAGGTAACAGACCGATTGTCTCAGGGATGTGACCACCTAATAGCTACTCTAGACTCTGGAGAACTCATGGGAGCAGCCTATACAGCAGGTAAGGGTCTTTTTTCAGAGATTATCATTCCTGCCATTAAGAAGCTACAGGCTGCAGTGGACGACATTCAAACGGAGTTAAATTCATATAGGATTGCCGATGCTCAGGTATCAGAGTATGGAAACCTCGATCTGGATCAGCTGAAAAAGACAAAAGAATTGCGAGAGAAACAGCTAGCCTCTATCAAAAAGGCTATTGAAGCTAAAGAATCATTCTTAGAGCGGATGAAGTCTATTGCTACATTTAATATCGTTTCTCATATGGAGTCTCTAGTGATTCTTTCTAGTGCAGAGTCGCAAATTGAAACACAAATTAAAGAGTTGGAAGAGAAGATTGAAAAGCTGGAGTTCTTTGTCGCTCAAGTTTCTCAATATTTCAGTGATAGTCTAGAAGTTCTTCGTCTAGCTATCCAAGGAGCCACACAACTAAGTGAAATCATTGTCGATAGTGATGGCAACTACTATGCGGACGGTGTGGACATGAATTGGGTCAAGAAGATGAAAGAGCAGAAGATTGAAAGTATAAAATATGATTCTTCTAAGAAAACCAAAGACTTGCATAAAGAGTATCAAAGTATTTTAGACAAGTTGAAAAAGGGCAAAGAGCTGAGCGATAAGGAATTTGAAACCCTAGAATCTTATGCTCGACGTTATCCGAAAGTTCAGTTACCAGAAATTGTCACCAACAAGCTGAAGACAGAAGCTGCTAATAGAGCTAATCCAAAGAAACTACAGGAAAAGGTTGAGAAAATCAAAAAGAGTGATAAGACTTCAATTGAAAAAGCAGACCAAATCGTCAAAGCTTATGAGGATTATCTGTTTTATAATAATAGAGAAGCCTTTGAAGAGTATTGGCGAATACGTAGTGCATACAATGGTAAGTGGGATCCATACTCAGATAATCCATTTATTAGAGAAGCTGAGGGAATTATCTTGGAATCAGTAAATAGAGAAAATATAAGAAAAATTGTAGCAAGGATGGGAGACGATGTATTAGATGTTAAAAAAATAGAGGATAAAAAGAAATACAATTTGATTCAAAGGGGTAGAAGTACATGGAAAAGCCCAGGAGATAATGGTTTAGTAGATAATGCCATAGCTGTCGGTTCACAGTGGGGAGCTCTTCCTGCTGATAATTTAAACTTTATGGAGTTGGTGAACACAGGCCAGCCTTTGGATTTAAAAACACGAGTTTATAGAGAAGATTACCCTTTTTCAATTTGGAGTCGGCAATGGGAAGAAGGAATGGAGTCTGACTACCTTGGGAATTATCTTTTTGGCTATGTTGGTAAAGGTTATTTAGAATCTAGTGATACATATTTGAAAGTTGGTGCAGGAATGGCTCAGGGATGGTCAGATAAGAATCCTTTGAAATATTTAGAGAACGTTATTAATGGAAATTATGGAGATAATCCAGGAGATGCTAAGACAATTCAAGATGGTATTAATGATTATAGGGAGAATTACAAATGACCTATAGTAAGAAAAAAATCTGGAAATTAGGCTGTGGCTTGCTAATATTAATCCTAGCAACTAGCATTTTTGGACTATATTTATGGGCAAAAAACATTGGTAAGTACACTCTGCAACCAGGTCAAAGTGTTAAATTGAAAGTTTTTTCTAAAACAGAGCAGCTGGAGTATCATTCGGAATTGATTTTAGAAAAAAAAGATGACGCTAAATTAAAATTATCGGGCCGAAAAGGCTGGGGGATGAAAGGAAGTAATACGGTTTATAATGTTGAGAAGCGGTCAATAACTGAGATTATTATTTCTAAAGATGGAACAGAGCGCAAAGACTTACCGAATGATAAGAGTAAAAGTATCTATTTAGAGAGTGATGGAATAGTGGTTCAAGGGGAAATAAAGGAAGTATTTGGGGTGACGGAAGAAACCCCCTACACCATCACCATCACCAATGTAGACAATAAACCGGCCAAATTTGAGGCTCAAGTGGTGGATAGGTAAGGTAGAGCGCTGGCAACAACTTAGAATTAGCAATCAAGTTACAGACCGACTGCCTAAAAGAGCGTGACTACCTAATAGTTACTCTAGCCTTTGGAGAACTCTTGTAAGTAGCCTATATACAGCAGGTGGACAATTTATCAAGCACGGGAAAAGATGGGATTTCTTATGGAAACCAGATACGGATGAGCATAAAAAATCAAAAGAAGATTTTTATGATTATTTGAAGCGAGGAGAAGATAAGAATGTCGGTACGTAAAAAAATAATAAGCATCCTACTTTTGATAATAACTGCTTTTGCCATTTGGTTGCTCTTTTGGTCAGATGATAAACCTGAACCAGATTTTTCCTCTGCCAATAAAATTGAATTACTGGCAAGTATCCTCGCAGGTAACAACGAGGATATTATCCGAGATGCTGGCTATGGAATTCCGGATGACCCAGTGATTCGCCGATGGGGGATAAATAAACTTAAAATATCTGGGAAATTAAACTTGGATGTACGCCCACCGACTAGTTTGGAAGACAGTGAGCTTCTAGTTCTTTTTTCTACTATGATTAACGGTAAAGAAACAGATGTAGCGTTTTTCTTAGATAAAAAATTGAATTTAATTGATTCGAGTTATGAGTCCATAGAGGAAAATGATACTGGGAAAAAATTGAGATAGATGAGACTCAAGAAAAAGAGTTACTACATCAGGTTCAAACAGAATTAAATCAGTTCTTTGAAAAAATGAAACAGCAGCTAGCTTCTAAATAGGAAATATAATAAAAGAATCATAAAATAAAGATTCGGAAGGCTGTTGATGAGCCGCTCTGGGAAGAATTGGATAGGAAACATGAAGGATACATCAAAATCCATGGTGAACATGTTCATGACGACGAGGAAGTGGATGAGAGCGGCTTAAAATAAGCATGCTTCTATTTCAAGATTAAAGATGAAAGTGTCCTGAAAATTATATAAAACTACTTGAATTTTTATATAATTATGGTATAATAGTATCAATAATTTGTCGTGTGCTTTAATTGAAATATTGTCCGATTAAAGCTTGCAGCAGTTAAATCAAACTTTTTATAAGTCAGATTTAGCTGCTCTTTTTGTGTCTATTTTTCAGAATTCTAAGATTTGTAACGCAAACTTAAAGATTCTAAAAACTTAGCAAAAGGGACTGATTGTAGCTGTTTTGACGAGAGTCAATGGCGTAGAAGGGGTCTCCCCTTGGTAAGAGTGAAGAAGAGTGTGATATGAGAGGCAAATGGTTATTATTTTAATAATCAGAAAATCTCAATTCTCTCCGATTTCCTCCCTCTGTACTTTATAAAAAAGGAGTTAGAAACTTGGCAGGACATGACGTTCAATACGGGAAACATCGGACCCGTCGTAGTTTTTCAAGAATTAAAGAAGTTCTTGATTTACCAAACTTGATTGAAATTCAAACAGACTCGTTTAAAGATTTCTTGGACCATGGTTTGAAAGAAGTCTTCGAGGATGTGCTTCCTATTTCAAACTTTACCGACACCATGGAACTGGAATTTGTCGGCTATGAAATCCGTGAGCCTAAATACACGCTGGAAGAAGCTCGTATCCACGATGCTAGCTACTCAGCGCCAATCTTTGTGACTTTCCGTCTGATTAACAAGGAAACTGGTGAAATCAAGACTCAGGAAGTCTTCTTTGGTGATTTCCCAATCATGACTGAAATGGGAACCTTCATCATCAATGGTGGTGAGCGGATTATCGTATCCCAGTTGGTGCGTTCTCCAGGGGTTTACTTTAACGATAAAGTTGACAAAAACGGTAAAGTTGGCTACGGCTCAACCGTTATTCCTAACCGCGGAGCTTGGTTGGAGCTAGAAACAGACTCAAAAGACATTGCCTATACTCGTATTGACCGGACGCGTAAAATTCCATTTACGACCTTGGTTCGTGCACTTGGTTTCTCGGGCGATGATGAGATCTTGGACATCTTTGGTGACAGCGACTTGGTGCGCAACACCATCGAAAAAGATATTCACAAGAACCCAATGGACTCTCGTACGGATGAAGCTCTGAAAGAAATCTATGAGCGCCTTCGTCCAGGTGAGCCTAAGACGGCTGAAAGCTCACGTAGCTTGCTTGTGGCTCGTTTCTTTGATCCACATCGCTATGACTTGGCTGCCGTTGGTCGTTACAAGATTAACAAGAAGCTCAACATCAAGAACCGCCTGCTCAATCAAACATTGGCAGAACATTTGGTAGATGCTGAAACAGGTGAAATTCTTGTCGAAGCTGGTACAGTCATGACCCGCAGTGTGATTGACAGCATTGCAGAGCAACTGGACAATGGTTTGAACAAGATCACTTATATTCCAAACGACTCAGCTGTCTTGACAGAGCCTGTGGAATTGCAGAAGTTCAAGGTTGTCGCACCAAGCGATCCAGACCGTGTTGTGACCATTATTGGCAATGCGAACCCATCTGACAAGGTTCGGACTGTAACACCAGCTGATATCTTGGCTGAAATGAGCTATTTTCTCAACTTGGCAGAAGGTATCGGTCGTGTGGATGATATTGACCACTTGGGGAACCGTCGTATTCGTGCGGTTGGTGAGCTTTTGGCTAACCAAGTTCGTCTCGGACTTTCTCGGATGGAGCGTAATGTTCGCGAACGGATGAGCGTTCAGGACAATGAAGTGCTGACCCCACAACAAATCATCAACATTCGTCCAGTAACTGCAGCTATTAAAGAATTCTTTGGTTCTTCACAATTGTCACAGTTCATGGACCAACACAATCCGCTGTCTGAGCTTTCCCACAAGCGTCGTCTCTCTGCCTTGGGACCTGGTGGTTTGACACGTGACCGCGCTGGTTATGAAGTGCGGGACGTGCACTATACTCACTATGGTCGTATGTGTCCGATTGAAACGCCTGAAGGACCAAACATCGGTTTGATCAATAACTTGTCTTCTTATGGGCACCTTAACAAATACGGATTTATTCAAACGCCTTACCGTAAGGTGGACCGTGAAGCTGGTGTGGTAACCAACAAAATCGTTTGGCTGACAGCTGATGAGGAAGATGAATTTATCGTAGCGCAGGCAAACTCTAAGCTTAATGAAAAAGGTGGCTTTGCAGAGCCTATCGTTATGGGACGCCACCAAGGTAACAACCAAGAATTCCCATCAGACCAAGTAGACTACATGGATGTATCGCCTAAGCAGGTAGTTGCCGTGGCGACAGCATGTATTCCTTTCTTGGAAAATGACGACTCCAACCGTGCCCTCATGGGTGCCAACATGCAACGTCAGGCTGTGCCTTTGATTGATCCAAAAGCGCCTTATGTTGGTACTGGTATGGAATACCAAGCTGCCCACGATTCTGGTGCAGCGGTTATTGCCCAGTATGATGGTAAAGTTACTTACGCAGATGCTGACAAGGTAGAAGTTCGCCGTGAAGATGGTTCACTAGACGTTTATCACATCCAAAAATTCCGTCGTTCAAACTCAGGAACTGCCTACAACCAACGCACCCTTGTAAAAGTTGGCGATGTTGTTGAAAAAGGCGACTTTATCGCTGACGGACCTTCTATGGAAAATGGAGAAATGGCGCTTGGACAAAACCCAATCGTTGCCTACATGACATGGGAAGGTTACAACTTCGAGGATGCCGTTATCATGAGTGAGCGTCTGGTGAAAGACGATGTCTACACCTCTGTTCACTTGGAAGAATACGAATCAGAAACCCGCGACACCAAGCTTGGGCCTGAAGAAATCACTCGTGAAATTCCAAACGTTGGTGAAGATGCCCTTAAAGATCTTGACGAAATGGGTATTATCCGTATCGGTGCGGAAGTTAAGGAAGGCGATATCCTTGTAGGTAAAGTGACACCTAAGGGTGAAAAAGACCTTTCAGCTGAAGAGCGCCTCTTGCACGCTATCTTCGGCGACAAGTCTCGTGAAGTTCGTGACACTTCTCTTCGTGTACCACACGGTGCCGATGGTGTCGTTCGCGATGTCAAGATCTTTACCCGCGCTAATGGTGACGAGCTACAATCTGGTGTCAATATGCTGGTACGTGTCTACATTGCTCAAAAACGTAAGATCAAGGTCGGAGATAAGATGGCCGGACGCCACGGAAACAAAGGGGTTGTATCCCGTATCGTTCCTGTAGAAGACATGCCTTACCTTCCAGACGGAACTCCAGTCGATATCATGTTGAACCCACTCGGGGTACCATCCCGTATGAACATCGGTCAGGTTATGGAGCTTCACCTTGGTATGGCAGCGCGTAATTTGGGTATCCACATTGCGACACCAGTCTTTGACGGAGCTAGCTCAGAAGATCTCTGGGATACTGTCCGTGAAGCTGGTATGGATAGCGATGCCAAGACGATTCTTTATGACGGCCGTACTGGTGAGCCATTTGACAACCGCGTTTCTGTCGGTGTCATGTACATGATCAAGCTCCACCACATGGTTGACGACAAACTCCACGCCCGCTCAGTCGGCCCTTACTCAACCGTTACCCAACAGCCACTCGGAGGTAAAGCTCAGTTTGGTGGACAACGTTTCGGGGAAATGGAAGTTTGGGCCCTAGAGGCTTACGGTGCGTCAAACGTTCTTCAGGAAATTTTGACCTACAAGTCTGATGATATCAATGGTCGTCTCAGAGCCTATGAGGCCATCACCAAAGGGAAACCAATTCCAAAACCAGGTGTGCCGGAATCCTTCCGCGTCTTGGTAAAGGAATTGCAGTCTCTCGGATTGGATATGCGTGTGCTCGACGAAGATGACAACGAAGTAGAATTGCGTGATTTGGATGAGGATATGGATGAAGATGTGATCCATGTGGACGATTTGGAAAAAGCACGTCAAAAACAGGCTCAAGAAGCGAAAGCAGCTTTTGATGCTGAAGGAAATGAAGAAAAATAATTCGTCGCTGATTAGATAAATAAGAAAGGTAAGAAATAGTGGTTGATGTAAATCGATTTAAAAGTATGCAAATCACCCTAGCTTCTCCAAGTAAGGTCCGTTCATGGTCTTACGGAGAAGTGAAGAAGCCTGAGACAATCAATTACCGGACCTTGAAGCCAGAACGTGAAGGCCTCTTTGACGAGGTGATCTTCGGGCCAACCAAGGATTGGGAGTGTGCCTGCGGTAAGTACAAACGGATTCGTTACAAAGGGATTATTTGTGACCGCTGTGGTGTCGAAGTAACACGGACTAAGGTTCGTCGTGAGCGTATGGGCCACATTGAGCTCAAAGCACCGGTTTCTCATATTTGGTATTTCAAAGGAATCCCAAGCCGTATGGGCTTGACTCTGGATATGAGTCCGCGCGCCCTAGAAGAAGTCATTTATTTTGCGGCTTATGTGGTGATTGATCCTAAGGAAACACCACTGGAGCATAAATCTATCATGACTGAGCGCGAGTATCGTGAGCGCCTCCGTGAATATGGTGCAGGTTCATTCGTTGCCAAGATGGGAGCAGAAGCGATCCAAGACTTGCTGAAACAAGTGGATTTGGAAACAGAAATTGCGGCTCTCAAGGAAGAATTGAAAACAGCTTCTGGTCAAAAACGAATCAAGGCTATTCGTCGATTGGACGTTTTGGATGCCTTCTACCGCTCTGGCAATAAGCCAGAATGGATGATTCTCAACATCCTGCCAGTCATTCCACCAGATCTACGTCCAATGTTGCAGTTGGATGGTGGCCGCTTTGCCTCATCTGACTTGAATGACCTCTACCGCCGTGTTATCAACCGGAACAACCGTTTGGCTCGTTTGCTTGAGTTGAATGCACCAGGTATCATCGTTCAAAATGAGAAGCGGATGCTGCAAGAAGCGGTGGATGCTTTGATTGACAACGGTCGTCGTGGTCGTCCGATCACAGGTCCAGGTAGCCGTCCACTTAAGTCTTTGAGCCACATGCTCAAAGGGAAACAAGGTCGTTTCCGTCAAAACTTGCTGGGTAAACGGGTTGACTTCTCAGGACGTTCCGTTATCGCTGTTGGTCCGACATTGAAAATGTATCAATGTGGTGTGCCACGTGAAATGGCGATCGAGCTCTTCAAGCCGTTTGTCATGCGGGAAATTGTTGCTCGTGATTATGCACAGAATGTGAAAGCTGCTAAGCGCATGGTAGAGCGTGGCGATGAGCGCATCTGGGATGTCTTAGAAGATGTTATCAAAGAACACCCAGTGCTCCTTAATCGCGCACCGACTCTTCACCGTTTGGGTATCCAAGCCTTTGAGCCAGTTCTGATCGACGGTAAAGCTCTTCGCTTGCACCCACTGGTCTGTGAAGCCTACAATGCCGACTTTGACGGTGACCAAATGGCCATCCACGTCCCATTGTCTGAAGAAGCGCAAGCTGAAGCTCGTATCCTCATGCTGGCTGCTGAGCACATCTTGAATCCGAAAGACGGAAAACCAGTTGTAACACCATCTCAGGATATGGTCTTGGGTAACTATTACCTGACCATGGAAGAAGCAGGTCGTGAAGGTGAAGGTATGGTCTTTAAAGACCGTGATGAAGCTGTGATGGCCTTGCGTAATGGCTATGTCCACTTGCACACTCGTGTAGGTATCGCGACAGATAGCCTCAATAAGCCATGGACAGAAGATCAAAAACACAAGATCCTCATGACCACAGTAGGTAAGATTCTCTTCAACGATATCATGCCAGAAGAGCTGCCTTACCTGCAAGAGCCAACGAATGCTAACTTGACAGAAGGCGTTCCAGCTAAATACTTCTTGGAGCCAGGTAAAGACATCAAGTCTGCTATTGAAGCTCTAGAGCTGAATATTCCGTTCAAGAAGAAAAATCTAGGAAATATCATCGCTGAAATCTTCAAACGCTTCCGCACGACAGAAACATCTGCCCTGCTGGACCGCTTGAAAGACTTAGGTTACCACCATTCTACTCTGGCTGGTTTGACAGTGGGTATCGCTGATATCCCAGTTGTTGAAGACAAGGCAGAGATCATTGAAGAGTCTCACAAGCGTGTAGACCAAATCACCAAGCAATTCCGTCGCGGTATGATTACCGATGATGAGCGCTACAATGCAGTTACTGCTGAGTGGCGTGCTGCCCGTGAAAAATTGGAAAAACGCTTGGTTGCCAACCAAGATCCGAAGAACCCAATCGTTATGATGATGGACTCTGGAGCCCGTGGTAACATCTCTAACTTCTCACAGCTTGCCGGTATGCGTGGTCTGATGGCTGCGCCAAACGGACGTATCATGGAATTGCCAATCCTTTCAAACTTCCGCGAAGGCTTGTCAGTACTCGAAATGTTCTTCTCAACTCACGGTGCCCGTAAAGGTATGACCGATACGGCCCTCAAGACAGCCGACTCAGGTTATTTGACTCGTCGTCTGGTTGACGTTGCTCAAGATGTGATTATCCGTGAAGACGACTGTGGTACAGATCGTGGACTTCTTATCACTTCTATCACAGAAGGCAAGGAAATGATCGAGTCTCTGGAAGAACGTCTCAATGGTCGTTACACTAAGAAGACGGTTAAACATCCAGAAACTGGTGCTGTCATTATTGGTCCAAATGAATTGATCACCGAAGACAAGGCGCGTGAGATTGTCAATGCTGGTGTTGAAGAAGTGACGATTCGTTCCGTATTTACATGTAACACTCGCCACGGTGTCTGCCGTCATTGTTACGGTATCAACTTGGCGACTGGTGATGCGGTTGAAGTCGGTGAAGCAGTCGGAACCATCGCTGCTCAATCTATCGGGGAGCCTGGTACACAGCTGACCATGCGGACCTTCCACACGGGTGGTGTTGCCTCTAATACCGATATCACACAAGGTCTTCCTCGTGTCCAAGAAATCTTTGAAGCTCGCAATCCGAAAGGGGAAGCGGTCATCACTGAAGTCAAGGGTGAAGTTACTGCCATCGAAGAAGATGCATCTACTCGTACCAAGAAAGTCTTTGTCAAAGGTGCAACTGGCGAAGGTGAATATGTGGTACCATTTACAGCCCGCATGAAGGTTGAAGTGGGCGACCAAGTTTCTCGTGGTGCTGCCTTGACTGAAGGTTCTATCCAGCCTAAGCACTTACTGGCTGTCCGCGATGTCTTGTCTGTTGAAACTTACCTGCTTGCTGAGGTACAAAAGGTTTACCGTAGCCAAGGGGTAGAAATCGGCGACAAACACATCGAGGTAATGGTTCGTCAAATGATTCGTAAGGTGCGCGTCATGGATCCAGGTGATACAGATCTCCTCATGGGAACTCTCATGGATATCACTGACTTTACAGATGCTAACCGTGATGTGGTTATCTCAGGCGGAGTGCCTGCGACAGCTCGTCCAGTCCTCATGGGAATCACCAAAGCTTCCCTTGAAACAAACAGCTTCTTGTCTGCAGCTTCCTTCCAGGAAACAACTCGTGTCCTGACAGATGCGGCTATCCGTGGTAAGAAGGATCACCTGCTCGGTCTCAAGGAAAATGTTATCATTGGTAAGATTATTCCAGCTGGTACTGGTATGGCTCGTTACCGTAACTTGGAACCACAAGCAATCAATGAAGTTGAAATTATTGACGAAGTTGTGGAAACAGCAGAGACTGAAGAAGTTGAAACAAGCGTAGAATCATAAGAGCTTGCTTAAGTTTACAATATAAAAGTCTATCGAGAGTGGGACAGAAATCGGTAATTCGTTAGAATTCGATTTCGTCGTCCCACCTCCGCACAGTTGAGTAGGGCTGTAAAAGCTGATGAAATCAGCGTAGTAGAGCCCACTCAACCACTGCGTCTTGCTCGACAATCCAAAGACAATTGAGAGGCTAGGACTTTTGTCCTAGCCTCTTTTTGCTAGGTGCACTGCATTGGTGAAGGTATAATAAAAATTGAAATTTTAGCGCTCTATTTTGCTGCCAGATTGAATCGAAAGCATAGGAAAGGAGCTTCCTAGTGAGCATGATGGCACATTTTTTGATTTTATATGGCTCTTAGCTGTACAGGAAGGGAAAAATTCGATATACTAAGTAAAAGGAGGAAGAAATGAAATTTTTTTTGCAAAAAGTAGAATATAGTTTACTGGCTTTGTTTTTAGCCGTCCAGACTCAAGTTCCTTTTGTGCTGATCCAGTTTTACAAAGGTCGAGATCAAAATTTTTCAATAGGATACACCTTGCTTGTCCTGATGGTTTATTTGCTGATTATTTTTTATGCCCTGCGAATGGCTAAAAAAGAAGGCTTACTGACCCTTGATTTTAGTTTTTTTAATTTAAAATCAGTAATCTGGTTAGTGTTATCCTATTTGGTAAGTATTGGAATTAATATCTTTGCAGCGATTATCATGGTTCTAGAGGGTCAATTTTCAGGAACGACAGCCAATCAAGTTGCTTTGCAAAACTTGTTTCAGAGTACGCCCGTTATTTTGCTTGTTGTGGGAGCACTTTTCTCAGCGCCAATTTTGGAAGAGATTCTTTTCCGTGGTTTGATCCCCCAAAAGCTGTTTCCAAAGCATGAGTTGATTGGTTTGATAGTTGGTTCTATTCTTTTTGGTTTTTTCCACGGACCGACCAATATCGGTAGTTTTATTCTTTATGCTGGCATGGGTGGCGTCTTAGCTTTAGTAGTTTACCAGACCAAGCATTTGGAAATGGGAATTTTAGCCCATATGCTACGAAATGGAATTGCTATTTTGGTGATGATCATCTCACAAAGTTAACGATATATCATTCATGGATGAAGAGGTCAGCTTGACCTCTTTTTTGACATTTCAGGGATAAAAAGTGACTTTTTAGGACAACGAGCCAACAGAGCGAATCTTTTGCTTTATAATGATAATTGTATCTTAGCTTTAGGGAGTGAAAAATATGCGTCTCAAATTTCAAAAATCTATCCAAATCTTATTAGTAGTTATGCTGCTTCAATCGGGTTTGTTGCTTTTGCTTCAGCCAATGACCAACCGCTTGGTTTTAGCAAGGCCCAGTTTGCTCTTTATCTCTCTCTTTTTGCTCATTCTTTTTGGGTATGCCTCTTACTTTTCTCGTGAGTGGTGGGATTTTAAGGTAGAGCTACGGGCTTCCAAGCGGTTTCAGCACTTACGTTGCCTTTATTTTTTAATGATTGCAAGCAATGCAGCGAGTCTTGTTCTCCTTTGTGGGCAGGCCAGTTTGGTGCAAGCACCCTTGCAGCAGCTAGTTTCAGACAGTTTTTTGGCTACCACCTTGCTGCTACTTGGCATGGATTTACTGGCTTTGTCGCCGCAGGTTAGCCAAAATAGGCAGATGAAATATGGGAAAAGTTGGGCTTTTGCCTTGGGAATCACTCTCTTTGCTTTCCTGAGAAATCCCGGAGAATCATCTTGTTTTCTGATTTATCTAAGTTTAGGCATGGCTTTTGTCCAGCTCTTAAAAACCTGGGTTAGCTCTCTGGAATTGTCCTTACTGGCTCATCTTCTTCGGAATTTACTTCTGATTCTCCTTTTGCCTTTCTGTTTGTAAAAAGTGTTTTCTTAAATAGGGGAATTGTGGTAAAATGGTAAATGAAACAAGGGGCAGATGAGGTCTTCTTGTGAAGTCGAGTGCAGTTCATAGGACTGGATGCTGCATCTGCTGTTGGCTTTGCGGTACACTAGATGGGTGTGCCTTTTTTGTTGAAAGGTAGTAGCAGCAAGAGGAAAGGAAATACGATGAATCTAAGACAGCTTGCCCCAGAGGGTAAGACAGCCCTTTGCGGGATTCTCAATGTTACCCCAGATTCCTTTTCGGATGGGGGCAGATATGATACGGTGGAAAAGGCTCTGGAGCAGGCGCGCAAGATGATAGCTCAAGGAGCTCACCTGCTGGATATCGGTGGTGAGTCGACTCGTCCGGGCAGCCATTTTGTGGACATTGGAGCGGAGATAGGTCGTGTGGTACCAGTCATTGAGGCTCTTCGTCGGGCGACTGATATTCTTATTTCTGTGGATACTTGGAAGGCACCAGTTGCAGAAGCAGCTTTGGCCGCTGGAGCCAATATCATCAATGACATCACAGGACTCTTAGGTGATGAGAGAATGTCAGTTGTGGCTGCCAAGGCTGGAGCGCCAGTTATTGCCATGTTCAATCCAGTCATGGCCCGGCCCCAACACACCAGTTCGAAAATCTTTCCGACTTTTGGCTTTGAGCCAGCTTTTACGGATTCAGAATTAGCAAATTTTGAACAGCTGGATATTGAGGCACTCATGTGGGCATTTTTTGAAAAAACACTGGGGAAAGCTAAGCAAGCTGGTCTGGACCGTGAGCAAATCATGCTGGATCCAGGGATTGGTTTTGGCTTGACCAAACGGGAAAATCTCTTGCTCTTACAGGAACTGGACAGCATTCATCAGGCAGGCTTTCCCATTTTTCTGGGTGTCTCTCGCAAGCGCTTTTTGGTCAATATCTTGGAGGAAAATGGTTTTGAGACTGACCCAGAGACAGCCGCTGGTTTTCAAAACAGAGACCTAGCTTCAGCTCATTTGACCAGCATTGCAGCTAGTCAGGGTGTCGAGGCTGTCCGAGTGCATGATGTGGAAGTCCACCGGATGGCAGCCGAGATTGGCGATGCTATTCGACTGGCTCAGAAAATGGAAGATCTAAATTTACAGCAGTATAAATGAGTATGATAAAAGAAGAATTGCCAGATTTAAGCTGGCTGGAAGCCTATCGGACGGATAGTCCTAATTTTGGCTTGGAGCGGATGGAGCGGATGCTGGCGCTGCGGGGAAATCCCCATTTGCAGCTGTCAGTGATTCATATAGGGGGGACCAACGGGAAGGGTTCAACCATTGCCCACCTGCGTCAACTCTTGGAAATGCGGGGTCTGCGTGTAGGAACCTTTACCTCCCCCTATTTGATCAGCTACAATGAACAAATCGCCATCAATGGCCGGTCTATTCCCAATCAAGATTTGTCGCGCCTGCTAGAGATCTATCGAGCTCTCTTTGAAGAGCAAGCGAACGATGAGGTTTTGCAGGGAGTGACTGAGTTTGAAATCATGACGGCTTTGGCCTATGATTATTTGGCTCAGGAGCGGGTCGATGTGGCCATTATGGAGGTCGGCATGGGCGGCCTCTTGGACAGTACCAATGTCTGCCGCCCTGATTTGACAGCCATTACGACCATTGGCTTAGATCATGTGGCTTTGCTGGGGCATTCGCTGGCAGCAATTGCCGAGCAGAAGGCTGGGATTATCAAGCCAAATGTGCCCTTGGTGACTGGGCGGATTGAGCTAGAAGCTCTGGCGGTTATCGAGGACAAGGCTCATCAAATGCAAGCGCCTCACTATGTTTATGGGCAGTCTTATCAAGTGCAGAGCTTGGGCGGGACTGACTCAGGAGAGCAATTTAGCTTTTCCAATGCCTATCGGGAGGCGGAGCCTTACCTGACACCTCTGTTGGGGCAACATCAGGTAGACAACGCTGGTTTGGCGATTCAGCTCTGTGACCTCTATTGTCAGCTCAAGCAGCTACCGCTGTTAACAAAAGAGCAAGTTAGCGCAGCTTTAGTGGCGACAAACTGGCCGGGGCGGATGGAGCAGATTTTGCATCAGCCTCGTATTTTGCTTGATGGTGCCCACAATCCCCATGCCATGGAGAGGTTGACGAGGACCTTGAGCCAGCATTATCCAGACTTAGATAAGAAAATCCTTTTCAGCTGTATCCAGACCAAGTCTCTGGAGGAAATGGTGGGTCAGCTTAAGCAGGTGCCTAAGAGTCAACTAATTTTAACTAGTTTTGCGGATCTACGGAGCTTTTCCAAAGAAAACATGGAGGCGCTGGCCGGTGAGCAGGGCTTGGACTATGCTGATTGGCAGAGATTTTTAGAGGCTTATTTGAAAGCTGAGCATAGGGATGATGAGCTGCTGCTTATCACGGGCTCCCTTTATTTCCTAGCTCAGGTCAGGGCCTATATCATTGACAAAGAAAAAGAATCTAGGAGTGAATATGGACACGAAGAAAATTGAAGCAGCAGTTGCCCAGATTATTGAGGCGGTTGGCGAAGACGGAAATCGCGAAGGCTTGCAGGAGACGCCACAGCGCATTGCCAAGATGTATCAGGAAATTTTTGCTGGGCTGGGCGAGACGGCTGAGGAGCATCTATCCAAGTCTTTTGAAATCATTGACAATAATATGGTGGTGGAGAAGGATATTTTCTTTCATTCCATGTGTGAGCACCACTTCCTGCCATTTTACGGGAAGGTTCACATCGCCTATGTGCCTAATGGTCGGGTAGCAGGCTTGTCCAAGCTGGCTCGAACGGTAGAAGTCTATGCTAAGAAACCGCAGATTCAAGAGCGATTGACCGTAGAGATTGCTGAGGCCTTGATGGACTATCTGGGTGCTCAAGGTGCCCTGGTCTGGGTGGAAGCTGAGCATATGTGTATGAATATGCGCGGAGTCAGAAAGCCTGGCACTGCAACGGTTACTACAGCGGCGCGCGGCGTTTTAGCGACGGACAAGGACCTGAAAAATGAAGCTTACAAACTGATGGGGCATTGATTTTATCAGTGGTGGAGCAAGTCAGGAAGGGCTAGATAGTTTTATCAAGGGTGAATGCAGAAACTTGAATCAGAAAGGATAAGAAAATGGATCAGCTGCGCATTAAGGATTTGGAAGTGTATGCCTATCACGGTCTGTTTGGAGCAGAGAAGGAATTGGGCCAGCGTTTTGTGCTGGATCTGATTTTGGACTATGATATGACTCGAGCGGCCAAAACAGGTGACCTGACAGCTTCTATCCACTATGGAGAATTGGCTCAAGATTTGACCCACTGGTGTCAGGAAAGCAAGGAGGACTTGATTGAGACGCTGGCTTACAAGCTGATTGATCAGATTTTTCTGACCCATCCTTTAGTGCAGAAGGTCAGCTTGGAGGTCAAAAAGCCTTGGGCGCCAGTGCCGCTGCCTTTAGAGACCTGCTCAGTCAAACTAGTGCGTCAAAAGCGGAAGGCCTTTATCGCTTTGGGAAGCAATCAAGGCAACCCAGCTGCCAATCTGGATGCTGCTTTGGAAAAAATGGCAGAGCAAAATATAAGAATTTTGCAGGCATCAAGCCGCATTGAGACGGAGCCTTGGGGTGGCGTTGAGCAGGATCCGTTCCTCAATCAAGTTGTTGAAGTGGAGACTTGGCTCAATCCTGAGGAATTAATGCAGACACTCTTGGCTATCGAAGCGGAACTAGGGCGCGTGCGGGAGATCAAATGGGGGCCTCGTGTGATTGATCTGGATATTCTTTACATAGGACAAGAAGAGTTATACAGTCCAAACTTGATTGTTCCTCATCCTTATGTGGCGGAGCGGGCTTTTGTCTTGCAATCTCTGGTGGAAATCGCCCCACACTTTGTCGATCCGGTGCAGAAAAAAAGCATCCGCCAGCTCTGGGATGCAGTTGAAAAATGAGAAAAGAAACTTGTCGCGAGGCAAGTTTTTTTATTGTCTGAACTTTCTCTGAACTTGTCCTTGTATACTAAAGAAAAAACAAAAGGAGTTCAGTATGGAACATATAGTGAAAATAGAAGGAGTCTGCAAAAAGCATGGCAGCAAGCAGATTCTAAAAGATATCTCTTTTACAGCTAGAAGCGGGCGGATTACAGCTTTTCTAGGCCCAAATGGTGCAGGGAAAAGTTCGACCTTGAGGATTCTCTTGGGGCTTGATCGGGCGACAGCAGGGACTGCGACTTTTGATGGGCAAACCTATCAGTCAATGACCTATCCGCTCAGAACGGTAGGTGCAGCCTTTGACGGCATTGGCGGTCTGCCAAATCGAAAGGTCTATGACCACTTGAGGATTATTGCGGCTAGTAATGCTATTCCCAAGTCTCGGATCGATGAGGTTTTGGAGATGACTGGAATCGCTCATAAGAGGAAGGACCTCTTGTCAAGCCTGTCTCTAGGGGAAAGTCAGCGGCTGGGTTTGGCTGCAGCTTTGCTGGGTGATCCTCAGTTTCTTATATTAGATGAGCCGACTAATGGACTGGATCCAAGTGGGATTAAGTGGTTTAGAAAGTTCATCCGTCAGCAGGCTGATTTAGGGAAAACGGTACTTCTATCTTCTCATATCCTATCAGAGGTGCAAATGGTGACAGATGATGTAGTCTTGATTCATCATGGGCGAATTATTGAGCAGGGACCATTGGAAGAGGTGCTGCAAGATTCAGACAGTCTAGAAGATCTCTTCTTTGATTTGACAGAGGAGGTTTAAGATGAGAGAATCGGTGTCCTTATTGCATTCAGAATGGTTGAAAATTCGCTCAACCAAGGCTTTCAAAGTGAGTATGGCCTTCATGCTGCTATTGGTGCCTGCCGTATCCTGGCTGGAGGGTCGACAGTATTTATCTGTCGGCTTGGATGCCACGCCTGAGACGGTTCCCGGCCTGGCAGAAGCCATTGACCCGCTGGAATATCTAGGCCTCAATGGGGCTTCTATGGCAGGCATGGTTTTGGTCATCTTAGCTGGAATTTTGGGAGCTATGGAATTTCAGTCTCATAGCTTGAGAACCAGTCTCTTGACCTGTAATAACCGCCTGAAGTTGCTTGTGGGGAAACTCATGACCTTTGCTTGCTTTTCTCTTGCCAGTAGCTTTTTATCAATCTACTGTAGTTATATGGTCATGCATCTTGCTTTAGGAAAGGAAGGGCTTGATCCGATTCTGCTCAATCAGGCAGCTTGGAGTTTGATTTTGTGGAAAACCTTATCTCTAACCCTATTAGGAATCCTTTCATTTTTGTTAGGTTTATTGGCTCGGACCATGCTAGTTCCTCTGCTTTTTCTCGTGCCACAGATCTATAATCTAGGAAACTACCTGGCAGCTCACACGAGTTGGGGAGCTTATCTGCCACAACCAGCAGGAGAGTTGTTTGCTGCAACGCCAACTTCCCAATATGTCAATAATCCCTTGCAAGGGCTGTTGATACTAGGCACATGGTTGCTGGTCATTGGCGGCATGACCTCTCTGCGCTTTTTGAAGACGGATTTAGGAGGGCGATACTGATGATAAAAGCTCTACTTAGAAGCGAATGGATTAAGTTCCGTTCTTACTATCTCGCTCTTGGTGCAGCCTTGGTGGCTCTGGTAGCTGTTCCATTTTTTCTAATGAATCTTGACTACAGTCAGACAGCAGTTGGTCAGATGAAGGCTCTGAGCGAGGTTTTGCACGCCCTCTATCTGGCGCAGCCTGTCATCGTCATCTTTACTTCTCTCTATTTTGCCCAGGAGTTTGTCAAGTCTGGGATGCGAACGAATTTTCTAACCGTATCAAATAGAAAGGCTTGGTTGGCTGGGAAATTCCTGTTTCTGGCCTTGCTGCTCTTGGCTCTCTACAGTGTCATGATAGGCAGCTGTTTCCTTGTTATGCTGGCTCGATTTGACCTAGACTTTAGCTGGTCCTTACTGGGGAAATTCCTTTATTACAGCTTTTTTGGTCTTCTCAGCAATCTTTTTATGGCTTTTTTAACTGCCGGCCTCGCTTTGCTATTTCAATCTTGGGTTGTGCCGGTGTCAGTGCTCTTTCCTCTCTTGATTGGTCTCAGCCGTTTATTGGCAACGTTCATCAAGGAAGCAAAATACCTGCCCGATCTGGCTACGCTAAATCTTTTTGAGTATGAAGGGTTTCAGCATTCAATAGATCTATCAGGGCTGGGAATACAGCTGTTATGGTTAGCTTTGGTTTGGAGCTCTGCTATATTCTTAACCTTGAAACGAGATGTTCGCTAGAGGTATGCTATAATGGAAAATATGAGACAGTATCGTATTTTGGTAGTTGATGACGACCGGAGCATTTTGAAGCTGGTGAAAAACGTCTTAGAGCTCGATGCTTATGATGTGACGACGCTTGATCGGATAGAAGACCTAGAGCTGACGCATTTTGTCGGATATGACTTGATTCTGCTGGATGTGATGATGGAGCCTGTTAATGGTTTTGAGCTGTGTTCCTACATTCGTCCTCATTTTTCGTGTCCAATCATCTTTCTGACGGCCAAGGAGTTGGAGGAGGACAAAGTAGAAGGGCTCTTTCGCGGAGCAGATGACTATATTGTCAAGCCTTTTGGAACCAAAGAATTGCTGGCGCGTGTCAGGGCTCATCTTCGGCGGGAGGAAAGACGTGAGGAGCGCTATTCTGAGATTGCTTCTTGTCAATTTTATCCAGAGCGCTATGAAGTTGCCTGTTTTGGTAAAGTCTTGAAATTTTCAGAGCGAGAGTTTAAGTTGCTGCATTTACTTGCTAGCAATCCCAAGCAGACCTTTTCAGCTGAACGCCTGCATACCTTGCTTTATCCAGAAAGCTCAGAAACACAGCTTCGATCCATCTCAGAATACGTATATCAGATTCGTCAAAAATGTAAACAAGAAGGGCTGCAAGCAATCGCAACAGTGAGAGGAGTAGGCTATAGATGGCAATTAGAACCCGAAATTTCAAAAGCCTAGTCTGGACAACCAGTTTAAAAATCGTCTTTTTCCATGTTTTAATTTTTGTGCTTATAGGTTATGAATTTACACAAGGCAGCGATTATGCCCTTTTCACCTTGTTCTTTTGGGCAGGGAGCTTGCTGCTGATTACTTTTTATCATATTTTGAAATTGCTCCGAAAAATCGACAGGGAAATAAAAATGCTAACGAGCAAGAAGCTTTTAGAAGAAAATCAAAGCCAGCTTTTTCGGATCGAGGAAATGCTCGAAGTCTATAGTGATTTACGGAGCAGCCACCAAGAAAATGCTCGTCTTCTAGAAAAAGAGCAGCAGCATAATCAGGAATTGATTTTACAGCTATCAGCGACATCGCACGATTTGAAGACGCCCCTAACTGTGATTAAGGGAAATGCTGAGCTCTTGGAATTGGCACAGTTGGGCTATCCACAGGCAGACTATGCTGCTGAGATTTTGCAGGCTAGTCACAAGATGGAAGAGTATTGTGGCTCTTTGATTGATTACGCTAAGACTTTTCAGATTGATGCTAATCAGTTCAGTCAGCTTTCCTTAGGGGACTTTTTGGCTGATCTCCAGAACGACTGGGCACTGTTCAGCAAACAGGAAAGCTATTGTTTTTATCTCCAAGAAGATTGTGATCTTAGTCTGATTTTGTCGATTCATTTGGACTATCTCAAACGGGCTTTGCTTAATATTTTACTGAATGCGCTTGAACATGCAGACCAAGACCAAAAAGAAGTCAAGCTAACGCTATCAGTGCAGCAGGACCAGTTGGTTTTTGCTATCTGGAACAATGGTCCTGCATTTTCAGAGGAGATGCTGCTGGGAGCGGAACAGCTCTTTTACCAGAGTGACCAAAGTCGCAATTCAGCTAATCCCCATCATGGCATCGGCTTAGCCTTTTCTAAGCAGGTCGCTCTCTTGCATGGTGGTCGTCTGACCCTGCTCAATCCGGACCAAGGAGGAGCTTGTGTCGAATTGGCTTTAGCTTTGGAAAGCAAATAACAAAGGAAATCAATAAAGATGATGAAAGAGAGTGGGACAGACAGCCATGACGACATAGCCGTCACCCACAGAAACACGAAAATAAAGACAAAAGCCCTCATTTAGAAGTATAATCTAAGTGAGGGCTTTGTGGTTGATAATTTCTTGAATATCACTTTCGCGGGACAAACTAATCCACTCTACCGACGAGTACCCCAAAATATCGCCTTGAGCATGAGTATAAAAATACGACAACGGTATCGGTAGACAAGCTCTCTGACTTTATAAATGGAGGGAATCACAATGGATGTTCTCTATCAATCTTGTGCAGGTATGGATGTCCATCAAGCTACTCTTGTGGTTTGTATTCTACATGGGCCGCTCACTTCTACTCGTCCAAAGCGTGAAATGGCCCAGTTTGATACAACAACAAAAGGATTAAAAGCCTGTCATGATTTTCTCAGTCAATTTCATGTAGAAGCCGTCGGCATGGAAAGCACAGGAGTTTACTGGAGACCTGTCTGGCATGAACTCTGTGATGACTTTGAACTCATCCTAGCACAGCCTGCTCATATGAAAGCTATTCCAGGTCAAAAAACAGATAAGAAAGATGCTCACTGGATTGCTCAATTAACACGAATCGGTCTGCTCCCTCGCAGTTTCGTTCCTGATGAAACCATTCAAGAATTGAGAGAGTTAACACGACAACGGAAACACTATGTAGAGAGCCGTAATCGTGAGACCAATCGGATCCATAAAATCCTCCAATCAGGAGGTAGAAGCTGACAACCTACATAGAAGATATCATGGGGGCTTCTGGTCGAAACTTACTGCAACTGCTTATTGATGAGACGCCCCTTACCCCAAGAATGATCCACCAATCTGTTTATACCAGTTTGAAAAGAAAAGTTCCCCAACTCCTTGAGGCACTTGATGGGTATTTTTCGGCTCATCATCGTTTTATGTTAGGTCAGTCCTTGGAGATTTACGATTTTTATCAAGAACAAATCGATTGTTTAGAAGAGCGTATGAACGGCTATCTAAATCTCTATGAGAGACCAGTGGAAATCCTAGATTCTATTCCTGGTATTGATCTCATTACAGCCTCTGTGATCATAGCGGAAATTGGGGTAGACATGAGCCAATTCCCAACAGCTGGACATCTTGCTTCCTGGGCTGGTTTGTGTCCTGGAAATAATGAAAGTGCCGGTAAAAAGAGGAGTACAAAAATCAGACATGGCAATTCCTATTTAAAAAGGTATCTCTGTCAAACAGTTTTTGCTGCAAAAAAACAAAAAGGAAGTCCACTAGCAGAGCGTTATTACCAGATTCAAAGCAGGAGAGGACCGCAAAAAGCAACTATTGCACTCGCACATCAACTTCTTAAAATAGTTTATACCCTTTTGAAAGAAAATCTTACTTATCAGGAGTTTGTGCTACAAAAAAGGCTACTAGAGACGAGCCAGTAGCCTAATACAATTTTTTCACTTTCATTATATCACAAGGGGAGTCTTTTTGCGCTCTTTTGAGTTTTCGTATAAGAAATCGGTAATTCGTTAGAATTCGATTTCGTCGTCCCACCTCCGCACAGTTGAGTAGGGCTGTAAAAGCTGATGAAATCAGCGTAATAGAGCCCACTCAACCACTGCGTCTTNCTCGACAANCCAAANACAATTGAGAGGCTAGGACTTTTGTCCCAGCCTCTTTTTTGCCGCTTTCTTCTTGACAAAAGATGTAAAGGAGACTATACTATGTTTGAAAAGTAAAGTTTGTTTTACATTGCGAAAAGGAGGCAGCCTTGGAAAATCGAATTCAAGAATTGCGAAAAAGAAAAAAGCTCAGCCAAGAAGAACTGGCTGAGAAGCTAGAAGTTACGAGACAAACGATTATTTCTTTGGAAAAGGGCCGCTACAATGCTTCGCTGCTTTTGGCTCATAAAATTGCATCCTTTTTCAATTTAAGGATTGAAGAAGTGTTTCTCTTTGAGGAGGATGAATCATGAAATGGACTTATTTGTGTAAATGGATATTGGCTATTTTGGTCGTTGTTGGCTTGTCTTATCTCCATTTGCAAGCCAATTTTATCCCTAAGGAAATCCTGCCTGTTGTGGGAATGTTCCTGATTGTCGTGATTTTGAAAATTTTTCAAGCGTATGAAAAATAGGAGGCTGATATGGAAGCATTAACTAAACAAGAATTTCGGAAAAAACTTCAAAAGAAAGTGATCATAGGTCGCATCCTAATCCTAGTCCTCTGGCTGGGACTGGGATGGAGCTACATTCATTCTCTGGATGATTTACAGGAAGGCATCATGGTGGGTCTGCTTTTAGGGATTTCTTTGATGGTTCTGCGTTATAATCTTGCCTTGAAACAGGAGGAAGCCTTTAATAGGCTCTACATTCAGGTGACGGATGAGCGCAATCGGATGATTGACGAAAAGACTCGCACTCTGCTGTTTGACATCCTATTGCTGCTGGCAGCAGGACTAAGCCTTCTGTCTATGATTTTTCCTATCATTTTAAATCTCAATCAGTTTCTGACCTTGACCATTATCCTAGTTTTGGGACTTTACTATCTCTTGCGCTTTCTCCTGTCTAAACGTTATTAAAAAGAGGCTGGGACAAAAGTCCTAGCCTCTCAATTGTATTTGGATTGTCGAGTAAGACGCAGTGGTTGAGTGGACTCTACTACGCTGATTTCATCAGCTTTTACAGCCCTACTCAACTGTGCGGAGGTGGGACGACGAAATCGAATTCTGATGAATTACCGATTTCTGTCCCACTCTCTCTCAACAAGCTTTTAACAGAGCTTGTTTTTATTTTCTATAAAGTCGATCATACTGATGAACAGGATCCATGGTTACATGGATGCCGAGTTTGCGCAGGACATTTTTGTCTTCATCTGTCAGCATTACGGTTGAATGAGCTTCGCTGCCCTTGAGATTTCCAAGCTCTTGCATGGCTTGGGCAGCATCTTGATTTTCCATGGCTGTGATTGCCAGAGCCATCAAGATCTCATTTGAGTGAAGGCGCGGATTGCGGCTGCCCAAATGATTGATTTTCAGACCTTGGATTGGTTTAACGTACTCGGGCTCGATCAGCTTAGTCTCTTTGGCAATATTGGCTAATTTCTTAATGGCATTAATCAATACAGCAGCCGTAGGGCCAAAGAGTTCAGAGGTTTTACCAGTTACGATTTCACCGTTTGGTAATTCCAAGGCCAGAGCTGGTTCACCAGTGCTTTCAGCTTTATCGCGCGCAACAACTGTTACTTTACGATCCAGTGGTGTGATGCCTAGGTCATTCATCAAGAGTTCGATTTTCTTGATAGCAGATTCAGAAACGCGCTCCGCCTTGAAGTCTAGAATCGTCTGGTAGTAGCGGCGGATGATTTCCTGTTGAGATGCCTCGATAGCCGCATCATTATCTACAATGGCAAAGCCGACCATGTTGACGCCCATGTCTGTTGGAGAAGCATAAGGTGATTTACCTAGGATACGCTCCAGCATACGCTTAAGGACTGGGAAAATTTCGATATCACGGTTGTAGTTGACAGTGGTTTCGCCATAGGTTTGCAGGTGGAAAGGGTCAATCATATTGACATCGTCCAAGTCCGCTGTTGCTGCCTCATAAGCTAGATTGACCGGATGGTGCAGGGGCAGATTCCAAACAGGGAAGGTCTCAAACTTGGCATAGCCTGATTTGAGACCATTGATTTGGTCATGATACATGTTGGACAAGCAAGTAGCTAATTTACCAGAACCAGGACCAGGCGCAGTCACTACGACCAGATTTCGACTGGTCTTAATATAGTCGTTCTTGCCCATTCCCTCAGGTGAGATGATATGGTCCATATCAGTAGGATAGCCCTTGATTGGATAGTGGATGTAGGAGTCAATTCCATTCTTTTCTAGCTGAGCGCGGAAGAGATCAGCTGCTGGCTGACCAGAATATTGGGTAATGACTACGGATCCTACATAAATATCCAGCTCGTTAAAGGTATCGATTAGGCGCAGCACTTCTTGGTCATAGGAAATGCCCAAGTCCCCACGTGCTTTAGAGTGCTCAATATTATTGGCATTGATAGCAATGACAATCTCTACTTGGTCCTTGAGCTCTTTGAGCAGTCTAATTTTATTGTCCGGCTCATAACCTGGCAGGACACGGGCAGCGTGGAAGTCTTCCAGCATTTTACCGCCGAATTCCATGTACAATTTGCCCTCAAATTGATTAATGCGCTCCAAGATATGGTCGCGCTGCAGGTTTAAGTATTTTTCTGAATCAAAAGCAATTTTTTTCATGTATAGTTTCACCTCTGCTAAGCATTATAACAAAATTTTCTTCAAATTGGAAAATTAAAAGAAAGTATATTAGATAAAATAGATAGCAGCCCGAATGAAGAACGGGCTGCTTTTCGAAATCAGTAGTTGGTAATCGTGTCCACTGTTGCGCGATCTAGCTTTTTAACCAGAGCTTGCAGGAAGGCTTGGGCTTGC
Source organism: Streptococcus cristatus (assembly GCF_003943815.1). Taxonomy (GTDB): domain Bacteria; phylum Bacillota; class Bacilli; order Lactobacillales; family Streptococcaceae; genus Streptococcus; species Streptococcus cristatus_F. The sequence goes on along the minus strand of NZ_RJNA01000005.1, from coordinate 128,253 downwards.
AGGAAATCGTCCATGGCATAGAGAGTTTGGTGGGAATGAATGTAGCGAGCGCAGACACCGATGGTAGTAGATGGTACGCCGCCGCTTTGGAGATGGGCAGCGCCAGCATCCGTTCCGCCCTTGCCGCAGTAGTATTGATACTTGATGCCAGCTTCTTCTGCGGTTGTCAAGAGGAAGTCTTTCATAGCTGGCAGCATGAGATGACCCGGATCAAAGAAACGAATCAGCGTTCCATCACCGATGGCTCCTTGACCGCCGTAGATGTCACCAGCTGGGGAGCAGTCCACAGCTAGGAAGACCTCAGGGGCAAATTTTGTCGTTGAAGCATGGGCACCACGCAGGCCAACCTCTTCTTGAACATTGGCGCCGACATAGAGTTGGTTTCCTAGTTCTTGACCAGACAAGGTTTGAGCCAATTCGCTGACCATAAGGACGCCGTAGCGGTTATCCCAGGCTTTGGAGATGATATTTTTTCCGTTAGCTGTGAGAATAGCAGAGCTGTCTGGCACGATCGTGTCTCCTGGACGGATGCCGTAGCTTTCAGCTTCTGTCTTATCTGCAAAGCCACCGTCAAAGACAATATCTGCAATCTGTGGCATGACTGGTCCGCCAGCACCGCGTGTCAGATGAGGAGGGACAGAGCCTGAGATGACAGGGATTTCTCGTCCTTCGCGGGTAAAGAGTTTGAAGCGTTGACTGCTCACGACCAATGGATTCCAGCCACCGATTTCCACTACACGGAAAGTCCCGTCGGGCTTGATCTCGCTGACCATGAAGCCAACCTCGTCCATGTGAGCCGCAACCAGAACGCGGGGAGCATTTTCAGCTTGAGAATGCCGAACCCCGAAGATGCCGCCTAGACCGTCGGTAACGACCTCATCAACGTGAGGAGTGATTTTTTCTCGCAGATAGCTGCGGACAGGTGCCTCGTGACCAGAGATTGCTGAAAGCTCTGTCACTTCCTTGATTTTTGAAAATAAGTCAGACATAAATTTACCTTCTTTCTGCCTCTATTTTATCACTTTTTTAGAGGGAATAACAGGATGAACTAAAAGAAGCTGAGAAATCTGCAATATTGTTTGTCGCCTATGCGCTTTTGTGTTAAAATATTCTACATGAAAGCTAAAAAAATCATTTTAACGACAACCGCTCTTTTGGGAGCGGGAGCCGTGGCCTTTGGAGCTGCCAAGCTTGTGCAGGAGCAGAAAAGACTGCGTAATAGAGAAGAAATTGTTCAGGTCGTGCGGGAATTTTTTGCCAGCCGAGGACCGATTGCAACGGTCTATGTGGAACTTTATGAATCAAGCGACAGCCGCACTGTTGGAGGAGTTGTCCTAGAAGACGACCGTCATTTCACCTTCGTATATGAAAATGATCAGCTGACCTATGAGGAAGAGTGATGATTCGGCCGCAAAGTATGGAGGAGCTAGCTTCTTATGTGGAGCATAAGGAGAAGACTGTCTTCTTTTTCACAGCAGATTGGTGCGGAGACTGTCGCTTCATCAAGCCTTTTCTGCCAGAGATAGAAGCGGAGAATCCTGACTTTACCTTTGTCGAGGTGGATCGGGATCAGTATATGGCTGTGGCCCAAAAATGGGATGTTTATGGGATACCTAGTCTGGTTGTCGTGGAAGATGGACGAGAGATTGGTCGCTATGTCAATCGCGACCGCAAGACCAAGAGTCAAATCAATGATTTTTTAGCGAGTTTATAAAAAGTTTTAAAAGTATTTTTGGAGGAAGAAATGATTTTTACATATAACAAAGAGCATGTCGGAGATGTTCTCATGATCATCGCTGCCGATGATCAGGGAGCTAAACTAAGCGCTGAGCGCAAGGGAAATGTTGCGCGTGTTTACCGTGAAGATAATGGACAGACAGTAGCTTGGAACATTTTTGAATTGTCAAACCTTTTTGAAATTGCAGGGCGCGGACAGGTTCAGCTGACAGATGAGCAGGTTGCGACTCTCAATCAAGAATTGACCAAAGAAGGCTTCCAAGCCGAGCTGGTTAATGACCGTGATCCTAAGTTTATTGTGGGGGAAATCCTTGAGATGGTAGCCCACCCTGACAGTGACCACCTCAATATTTGTCAAGTGCAGGTGGCAGCTGATCAGACGGTTCAAATCGTGGCTGGCGCTCCGAATGCTCGTGTCGGTCTTAAGACGATCGTGGCTTTGCCTGGTGCTATGATGCCGAAGGGCAATCTCATCTTTCCAGGAGAACTCCGTGGCGAAAAGAGTTTTGGTATGATGTGCAGCCCACGGGAGCTCCAGTTGCCAAATGCACCGCAAAAACGTGGTATCATTGAATTGGCCGATAGTGAAACGGTCGGAACGGCCTTTGATCCAGCTAAACACTGGCAGTCTTAAGACTTAGTATAGAAAAGGAAATCGTGATTTTCACGATTTTTTTGTCTTTTCTCGCGAATAAATAGATAGGAGGAAAGAATATGTATAATAAAGTCATCATCATTGGCCGGCTGACGGCTACACCAGAGTTACACAAGACAGCAAATGATAAGTCGGTCGCGCGTGCGACAGTGGCGGTGAATCGCCGGTACAAGAGCCAAAACGGAGAGCGTGAAGCGGATTTTATCAATCTTGTTGTCTGGGGACGCTTGGCTGAAACCTTGGCAAGTTATGCTAGTAAGGGGAGTTTGATTTCTCTGGACGGAGAATTGCGGAGCCGCCGCTATGAAAAGGATGGAACCACTCATTATGTGACAGAAGTTCTTTGCAGCGGCTTTCAGCTTTTAGAAAGCCGAGCCCAGAGAGCACTCCGTGAGAATAATACTGGGGCAGATCTAGCAGATTTGGTGCTGGAAGAGGAGGAACTCCCTTTTTAAAAGTGGTTTTCTGGTCTTGAGTGTTCATGATAAAAGAGAAGAAAGTTAGGAAAGTGTTCCTAACTTTTTTGGTTAAAGGGTAAGTTTAGGTGTAGAAATGAGCAACGGAAGTAGCATCAAGCTTTACAAAATTGTCAGGGAAAATTGTTTTTATAAAGGGATTTCCATTGTTTTCCTATCTTAAATTTGGTATAATAAAGGTGAATCTGGAGGCAGGCTAGAAAGGAAAAAATCGGAAACGAAACAGCCGCTGATGGTCGCTTTGCACATTGTAGTTTGAAATAAGGAGAGGAGGTTTATCATGTCTTTGTCTACCTTATTTGAAGTATCAATAGCTATTTTGGGTGTGGCCTCTGCTGGTTACCTCATCTATGCCTATTATGAGTTTCTAAAAGAAGTGGCTCATATGGAGAAAGTACATCATTTTCATCACAGAGGTTGAGACAAAAGTGTCTCGGCCTCGCTTTTTATTAGAAAGAGATCCTTGAGGTTGCAGCTGCTTGCTCAATAGCCATCAATTGTTGTGCAGCTTCACGGGGCTGGGACTGTTTATAGCTCTAGGAAAATTTTTTAAGTCTTGCCTCAGAAACAAGGGAGGCAAGCTAAATCTTTGAAAACGTAGTTCTATTCTGCCACCGTACTTTTATTCTAGTCCTCTTGGTTTTCATATTGATTTAAAAATGTTAAAATAGTAGGCAAGAAAGCGGAGAGAATGCATGCCAAAAGAAGAAAATTTAACGGGGAATCAGGTTGTAGCCCTAACCAAAAAATATTTAGCTGCAGAGGATGTGGCTTTTGTTCAAAAAGCGTTGATTTATGCGATGGAATGCCATAGCGGGCAAACTCGTAAGTCGGGAGAGCCCTATATAGTCCATCCGATTCAGGTGGCGGGAATTTTAGCCAAGCTCAAGCTGGATGCTGTTTCAGTAGCCTGTGGTTTTTTGCATGACGTCGTAGAGGATACGGCGGCGACCTTGGACGATCTGGAGCGGGAATTCGGTCATGATGTGCGCGTGATTGTGGATGGTGTAACCAAGCTTGGGAAAGTCAAATACAAGTCTCACGAAGAACAGTTGGCGGAAAATCATCGCAAGATGCTCATGGCCATGTCAGAAGACCTTCGAGTGATCTTGGTCAAGCTGGCTGACCGTCTGCATAATATGCGTACTCTGAATCATTTACGGCCAGACAAGCAAGAGCGGATCTCGCAGGAAACGATGGAAATTTATGCTCCTCTGGCCCATCGTTTGGGGATTTCCAGTGTCAAATGGGAATTGGAAGACTTATCTTTCCGTTATCTCAATCCGACGGAATTTTATAAAATTTCCCACATGATGAAGGAGAAGCGTCGAGAGCGGGAAGCTCTGGTAGAGGAAGTTGTCCACAAGATTGAAACCTACGCGGGTGAGCGCAATCTGCATGGGAAGATTTATGGTCGTCCCAAGCATATTTACTCCATCTACCGCAAAATGCAGGACAAGAAGAAGCGGTTTGATGAGATCTACGATCTGATTGCTATTCGTTGCATTTTGAGCACTCACAGTGATGTCTATGCCATGCTGGGTTACATCCATGAGCTTTGGAAACCCATGCCGGGGCGTTTCAAGGATTATATTGCCAACCGCAAGGCCAATGGCTACCAGTCCATCCATACGACCGTTTATGGTCCTAAAGGTCCGATTGAGTTCCAGATTCGAACCAAGGAAATGCACGAAGTCGCAGAATACGGGGTTGCTGCTCACTGGGCCTATAAAAAAGGAATTAAGGGTCAAGTTGATGGCAAGGAATCTGCCATCGGGATGAATTGGATCAAGGAATTGATGGAATTGCAGAATCAGTCTGGTGATGCTAAGGAATTTGTTGATTCGGTTAAGGAAAGCTATCTTGCTGAGGAAATCTATGTCTTCACACCGGATGGAGCAGTGCGTTCTTTGCCTAAGGACTCAGGACCCATTGATTTTGCCTATGAGATTCATACTAAGGTTGGGGAGAAGGCGACAGGAGCCAAGGTTAATGGCCGCATGGTGCCGCTCAATACCAAGCTGAAGACTGGGGATCAGGTGGAAATCATCACCAATGCCAATTCCTTTGGACCTAGTCGTGACTGGCTTAATCTTGTCAAGACCAGCAAGGCTAGAAATAAAATCCGTCAGTTCTTTAAAAATCAAGACAAGGAGCTGTCTATTTCTAAAGGGCGAGAGCTCTTGCAGGCTCAATTTCAGGAGAATGGTTATGTAGCCAATAAGTACATGGACAAGAAGCACATGGAAGATGTGCTGCAAAAGACCAGCTATAAGACCGAAGAAGCGCTTTTTGCGGCAATTGGTTTCGGTGAGATCGGTGCCATTAGTATTTTCAATCGTTTGACAGAAAAAGAGCGCCGTGAGGAAGAGCGGGCCAAGGCCAAAGCAGAGGCAGAGGAATTGGTCAAGGGTGGTGAAGTCAAGGTCGAAAATAAAAAAGACACCCTTAAGGTCAAGCACGAAGGCGGTGTGGTCATTCAGGGAGCGTCTGGTCTCCTCATTCGGATTGCTAAGTGCTGTAATCCTGTGCCTGGTGACGATATTGTTGGTTACATTACCAAAGGACGCGGCGTAGCTATTCACCGGCAAGACTGCATGAATCTTAAGGCTCAGGAAAATTATGAACAGCGCTTGCTTGATGTGGAATGGGAAGAAAATAATTCGACTAAAGAGTACACAGCCCACATTGATATTTATGGTCTCAATCGGTCTGGCCTCCTTAACGATGTGTTGCAGGTGCTGTCTAATACCACCAAAAACATCTCAACGGTTAATGCCCAGCCAACTAAGGATATGAAATTTGCTAATATCCATGTTTCTTTTGGCATTGCTAATCTGTCCATGCTGACGACGGTGGTGGATAAGATCAAGAGTGTGCCAGAGGTGTATTCGGTCAAACGGACCAATGGCTAAGTGCGAGCCTGTCAGAGTAGATAGTAGTCAGAAATAAAGGAAAAGATATGAAAGTTGTCATTCAGCGCGTCAAACGTGCTCAGGTCAGTATTGACCAGCAGCTGCATAGCAGCATTGAACAAGGTCTCCTGCTCTTGGTAGGTGTCGGGCCTGATGATAGTCAGGAGGATATGGACTACGCGGTCAGGAAGATTGTCAATATGCGGATTTTTTCCGATGCGGAGGATAAGATGAATCTTTCTGTTCAGGATATCGGAGGGGAGATTCTTTCCATTTCCCAATTTACCCTTCATGCAGATACCAAAAAGGGTAATCGGCCAGCCTTCACAGGCGCAGCCAAGCCGGATATGGCTAGTCCCTTTTATGACAAGTTTAACCAGCTGTTAGCTGAGCAAGTGCCAGTCAAGACGGGCGTGTTCGGAGCAGATATGCAGGTAGAATTGGTAAATGATGGCCCAGTGACTATTTTGCTTGACACCAAAAATCGATGAAGGAATTACGCGCCTTTTGAAGGTTAGTGGTTTAAGACCAAGCAAAAATAGTTTACTTCTTTCCTAGGGATAAGGCGCAATTCATAGGCTTCATAAGTAACTTTTAATAGACCAGATGCTGGTTTCCTTAGAAGTTCTTATGAGGCTTTTTGTGTGGTTTAAAAGATACATTATTCTAATATATGACGGATTTGAAGTTGATAAATCGGAATGGCAGACATGAGTTGCTCCTTGTCAGATGCGACAGATACGTAGGGCTTATTGGAAAGAGGCTTTACGACTTATGGTATAATGATATATATAAGTTTGAGGAGTCTCTTGATTTTTTCAGACTGATTTTCATAAAAAGAATAGGAAATAAGTATGCGTTCGATTCTTGCCTTATATATCACCCTGATGCCGGTCATTCTGGCTGGAGTTCTGAATATGATTTTTTGCAAGTCTTCACTGCTAGAGGCGGCTTATCGACCAATGGATGCTGGGCTGATTTTAAAGGATGGGAAGAGGCTGTTTGGGGCTAACAAGACCTGGAAAGGTTTCTTTGGCATGATTGTCTGGGGAGCTTTGGCTCAGATTCTCTGGGGATTGCTTTTGAAGAGTATTCCTACTCTAGAGAAGCTGCACTTGGTCTATGCCTTCTACGAAAATACCGTGCTCTTTAATCTGGTGCTTGGGGCTCTTTTGGGGCTGGCTTATGTTTTGTTTGAGCTGCCTAATAGCTTTATCAAGCGCCGTTTGGAAATCAGAGAGGGCAAGACGGCGGAAAATGGCTGGAAATGGACCTTTATCTGGATCGACCAGATTGATTCCTTGATTGGCTGTATTATTTTCTTACTTTTCTATATCCCTCTGTCTTGGCAGCAGATGCTGGGCATTCTAATCCTAGGGGCGGGCACGCATCTAGGAGTCAACCGCCTGCTCTACTGGGCTAAGCTTAGAAAAAATCGTATGTGAGATGGGAGTTTTTGATGAAAGAACTATGGCTGGAAAAAGAGCCTTCGGCCGTCTATGGCGGTAAAATCAATCAGTTAATCAACCTCTGCCAGCTGGGGCTTTCGGTTCCTAAGGGCTTGATTTTGCCTGCGAACCAAGTAATGGTTTGGCTAAGAGCGGCTCTACCAGAATACTCAGAACAGGGACTTAAAGAGTTAATTCGCCTGGGCAAGGAAGAAATTGCAGAGCGTTTGCAGCAATTTCCCTTGGATCAAGCTTGGCAGCAGGAGTTAGCAGCTTTTTGTCAGGAAAATCAAGCTTATATCGTTCGCAGCAGTGCCCTCTTAGAAGACGGACAGGCCATGTCATTTGCTGGTCAATATGACTCGATTGGCGACTGCCGGACACTGTCAGAAATTGAGCAGGGCATTCGTTCTTGTCTACTTTCTCTCTTTAATCCAGAAGCATTGGCTTACTGGCAGCGTCAGGGGCTGGCTGAGCAGGATTTTGCTATGGCAGTGCTGATTCAGAAGCAGATAGAGCCCGATTTCAGCGGTGTCTGCTTTTCCCTAGACGTGGCGACTAATCAGGACCAGACTATGCTGTTGGAGTATGTAAAAGGATCGGCTGAGAGCTTGGTTAGCGGTCAAGTCAATCCTAAGCAGCTAACTCTTTCTTGGTACAAGCCGGACTGGAGCCAGTTTGAAGAGCTTGAAATCTCTCTTACAGTCTTGCAGAAGCTGCATGCGCAGGTCTTGCAGATTGTGGCGTATTTTGGTCGGCCGGTGGATATTGAGTGGTGTGTCGTACAAGAGCAAGTCTATCTGCTACAGGCTCGGCCCATCACGACAGTACCAACCAAAATTGATAGTGGCCGCTGGACGACGACGAATTTTCGGGATGGTGGCGTGGCGGCCCAGCCCTGTCCAAATCTGATGTGGAGCCTTTACCGCCATTCTTGGCAAGAGGCACTCTCCAGTTTTTTGCTGGCAATTGGCCTAGAGCCTGAAGGAGTTATGCCTCCGCTGATGCGTCTCCATTATGCTCGGCCTTTCTGGAACTTAGGCGTGGTCAAGCAAGGTATGGAGCAGATTCCGGGTTATATTGAGCGAGACTTTGATGATGAGCTGGGAGTCAATAAAGACTACCAAGGTCAAGGTTTTACTAGTAAATTAAGTCCAGCCTTGCTCTTGAATTTCCTACGGGTAGCTTTAAAAACACAAAAAGTAACTAAGACTTTTCTGCATCAGGCGCCAGACAAGTTGCAAGAGCTGCGTCAGCAATTTACCCACCTAAATCAAGAAATACGAGAACTGAACGACCAAAGCCCGCTGCAGCAAGTCGAGAATCTTTGGCAGTTAGTGCTAAATCAGGCTTATTTAGACAGTGAGGGAACTTATTTCTGGCAGGCCTACATCAATACGGTCCAGCTGTCCATGAAAAAGACCAGTCTGCTCAAATGGCTGACGGTGGATGAATTTTTCCAACTGATAGCTAAGTTGGGAAATGTTTCGCATACCAAGCCTTTGACTCGAATGCTGGAAGCTGCGGATCTTATTTTGACAGACGAGAAGCTGATAGACGATTGGTTGAAGCTATCGGTGGAAGAATTGCAGGAACTGGCTGCACAATATCCTGAGAGAGCTGATTTCATCAAGATTCAGGATTTTCAAAAGGACTTTGGCTATCACTCGACACGGGAGCTGGACTTGCGAGTAGCCAGTTACGAAGAAGATGCTCATCAGGTGCTGACAGCGGTTCAGCAGTTGGTTGCTGATTCAGCGTATTACCAAGCTTTCAAAGCTTCGATCAGTCCTGTCTCAGAGTCTGAGCTGGATCTGGCTCATCTATCTCGAGCCAAGCAGAAAAAGATAGAAAAAATCAGTCAAGACCTTCGGAACTTGCTCTGGTGGCGAGAGGAGTTCAAAGATATTTCCACGCGCTATTATCACCTCATTCGTCAAATTAGCCTCAAACTCGGCCGAGCCTACGAAAAGCGAGGCTTTCTGAAAAATGAACAAGATATTTTTTACATTATGAAAGAAAGTCTGACTTCCTTTATGGAAGGGCAAAAGACTGCAGACCAGCTGCAAGAAGAAGCAGCAGATAATCGGCATTATTGCCAGGCCTATCGAAATTTTGAGCCAGTGGGGGATTTGACCGACAAAGAGATGAGCTTGGGAAAGGTGGCCTATGAGAGTCAGGCTCTGCTGACGGGAATGCCAGCCAGCAGCGGTCAGGTAACCGGTCGGGTTCGAGTTCTCTTGGATTTGGCTGATATTGAGACGATTGAACCGGGAGAAATTCTTGTCACTCGCTATACAGATACGGGTTGGAGCTATGTTTTCGGTATTCTAGGCGGTCTTGTGACAGAGTATGGCGGGGTTCTCTGCCATGCCTCCATTGTCGCTCGGGAATGCGGGATTCCAGCTCTGGTCTGCGCTAAGAATGCAACTCAGCTGCTAGAAACTGGCATGCTGGTTACTTTAGATGGAAGAAGAGGAGAAATAAGAATCCATGAAGAAGAATGAACCTTTGTTTATCGGTGAATATGACAAATCTGTTATCTTGACTTATATGGGCGCTGCTTTTGCACTGTTGGCAGTCTATGCCATCATTCAGTCCCAGCTGCGGCTAGCTATGATGGCCTTTATCGTTAGCGGTATCTGTGACCTTTTTGATGGTGTGGTGGCGCGACGGATGAAGCGGACTGAAAGTCAGAAGCGTTTCGGCATTGAGATTGACTCGCTCTGCGACATGATTAGCTTTGCGGCTCTTCCGGCTGTGCTCCTCATGACCCAGTTGCCCTTGGGAGCGGCGAATATCGTCTTGGCTGTCCTCTATGTCTTAGCTGCGGTTACGCGCCTGGCTCATTTTAATCGCTTGGCCAAGCATGATGAAGGATCTGGCTCTTATTTTATTGGCTTGCCCGTGACTTACAGCGCCCTCTTTTTTCCTCTGACCTATCTGGTCTGTCAATGGCTGGCGCCTGGTTTCTTTGCTTGGGTGTGGCTGGGTTTGTCTCTTTTGCTGACCTTCCTATTTGTCTATAACTGCCGTATTCCCAAGCCGAATAAGCTGGCCTATCTGGTCTTTGCGATTCTAGCTGTTGCAAGTCTGATTGGTCTGGGGGTTATTCCGCATGGTTAGGGTCTATCAGAGAAGGACTGGCCAAGTACTTGAACCGACAGAATACAAGGCGGGTCTGCTAGACAAGCTTTATGGTACTGCTTGGGGTCGCTTCTTATTGCCTATCTTGACCCGACCTAGCCTGTCTTATCTTCTGACTTTGAAAGACTACACTCCTTGTTCTCGCAAGAAAATAGCAGCTTTTGTGGAAAATTATCAGCTGAATCTGGCTGACTATGAAGATGGTCCCTATCCTAGCTTTGCGGCTTTTTTCGAGAGGAAAATCAAGCCAGAACTGCGTCCGGTCTGTCCTGACAGTCAAGTACTGGCAGTTGCGGATGCTAAGCTAGAGGCTTTTACCATCAGTCAGGACTTGCAGCTGACGATAAAGGGTCAGACATACAGACTAGCTGAGTTACTGTTGGATGAAAAGTTGGCTCAGCTATTTAGAGGCGGAACAGCGCTTGTCTATCGCTTGGGAGTAGAAGACCTGCACCGCTATTTGGCGGCTGAATCTGGCAAAATTACCCAAAGACGAAAAATCAAGGGACGCCTGCATACGGTCAGACAGGTAGCCCAGAAGCGGCGCTTGATTTACAAGGAAAATAAAAGAGAATACTGTCTTTTAGATACCGACCTAGGACCTGTCCTGCAGATGGAAGTAGGGGCTCTCTTGGTCGGAAGAATATATAATCACAGTCAGGATTATTTGGTCAGGGGACAGGAGAAGGGCTGCTTTGGTCTGGGCGGCTCAACCATTCTTGTCCTCTATCCAGCAGGCACGATTCGCTTGGATCGGGATATCCTGACTTACTCAGACCTCGGAATAGAAACCCAGATTCAAATGGGTGAAAAGATTGGAGAAAAGCTATGTTTAAACGATTAGCTGTTTATTATAAGGAAATGTTTCCCTTGCTGCCACGCTTTTTTGTGGCAGCCATCATGTTTTTTGAGATTTATTTTGTCCTCTTGCTCAATGACGGAGTGACCACCTTTCACTTTGACCATCAGGAGTTGATTGGGATTTTTACGATTTTCGTCTTTCTGATGATTCTGCGGATTGCGGATGATTTCAAGGACTACGAGACCGACAGACGGCTCTTTCCTCATCGGGCATTGCCATCTGGCCGGGTGAAAAAGAAGGACCTGGCTATTGCCCTCAGCTTTATCGTAACTGTGTCTGTGCTTCTCAATATCCTCTTTATGAACAATATTGGCTGGTTCCTCTTTCTCTACATCTACGGAACTCTCATGTCCTTCTGGTTCTTCAAGCGTGATAAGATTCAAAATTCTCTGCCGCTAGCTCTGGTGACCCATAATCCGGTCATGATGATTTTGAATCTCTATACTATCTCTTTTGTCTGCTACAAGTACAATCTGCCTCTCTTGTCCTTGCCGACCGTTTTGCTGGCATTTACCATGTATTTCCCAAGTCTGATCTGGGAAGTCTGCCGCAAGATTCGGGCGCCAAAAGATGAGACAGAGTATGTGACCTATTCTAAGCTTTTTGGTTACAAAAAAGCCACTCGGTTTATCGAGGTGGTGACTCTGCTGGATATCTTGACCAATTTCGCTCTCCTCTGGAATATTTCCCATGTCGGAGTGGTAGTCTTGGTGCTGAATGTCATCTGGATGACCGTCCAGTTTGAGCAGTTTATCAAGGATCCGACTCGCTTTAATATCCGGGAGCGGGTGGAGCGTTATACTTATATCACGGAGACGACCATGGTTCTGTCCGTTGCTGTTTATCTCTTGATGGGGGTACTTTGATGAAAAGAATCAAGCAGACAAGGCTTGACCAGGTCGGAGGCAAGGCCTATCATTTGCTGAAAATGCAAGCTGCTGGATTGCCGATTCCTGACTTTGCAGTGTTTGCTTTTGACTTTTTTCAAACATCTGCAAGCTCTGTTGACTTGGAGCGGATGGAAGCAGCCTATCGGTCTGGAGAGTTGGACTTGTCCCAGCTCAGCCAGCAGCTGCAGGACTGGGCCAGAGAGCAGTTTAGTCAAGAAGATTTGACGGCGGCTGAAAACTGGATTCGGCAGGAGTTTTCTCAGAAAGACTGTCGCTTTGCAGTCCGCTCATCTGCTACCATTGAGGATGGCAAGGATTCATCCTTTGCCGGTCAGTTTGAGAGCCAGCTCAATGTGAAGCCAGAGGGGCTTAAAGAAGCCATCCAAGCGACCTTGCTCTCTCTTTATCAGGAATCGGCTCTCACCTATCTATTTGAGCAGGGACTATCTTTGAAGCAGGCACAGATGATTTGCCTTGTTCAGGTCATGCAGAAGGGAGACTTGTCTGGGATTTACTTCACAGCTAATCCCAAGGGTATTCTGAACGAACACATCATTGTTATTGGTCGGGGCTTAGGCAATAAGGTTGTCGAGGATAAGATTCCTACAACCATGGTGACGCTTCATACCAAGGATCAGCTCTTTTATACAGAGCAGACGGAGGACTCACCAGACGTATCACAGGAACAACTTGAGAAGTTACAAGCCTTGGCTGGTCAGGTGAGTCAGCTTTTTGGACCTTATATGGATATGGAGTTCACCTTCGCAAATGGCCAGCTCTATCTCTTGCAGGCACGACCTATTACCACCTTGCCAGAGGGACAGCAGATTATTCTGGATAATAGCAACATTGTCGAGAGCTATCCGGGCGTTTCCAGTCCTCTGACTATTAGCTTTATTCAAGAGGCTTATGCCAGCATTTTTCGCAGTCTGGCCCAGCGCTTGGTTGGCAAGGATGCCCCTGAGTTGGCTGCCTATGAAGCCACTTTTCAAAATATGCTGCAGCCGGTCAATAGCCGAGTCTATTACCAGATTCAGAGCTGGTATCAGCTCTTGCAGCTTCTGCCTTTTTCAAAGAAAATCATTCCAATCTGGCAGGATATGCTGGGAGTGAGAGAGACAGAGGTACCTCAGATGCCGGTGCACCTATCTGCTTTCAAACGCCTGCAAATCATGCTTCGTATCCTCCGAGAGTTTTGGACAGTACCCAAGCAAATGCGGCAATTGGAAGAACAGTTTGCCCAGATTCAGCGCGAATACGAAGCGAGCTTTTCTCCCGACGCAGATGCGGAGACCTTGATTACCTTGGTCAGCAAGCTAAAAGAGGATATTTTGACTCACTGGGACATTACGCTGGTCAATGACCTCTATGCTTTTATTTATACTGGACTACTGAAGAAGTCGCGTCGCGGCGGAGCTGTTCAGGCTGAGATTGCAGGAATTGAGCAGATTGAAAGTATGCGGCCGGCTTTGGCGCTGCAGGCTTTAACAGCTCAGCTGAAAGCGGAAGAAAATGCAGCGATTAGACAGGCCATGGCAAGTGAAAGTCCAGCAGTCTTTCTAAGTCGTCAGCACCCTTTGATCCAAGAAATTGCCCATTTTATCCATGAATTTGGTGATCGAGCTCCGGAAGAGTTGAAGTTGGAAACTCCAACCTTCCGAACGCACCCAGAGCGTCTGCTCAAGCTCTTACTGCAAATGTGCCAGCAAGAGGAGAAGAAGTTGGCCCCTCAGAAACTTGAAGATGAGGTGCAAAAATCAGGCTGGTGGGCGAATTTTCTTCGCAAGCGAGCCATGACTGGTGTTAAATATCGGGAAAGCTCCCGTTTAAACCGCACACGGATCTATGGAATGATGCGGCAGATTTTTCGAACTCTGGGGCAGCAATTAGCCGAGCAAGGGCAGCTGGCTACGCCTGACGATGTTTTTTACCTGACAAAGGAAGAATTGTTTGAGCTGACCAGAACGCCCAGAGATGTTAATGGCTTGATAGCCGAGCGTCGAGAAAAGATGGAGGCGGATAAGGAGCTACCAACCTTTAGTCGCTATGTTTTTGCTGGACAGGTCTTTGAGAAATACCTGAAACCGCAAAACCGTACCAGCAGTCATAACACGAGCAATCAAGCCTTACAAGGGATTGGCTGCTCACCTGGCTGCGTCAAGGCTCAGGTTTTGGTCGTGGAAGATGTGCAGGAGATTGAGTCTGCTCAGGACCGGATTATCGTGACCAAGATGACCGATCCGGGCTGGGTCTATCTTCTGACCCAAGCCAAGGGTGTCATTGCCGAGCAGGGGTCTTTGCTCTCGCACACGGCCATTATTTCCCGCGAGTTAGGTATTCCTTCCATTGTCAATGTCAGAGGCGCCTGCAGTCACTTGCAAAACGGCGACTGGATTGAGATGGATGGCCTTACTGGCAAGATTCGACTGTTCAAGGAGGAAGACCATGCTGGAAATTAAACCAGTCAAACCAAATACTGCAGAGCTGGACGATTTTCTGGCCCTGCCCAAGAAGATTTATCGGCCAGAGCACCTCATGCAGTCGGAAGAGGAAGAATTAGCTTTGATTGAGGGCAATCACCCGCTGAGTTCTGACTTAGAAACCTATGCCTTTGTTGGCTATGAGGACAGTCAGCCTTGTATTCGCGGACTTCTGACCTTCTATCCAGATGATGAGGCTGCTTACTTGGGATTTTTCGAGTCGATCAATGATCAACAGATTGCATCTGCTTTTATCGAACATTTAGCAGGCTTTGCTCGCAGTCTCGGAGCCAGCAAGATAATCGGTCCCGTACAGGCAAGCTTTTGGCTAGGCTATCGAATGCAGCTGACTGGAACAGAGGAGGTCCCTTTTACAGGGGAGCCTCATAATCCAGTCTATTATCCTGATCTATGGCAGGCTGCTGGTTTTGAGCTCAAGGAGCGCTATCTGTCCAATTTTTATCCCAAGGTTAGCAATCAAACTCATCAGGACAAGCTGGCTCATCGTTTTGAGTCTTTTGAAGAAGCAGGTTTTACCATTTGTTCTCCCAAAAAGAAGGACTGGGAAGAAGCTTCGCTGCAGGTTTTTGAGCTCCTCAATCGCCTCTATCAAGATTTTCCGATTTATCGGTCTATTTCCAGTCAGCAGTTCAGTCAGATTTTTCAAAAATACCAGTATATTCTTGATTTTTCCATGGTTAAGCTGGCCTATAAGGAGGGCGAGCTAGCAGGTTTTCTGATTGCCATGCCAGACTATGGCTCTCTGGTTTATCAAAAGCTGACTCCTCTCAACCTAGCCAAGCTTTTTTGGACCAAGCGCTTTGCCAAACGTTATACGATTATGTATCTGGGAGTGGATGAAGAATTTTTGGGCTTGGGCTCTGCCTTGGCCTATCCGATTTTTAAAGAAGCGCAGAAACGGCAAGCCTCGGCTATCGGCGCCCTGATTCACCAAAATACCGTCACGCGCCACTATGCAGCAGAATTGCAAGGGGACAAGCATGAGTACGGCCTCTTTGAGTTGGATTTGGGGCTTGGATGATCTGTAAACAGTAGGTTCTCTCCCAGAGAATCTGCTTTTTACTTGTCGCTAAAATGGAGACCTTTTCGATAGCTGAAAGAAAAGTATTTTATAAGGCTAAGGGATTGCAATTTTGAGTAAAATTCAGTAAAATTTTTATTAGCTTATTATATGAAGAAAAGGGAATTTTATGAAAAAAAGAGTCACTGGTGACATATACCAGCGCTATTCTTTTAGAAAGCTGTCTGTAGGTCTAGTTTCCGCTACTATCGGAAGCTTCTTTTTGTGTACGACAATGGGAGGAGTTGTCAGCTCTGTCGAGGCAGCAGAAGTGTCTGCCAATCAGTCTACCGTCGTTCAGTATCACTATGTAGTGGAGAGCGATCTGACTGAGGCTGAAAAAGCTGCTATTGTAAAGGAACTACCCAAATTTGCGGAAGAAAATTCGGACGCTTATTATTTGATTTACCGTCCGACAAGTCAGGAAAGCTTGTCAGGGAAGCTCCCTAAGACAGGCGAGTCAGGTCTCTTGGGAGCGGCTTTTGCAGCTACAGGTCTGGCCTTAGTTGTTTTAGTGCTGGTACGAGGGAAAAATGGCAAGAGATACCTGTCTTCTATTTTGCTTGTGACAGGATTGGGTTCTGTGCTTCTGCCAGCTTCTGTTTTGGCAATCAGCAGTACGGATTTGGCTGCCTATAATCAAAGTCTGACTTTGGCCGTTGGCGATCAGTTGCCAGAACCATTGAAAATTGCTGGCTACCAGTATATTGGTTACCTTAAAAAAGAAGCGCAGCATCAACTAGCTCAAAGAGGAAACTCTCAGCTGCCAGCCCTTCAAAAGGAAGCCTCAGCTAGTCAGCCTGATCAGGAGTTGAAAGAGTTAGCAAGTCGCCCTAAAAATACTGAAGCTCCGAAAGAGCCCCTGCTAGCTGAAGGAGCCTATCTTTCCGAGAAGGAGAGGGAGGAGATTGCTGCTAAAGAAGGGCAGTTTGCTCGTCAAACGCCAGTTCATGAGCGACCGGAGCTGCAATTTACAAGTCAAGTAAGGACCCAGACCCAAGAAATCCCCTATAAAACGGAGTATCAGTATTCAGATGACTTAGCCGAAGGACAATCTCGAGTGATCCGCGCGGGCATTCCAGGGATTCGCAAGATCGTAACACGTCACTATAGTGTTGAAGGAAAAATCGTAGAGAGCAAGCAGATTTCTGATCAAGTAACCACTGAGCCTGTTTCAGAAGTTGTTTTAGTCGGGACTGCAGCAAATAAGGCTGTACCTAAAGAAGCTCCAATACATAAAGTTCCAGAGCTCACTAGTTATGGCACGGTCCCTGATAATGCCCCGGTACAAGAGGTTCCAGAGTTGTCTGACTATGGTACAGTTCCGGATAGCGCCCCCGTGCACGAGGTCCCCGAGCTCACTAATTATGGCACGGTTCCCGATACAGCTCCCGTGCATGAAGTCCCTGAGTTAACTGGCTATGGCACGGTTCCCGATACCGCTCCTGTGCAAGAGGTTCCCGAGCTTACTAGTTATGGCACAGTCCCTGCTAGCGCCCCCGTGCATGAAGTTCCCGAGTTAACTGACTATGGCACGGTTCCCGCTAGTGCTCCAGCCCATGAGAAACCAGAGCTCACTAATTATGGCACGGTTCCCGATACAGCTCCCGTGCATGAAGTCCCTGAGTTAACTGGCTATGGCACGGTTCCCGCTAGTGCTCCAGTCCGTGAGAAACCCGAGTTAACTGGCTATGGCACCGTTCCTGCTAGTGCTCCAATCCATAAAGTTCCAGAGCTCACTAGTTATGGCGCCGTTCCAGATACCGCTCCAGTTCACGAGGTTCCCGAGCTCACTAGTTATGGTACGGTCCCTGACAGTGCTCCTGTACACGAGGTCCCTGAGTTAACTGGCTATGGCACAGTCCCAGATAGCGCTCCGGTTCATGAGGTACCCGAGTTGCCTGGCTATGGCACCGTTCCTGCTAGCGCTCCCGTGCACGAGAAACCAGAGCTCACTGATTATGGCACCGTTCCCGCTAGCGCTCCCGTTCATGAAGTTCCCGAGCTAACTAGCTATGGCACAGTCCCAGATAGCGCTCCCGTACACGAGGTTCCCGAGCTCACTAGTTATGGTACGGTCCCCGCTAGCGCTCCTGTGCACGAAGTTCCTGAGTTAACTGGATATGGCACGGTCCCCGATACCGCCCCCGTGCACGAGAAGCCTGAGTTATCTATCTATGGCACCGTTCCTGATAATGCTCCTGTACACGAAGTTCCCGAGTTAACTGGCTATGGTACAGTTCCCGCTAGTGCCCCCGTGTACGAGAAGCCTGAGTTATCTATCTATGGCACCGTTCCTGATAATGCTCCTGTACACGAAGTTCCCGAGTTAACTGGCTATGGTACAGTTCCCGCTAGTGCCCCCGTGTACGAGAAGCCTGAGTTAACTAGCTATGGCACGGTTCCAGATACCGCTCCTGTGCACGAGGTTCCTGAGTTAACTGATTATGGTACAGTTCCCGCTAGTGCTCCCGTACACGAGAAACCCGAGTTGTCTGACTATGGCGCGGTCCCTGATACCGCTCCTGTACACGAGGTTCCCGAGTTAACTGATTATGGCAATGCTCCCGTGCACGAGGTCCCCGAGTTAACTGACTATGGCACGGTCCCAGATACTGCTCCCGTACATGAGAAACCCGAGCTCACTAGTTATGGCATCGTTCCAGATACCGCTCCGGTTCATGCGGTTCCCGAGTTGTCTGATTATGGCACGGTCCCCGATACCGCTCCTGTGCACGAGGTTCCCGAGCTTACTAGTTATGGCACAGTCCCTGGTATCGCTCCAATCCATGAAATTCCTGAGTTAGAGTTGGTTGAAAAGGATGAAACTCGTGTGGAGAAGATTGCTTTTAACATTGAGGAACAGTATACTGATGAGTTACCTCAGGACGCTCGCCAAATCGTCACTCCGGGTGTTCAAGGCGAACGTACCATCAAGACTCGTATCTATAGTTCCAACGGCCAAGAACTTGCCCGCCAAGAGTTGTCCAACGAGGACACTTTAGCTCCGGTCACACAAGTTGTCAAAATTGGCACGGCCAAGCTACATATGGTACCGAGCACCGCTCCGCAAGCATCTGCCCTACCAGAGTATCCGCTGACTTATAGGGATGAAACGCGAGTAGAGAAAATCGCCTTCACCACACGTGAAGAAGAAACGGATGAACTAGTTCGTGGCGCTCGTCAAATCGTCACTCCAGGAGTGCCAGGCGAACGGACCATCAAGACTCGTATCTATAGTTCCAACGGTCAGGAAATTGACCGCCAAGAAGTGTCCAACGAGGAAACTTTAGCTCCAGTCACGCAAGTTGTCAAAGTCGGCACGGCCAAGCCACATATGGTACCGAGCACTGCTCCGCAAGCATCTGCCCTACCAGAATATCCGCTTACTTATACGGATGAAACGCGAGTAGAGAAAATCGCCTTCACCACGCGAGAGGAAGAAACGGATGAACTAGTTCGTGGCGCTCGCCACATCGTCACTCCAGGTGTTCAAGGCGAGCGTACCATCAAGACTCGTATCTATAGTTCCAACGGTCAGGAAATTGATCGTCAAGAATTGTTCAATGAGGAGACGCTAGCCCCAGTTACGCAAGTTGTCAAAGTCGGAACGGCCAAGCCACATATGGTACCGAGCACTGCTCCGCAAGCATCTGCCCTCCCAGAGTACCCGCTGACTTATAAGGATGAAACGCGAGTAGAGAAAATCGATTTCACCACGCGAGAGGAAGAAACGGATGATCTTGTGCAAGGTGCTCGTCAAATCGTCACTCCAGGTGTTCAAGGCGAACGTACCATCAAGACTCGTATCTATACTTCCAGCGGTCAAGAGATTGCCCGCCAAGAGTTGTCCAATGAGGAGACGCTAGCCCCAGTCACGCAGGTTGTCAAAATTGGCACGGCCAAGCTACATATGGTACCGAGCACCGCTCCGCAAGCATCTGCCCTACCAGAGTATCCGCTGACTTATAGGGATGAAACGCGAGTAGAGAAAATCGCCTTCACCACACGTGAAGAAGAAACGGATGAACTAGTTCGTGGCGCTCGTCAAATCGTCACTCCAGGAGTGCCAGGCGAACGGACCATCAAGACTCGTATCTATAGTTCCAACGGTCAGGAAATTGATCGTCAAGAATTGTTCAATGAGGAGACGCTAGCCCCAGTCACGCAAGTTGTCAAAGTTGGCACCGCCAAGCCACATATGGTACCGAGCACTGCTCCGCAAGCATCTGCCCTACCAGAGTATCCGCTGACCTACAGGGATGAAACTCGAGTAGAGAAAATCGCCTTCACCACGCGAGAGGAAGAAACGGACGAGCTGGTTCAAGGCGCTCGCCGTATCGTTACTCCAGGTGTGCAGGGCGAACGGACCATCAAGACTAGAGTTTATACTTCCAATGGTCAAGAACTTGCCCGCCAAGAGTTGTCCAACGAGGAAACTCTAGCTCCAGTCACACAAGTTGTCAAAGTCGGAACGGCCAAGCCACATATGGTACCGAGCACTGCTCCGCAAGCATCTGCCCTCCCAGAGTACCCGCTGACTTATAAGGATGAAACGCGAGTAGAGAAAATCGATTTCACCACGCGAGAGGAAGAAACGGATGATCTTGTGCAAGGTGCTCGTCAAATCGTCACTCCAGGTGTACCCGGCGAACGGACCATCAAGACTAGAGTTTATACTTCTAACGGCCAAGAACTTGCTCGTCAAGAGCTGTCCAATGAGGAAACGCGGGCAGCAGTTGCTCAGCTTGTCAAAGTTGGCACAATAAAACCGCACATGGTACCAAGCGATGCCCCGCAAGTGGAAGCCTTGAAAGAGTTCGATTTGATTTCGCTTCACAATCTGCTAACAGAAGCGGAGCAAATCAAGGCTCAGGCTCGTTATTTCAACGATAGTCAAAGTCGCCAAGCAGCCTATGATACCGCTTTGACTGCAGGCCATGCACTTCTCAATCAGTCACAAGCCCGCCAAGCGGAAGTCAATCAGCTGGTGGAGCAAATTAATCAAGCTAAAGCTCAGTTACAGGGGCTTGAAGTGGACAAAACGCGTTTGCGGAATGAACATGATTTGGGGAGAACTGTGCAGACGACTGTTCAATACAAGAATGCGGATGCAGATAAGAAAGCAGCCTATACAAACGAATTGGCCAAGACAGAGGGAATTCTGAATAATCAAACCGCCACACAAGTGCAGGTCAATCAAGCTTTTGCCAGCCTGACAGCAAGCAAGACGGCTCTAAATGGTGTGCCTAAGGTTAAGCCGACAGTTTCGATCTTAAGTCTGACAGAAAATCCAGAGGACAAGTCGGTCACGGTTCAATACAGCTTGGAAGACAAGACAAAATCCTTGCGCTCAGCGACAGCTGAATTGTACAAGGGAGACCAGCTTGTTCGCTCGCTTCCGATTGACAATGTGACAGGAAGTCTGAAGATTGACGACTTAGACTACTACACAGGCTATACCCTGAAAACCAAGCTGACTTATGAGCTTGATGCTGGCAGCCTGACTGACCTTGAAAAAGATAGCCGCAACTTTGAGTTGCAATACAAGAAGATTTCCTTCCGTGATATTGATTCGGCAGAGTTTTACAGAAAAGAAAAGGACCAGTTCAAGCGTGTCGTTTCCATGAGCGCTATACCTACGGACCTGTCTACCTACTTTGTCAAAGTCAAATCAAGTGAATCTAAGGACATGCTCCTGCCGGTTCACAGCATGGCAGAAGGCCAGAAGGATGGCAAGGCTGTCTACAAGGTAAGGGTCTCTCTGCCTGAACTGGTACAAGAGGGCGAAACAGGCTACAAGTCTGGCTATGACTTCTATATCAGCAGGGCAGTGCCTAGTCAGCAAAATGTCTACACAAGCTTTGCTGGTTTGGTAGACGCCATGAAGAAAAATATGGCCGGTAACTTTGTTCTAGGAGCCGATTTGGATGCCAGTGAGGTCAGTCTGGCACCTGCGGATTATGTCTATCTCCGAGGTAACTTCACAGGCAGTCTGACAGGTAACAACAATGGCAAGCAGTATGCGATTTATAATCTAGCCAAACCTTTGTTTGAAAACCTCAAGAGCGGTTCCTCTATTTCTAATCTGGACCTGAAAGAGGTCAATATTGTCGGGACCTATGACTCTGCTGCCTTGGCTCGTAGTGCAGATAATGCGCAAATCACGGATGTTTCTGTCCAAGGTAGAGTGTCGGTAGTGGGCAATGCGTCCCAGGTGGCTGGTTTGGTCGTTGTTGCAAGCAATAGCCAAATCACCAACAGCTCCTTTACTGGAACTATCCAGACCAATGACAAGCAGTACAAGGCTTATAATGTCGGCGGTTTGATTGCTAACCTCAAGGGAGGAAATTCCTTGCTGAGTCAGAGCAGGGCGGATGTGACCATTCTGGCGGGAGCTCGAACAAACGAACAGCGCTTCGGCGGTCTGGTCGGTCGCTTGGAAGACAATGCCCGCATCAGCCGTTCTTATGTGACTGGAAAGATCCAAAATTCTACGAAGAACGGTCAAATCGGGGGAGTGGTTGGTTCCAATTATTTCAATGGCTTGATTGACAATGTTATCAGCAATGTCAGCGGTACAAATGTTTACAGCATTTCTGGCGACCAAGATTACAAGAATGATCGCATAAAAGAAGCCTATGCCATTGAAGGAAACGAAACTTTAGGAAATGATCAGTTTGTCACGTCTACTCTGACTTTGGACGAGGCTGAAGAGAAGCTGGCTAGCCTAGACATTACAACCACGCTAGAGGACAGCAATCTCAATCTCCATACTGTTGACTACAGCAAGGAAAAGAATGCTCGAGAAGACCGTCTGATAGCCTATGCCAATATGGAAAAACTCCTGCCATTCTATAATAAGGAAACTATCGTTGCCTACGGCAATAAACTTCCAGATCATCACAAGCTTACTAGAGAGTATTTGCTGGATGTGGTTCCGATGAAGGGTGACCAGATGATCACTGATATAAATAGCAACAAGACTGTGATTAACCGCCTGATGCTGCACTTTGAGGATAAGACGGTTGACTATCTAAATCTGACCTATAAGGGAGACTTCAAACATCAAGCTATCGCAGAATACACTGTAAATGCCTTAGACCTCCTTTATACTCCAGAAGCCTTCCTATCAGACTATAGCAGAATTCTCAATCAAGTGCTGCCAGAGTTGAACAAGGTTGTCCTTGACTCACCAGCCATGCGAACTGTTTTAGGCGTGAATGCGGATGCTTCTATGGATGAGCTCTATCTGGATACAGCCTTTGAGCAAGTCAAGACCAAGTTGGCAGAAGAGTTACGCAAAGTTCTAGCTATGGACAAGTCCATCAATACTGAAGGCGATGTTGTAGCGGACTATGTGGCTCAGAAGATTAGAGCCAATAAGGAAGCATTCCTGCTGGGTCTGACCTATCTCAATCGTTGGTATAATATCAACTATGACAAGACCAATGTCAAGGATTTATCGGCCTATAAGTTTGACTTCTTTGGAAATCATAAGGCTTCAACGCTAGACACCATCATTGCACTCGGTCAGTCTGGTTTTGAAAATCTCAAGGCCAAGAATAACCATCTGGCCTACGACAACTCGCTCTCTGAAGCGACTGGCAAGCGCGGCCTCTTCAACTATCTGGAAAGCTATCGCCAGCTCTTCCTGCCAGACAAGACCAATAACGAATGGCTCAAGACCAATACAAAAGCCTACATCGTTGAGGCTAAGTCCGATGTAGCAGAAGCCAGACAGCTTCAGGATGCAGCCGAGGGCAAGAGCAAGTATTCTGTCGGCGTTTACGACAAGATTACTGCGGATAATTGGGAACATAAGGGCATGCTCCTGCCACTCTTGACCATGACTGAGAAGGGTGTCTATGTCATCTCCAATATGTCCACCGTCTCTATGGGAGCTTATGATCGCTACCGCCTTGATGCCAATAACAGGGTGCGAACAGATGCAGAATTGGTTGAGTATGTCGAAGACCGAGTTAGAAAGTCAGCTGAATGGCAGCGTGACCACTATGATTTCTGGTATAAGATCCTAAGTCCTGAAAGCAAGGACAAGCTCTTCCGTTCTGTTCTGGTTTACGATGGATTCTCATTGGTTGACAAGGATGGTAAAAGATATTGGGCTCCAGCTAATGACAAGAAATCACTAGCTATGCAGGAATTCTTTGGACCAGCCGGCAAGTGGTATCCAAGCAAGGGATACAATGCCTATGCTACGGGAAGTGTCACCCACTTTGATGCTGCTCGTTTGTTAGAAGACTATGGGAACTCTGTCTACACCCATGAGATGACCCATAACTCCGACGGTTCTATCTACTTTGAAGGCTATGGTCGTCGTGAAGGACTGGGGGCTGAGCTCTATGCGCGTGGTCTCTTGCAGTCCACTCCAAGTCCAAATGAACCTACCATTACCCTCAATACCCTCTTCAAGACGGACAAGGATTCTAAGACACGGATGCATACCTACAACTTCAAGGAACGTGTCCAAAATGCAGCAGATTTGCAGCACTATGTCCATGGCATGTTTGACATGATTTACACGCTGGATTATCTAGAGGGGACTTCGATGGTCAAGCAGAGTGATGCTGCCAAGCTCCAGTGGTTCAGAAAGATGGAGAATTACTATATCACAGATAAATATGGCAAGCAGACCCATGCTGGTAACCAGACGCGCACTTTCACTGCTGAGGAAATCAAGCAGCTAACCAGCTTTGAATCTCTGATTGACAATGATGTCATCACCCGTCGGGAGAATAAGGATAGCGGACAGTATCCACGTAATGGCTACCTCAGTCTCAGCCTCTTCTCGCCAATCTACTCAGCCTTGAGCAATCCAAATGGGGCGCCGGGAGACGTTATGTTCCGTCGCACAGCCTATGAATTGCTGGCAGCCAAGGGCTATCATGAAGGATTTGTCCCTTATGTTTCAGGGAAATTCTCTGAAGAGGCTGCTGCAGAAGGCAAGACAACTTGGGATGGCTGGCTCAGGAGAGATGTTGGTCTGGTGACCGACCAGAAAGTCTTGGAAAATGTATTCAAGGGTGAGTATGCTTCATGGGCGGCCTTTAAGAAGGCCATGTACCAAGAGCGGATTGACCAGCTAACCAAGCTCAAACCAATCACCATTGAGTACGAACTCAGAAATCCAAACAGTACCAAGCAAGTAACCATTCGCTCGTATGCAGAGATGCAGAAGCTGATGGATGAAGCAGTCGCAGAGGATGTGCGCAACATTACCAATGCGACAAATCGTGTTGAAGCTAGCTGGGTCAACCTGCTCAAGAAGAAGATTTACAATGCCTATCTTCGTGAGACAGACGACTTCAGACAGTCAATCTTTAACAAATAAGCCTTAGCTTGCTTGTCGAAAATAGCAAAAAGCTCATGAACCAGCTGAAAAACTGGTTTCATGAGCTTTTTATTTGTTGAAATTCTAGATGGCTGCTTCAATCAATTGTTTAAGATTGTCTAGAAGGCTATCCAAGGCTAGGACGGCTTCCTGCTGATGGTCTGGCTGGTAGAGATGTTGGAAGTAGTCTTGGATATTGGCTTCAAAATCCTGAGGCAGGCGGGAGCAATTTTCTTTGGCATACTGGAGCATGCGCTTTTCGCCTGGATGGAGCTGCTCATTGAGGGCAAAGAGTGCATCAAAGTAAGAGGCGAAAAACTCGCTGCTGCGGTGATTGATGCTGAGCAGGTCTTGGCGTTTGAGAGCTTTTTTGATCTGTCTTGAAAAAGCTGGCATAGCCTGGTCGAGGAGCAGGAGCTGCTTGCTGATGATATTCTTTTTCAGCTCAGCTGGATAGGGCAGACTGTACTTGCTCTGGAGGGCAGCATAGCGGCCGTCTCGATCGTAGAGAATCTTGCTGTGGATCAGATTGTACCACATACAGGTAGTGTAAGAATTCTGGGCTTGATGCTCTAAAACGACGGTCTGTAGGTCTTGGTCAAAGTCGTCCAGCGAGCGGTAAATCAGCTCAATCTCGATCCCATTATTGAGGACGCAGTCGTCTTCCAGTTCCCAAAATTGATTGCCGATTTCCATATAGGAGCAGTACTTGCTGAGGATTTCTTGGCGGATGGCTGGCGCGAGAGGAGCGCTCAGGTAGACATAGACATCATAGTCTGAGTCTTGGTCAAAATGCTGGCCGGCCCGTGAACCTCCGAGAGCCAGAGCTTCAACTTGCTCTAGCCGAGCTAATTCTTTAAAGAGATTTTGTGGCATAATTTGTCCTTCTTAATTTTTTGACATCATTCTAGCAAAAAGTGAAAAGGTTTGCAAGGGGGTAAATGGGATCTTTTCTTTCTTTTAAAAAACGTGATGAAGTGGAAGTGTCTAGAGTATTATTTTGATCAGAAAAGTCTTGGTCTTTCTAGGCGGTTTGTGATATGATTTGATTTATACTTTTCAGTAAGGTAGATAGGATTTTTCCTAAAAACTCCATAATTCCTGCTAAAACAATTATAGAGCATATGATATCGGATACGAAAAAATAGGAGGTCAGGATGTCCCAGCCTCCTATTCTTCCTTCATCTGTTCAAAGATATAGAGAAAAAATTCTTTCGAAACTTCGAAATGTCCGTATCTTATCTGAGAAACATATTGGCGCCACTGAGGATGCTGGCGGACTTGTTCAATGGGGCAGTCTTTGACAGGTTGGTAGTAGCTGACATCTCGCCGAAATGGGACAAAGCCTTCAAACATCTCTACTTGGTAGGCAGTGTCATCTAGAATCTTGCCAACTGCTGTAAAGGCCTGCAGCTTTTCCTGACCATTCAGCTGATACTTGGGGCTGTAATACAGAAGATAGTCCCCCTTTTTCATTCGGTTCAATGGTGCTTTCTTTCCATGGCAGACTTGGCAAAATCCACCTTCTACACCTTTTAGCACATGTTCTTTTGATACGACACCAATCCAAAATCTAGTCATTTTCTGCCTCCAGTTCTATTAAGAGTTGGTTTAATGTTTCTGTATTATTTTCTAATTTTCCAAAGAACGCCTGATCAATGCCTTCTACCAGAGGAAGGGCTTGGTTGATCTTTTGCAGCCCCATTTCCGTTAGAAGTATGATGTTGGCGCGGCTGTCCTTGGGATGGACTTCCCGCATGATCAAACCTTTCTTGACCAAGAGGCGGATGATTTGGGATACGGTCATAACATCCATGTCAGAAAATTGGGCAATATCGGTCTGACTCACCCATTCTTGCTGACGCAGGAGTGCAGCAAGAGTGGTCAGAACGACAAACTGGGGATGGGTCAAATCAATCGTTCTCAGTTTGTTTTTTATCAGCCCATGCCACTTGTGGTAGGCACGGATAAAGAGCAGACCGGTTGATTTTTTGTATTCATCCTTGTAGATGGAGTTAAATTGCGATTTTTCCATTAGCTTTTCCTCTGGATATTTATAAGTACACTTATTATATTCTAACATCTTATTTTTGTCAATAAAAACCCAGTTTAGACTAAAAAGTCTGAACTGGATCCTGTTTATAGTTTTTCTACATAAATCTGTTGGGCAATCATAGGGCTAACTTGGATTGCTTGGCCGTCTACTTCTAGTTGATAGAGCTGGCTGTAGTCGTCATACTGGAGGAAACGGATTTCTTGGTTTATGTTTAGATTGTGCTTTTCCAGATAAGCCAAAAGCTCAAAGTCGTCGTGGACACGGCGGATGAGGTAGTTACCAGGCTCTTGAGCGGAGGCCAGAGTTTGATGGTATTTTTCTTTCAGCAGCTGGTGTTTGGCTGGGATTGTGCCACCATGAGGGCAGGTCTCTGGGAAATCTAGCATTTTTTCCAAGCCTGCGACAAAGCGCTCAGAAACGGTATGTTCCAGAATCTCGGCTTCCTGATGGATTTCGTCCGTGGTGTAGCCTAGCTTTTGGACCAAGAAGACCTCAATCAATCGATGCTTGCGGTAGAGGTCAGAGACCAGCTGCAGGCCTAGGTCGGTCAGCAGATAGCCGGCCTTTTTGTCCTTGATTAGGAGTTCTTCAGCTAGCATTTTCTTCATCATCTCCGTCACGGCCGGCGGAGAAACCTGCATGTGCTGGGCGATTTCTTTATTGGTGATTTTTCCCTGGCGCGTGCCAATCTCGTAAATACATTTTAAATAGTCTTCTTTATTTGGCGTCATCTTTTGTCCTCGTTGTTTTCCTAAGACTAGTATAGCAAAAAATGCTGAAAGAATACAATTTGAGACCGAAAGTTCCATTGTACGTTGACTTTTACATGAAATTTTGGCATATTTAGAGATAAATAGGAGAGGTATCGAAGGCTGCATGAACCTGCTAGCGGAGTCTTAAACGGTGCTAAAGAAATTTTATATGATGGATGTGGATGGTGATGGAAGTAGAAATCGAGCAATACCGCCTAAAATTACAAGCGATCGGCTGGTCTCAAGCTGCTCTTGATAAAGTTTTTCTGGCAGAAATGGCGTCATTGCCACATGAATCAGCTCGCCAAAGCCTTTTTGAGGAAGCTTTCATATTTGGCAGTCCCCTCTTTCAGAAACTGTGGTCTTTTGAATGTCGAGCAGTCCAGCCCCAGCAAGCTGAGAACTTGTTAGAGCTAGCTATGCTCTATATGGACATGCCTGACGAATTGAGCGGGGAAGCAGCAGAAATTACCAAACTGCTCTCACGTATACATTCGGACTTATCGCCACACGCTCCCTTTTGGCGCCAGTTTTCTCAACCGATTCGACAGGCTTTTTCTCCAGCAGATTTTATTGCAGACAGTGGCAATCAAAGGTTAAAAGGTCAGTTGCACCAGTTTCGCTACGTCATTTCCAGTCAGCAGGCCCAGTGGGTCAGACAGCATTTTCGCAAGCCGGGGATGACAGATGGCCAGGCTCTCCTAGCCTATTTTCAGGCGCATCCTGACCTAGACTGCCAGCTCTGGGAATCTTCGAGGCTGCATAATAAAGCCTTTGTCGATAAGGGCAAGGTGACCTACCCAGACCATCAGCCCTATCAGGCCAATATCAAGATTCTCCATCGTTTCCATACTGAGTTTATTCTGGATAGGGAAGGGCACTTTCTCAATATCCTAGATCCAGAAAAGAGCAGTCAAAATGGGCTAGTCAATGGAGCTAGTTTTAATTATGGGAAGAAACCCTCGCTTTTCAATCATAGTTCCCATTATTATTACGATGTCAAAAGTCCAGCCCAGTGGGATCCCCAGTTTCGCAGGCTGGCGATTCGAAATGGAGGGCAAGCTTTCAAAGCCCCTCAGAATAATCGAGGATCGGCTGGTTACCATACGGCTAGAAGTTGCTATGCAATTGCGGGGAAAAGTGCTAAAAATCAAGTAGATGCCCAAGTAAAAGATTTTGAAAAATCATTAGTCAAAAAGTTAAAAGGGCAAGCTTATCTCAAATATTTATGGAATAAAGTGAAAAATAAGTATCTGAGACTATAGAAATGAGGTGGGAAGATGCCGATTAAAATGATCGCTACGGATATGGACGGTACCCTTTTGGATCCGAGAGGCGAGCTGGATTTGCCA
Source organism: Streptococcus cristatus (assembly GCF_003943815.1). Lineage (GTDB taxonomy): Bacteria > Bacillota > Bacilli > Lactobacillales > Streptococcaceae > Streptococcus > Streptococcus cristatus_F. The sequence goes on along the minus strand of NZ_RJNA01000005.1, from coordinate 99,050 downwards.
CGCCTGACAGCAGTTTTAGACCAGCTGGAGGAGCGGAACATCAAGTTTGTCATTGCGACGGGCAATGAAATTCAAAGAATGCGCTTATTGTTGGGCGACTTGACAGAGCGTATGACCCTGATCGTCGCCAACGGCGCTAGAATCTTTGAAAAGAATGAAATGTTGCTGGGCACTTTCTGGCAGCCTGACTTGATTGCGGATACGCTGGCTTATTTTCAGGGTCAAGAACGAGAGGTGCATCTGGTGGTCACTTCCACTAAAGGTGGCCTTGTTCAGGACGGCACTGATTTTCCGATGATTAGCAAGATTATGACAGAGGAAATGGCGGCCCATTTCTACAAACGAATGAATTTCGTACCCAATCTGCAAGATCATCCGTTTGAAGAAGTGCTAAAGATGAGCGTTATGGTAGATGAAGCGCAAGCAGCAGAGATTACGCGGCAGATCAATACAGCATTTGCCGGAAGATTGAGTGCTGTGACCAGTGGCTATGGTGCGATTGACATTATCCAAGAAGGCCTTCACAAGGCCTGGGGGCTTCGTCAGCTCATGGATCGGTGGCAAATCAAAAGCAAGGAAATCATGGCTTTTGGCGACAGCGAAAATGACTTGGAAATGCTGGAACTAGCGGATTTCTCCTATGCTATGGAAAATGGGGACGAGAAGATTAAGCGCATTGCCAGTCGCTTGGCACCAGCCAATTCAGAGGCCGGCGTTTTGCAGGTAATTGAGCAATACTTAGAAAAAGGAGTCTAAATGGCAGTTCAACTATTAGAACAGTGGCTTTTAAATGAGCAGGCAAAGATCCAGAAAAATTATCGGGATCTGAATCAGCTTGCGGTAAAAGAGCCAGCGATTATTTTTATCGGTGATTCGATTGTGGAATATTTCCCACTGCATGAGCTATTGCAAAGTCCTAAAACCTTGGTCAATCGTGGCATTCGTGGCTACAAGACTGATTTGCTTTTAGAAAACTTGGATGCCCATCTCTTTGGGCAGGCTCTGGACAAGGTCTTTCTCCTGATTGGAACCAACGACATTGGCAAGGAGATGTCTCAGACTGAAACGCTGGCCAATCTGGAAGCAGTTGTTCAGGAGATTTCCCGTGACTATCCTCTGGCTCAGATCCAGTTGCTGTCCGTCCTGCCTGTGAATGAGCAGGAGCAGTACAAAGGGACGGTTTATATCCGAACGAACGAGAAAATTCAAGCCCTCAATCGTGCCTACCAAGACCTAGCAAGCATCTATACCAATGTCCATTTTATCGACCTTTATGATAGCTTCTTGGATGAGGGCGGTCAGCTGCGGGAGGATTTTACGACGGATGGCTTGCATTTGACCATTGCTGGCTATGCGACGTTGTCAAAGGTTCTGCAGCCGTATCTGTAAATGTTTTCTGAAAATATTTTTCTTGGCCAGCTTAATCAAGCAGTTAAAACTGACATTTCAAAACGAGAGTGGGACAGAAATCGGTAATTCGTTAGAATTCGATTTCGTCGTCCCATCTCCGCACAGTTGAGTAGGGCTGTAAAAGCTGATGAAATCAGCGTAGTAGAGCCCACTCAACCACTGCGTCTTGCTCGACAATCTAAAGACAATTGAGAGGCTAGGACTTTTGTTCCAGCCTCGTTTTCTATATTATTAAAGATTTTTGCTTGCTTTAGTCTAGCCACTGGATAAAGGCCTTCTTATCTTGGTGGTTGTAGCCAGCCCGTTTATAAAATTCCCAGGTGCTTTCTTTCTTGGAGCCCGTTAGCAGCATCATTTTGTAGCAATTGGCTTCGGTTGCTATTTTCTTAGCAAAATCAAGGCATTCACTAGCATACCCCTTTCCTCTAAAGTCATGATGAGTGACGACATTTTCGATCAAGGCGTAGGGGCGTAGTCCTCTCGTGAGATTGGGAATAACGACACAAATACAAGAAGAAACAATCTTTCCGTCAAGCACTTTGACTATAATATGATGGTCTGGATCTTCTACCATCCGCTGCCAGACTTTTTGTAAGGTTGGACTTTTTTCTGGAATGGCCGTCTCGTGCAAGGAGAGGTACAAATGGAGTAATTCATCTAGGTCGTTAGGACTGGCTTCTCTGATCATCTTTTCACCTACTGTTTTGGAATATTTTCGTTTACCTAGCAATATTATAGCATGTTTAGCCCTTAAATTTCTAGTTTGCTCCAAATTAAAATCTTCCCCAGTTTCAAAGGTCAGCGAGAGTCACTTTCACCTTTTTCTGAAATCTATTATAATATACATTTCAAAAGTCAGAAAAATCTCATAATTGTTATGTAATAGTTCTAAAGCGTTCCTGAGCATATTCTTATACAAGCGGTGGAAAAAGTGATAAATTTGTAGAGTAAGTTTATTGAAACGTTTTCATTATATTATCTGAAAGTTTTCGATAAATAATTTAATTTTGAAGGAGAGTTATCATTATGACTCAAGGGAAAATTACTGCATCTGCAGCAATGCTCAACGTATTGAAGACATGGGGCGTAGACACCATCTACGGTATCCCATCAGGAACACTCAGCTCATTGATGGATGCTTTGGCTGAAGACAAAGATATCCGCTTCTTGCAAGTTCGCCACGAAGAAACAGGTGCTCTTGCAGCAGTGATGCAAGCTAAATTCGGCGGCTCAATCGGGGTTGCAGTTGGTTCAGGTGGTCCAGGTGCGACTCACTTGATTAACGGTGTTTACGATGCAGCTATGGACAACACGCCATTCCTTGCTATCCTTGGATCACGTCCAGTCAACGAACTCAACATGGATGCCTTCCAAGAATTGAACCAAAACCCAATGTACAACGGTATTGCTGTCTACAACAAACGTGTGGCATACGCTGAGCAATTGCCAAAAGTGATTGACGAAGCTTGCCGTGCTGCAGTTTCTAAAAAAGGTCCAGCCGTTGTTGAAATTCCAGTAAACTTCGGTTTCCAAGAAATCGACGAAAATTCATACTACGGTTCAGGTTCTTACGAGCGTTCATTTATCGCTCCTGCTTTGAACGAAGTTGAAATCGATAAAGCGGTTGAAATCTTGAACAATGCTGAACGCCCAGTTATCTACGCTGGTTACGGTGGTGTTAAAGCTGGTGAAGTGATTACTGAATTGTCACGTAAAATCAAAGCACCAATCATCACAACTGGTAAAAACTTTGAAGCTTTCGAATGGAACTACGAAGGTTTGACAGGTTCTGCTTACCGTGTTGGTTGGAAACCAGCCAACGAAGTTGTCTTTGAAGCAGACACAGTTCTTTTCCTTGGTTCAAACTTCCCATTTGCTGAAGTTTACGAAGCCTTCAAGAACACTGAAAAATTCATCCAAGTCGATATCGACCCTTACAAACTTGGTAAACGCCATGCCCTTGACGCTTCAATCCTTGGTGATGCAGGTCAAGCAGCGAAAGCAATCCTTGACAAAGTAAACCCAGTTGAGTCTACTCCATGGTGGCGTGCAAACGTTAAGAATAACCAAAACTGGCGTGATTACATGAACAAACTCGAAGGTAAAACTGAGGGTGAATTGCAATTGTATCAAGTTTACAATGCAATCAACAAACATGCTGATCAAGACGCTATCTATTCAATCGACGTAGGTGACACTACTCAAACATCTACTCGTCACCTTCACATGACACCTAAGAACATGTGGCGTACATCTCCACTCTTTGCGACAATGGGTATTGCCCTTCCTGGTGGTATCGCTGCTAAGAAAGACAATCCAGATCGCCAAGTATGGAACATCATGGGTGACGGTGCATTCAACATGTGCTACCCAGACGTGATCACAAACGTTCAATACGACCTTCCAGTTATCAACGTTGTCTTCTCAAATGGTAAATATGCCTTCATCAAGGACAAATACGAAGACACAAACAAACACTTGTTTGGTTGTGACTTCCCTAACGCGGACTACGCGAAAATCGCTGAAGCTCAAGGAGCTGTTGGATTTACAGTTGACCGTATCGAAGATATCGATGCAGTTGTTGCAGAAGCTGTTAAATTGAACAAAGAAGGTAAAACTGTTGTTATCGATGCTCACATCACTCCACATCGTCCACTTCCAGTAGAAGTACTTGAGTTGGATCCAAAACAATACTCAGAAGAAGCTATTAAAGCCTTCAAGGAAAAATACGAAGCAGAAGAACTCGTACCATTCCGCCTCTTCTTGGAAGAAGAAGGATTGCAATCACGCGCAATCAAATAATTCCTCTTATCGAAAATCAAATTTGAAGTTTGTAGATTTCATTCTATGATTTTCTTAGAGCGGAACTTGAAAAGATCGGAGCAATCCGATCTTTTTCTTTGTCTTTTTACTTATCACAAGATTGTGATAGTTTACATCTTCATAACAAAGGGATAAAAGGACTTGATTGTTTTGGACTATCGTTATAAAATATAACCGAAAAATGAAAGAGGTATTAAAAATGTCTGAAAAACAAATGAAAATTTTAGGTTGGGTTGCAACCTTTATGTCCGTAATGATGTATGTGTCCTATTTTCCACAAATCATGAACAACCTAGCGGGGCAAAAAGGGAATTTTATCCAACCGCTCGTCGCAGCAATCAACTGTAGTCTTTGGGTTTACTACGGCTTGTTCAAAAAAGAAAGAGATATTCCGCTTGCAGCTGCCAATGCACCAGGTATCGTTTTTGGCCTAGTAACGGCCATCACGGCTTTGATTTAAGAGGAATAAGAGAAGACTGGTTTTCGGTCTTCTTTTTTGTTTCAGGAGAGGCTAATTGCCTTTTTCTTAAAAGACGGTTTTTTAAAAAACGGGACTCTGAAAATCTTTTGTATTAATTTAAATAGTAGAATAGTATCATTGTTTCGCAGTATTTCACAAGTAAAGGTCTGGATATTGGGGTATAATATAAGTAAATGAAGAGATAAAATAAGAAAGTGAGTAGAATTATGACTGAAAAACTGACTTTTCCGGATGGTTTCTTGTGGGGCGGAGCGACAGCTGCCAACCAGTGTGAAGGTGCTTATGATGCGGATGGTCGTGGGCTGGCTAATGTAGATGTGGTGCCGATTGGTGAGGACCGTTTGGCCATCATCACGGGTAAGAAAAAGATGTTTGACTTTGAGGAAGGCTATTTCTACCCTGCCAAGGAAGCTATTGACATGTACCATCGCTTCAAGGAGGACATTGCCCTCTTTGGCGAGATGGGCTTTAAGACCTATCGGCTGTCCATTGCTTGGAGTCGGATTTTCCCTAAGGGGGATGAGCTGGAGCCCAATGAAGCTGGCCTGAAATTTTACGAAGACCTCTTTAAGGAATGCCATAAGTACGGTATTGAGCCCTTGGTGACTATTACTCACTTTGACTGTCCCATGCACTTGATTGAGCAATATGGTGGTTGGCGGAGCCGTAAGATGCTGGAATTTTACGAGCGTCTCTGCCGCACTCTCTTTACCCGCTACAAGGGCTTGGTCAAGTACTGGCTGACCTTCAATGAAATTAACATGATTCTCCATGCACCATTTATGGGGGCGGGGCTCTGCTTTGAAGAAGGCGAAAATGAGGAGCAGGTCAAGTATCAAGCGGCCCATCATGAGCTGGTCGCGTCAGCCATTGCCACCAAGCTAGCTCATGAGATTGATCCAGAAAATAAGGTCGGCTGTATGCTGGCGGCGGGGCAAAATTATCCTAATACCTGTCATCCACGCGATGTATGGGCTGGTATGGAGGAAGACAGGAAAAATTATTTCTTCATCGACGTGCAGGCGCGTGGTGAATATCCTAACTATGCTAAGAAAGCTTGGGAGCGCGAGGGCATCACTGTCGAAATGACAGAAGAAGATCTGCAGCTGCTCAAGGAGCATACGGTGGACTTCATTTCCTTCTCATATTACTCTAGCCGGGTGGCTTCGGGCGACCCTAAGGTCAATGAGCTGACGGAGGGCAATATCTTTGCTTCTCTCAAGAATCCTTATTTGGAAGCTTCTGAGTGGGGCTGGCAGATCGATCCACTGGGCTTGCGCATTACGCTAAATACCATCTGGGATCGCTATCAAAAGCCCATGTTTATCGTGGAAAATGGTCTGGGTGCAGTGGATACTCCGGATGAAAATGGCTATGTGGCTGATGATTACCGGATTGACTATCTGGCGGCCCATGTCAAGGCCATGCGGGAAGCCATCAATGAGGACGGTGTGGTTCTGTGGGGCTACACGACCTGGGGCTGTATTGATCTAGTATCAGCTGGTACTGGCGAGATGAAGAAGCGCTATGGCTTTATCTATGTGGACCGGGACAATGAAGGAAGAGGAACACTCAAACGTTCTAAGAAAAAATCCTTTGACTGGTACAAGGAAGTCATCGCGACTAATGGAGCATCTGTGAAATAACATCAAGGAGGCTGGGACAAAAGTCCTAGCCTCTCAATTGTCTTTGGATTGTCGAACAAGACGCAGTGGTTGAGTGGGCTCTACTACGTTGATTTCATCAGCTTTTACAGCCCTACTCAACTGTGCGGAGGTGGGACGACGAAATCGAATTCTAACGAATTACCGATTTCTGTCCCACTCTCTTTCTTTTGCATCGTTTATATTTGATTGACTTGCTGGCTCATCCTTGCTACACTAGTTTTATCAAGCTATTGGAGAGTGATGATGGCCAATCTTTTACTAATTGAAGACAACAATGATATTCATGAGATTTTGAAAAATCTCTTTACGCAGGATCATGTCGTGTTTTCAGCTTATTCTGGAACCGAGGGACTGCGGATTTTTGCGGAAGAAGAGATTCATTTAGTTCTGCTGGATATTATGCTGCCGGGAAAAAATGGCGACGAGGTGCTGAGGGAAATTCGCAAGACCAGTCAGGTGCCGGTAGTCATGCTGACCGCCCTGGGCGAAAAGAGTCTCGTGAGCCAGTATCTGCTGGACGGTGCCAATGATTACATTGTCAAGCCTTTTAATCTAGACGAAGTGGCGGCGCGTGTCACAGTCCAACTGCGAAGTAATCAGCAGTCTCAGCCTAAGCCTACTGGGGAGACCTTGATCAAAAACATCCGCCTTCTACCAGATACCTTTGAAATTGCTTCTGGTGACCAGTCCATGCGGCTAGGGAAAAAGGAATTTCAGATCTTCCAGACCTTGCTGGCTCATCCTAAAAAGATTTTTACCAAAGAGGAGCTGTATGAGTCGGTCTGGGAGGAGACCTATCTGCCAGGCGATAATACGCTCAATGCCCATCTCAGCAATCTTCGTAAGAAATTAGCCCAGCTGGATAGTTCGACAGATTATATCGAGACCATTTGGGGTCTGGGCGTGCGGCTCAAGGAGGATTAGCTATGTGGTTAATTATAGCCTTTGTGCTCATACTCTTCTTGTCAATCATGCTGGTTCGCTATCATCTGACGATTCGTAGTCTGACCAGCCAGATCCGTGCTAAACGTCGCACAGGAAGTCAGGTTCGGCTGACTTTGAGAGATCAATCTCCGAGCCTAGTGGCTCTGATTGACGAGGTGGAGCAGCTTTTTCAGGAAATTGATAAGATGTCCTTTGTGACCCAGCAGGAAAAGAAAACCTTGGACATGGCTATCAGCAATATTGCCCACGATATCCGAACGCCACTGACCATTGCTAGTGGCTACACGCAACAGCTACTCAAAGATGCTGATAAGGACCAGATGGACCAGCAGTTGCAAAAGATTGCGGATAATCTGGGTATGGTATCCAGGCGCTTGGAGGCTCTGATGGAATACCGTCGCTTGATGGAAGGAGCTATTCGACCGAAGTTGCAGCGAGTAGATCTATCCCAGCTGGTCACCCAGCAACTCTTTGCCTATTATGATGCCTTTCAGCGAGCAGGGATTGATTTAGATGTGGATCTGTCTGAAAATCTGCTTTTGGAAACGGACAGTGACATCTTTGATCGAATCATCCAGAACATGCTCAGCAATGTCCTCAAACATGGCCGAGAAACAGCCAGCATCAGTCTGAAAAAAGAAGGACAAAAGGTCATTTTTCAGGTCAAAAATAAGGTTCAGAAGCCTATTTTGCATCTGGATAAACTAACCAATCGCTTCTATTCTGAAAATCTCTCCAGCAGTGAGGAGTCGTCTGGGCTGGGCCTTTATATCACCCAGCAGCTGGTCGAAATCCTGGGTGGTGACTTGACCATTCAAGCAGAGGACGATTGGTTTGAATTGATTGTGGCCTTATAAAAAAGAATCAGCTAGTCAGAAGATTAGCTGATTGTTTGGTTTTAGAGATCTTTTTTCTTGAAAATGAGGAGGCTGTTGCCTAGGAAGAAGACTGCTATGCCAATCGCTACCAAGCTAGCTTGCAAAACAGCAGCAGGATCCGCAGCCATCTCTATTCCAAATCGTAAGGTTAAATAGCGGAACAACTCTATATGGGGATAGAGTAAGACTGGAAAGGCAAGCAGGGCGCTTCCGATAAAATAGGTAACAAAGACCGCAGCAATGGAATGGCTGAGATAGAGGACGAAGGACACGATGCCAATCCAAGCGATGGTCACAATGAGTTGGACGAGAATGGTTACTAAAAATTGGCCAAAGAAACCTGCTGGAGCTGTTCCAATTCCGTTGATAGAGCTAGCGATAATGAAGGATAGCCCTAGCAAGAGAATGAATTGGAAGATGGCGACAACAAAGGAGACCAAAGTTTTAGATAGGAAGAACTCTGTCCGTGAAATACCGTGAGCGAGGCTGTTTTTATAAAGCTTGCGGGACAAGTCCACACCTAATAAGAGGCAGACGACAATGAGAGTGAAAAATATAATACTGTCAGAATTTCCAGAGAAATGGGCAAGAGCATTGATACCCGTCATTTTTACTGGTGCTTGCTGAGTGATGTTTTGTCCATCCGTCTCAATGGATGTTCCAAATCTGCTGGTAACCTTATAGAGGACGCCGAGCAGGATATTGGCTAGCAAAACGAACTCGGTAATCCAAAAGCCCTTGGAGTGGAAGAGACGGTAAAAGTCAGCGCGAATGGTTTGAATCATGATAGACCTCCCTGGTTTTGATCAAGTAAATCTGTAAAGAAATTTTCGAGATTTTGTCGTGCATAGTAGATTTCTTGAATGACTAAGTCAGCTGTGACCAACTCTTTTACGATATTGTTGATGTTATGTGAGTGAGTAAAGACATGGATCTCATTGAGAGCATTGACCACCTTGATGCGGTAGCCTAATTGGTCTTGGAGTAGCCGGCTGGCTTCCTCCAAATGATCCGTTTTCAAGACGATATAATCTTCGCTTTGTTCTTCAAATTCAGCCTTGGAAATTTCCTTGATCATATGGCCTTGGTCGATGATGCCAAAGCGCGTAGCGACTAGATAAAGCTCAGATAGGATATGACTGGAAATAACAAAGGTCATGCCCAGCTCTTCATTGAGCTTTTGGACAAGCTGGCGAAATTCCTTGATGCCGACGGGATCTAGTCCGTTGATAGGTTCGTCTAGAATCATCAAATCTGGCTTAGACAATAAGGCAATGGCAATTCCCAAACGCTGCTTCATACCGAGAGAAAAATCTCTGAATTCCTTCTTGCCAGTATCTGTTAAGTTCACGTATTCCAAGGTTTCTTGGATGGCCTTCTCGGCATTAGGTATCTGGCGGAGTTTGCAGTAGTAGCTGAGATTTTCGTAAGCGGTCAAGTGGTTGTGGGCAACGGGCGTTTCAATGACCGAGCCGACCCGCTTGAGGGCTTGTGTCCATTCTGCCTGATTGCTGGAACCAAAGAGAGACACGGTTCCGTTGCTGGCATGCATCAGCTGGGTCATGATTTTGATCAGAGTGGTTTTACCGGCCCCGTTTTTACCGATGAGACCGTAGATATCTCCTTTTTTGATGGTCAGATTGACATCGCTCAGAGCCTGCTGCTGGCCGAACTTTTTGCTGACCCCTTGTAAAACTAAAATATTTTCCATGGTTTTACTTCTCCTTTTTGAATTATCTTTGGAAATCCTTTCCTCACTACCTAGTATATCGGACACTTATTAAGTATTCATCAAGCATTTCTAAAATATTTCTAAAATCTTGAAATAGCAGGCCTACTTCTTGTCTTAGCGGACTGAGGCCTATAGAAAAGAGAGTGAGACAGAAATCGGTAATTGGTTAGAATTCGATTTCGTCGTCCCACCTCCGCACAGTTGAGTAGGGCTGTAAAAGCTGATGAAATCAGCGTAGTAGAGCTCACTCAACCACTGCGTCTTGCTCGACAATCCAAAGACAATTGAGAGGCTAGGACTTTTGTCCCAGCCTCAATCATCTATTTCCAATTCATAAAGGCCTCGCAGTGTGTTGCAGGCGTAGATTTTTTCTGCTGATGTCAAGTCGTCTAGGCTGAGAATTTTTTCTGTGGCCTGACCTGTTGCTAAGAGATGCTGGCGATAGATGCCATTCAAAAGGCCTAGCTCGACTGGTGGCGTATAGAGGTGGCCGTCTAATTGGAGAACTAGGTTGCCGATGGAGCTTTCTAGTAGCTGCCCTTGGGCATTGTAGTAAATCTGCTCCTGCTGGCCCAAGGATAAATGCGGCCGATAGCTGGTTTTAAAGTAGGTGAAAGGCTGTTGTAAGTCGGCATTTTGTGGAACGAGAATGGCTTTGCAGAAAGCTTCTGGGAGTGTTTGCAGCTTTTCTAGCTGGCAGGTCACTTTTCCAGATTTTGCGATGGAGATCCGCAGGCGGTAGTCCGTACTTGGATCCAGTTCCGCTAAGGTTTGGTTCAACTCTACCTTCAGTTTTTCCTCATCAAATGGATAAGCAAAGTAACGGGCGGATTCTCGTAGACGCTTCAGATGTTGGTCTTGGAAGGTCAGTCGGCCTTGCTCAACCTTCCCTGTCGTAACTAGATCAAACTGCGGATTTTTCCGATAAAGAACAGCTGATTTTTGCTGGGTTTCGATGTACTCGGATTCCCATGTGCTATCCCAAGTGATGCCACCGCCAACACCGTAAATCGCCTTGTCAGCCGCAAGCTGAATGGTGCGGATGGCCACATTGAAAATCCGTCTCTGGTCTGGCAGACAGATACCAACTGTACCGCAGTAGACACCGCGGGCGGCTTTTTCGGTCGCCTTGATGATAGCCATGGTCGAAATCTTTGGAGCACCAGTGATAGAGCCACACGGAAAGAGGGCATCAAAAATTTCTCCTAGGCCAATCTCGGGCCGCAGCTGGCTCTTGATGGTGGAGGTCATTTGCCAGACAGTGGAATACTGCTCGACCTGACAGAGGTGGTCGACTCGTTCACTACCAATCTCTGAAATGCGGTTCATGTCGTTGCGCAGCAGATCAACGATCATCATATTTTCCGCTCGGTTTTTAGGATCCTGACGGAGCCATGCAGCCTGCTCCAAGTCCGCAGCGACTGTCAGACCGCGATTGGTAGTGCCCTTCATCGGCCGTGTTGTCAGCTCACCTCGGTGCTCCTTGAAAAAGAGCTCAGGACTGATGGATAAGACTGCTTGATTATCGTGCTCTACGTAGGCATTGTAGGCGGCATTTTGCTCGACGACCAGACGGTTGTAAATAGCCCAACTGTCTTGCGGATTAAGCTCTGCGCCTAGCTGCAGGGTGTAGTTGACCTGATAAGTATCGCCTTGACGGATATGATGGTGAATGGTTCCGATGGCCTTTTCATACTCTTGCTCTGTCGTCAGACTCTGCCATTGCACCGGCATTTCTACCTCATCGTATGCCAAAGGGAATGGTGCTTCATCAGCCTTGTCATGAATGGTAAAGTAAATCAGGTACTCGCCCAGCAGAGGGGCTTTATGGACCTGGAGTTTTTCCTCAAAAGCAGGAGCGGCTTCGTAGCTGACATAGCCGACTGCATAAAATCCTTTTTTCTGCCAGTCTTCGACCTCTTTCAGAATCTCTCTAACTTCGGCTAACTCGCGTGTTTTTAGCTCTTTGATGGGCTGGCTGAAAATCAAGCGCCGACCCAGTTCTTTAAAATCAATAATCGTTTTCTTGTGCATGAGTTTATTGTATCATAAGATAATTTGAATGAAAACGGATTTATCGGATGAGACAATGTTTGTTTTATAATAGTTGACAGATTAGTGAGTGTGTCGGTATACTAATTTAAAAAAGAAAGAATGAGATGCTTATGAAATCAAACAAATTGCTATGGATAAATGGAATTGTTGGCATTTTAGGAGGCCTTCTGATCATTTACGCTTCTTCTAATAGATGGCACTGGGAAATTATTAATTTAGTTCCTAAACTAATAGAAAACCCTGGCTGGGGCGATATGGTTGTATTGACCAGCTGGCTGCTTTTGGGACTTTCTATCGTCGGAATGTATCACTATAGCAACGACCCAAGAGTCAATAAGACGAGTCATGAGCTTCTATTCTGCGCCTCTGTCATGGGATTTATTCCTTTTCTAGCTATATTTGCAGGCCTTCTATCCATAGGAGCTGGGGTTCTATATCTTCAAGATTTTTAAAAATTTGAGAGTGATGGCAAAGTTGACTGACCCATGTTTCCTCCTGCTCGAAAGCCCTCGAAAATTATGATAAAATAAGGAAATGACAAAACTGTAAAGGAAGCCTTATGAAAAAAATCAATGAATCCTATAAACTCATCGTCTTTGCGGCGCTTGCTCTGGCTTTGGTTCTCTACATTGGAAATATCTGGTCGGGCCTGCAGAGTCTGACGTCGGTATTTTCACCCATTATACTTGGTGGAGTCCTAGCCTTTATCTTTAATGTGCCGATGAAAAAGCTGGAAGACTTCCTAGACAAATGCCGTGTCCCCCAGAAGCTACAGCGCAGTTTGGCCTTGGTTTTGGAGGTGCTGATTTTAGCTCTCATTATGACGGGGATTGTCTCTATCGTTGTGCCGACTCTGACCACGGCGGTCAATCAGCTGAGCGAAACAATCGGTAAGGTAGCGCCGCAGCTAGCCAAGTGGTTGCAGCAGTCTGGCTTGCTTTCCTCTAGTCAGTTGAAAGATTTGACCAAGCAGCTGCAAAACAGCGACATTGTCAACCGAGCCATCTCTCTTCTGGGCAGTCTGACAGGTAATATCTCAGCTATTTTTGGCAATTTCTTTTCTGTCATCATGTCTATTTTTCTCATGTTTGCCTTCTTGAGTAGCAAGGAGCATTTGCAGACAATCACTAGCCGTCTCTTGCAGGTCCTGCTTCCTGAGAAGGCTGTCAAACGCTTATCCTATGTGGGTTCTGTCATTGTTGAGACCTATGATAAGTTTCTGATGGGGCAGATGATTGAGGCTGTCATTGTTGGTGTTTTGGTCTTTATCGCCTACTCTCTGACAGGCCTGCCTTATGCGGCCTTGACAGGAGTTCTGGCTGGAGTGCTCTCTTTCATTCCCTACATCGGGCCTTTCTCAGCTTGTGCTCTAGGAGCTATCTTTATCTTTACCGATAGCCCTTGGAAAGCCCTCCTTTCTATAGCAGTCTTTCAGCTGGTGCAGCTGATTGAGGGCAATATCATCTATCCGCGCGTGGTCGGCCAGTCCGTCGGTCTCCCAACTCTCTTTACCCTTGCTGCAGCCCTGATTGGGGGTAACCTCTTTGGTTTGGTCGGCATGATTTTCTTCACGCCTATCTTTGCGGTTATCTATCGTTTGGTTAGAGAGTTTGTTGTGGAGAAGGAGGAGAGGAATGAAAGTGGGAAAGTTGCCTAATTACATAGATGATAAATTTGCAAAAATAGGAGCTTAATTATGAAATGGAGTAAAACAAAGAGTCTTATTACACTGCTAGTATTAGCAGGTTTATCTTTGTTATCTTGGACTCTCTACCTCTACTGCAATAAACAATATTACGGACAATTCCATAAGTATACGGGTAAAGCAAAGATTGATGATTATGAAATGATTGCGGATGGTGCGGGCGCTATTGTCCATTGGGTTTCAACGACTCCGGACGAAGACAAAAAAATGGAAGAGTTTGGGAGTTACGGATTTGTACAAAATACTCGTGTAGGTTCTCGATATATATTGCGTCAGAATATGAAATTAAAAGATACTCCTTATTATTTACAGGAGCGACCAATTGATGGAGCTTACTGGACTTTGAGTATTTACCAAGTTAAGGGCATGAAGCTTGAGGAGGAGACGGAGTTGGATCTTTACAAGCTGGTAGAAGATTACAATGTGGATTATATACCAGCAGAGCTAGGGGATATTTATACTTGGAAAGGACAAGAGTATTTAAAGATTCAGATACGGGATTTAAAGAATTATCAAAATACTAAACCACTTTTTCTTAATTTGCAAAATAAGAAGATTGAGGAAAATGAAATTCTAGCTCAAGACTTTAACAGAAAGTTGGGAGTAACAACATCAACATCTTGGGATGATAAAGCTAATGGTATTAAAACTGTTTCTGTTGGTGGGGAGTTCTCGATAGATAAAGCTTTTTTGGAACAGACTCAGTTTTCTAAGAGCTCAAAGCCCTATAAGCTCTTAGAAAAAGGAAATGCGACTGTATTTATTTTGAATTCTAAAAATAGTGCAGTGCAATTTGAGCGTGAGGCAACCGTCTACAGCTTATTTTTGCCGTCTACGGTGAATGTATATGAAGCTGTAAACATTCCCTCAGAACTGTCTGTTGACAGTCAGGAGCATATCGTCAACTCTAAAGAAGAGTTTGACAGATACTATGATATTGAAAAGGCTAGGAAGCTGTATCACGAAACAGAATAATCAAGACAAGCAATTGAAGAAACCAACGAGATTTTATTCTCGCTGGTTTTTCTTTTTCCAAGCTCATAACTTCTACCTATAGCAAACAATAATTTTGTTCAATGGCAGTTGTAAAATAAGGTTTTCTGATCTAGAAGATGACAAGGGTATAGTTTTAGGCTATATCAAACTCTGGGAAATTCCAATTATACAGAGGGCGGATTTTCTGTTAAGATAGTTTCAACAACAATTTTTGGAGGACGTTTATGTCAACGACTATCATTGGTTTCCCTCGTTTGGGTGAATTTCGCGAATTAAAATTTACAACTGAAAAATACTTTAGAAAAGAAATCTCAGAAGAAGAACTCCTTGCGGCAGCAAAAGACTTGCGTGCAAAACACTGGAACATTGTCAAAGAAAAAGGCATCACTGAAATCCCATCAAATGACTTTTCACACTATGACAACTTCCTAGATGCAGCTTTCCTCTTCAACGTGGTGCCTGCTTCAGTTCAAAACTTGGACTTGACTGACCTTGAGCGCTACTTTGCCTTGGCGCGTGGTTACCAAGGAGAAAAAGGGGATGTGCGTGCCCTTCCGATGAAGAAGTGGTTCAACACTAACTACCACTACATCGTTCCTAAATTTGAAAAAGATACTCAAGTAAAACTTGCAGGTCACAAAATCTTTGATGAGTTCCAAGAAGCCAAAGAACTTGGCCTCAATACTCGTCCAGTCCTTGTAGGACCATTCACCTTCCTTCAATTATCAGACTTCGAAGAAGGTGTAAAGGCAGAAGACTTCGTAGACAGCTTTGTGACTGCTTACCAAGAAGTCTTTGCAAAATTGGCTGAACTTGGTGCGACTCGTATCCAATTGGATGAAGCAGCTCTTGTCAAAGACTTGACAGCTGAAGAAAAAGCTCTCTTCTTGAACATTTACAACAAACTATTGGCTGACAAAAAAGGTCTTGAAGTCTTGCTTCAAACTTACTTTGGTGACGTTCGTGACGTCTACAATGACCTTGTGAACTTGCCAGTTGATGCGATTGGTTTGGACTTTGTTGAAGGTAAGAAAACTCTTGAGCTTGTTAAAGGTGGCTTCCCAGCGGACAAGACTCTTTATGCAGGTATCGTCAATGGTAAAAACATCTGGCGCAACAACTATGAAAAGAGCTTGGCTATTCTTGAGCAAATCCCAGCTGAAAACATCGTATTGACAAGCTCATGCTCCCTTCTTCATGTGCCATTTACAACTGCTAACGAAGAATTTGAGCCAGCTATCTTGAACCACTTTGCCTTTGCAGTTGAAAAATTGGAAGAACTTCGTGATTTGGATGCTATCCGCAATGGTCAAGGTGCAGAAGCACTTGCAGCTAATAAAGAACTCTTTGCAACTGAACGTGTTGGTGAAAATGCAGAACTTCGTGCGCGTATCGCTGGCTTGACAGACGCAGACTACACTCGTTTGCCACTCTTTGCTGAACGTGAAGCGATCCAAGAAGAAGCCTTCAAACTTCCAGCTCTTCCAACAACAACGATCGGTTCATTCCCTCAAACTAAGGAAGTCCGTGCCAAACGTTTGGCCTTCCGTAAGGGTGAATTGTCACAAGAAGAGTACGACGCTTTCCTTGCTGAAACTATCGACGAATGGATCAAATGGCAAGAAGAAGTTGGATTTGACGTACTGGTACACGGTGAGTTCGAGCGTAACGACATGGTTGAGTACTTCGGTCAAAACTTGTCAGGTTACCTCTTCTCTAAAAATGGTTGGGTACAATCATACGGTATGCGTGGGGTGAAACCACCAATCATCTGGGGCGATGTCACTCGTCTTAACCCAATCACTGTGAAATGGTCTAGCTATGCACAAAGCCGTACTGACAAACCTGTTAAAGGTATGTTGACTGGACCTGTTACCATCCTTAACTGGTCATTCCCACGTGAAGACATCTCTATTAAGGATTCTACTCTTCAAATCGCTCTTGCTATTAAGGATGAAGTTCTTGACCTTGAAGCTGCAGGCGTGAAGATTATCCAAATCGATGAGGCTGCTCTTCGTGAGAAATTGCCACTCCGACGTAGCGACTGGTACGAAGACTACCTTGACTGGGCTATTCCAGCCTTCCGCTTGGTACACTCAACAGTAGCGCCAGATACTCAAATCCACACTCACATGTGTTACTCAGAATTTACAGATATCATCCCAGCTATCGACAACATGGATGCGGACGTTATTTCTTTTGAAGCCAGCCGTTCAAACCTTGAAATCTTGGACGAACTCAAAGCGAAAAACTTCCAAACAGAAGTGGGACCTGGGGTTTACGATATCCACTCACCTCGTGTGCCAAATGAAGGTGAAATCGACCACACAATCGAAGCCATTCTTGCCAAAGTACCAAGCAAGAAAGTTTGGATTAACCCTGACTGTGGTTTGAAAACACGTGGTATCCCAGAAACAAAAGAAAGCTTGATCCGCCTTGTCGAAGCGGCTAAAGCAGCTAGACAAAAACTGAATTAATATTATTTCTACATTTAAACTCAGCTCTGATAAACCTGCAACAAAGCTGTTTGCAGGTTTGTTATAGGCTGCTAGTTAGTAGATTGAAAGGAATTTTATCTCTATGGTGAATCGCCAAACTCCTAGTCTCTCATTTGAAGTATTTCCTCCTAATCCGGCAGTAGGCAATGATAAGATTTTTCAGGCGTTGAGGGAGATGCAAGACCTGGCTCCCCACTTTATCAGTGTGACTGCCAGCAATAATAAATTTGATATTGAGGAGACAACGGTTCGTTTGGCTGAGTTCATCTCCAATGACCTTGAGATTCCAACGATTGCCCATTTGCCAGCTGTTTATCTAACCAAGGAAATGGTGTCCAATATCTTGCAGGCTCTGGATCGTGTTGGAGTTAATCAGATTTTGGCTTTGCGAGGCGATATTTTTCCAGATGTGGCGCCTAAGGATGATTTTAGATATGCGACTGACTTGATTGAGTATATCAAGACAGCAGCACCGCATTTTGACATCATCGGAGCCTGCTATCCAGAAGGCCATCCAGATTCTCCAAATCAGATTTCGGATATTCAAAATCTGAAGAAGAAAGTGGATGCGGGCTGCTCTAGTCTTGTCACTCAGCTCTTCTTTGACAATGAACGTTTCTATGATTTCCAAGACAAATGTACCTTGGCTGGGATTGATGTTCCGATTCATGCAGGTATCATGCCGATTCTTAACCGAAACCAAGCGCTTCGTCTTTTGAAAACGTGTGAGAATATTCATCTTCCGCGCAAATTCAAGGCTATTCTGGATAAGTATGAACATGATCCAGAATCTCTGCGGACAGCTGGTTTAGCCTATGCGGTGGATCAAATTGTCGATTTGGTGACCCATGATGTAGCAGGGATCCATCTCTATACGATGAATAACGCGGCAACAGCTTACCATATCTATAAGGCGACCCATGCGCTCTTTAACCATACCCCATCCGTTCAATCTTTTTAAGATGAATGAAGAAACCACTAATCAGATTCATTTGCTGTTTAGTGGTTTTTGTTTATAGATTTTGATCATTTAGAAGCTGATAAATGATAGAGTCGTTCTTTTCTTGCTTGCTAAAATGTCTTATTTTGTTTATATTAGTTTTATAAGCTTTCTTGGAGGCGTTTACATGACCGAAGATCGTTTGAAGTTGAAATTGTTGGGAAATCCGAGTATTTTTCTTAATCAGGAGGAAGTCTTTTTTCCTTTTGCCAAAATCAATGCTTTGCTCTATTATCTCCATATCAATGGGACAGTCAATCGGGAGGAGATTGCGGGGATCCTCTGGGAAAACAAGGATAATCAGACTGCCAAAAAGAATCTGCGCAACACAATTTATCAAGCCAATAAGCTACTAGGTGGAGAATGGATTGTTGCTCCCAACCGGACTGTGCTGTCGCTTAATCCCGAGTGTGCGATTGAAAGTGATGTAGAAATTTTCACGAACCATCCAGCGGAGCATCTGTCGCTCTATCAGGGTGATTTTCTGCAGGGCTTCTATCTCAAGGACAGCGAGGCTTTTGATTATTGGGTGTCCAAGATGCGGACGCGATATGAGCAGATCTATATCCAAGCTTGCTACCAAAAGTTGGAAAAAGAACCGTCAAATTTGGAGGAATCAGAGCGAAATCTGCGTCGTATGATCAGTATTGATGAGTTTGATGAGAAGAATTATCATCTGCTGATGAAGCTCTATCAGGAGAATGATCGACCTGGTAAGGTGATTGAGACTTATTATAAATTGGTCAATCTCTTGGACAAGGAATTGGGGATTAGTCCGAATGAAGCAATTCAACAGCTGTACCATGAAGTGATGGCTAAGGATCGCAGTGAGCGCAAAATCAAGCAATTTTTACGTAATACGGACCACTTTTTTGGTCGAGTGGATGAAATCAAGCGTTTGGAATCTTATTTTTCTAAGATTTTAGAGAGGCAAGAACCTCGTGCGCTGCTCTTAGTCGGTGGTACTGGTATCGGTAAACGGACAGTAACCCGACAAGTACTGGCTAATCAGACCAAGTATTTCCAGATTGTTATGGCAGAGTGCTTCAAGGAAGAAATGACGGTCGGATTGCAGCCTTGGCGCAGTCTGCTAGATGGCTTGGGCGACTTAGTCATTCAGCATCAGATCCTTTCGACCAGCCAGTGGCAGGTTATTTTGGATAGTTATTTTCCGATGATGGCAGGTGAGGCTTCGGATTTTGAGCTGAATACGGATCGTCTGGCTTGGTTTGTACTGGATATTTTGCAAAAGATTTCTAAGAAAAAGGCTCTGGTGATCTTGGTTGAGGACTGTCACTGGATGGATGAGGCTAGTGTGGCTGTTTTAGAGCAGGTTATGAACCATTTGAGGGATTATCCAGTAGCCTTTGTGCTGACCAAGCATCTGAGTACGCCACCTTATCTTGGACGTTTTTTCAATCGCTTATTGCTTCGTAGCCAGCTAGACTGCATTGAACTGCAGCCGCTGGATTTTAAGGCAAGTGTGGCGTATTTGCAGGCCCAGACGGGACAGTTAGCTATATCTGAAGAACGGCTTGAGGCTATTTATCGGGTCAGTCAGGGCATTCCTTTCTTTTTATCGGAGTATGCGGAACAGCTTCTGCGAGGTGAGAAATTCCAGCCATTGACCTCAGCTATTAAAGCAAAACTATCTCTGAAATTAGGCTATTTGAGCAGCCAGGAGGAGGAATTGGTTGACTATCTGGCTTGCTTTAGTTCCCCTGCTTCGGTTGCGCTCTTAGCTAAGTTGCTAGGCCTATCTGTGGAAGAAGTGGTCGAAATTGCGGAAGGATTTGGGCAAAAGCAGCTTTTAATAGAAGAGGAGCAGGAGGAATTGGTTTTACGATTCAGCCAGGAGCTTTTGCGGATTTATGCTTATGAGCGCTTGCCGCTTGCCAAGAAGCGGATGCTACATCACCAGATTGCCCAAGGCATGGAAGACCAGCTGGGAGTCTCTCTCTATCATGCTCAGCTGCTCAATGACATTGCCTATCATTATAAGATGTCTAAACAACCGATTAAGTCTTTGGAGTATGAGTTGCATTATCTCGAGGCCACCTTGCAGTTTCATCATGAGCTATTTCCGATTTATTCACGGGAGTTTGGCTTTATCGAAAAGACGGATGATAGCAATCAGTCTGCGGTTTTAGACCAGTTTGACCGTATCCGTCGGGAGATAGAGGACTTAGAAAGAAAACACCAGAATCACAAAGATTTTCAGCTATTGGTTCTCCGTTTTCTCTATCTGGAAGGGCGCTATGCCATCCGGACGGGGAATTACCAGCAGGGGATGGACAACATCCAGCAGGTGATTGCTTCTGCTAAAGAGCTACAGCAGATGGAGTTTCTCCTAGAAGGCTATCGGCAGATGATTTACTATTGCATACAGACGGAGAATATTCCTGAGATGCGCTATTATACGGAGTTGGCTCTGGATGCTTCGGTTCAGGCCAATAATCACGAAGCTATTGCAATGAATCTTCGACTTAAGGGGCTTTATCATCTCATGATTGGAGATGAGGAGCAGTCGCTCCGTCATCTCTACCAGTCTATCGATTGCTTTAGTTTGACGGCTTCGTTGCGCTCAAAGTATTCGATTCAGATTGCGGCGGCTCTAGATTATCTGGCAGAGATTGAGCAGATTCGTGGGAATTTCACGACAGCGCTGGCTCATCAGAAAGAGGCGATTGAGCTGACGGAAAATAAAACAGCAGAGCCTTCGATTTTTGCTTTCTATATAGGCTTGGGGCTGACTTATTATCAGCTAAAGGATTATGAAAAGGCGGAGCGAATCTTGCTGAAAGCGAAAGTAGCCCTGAAGTCGCTCAGCTTTCCTTGGAAGGAGACCCAGCTGGAAGTTTATTTGGCCTTGATTGGCTGCGAGAAGGGGGATTACCAGCCGGTGCTTGATCTGCTGCGGAAAAAGGATAGTCTCATTAGTCGCTATGGCAATCCGCGGGACAAGGGCTTGATCTACTATCTGATGGCTGTGATCAAGTATCGCCAGCTAGCTGGGAGCTTGCAGGAAGCTGGTTTTGAAAATTTACTAGCTCAGGACTTTGAAACCTACTATGAAACGGCCAAGAGTCAACTCAATCCTTATCGCGACCGCCACCAGCTAAAGGAATTAGAAAACTTACGTCGAACCTTGTCTTAAGAATTGAACACAAATAAAAGAGGATGAAAGCAATGTTCATCCTCTTTTGATGTTCTTAATGAAGTTTTTAAATCCCCATTAATCATGTACTTGTGCCCAGACTTGGGTTAGGTAAAAGACAAAACTTGCCGCTAGGTTGGCCGTGTGGTTATCTATATCGTGAGGTGGAGAGACTTCGACGATGTCAAAGCCAATCAGTTTGCCTGACGCAGCGATGTGCTGGAAGACCAGCACAGCCAGATTGGGGTCTACCCCCAGTGACTGAATGGCACTTACACCAGGAGCAGCGCCAGCTGCAAAGCAGTCAATATCAATGGTTAAATAGACCTGCTCCTTATCGGCTAGAAAAGCATCAACTACCTTGCAGACTTCCTTGTGACCCATTTGGTAAATGTCCATTCCAGTCAGGAACTGGATAGCCTTAGATTTGGCTACAAAGTCAAAGAGAAAGAGATTGTTATTATGCTCCTGAATCCCTAGGATGAGATAGTTAAAGATCTGTTTCTGAGCTAAGGTATCATCAAACATTTGACGAAAACCGGTACCGGAGTTGGGACCCGTCTGATCGTAGGGGCGTAGGTCAAAATGGGCATCCATATTGATCACAGCTAAGTTTTGGTCAGGATTTAGTGACGACTTGAGACCTAGATAGTTGCCGTAGGCTGTTTCGTGACCGCCGCCTAGAACGATGGGTCGGAGATTAAGCTCTCGCAGGCGTTTGACTGCTCGTGCCAAGCTTTGCTGCAGTTGTCCCAGAGAGCGGTTAGGCCCGTCGATATCGCCAACGTCAAAGACGCGAACGTTTCTACCTAGATGCCAAGGAAGTTTGGCCAGCTGAGTTCGGATAGCTTGTGGTCCTTCGACAGCCCCCACTCGGCCGTTATTGATATAGACACCCTTGTCGCTCTTGAAGCCAATCAAGGCAAAGTTTACCCCTTCAAAAGGAGTTAAGCTAAGATCATTTAAGTCCAGAAACTCAATGACCATGCCCCACTTAGCAGTATATAGATTGTCCTCTGGACCTCGCTGATAGTAACGGTTGTCTAGCTGATAGTAATCTTCTAACATAATTTTGTCCTTTTTGATAACGATAGTTGCGACTTTATTATAAGAGTTTCCGCTAAGCCTGTCAATGGTTTTTGGCGGGAAAAGAAGCCCAACTGCATGTGAGCGGGCTTCTTAGGTTAACTTTTTACAGAGTCATCAGCTTTAGAACTGAATGCTCAAGTCCACAGCCTTTTCAACGGCTGCTAGAAATTCATCGCTTTCAATCAGCTCAGAAGCCTTGTTGAGCTCTTCGTAGATTTCGATATCCTTATCAAACTCGATAAAGCGGACATGCTGGCGGAAGAGGTCGTAGGCTGGCTTGGTTCCTTTACCAAGTTCATGGTTTTCTGGTTTCAGATCCAGAGCTTGGCAGGCTGCCATGATTTCTGTTGCCACGATGCGGCGAGAATTCTTGAGAATCTCAGCTGCCTTGCGTGCTGCAGTAGTTCCCATGCTGACAAAGTCTTCTTGGTTTTCACAAGATGGGATAGAGTCTACGCTGGCTGGATGAGATAGAACTTTGTTTTCAGAAGCAAGCGAAGCACAAGCATACTGAGTAATCATAAAGCCAGAGTTGAGTCCTGGGTGTTTGACCAAGAAGGATGGGAGCTTGCTCAATTGGCTGTTGACTAGACGCTCTACACGACGCTCGGATACATTTCCGATTTCAGAAATAGCGATGCCTAGGAAGTCGAATGGCTGAGCCATTGGTTCTCCGTGGAAGTTACCGCCTGAGATGACATGGCCTTCCTTGGTGATGATAGGGTTGTCTGTAACAGAGTTGATTTCAATCTCTACCTTGGTCTTAACATAAGCGATAGAGTCCTTGCTGGCACCATGAATCTGCGGAATACAACGCAGGGTATATGGGTCTTGGACCCGTTGTTGAGTGGCTACAGTTGTGTTGCCACTGCCTTCCAGAAGGTTGCGGATATTGCGGGCTGTAGCCAGCTGTCCGCTTTGAGGACGGATGGTATGTAGGTCTTCTTCAAATGGACTGGTAATACCATTGTGGACCTCCATGGAAAGGGCACCAGCGACATCTGACAATTTAAGTAGCTGGATGGCATCGTAGGTAGCCAGAGCTCCGATACCTGTCAGGACAGTCGTTCCGTTAATCAGTGCCAGCCCTTCCTTGGCTGCTAGAGCAATTTTCTCGATGCCGGCCTTGTCCAAAGCTTCTTGTCCAGAGAGCAATTGGCCTTGATAGTAAGCGCGCCCCAGTCCTAGCATAGGCAGAACCATGTGAGCCAGCGGTGCTAAGTCGCCAGAGGCACCGAGAGAACCTTTTTCTGGAATAAATGGCACGACGCCTTTATTGAGCAATTCCAGAAGTTTTTCGACAGTAGAGAGCCGGATACCAGAATAGCCCTTGACCAGAGAATTAATCCGAATTAACATGATAGCACGAACTGCATCTTCAGGAAGAGGATCGCCAAATCCTGAAGCATGGGTGCGAATCAAGTTTTCCTGCAGCTGAGTCGTATCTTCTGGCGAGATGCTGACATTGCAGAGGGAGCCAAATCCAGTCGTAACGCCGTAGACTACCCGCTTTTCGCGGACGATGTCATCTACGATTTTACGGGAAGCTTCTACAGCTTTCTTAGCTTCTTGGTTGATTTCGCAGATAGCTCAATGACGAGCTACAGCAATGACATCTTCTAAAGTAAGGTGTTCGCCATCCAAATTGATTACATGTGTCATAAGATTCATTCTCCTTTTTGTTCAAGAACTTTATTTTTACAAATCAGTACTATGTAGATATAGTAGACTGCGCTGGCGACAAGGACACCGATGAGACCATAGACATAGTTCATTGGGTTTTCACCCCAAATCATGATGAGGCTGACTAGAACCGCTAAAATTGGAATGACTGGACCAAATGGAACGCGGAAGACCACTTTCTTATCTGGATATTTCTTTCTCAATACCAATACGGCTAGAGCAGTTGGGATGTATTGGAAGAAGCGGAAGACTACGCTGAGAGCCGCTAATACTTCAAATGTTCCTGTAAAGAGCAGGGCAATGGCTAAAAGTCCGGAGATAATAATGGCAATTACAGGGGCGTTTTTAGCGTTGGTTTCGGCGATTTTTTTAGGCAACAAGCCTTCATCTGCAATGGCTGCACCATAACGTGGGACCATGATAGATTCCCCAATGTTAAGTCCAGCAATAGAGATCAGCGCTCCGATAGAAACAATCCATGCTCCAGCAGGGCCAATCATTTCGACAAAAGCGTCTTGCACAGAGGCATCTGTTTGCAGGATACGGCTGCCTAGCATGGCGATAGTTCCTGCGATAATTAGCATATAGAGAACAGAGACAATACTGATAGAGCCCAAAATAGCCCGAGGCACATTCTTTTCTGGGTTGCGCATTTCACCAGCAACGATAGACATGGTTTCAAATCCGATGAAACCGTAGAAAATGTAGATCGCTGTACTAGAGATGGCTTTCATGATATCTACGCCAGGTTCTAGCTGAACAAACGGAGTGAAGTTTCCCTTGTCAATTCCTCCTTTGATGAAGAAAATCGCACATAGACTGAAAGCGACAATTGGGATGAGCTTGGCTACGGTTGCGGTCAAGGTGAACATTTTAGAAGTCTTAAGACCTGAGATATTCATCAGACTGAGTAGGATAATCAGGCTCACACTGAGTAAAAGTTCATAGGGGGCAAAGGATTTAAAAGTAATGACAAAAAGTCTCGCAAATCCTGCTGCCATTGCTGACCAAGCGATGATGGTAACCGCCCAGCCTAGGAAGCCAACATTAAATCCGACAAAGTCCCCAAAGGCTGCTTTGGAATATTGGAAGGCTCCGCCGTTTTTATTAAAATAACCAGCAGTTTCTGCCAAGCAGACGGCTAAGAGGATAACGAGGAGGGCTGTTCCCAGCATGACAGCTAGAGAAGCAGGACCCAGCCCTTTATAAATCTTTTGAGGTAGGAGGAAAATTCCTGAACCGATAACAGCATTGATACCATAGAGAGTAGCGCCAGAAAAGCTGAATTTCGCATTTTCTCGCTCTTGTTCTTTTGCAGTGAGTTTAGTCGCATTCATAATAATGTTTCTCCTTTAGAGATGTGGGATCCTTTCCTAGTAAAGATAGAACGATGATAGGACATCCTTGTATCTTTACTTAGTAGGGATATGGGTCAAACCAGCCCATATAGCAAGGGGAGCACCCGTTGGCTGGTTACTCGAAAACATTATTTGCAACTCAGTTTCCTGAGTCTCTTTTTCCACTATCAGAAGTTGCCCTGCCTTTAGGTTAAGCGATGACAGGTCTGTTCCTGTCACCATCAAATCACTTAAGACATAGATAAATTGAATGGCTTCATCTCGGCTAAGCTCTTGTCCATCCGAGATGGCAAGCATCTGTCCCTGATAATGGTCGCTGTAGATTAAGTTAAAGTCGGTACAAGTCCCACGACTTGTGATAGAATCACTCCCTTCGAAAAAATAGGGGGTAAAGGGAGCTAGAACCGTTTCCTCCTGCCGACTGGCATTGTGGAGATGAAGTGTGTGGTCCAGGCTCATGAGAATGCGGTGAAAGCCGCTGAGGTCAGAAAACTGACTTTCAGCCAACTCTACAGTCGCTGTTGAGAGTCGATAGTCAAAGTCCCGCTTGCCATAGTGGCCAGTTGGCGGGGAAAGATAAAGTTGTTTTGTCTTTCCCCCCGACCAATCGGAAACTTGAAAATCGTTTGATTTTAGAAGAGTTATATTTGTCATTTTTGGTATTTATTAGAACAAACCGCTGATATTGCCATCTTTGTCGACGTCAATCTTTTCGCTGGCTGGCACCTTAGGCAATCCTGGCATGGTCATGATTGCACCAGTCAGAGCAACGATAAAGCCTGCACCAGCAGAAACTTTGAGCTGGCTAATAGTCACAACAAAGTCTTTAGGCGCACCTAGCTTTTTAGCATCGTCTGAGAAGGAGTACTGAGTCTTAGCCATACAGATAGGATAGTTGGAGAAGCCTAGCTCTTCCAGCTGTTTGAGCTCGCGTTTAGCAGCAGGAGTCAGGCGAACGCCCTTGCCTCCATAGACCTTGGTAACGATCTTGTTCAACTTGATCTCAATGGAGTCCTCTTCATTATATACAAATTGGAAGTGATTGTCTCCTTCGGCCAGTTCCACGACTTTTTCAGCCAACTCTTTACCGCCAGCTCCGCCATTTGCCCAGACGTCGGAAATCACGACGTCAACGCCGCGTTTTTGGCAGGCGTCATAAACTGCTTGCAATTCTGCTTCGGTATCCAGAGGGAATTTATTGATGGCAACGACTGCTGGCAATCCATAAACATCTTGAATGTTTTCCAGATGTTTTTCTAAGTTTGGCAGCCCATCTACAACGGCTTGGACATTTTCTTCAGCCAAATCACTCTTAGCCACACCACCGTGCATCTTGAGAGCGCGGATGGTAGCAACCAGAACTACAGCCGCTGGACGAAGACCAGATGTACGACACTTGATATCAATGAATTTTTCAGCACCCAGGTCAGCACCGAAACCAGCTTCTGTGACTGCATAGTCGGCATATTTGAGAGCCAGCTTGGTAGCTAGGACACTGTTACAGCCATGGGCAATGTTGGCAAAAGGTCCACCGTGAATCAGGGCTGGTGTGTGTTCCAGAGTTTGAACCAAGTTTGGATGGATGGCGTCTTTGAGGACAGCAGCCATAGCGCCACCAGCTTTCAGATCCTTAGCAGTTATTGGCTTACCTTCAAAGCTGTAGCCAATGATGATTTTTTCCAAACGGTTCTTGAGATCGGTGATATTTTCTGACAGACAGAGAATAGCCATAACCTCAGAAGCAACTGTAATGTCAAAACCATCTTCACGCGGAACACCGTTGACCTTACCCTGCAAGCCATCCACAATGTGGCGCAACTGCCGGTCATTCATATCAACTGCCCGCTTCCAAGTGATGCGGCGAGAGTCGATGCCTAAGGCATTGCCATGGTGGATGTGGTTGTCAATGAGGGCCGCCAGCAGGTTGTTGGCAACACCGATGGCATGAAAGTCACCAGTGAAGTGGAGGTTGATGTCCTCCATGGGCACAACTTGAGCGCGTCCACCACCAGCAGCTCCGCCCTTGATACCAAAGACAGGTCCGAGTGAAGGTTCCCGCAGAGCGATAACGGCTTTTTTACCGATAGCAGCTAGAGCATCGACCAATCCGACAGAAGTCGTTGTCTTGCCTTCTCCGGCTGGTGTCGGAGAAATGGCTGTCACGAGAATCAGTTTGCCGTCTGGCTTGTCTTTTAAGGATTCCAGTTGGCCGGCACTGATTTTTGCCTTGTAATTTCCATAAAGAGACAAGGCGTCTTCATCAATTCCAAGCTTTTCTGCAACCTCTTTGATGGGCTTCATTTGAACCGAATTGGCAATTTCAATATCTGATAAAACCATATTGTTACCTCTTGAGAAGAGGAAGTCCATTCATGGGAAAGAGCGAACTTCTCTTCCGTTTATCTATTAGACAACTTTCAAAATTTCTTGATAAATTTCATCGGCTAGGGCGCTGCCTTTTTGCAGGAGCTCTTCACCCTTGCTGCGGTAGTCTGCGACGAATGCTTCATCCTTGACACCTGACAGGTTGATGAGGACATTGAGCCAAGCCCCTTGCAAACCAGCCTTAAGGTTGAGAGCTGCTACCCCCAGGTCGCTGGCAGCGTTGGTATTGGACTTGCCGACAGCCTTTTGGGTTGTTTGCAGGGCAGCCAAGATGTCTTCCATCATGCCATAAGGTGACTTGGTCGCTTCCTTGAGGGCTTGTTGCATAGCTTCCCGACGGGCAGCCTTGTCTTCCTCCGTTTCCTTAGGCATATCAAAGACAGCGGAGACTAGATTGAAGGCTTCAGTGTCCTTGTCAATAGCTGCGAGCAGGCTTTCTTGGAGTCGAGCGCTTTCAGCATGTACTTGAGCAATTTCTGCTTCAAATTCTGCGTATTTTTTTTTGCCAAGGGTCAATTCACAGACCATCTTGGTCAGGGAAATACCGTTCGCTGCGGAAAGAGCAGCGGCAGAGCCGCCTCCTGGTGCAGGAGCGTCTGAGCCTAGGACTTGGGCAAATTCTGTCAAGCTTAAATCTACTAATTTCATAGGTTTTTGTCCTCCTAGCCCAGCAAATGGTTTTCCAGAACTTGCTTGCCGTAGTCAAAGTCTTCGATTTGCAGATAGTATTCTGCTGCGTCAATCAAAGCCTTAGCTGGAGCCAAACCGATGACTTCTGAGCCGAGGATTCCAACTCCGTAGCGCTTAGCTTCAAAGCGAACAGTTTCAAAGACGCGATAGAGTGGGAATTTTTCTAGATTGACCATGTTAATAGAAACCTGAGCAATGTTGCGGTCTTCCAGCATAACGCCGATAGCTTTACAGTACTTGTAGCCACCGCTTGATCCACGGATGATTTTGGCAATGTTGTTGGCAATTTCCAGATTGTCTGTATCCAAGTTGATGTTGTAGGCGATGAGCGGCATCCTAGCTCCGACAGCAGTGACACCAGCAGTTGGGTGAATCTTTCTTTCACCATAGTCTGGAGCCCAGTCAGGTTCCAAGAGCTTTTCAGGCATGCCTTCAAATTGTCCTTTACGAACCTTGGCCAAGTTCTTACGCTCTGGACGAGTCGCTGCATCTTCATAGAGGAAGATAGGAATACCGAGCTCACGATTGATCCGCTCAGATACGGTCTTCGCAATTTCTACGCATTCCTCACTTGTGATGTCCTTGATTGGTACAAAAGGCAGGACATCAGTTGCGCCCATACGAGGGTGTTCACCCTGGTGTTTGGTCAAGTCAATATTTTCAGAAGCGTATTTGACCAAACGAAAGGCAACTTCCTGAATGTTTTGATCATCACCGACCAGGGTAAAGACGCTGCGGTTGTGGCTGGCATCAGAAGAGTGGTCCAAAAGTGTTACGCCTGGCACACTCTTAGCTACTTCCACTAGACCGTCAATGACCGCTTGGTTGCGGCCTTCAGAAAAGTTAGGAATACATTCAACAATTTTTGCCATAAGATATTACCTCGTGTTATATGTTATTAAAATTTACAAAGTAGATAAAGTGGAACTTCCGTCTGAGCTAGGTTGACACCTAGCTCAGTTCAGAAGTTGGGGGACAAGTTTTTTCTATTCGAACAATTTTTTAACAGATTCTTTGACCAAATCTTCGTCAGTTAAGTACGGAATGGTAATGTGGTCTGTTCCTTGGTGGAGACGGTTGTACTCGATAGCTGTCTCAATAGCATGCTCATTACGTGCCCAGTTACGACGAGCAACTCCGCCGATTGTATCCCAAGCGATAGCAGATTTGATGATTTCATCAATACGTTCACTACCGTCTAATACCAAGCCAAAGCCACCGTTGATTGCTTTACCGATACCAGTTCCGCCACCGTTGTGGAGAGCTACCAGGCTCATACCGCGAGCTGCGTTACCAGCGTAACATTGCACAGCCATGTCGCAGGTAACATTAGAACCGTCCTTAATATTGGAAGTTTCACGGAATGGAGAGTCAGTACCAGATACGTCGTGGTGGTCACGGCCAATCATGACAGGACCAATCTTGCCTTCGCGGACTAATTCATTGAACTTGAGGGCGATATTGACGCGTCCCATACAGTCTTGGTAGAGAATCCGAGCTTGGGTTCCAACAACCAGCTGGTTCTTTTCTGCATCGCGGATCCAGTTGTAGTTGTCGCGGTCTTGGTAGCGGCGGTTAGGGTCGATCACTTCCATAGCTGCATGGTCAGTAGCGACTAGGTCTTCGTGCTTACCGCTCAGACATACCCAACGGAAAGGACCATAACCATAGTCAAAGAGCATTGGGCCCATGATATCTTCTACATAAGATGGCCAGATGAAGCCGTCTTTGTCGTCAAAGCCGTTTTTAGAAATTTCCTTGATGCCAGAGTCATAGACTGCCTTCATAAAGGCATTACCGTAGTCAAAGAAGTAGGTGCCGTTGCTAGTCAGAGTCTTGATTGCCTTGAAGTGACGTTCCAAGGTTTGGTCAACCAATTTAGCAAAGGTTTCCTTGTCTTCAGCCAGGAGA
The DNA here is from genome assembly GCF_003943815.1 of Streptococcus cristatus. Taxonomy (GTDB): domain Bacteria; phylum Bacillota; class Bacilli; order Lactobacillales; family Streptococcaceae; genus Streptococcus; species Streptococcus cristatus_F. Next base: position 68,587 of record NZ_RJNA01000005.1, on the reverse strand, counting down.
CGAGTCCGTTCTTCAAAGCTGATACCAGCCGGACAGTAGCCGCCGTCGTAAACATTGTGGCAAGAAGTTTGGTCAGAAAGCAGATCTACATGGATATTGTTCTCGTTGACGTATTCCAAGAGGTCTACAATGTTACCATGATAGGCAATGGAAGTTGATTCGCCAGCTTCCAGAGCTTTTTGAGCCAAGTCGATAGCTTCTTTTGGACTTTCAGCCAATTGGCTAATCCAGCCTTGGGAGTGGCGGGTTTCAATCCGAGATTGGTCTACTTCAGCTACGATTGCCACAGCTTTAGCAATTTCAGCTGCTTTCCCTTGAGCTCCACTCATACCACCCAGACCAGAAGAGATAAAGAGTTTGCCAGTCAGGTCGCCATCATCAGCTACACCCAGTTTCAAGCGCCCAGCATTGAGGAGGGTGTTGAAAGTACCATGAACGATACCTTGAGGGCCGATGTACATCCAGCCACCTGCTGTCATTTGACCATAGTTGGTCACGCCCATTTCTTCTGCAATTTCCCAGTCCTTCATATTGTCATATTCACCGACCAAGAGGCCGTTAGTGATGATAACACGAGGAGCTTCTGGTTTAGATTTGAAAAGTCCGAGTGGGTGGCCAGATTCCACGACCAAGGTTTGATGGTCAGTCATGACTTCCAAGTATTTCTTGATGAGGTTGTACTGCATCCAGTTAGCACAGACAGATCCAGTTTCCCCATAAGTAACCAATTCATAAGGATAAAGGGCGATTTCAAAGCTCAGGTTGTTGTCAATCATGACCTGCATAGCTTTGGCTGCAGTACAGTTCCCTTTGTACTCGTCAATTGGTTTGCCGTAGATGCGTTCTTTTGGACGCCAGCGGTAGCCATAAATCCGTCCGCGAGTTTTCAGTTCTTCTAAGAATTCCGGAATCACTTCCTCATGGAATCTCTTTGGAATATAGCGAAGGGCATTTTTTAGCGCAATTTCGGTTTGAGCTTGAGTCAAACGGAAGCCCCGGTCAGGTGCTCGACGGATGCCTTCTTGGAAAACCGTTTTTTCAGGTAATACATCGTCTAATTTGACGGTCATTGCTGCTGCAATATCTTGTTCGCTGTAGAATGACATGTTTATTTCCTCCTTGTAAAATAACTTAAGATTTGACCTTATTGTATAACAGCGCCGTCAGTACAAAGTCAAGAAAATATTTCTAAAGATAAAAAATATCAATATATCTAATATATATTGGTTTTTGACTATAATTTGACGATAGTGTATTATGATGAAAAGTAAATAAGTTGGAAAATGAAATGGAGGAACAAGCATGACTGCTGATTTACTATTAACTCACTTTAATCAAGTCTTCTGTCCCAAGGATCTCGGACATCCCCTTTTTGGTGAGGAGATGAAGGAAGCTCAGGTCTTGGAGGACGGTTACATTGCAGTCAAAGACGGCAAAATCCTAGCAGTTGGCAGTGGAGAGCCAGATGCCAGTCTGATTGGACCAGATACTAAGATTCAGTCTTATGAGGGCAAGATTGCTACACCTGGCTTGATTGATTGTCACACTCACTTGGTCTATGGCGGTAGCCGAGAGCATGAATTTGCCAAGAAATTAGCCGGTGTCCCTTATCTGGAAATTCTTGCTCAAGGCGGCGGAATTCTCAGTACAGTCCGGGCGACACGAGAAGCTTCTTTTGACACTCTCTATGATAAGTCCAAGAGGCTGCTAGACTATATGCTGCTGCATGGGGTGACGACTGTTGAGGCTAAGAGTGGCTACGGTCTGGACTGGGAAACAGAGAAGCGCCAGCTGGATGTCGTTGGAGCTTTGGACCGTGACCATGAGATTGATTTAGTTTCGACCTTTATGGCTGCCCACGCCGTTCCACCAGAATACAAGGGACGTTCTCAGGAATATCTGGAGCTCATCGTCGAGGAAATGCTGCCTCGGGTAAAAGCAGAAAATCTAGCTGAGTTTTGTGATATTTTCTGTGAAAAAGGCGTCTTTACAGCTGATGAGTCACGCTACCTGCTTTCTAAGGCTAAGGAAATGGGCTTCAAGCTTCGTATCCATGCTGATGAAATCGAATCGATTGGTGGAGTAGATGTAGCAGCTGAGCTAGGAGCAACTAGTGCAGAGCACTTGATGGTAGCGACCGATGAGGGCATTCGTAAGATGGCAGAAGCCAAAGTTATCGGTAATCTCCTACCAGCAACTACCTTCAGTCTGATGGAAGATACCTATGCACCAGCCCGCAAGATGTTGGAAGCTGGCATGGCTATCACTCTAACTACTGACAGCAATCCAGGCTCCTGTCCAACTGCTAACCTGCAGTTCGTTATGCAGCTTGGCTGTTTTATGATGCGTCTGACGCCAGTAGAAGTTCTCAACGCTGTAACCATCAATGCGGCCTACTCAGTTAACCGTCAAGATAAGATTGGCAGCTTTGATACTGGCAAGCAGGCTGACATTACCATCCTAGACGCTAAGAATATCGACTATCCACTTTATTTCTTTGCGACTAACCTGACCCATCAAGTTTATAAAGCAGGAAAGTTGGTTGTTGATCAGGGTAGAATCGTCTAATTTTACAAGTCAGTCCCATTTCCATGTGATAGCAAAGATTTTCTTAGAAGTTCTATTGTTGATTATAAAAAAAGCAGATTTGTGTTCAATAAAGGTCGTGGCTTAAACACCACGACCTTTCTGTTTTTTTTATGAGATTAGGACATTGAGTTGGTCTCTTTATTATCTACCCACACACTGCGCGTAAAGACCATGGAGAATAGAGCTAGAGACGCAAAGGCTGCTCCTACATACCAGTAGGGCATATCCAGTGTTGTGGAGCGCCCAGATAGGTTGACAATTCCACGAAAGAGCATGCCGGCTGTCATGGTGGCTACAGCTGAGTTCCAGAGGTTGAGGCTGAGCCGAGAGAGGTTGGGAATCATTTTCATGAAGAGCAGGAGGAGGATGCCCCCCACTAGAGGAAGGGCAAAGAGATAGTGCATATGGATAGATGTTTCCCCGAAGCTGAAGGATTCATAGATTCTGCTGAAAGCAAAGAAGAAAATCGTTAGCAGGATGTAGGAAACAGCCGTTTTTTTGAAACGTTTTTTGCTGGGATTAGTAACCGATGTAGACAATGTCGCTCACCGCCCTTTCTGAAATATTTCCGTTGGTGGTAGGTTTGTTGATGACCTGACCGTTGAAGTACATAGTGGATGAGCCGCCGCCGTCAAGGTTATAGGCAGTCTTGACGCCATAAGATTTCATGACTTCAGCCATTTCATAGAGGGAAAGCCCCTGACTTTCTGAAGTGCGTCCGTCTGAAACGATGATGATATAGTGGTTTTCGTCAATGATACCGATAGCTGTCCGTGGATTGGAAGCCATGGACTGGCCAACTTCGGACTTGGTATTCACGACAATCTCACCATTTTCTACAAGGGCTGGGCCGAAGGCTAAGAGATTGACCACGCCGTCTTCAACCAGCTGATCGGCAGAGATTTCATTTTCGTAAATGATTTTAAAGGAGCCGTCTTTGTAGATAGCCAAGTCCCCATTGCTGGCGTCCTCTCGAACGGTATCACGGTAGACAACGCCATTGCGAATAACATAGCCGGTAGAATTGGCACCGTAGTAGTCGCCGTTAACCGCTAGAATAGCCTTGTTATTAGCGGCCGTTTCTGAAGTCTTGGCGGTGACATTGGTTCCGTAGGTGTTGTTGGCAAGGGCTGTTTTCAAATATTCAGCGGAGCTGATGGTCACATCGGCAACGTAGACTTGGGTATTATTGACGGTCTTTTCAGTCAATGTGACCGAGATATTGTCGTCTGAATAGCTGGTATCTGCCACAGTTGCTGTTTCAGCAGCCTTGCTGGCAGCCTCGGCATTGGATGATGAAGCAGTGCTTGAGACTGTAGAAATAGTCTCTGCAATGACGAAGGTTTTCAGCATGGAGTAGCTGAAAGAAGCTGTCAGAAGTAGCCCGAAAATCGAGGCGTAGGCATAGCCTTTCTTTAAGAATTTCATAACGCAGTGTGTGTCCTTTCCTTAAAAATAAATCTCTTTTGTACCATCCAAGAGATGGTAAAGAGCAGCAGTCCGACGATGATCTTGACAAGCAGAAGATTGAGACCGAAGACAGCATAGAAGAGGCGAATCAGCAGTGTGTCTAGGATAAAGAGCACTACAGCTAGGCTGAAATAGCCAGTTCCTGTCTTGAGAATGCTGTCGTCGTTCTTAAAGACCAGTTTTTTATTGGTCGAGTAGTTGAAGATCGAACTGGTCACGCGGGCAATCCCGTTGGCTAAAAGAATTCTCAGGCTGGTCGGAGCAGCAGCTAAAAATAAGAGAGCTAGTGCGTAGACCATATAGTCCACGATGAAACTGCTGAGAGAAGTCAGGGCGAATTTAAAGATATTTTTATAAATCATGAGTCCGTCTCTAACAGGTCGGAAGTGCGAACCTTGATTATCATTGATATAGACTGTCTCAATGGGCACTTCCAAAATGGGATATTCCTTACTGGCTTTTAGGAGCATGTTCATTTCATACTCATAGCGCTGGCCCTCTACCTTTAGCATAAATGGGATCATGTTGGTCGTAAAGGCGCGCAAACCGGTCTGAGTATCGGAGACACCTACGCCAGTCTGGAGCTTGAAGAGAGTCCGAGTCAGGCTGTTGCCAAAGCGGCTGCGCAGAGGTACCTTGCCAGTAAAGGCGCGTGCTCCCAGAATCAGCTGATTGGGATTTTCAGCAGCCTTGGCTGCCACGCGGAAAATATCCCAGACCTTGTGCTGGCCATCCGCATCTGCTGTTACCACCGTTCCGTATTGACCCAGAGACTGGATGTAGGTGAAGGCAGTTTTCAGCGCCTGTCCCTTGCCTTGATTGTTTTCGTGATGGAGGACAGTCGCATATTGTTCAGCCTTCTCAAAGACTGTCTGGCACTTGGCTGAGCTACCGTCATCGATGACAATGATATGAAAATCGCTCTTGCTCTGAATTTTTTGAATCAGTTTAATCAAATTATAATCGGGCTCGTAAGCCGGAATCACTAGATAGTCCATATCCATACCTCTTTCTTAGATGATTTGTAGAAAGTATACAGATTGCGGCTTAAAGCTAGCTGATATCAGTTAGCTTTAAGAAAAAGTTAAATCTTCTTTAAGGAAAGAGTGAGGAAAGTATCTCGTAGGACAAAATAAAAAACTGAGAGTGGGACAGAAATCGGTAATTCGTTAGAATTCGACTTCGTCGTCCCACCTCCGCACAGTTGAGTAGGGTTGTAAAAGCTGATGAAATCAGCGTAGTAGAGCCCACTCAACCACTGCGTCTTGCTCGACAATCCAAAGACAATTGAGAGGCTAGGACTTTTGTCCCAGCCTCAGCGCTTTGTTTAATAACGTTTTTCTTTGGGCCAGGTGCTCATTTCAGCAACAGCTGTAAAAAGTACATCTGTGGATGAGTTGAGGGCGGTTTCGCAAGAGACTTGGATGACACCGATGACAAAACCAACGCTGACGACTTGCATAGCCAGATCATTTGGGATACCAAAGAGGCTACAAGCTACAGGAATCAGGAGAAGTGAGCCTCCAGCCACTCCAGAAGCCCCGCAGGCGGAAATGGCTGCAACGACGCTAAGCACCAGTGCTGTTCCGAAATCCACCTGAATGCCCAGTGTGTTGGCTGCTGCAAAGGTCAGCGTATTGATTGTCACCGCTGCTCCTGCCATGTTGATAGTTGAACCGAGTGGGATAGAGACCGAGTAGGTTTCAGAGTTAAGGCCTAAATCTCGACAAAGTTTCATATTAACAGGGATATTGGCAGCAGAACTGCGAGTGAAAAAGGCAGTGACTCCGCTGACTTTTAAGCAGCGCCAAACCAGTGAATAAGGATTTTTCCGAAACATAATGAAGACAATCAAGGGGTTAACGACCAGCGCAACAAGGGCCATGGAACCCAGTAGTAGGAGCAGGAGCATGCCGTAGCTTTTGAGTGCATCAAATCCTTTACCAGAAATGGTCGTATATACTAGACCTAAAATACCAAAGGGGGCTAGATTGATAATCCATTCGACAATCTTCGAAGTAATATCTGCCAGTGTTCTCAAGAGTTCTTTACTTTGCTGACTTGCTTCTCGCATAGCCACTCCAAAGACGACTGCCCAAGACAGAATACCGATATAATTGGCCTTGGTCAGGGCGTTGATTGGATTATCGACAAGGTTGAGGAGGAGATTGCTCAGAACTTGGCCGATGCCTTCTGGGGGACTAACTTCCGAGCTAGCTGCGGTCAGCTCGATGGTCACAGGGAAAATATAATTGGCAAGGACAGCGACAAGGGCAGCCGCAAAAGTCCCAATTAGATAGAGGATAATGACGGTTTTCATACTGCTCTTCTGCCCCTTTTGGTGCTGAGAGAGGGCATTGGCAACGAGGGTAAAAACGAGCAGTGGTGCGATAGCTTTTAGACCGCCGACAAAGATTTGGCCGAGGAGGCTAATGGCGCTGGCTTGTGGAAAGATGAGAGCCAGCAGGGCGCCTGTGACAATCCCAATAGAAATCCGTTTGATAAGGTTGGCGCGATTCCAAGCAGAAAGAATTCGATGAAACATAATAGCTCCCTTTCTAAAATAAACTGTTTTCCATTATACGCTAGAGGTCGTATAAAATCAATGTTTTTTAAGTATTCGCTATGTGGAATAAGGGTGCTTTGATGCCTATCTGTCGCCCTTTGTGGTATAATGAATAAGATTTTTGTATCTCATAGGAGGAAAGAATGACAGCTAATGAGAATGTTTTTACGCGCTATTTCCAGCAATTCAACTGGTCAGCTATTCTGGATGATGTATTTTCAAAATTCGTCTCCTTGGTCTTTTTGTGCTTACTATTTTGGGTGGCTAAGAAAATTCTCCATCTTTTTGTGACTAGACTGATTGCGCCATCTTTGAAATTATCTCGGCAGGATGAGGCTCGGCAAAAGACCATTACACGTCTGATTGAGAATTTGCTCAATTATGCCCTTTATTTTCTTTTGTTCTACTGGATTTTATCCATTTTGGGTATGCCGGTCTCAAGTCTTTTGGCTGGGGCAGGGATTGCCGGCGTAGCCATTGGGATGGGGGCGCAGGGTTTTCTGTCCGACTTGGTCAATGGTTTCTTTATTCTCTTAGAGCGTCAGTTGGATGTGGGGGACAATGTTCGCTTGACCAATGGTGCTATCAAGATTGCAGGGATAGTTGTCAGTGTCGGGATTCGGACGACGCAGGTACGCGATGCGGACGGAACTCTTCACTTTGTGCCCAACCGAAATATCACTGTTGTCAGTAATCTTTCTCGGGGCGATATGCGGGTTTTGATTGATATTCCTATCTATGCTGAGACGGATTTGGATGAGATTTATCGGATTATCGCCGCTGTCAATCAGGAAGCCGTACCAGAGCATCCAGAGATTATGAAGGAGCCTGATATTCTAGGACCGCAGATGGCTGCTAACGGCCAGTTTAATTTTCGGGTAAGCTTGACAGTAGAGGGCGGTATGCAGACCAGTATCTATCATATTTTTTACAGGCTCTACCATGAAGCCCTGCTAAAAGAAGGAGTGGCGCTACCGACCTTGGCTCCAGTTACAGGAAATAATGGCAAAGTTTAGCAGTAATTATGGAAACAAAGACAAACAACCTCTATTGAAAATAAGTTTTCTAATCACTAAAAGAGGCTGGGACAAAAGTCCTAGCCTCTCAATTGTCTTTGGATTGTCGAGCAAGACGCAGTGGTTGAGTGAGCTCTATTACGCTGATTTCATCAGCTTTTACAGCCCTACTCAACTGTGCGGAGGTGGGACGACGAAATCGAATTCTAACGAATTACCGATTTCTGTCCCACTCTCTTTTTCATTATAGCTTATCCGAGGTCTAACCTGTTTAAATATGACATGCTATGGCAAGTATTGTATAATAGGAAGAGGAGATGGAGTGACCATGCAGAATAATAGACTATTTCGGATATTGTACTACATTTTGGAGAGAGGAAAAGTGACTGCAACGGAGCTAGCAGAGAAATTCGAAGTTTCGGTCCGGACCATTTATCGAGATGTGGACTCTCTTAGCAGCGCTGGGATTCCGATTTATACCACGCAAGGAAAGGGTGGCGGTATAGAAATCGCAGAGGATTTTGTCTTGCGGAAGTCCTTGCTGACAGCGGAGGAGAAAGAGCAGATCATGGCGGCCCTGCAAGGTCTGGAGAGCACCAGTCAGCTTTACCAGAGTGATCTACTTACAGAGCTTTCGGCGCTATTTCAAGTCAAAAATCCCAACTGGATCGAAATCGATTTTAACCACTGGCAAAACGATAAAGCATATGAAGATACCTTTCATCAACTAAAAACTGCAATTCTAGGCAAGCACCTTGTTTCTTTTTCTTACTTTGCTAGTGATGAGCGGGAGACAAGCCGTCGTGTCAAGCCTGTACGCTTGTTCTTTAAAAATCAGAATTGGTATCTCTATGCCTTTTGCCTCTTGCGACAGGAATTCAGGTATTTTAAGTTATCTCGGATGAAAAGTTTGGAGCGGCTAGAGGAGAGATTTGAGGACAGCTTTGAAGATGTCGTCTTGGAAAAAGAACTGACCTACGAAAATACCATTAAGCTGGCAGTCAAGTTTGATCGCAAAGTAGCCTTCAGGGTTTATGATGAACTAAGCGGAGACATTCGGACAGATGCGGAAGGAAATTTATATACAGAAATCGACATTCCCAACGACCATCGTCTATATAGTTATATTCTGTCCTTTGGAGACGCTGTGGAGGTCTTAGATCCGCCCGAAATCCGAGTGAAAATGAAAGAAATGATTCATCAGCTGGCAGAAAAATATAAAACCTGACATAGGGTGTCAGGTATCTTCTTGTATACTAATAGATAAGAAGAGAAAAGGAGGCAGCAAGATGAAATATGAATGGAGAAAAAGCGAGAAAGGTCTTTATGGGGCCAAGCAAAAGCCAGAGCTAGTAGAGGTGCCGAGTCAACAGTTCATTGTGATTGAAGGCGAGGGCAATCCCAATGAAGCGGATTTCTCCGAGCGGGTATCTGCCCTTTATTCACTGGCCTATTCCATAAAAATGCTCTTTAAATCCATGATGAAAGATGAGGCGGAGGATAAGGTGACGGATTTCACGGTTTATCCTTTGGAAGGTATCTGGGAAAAAGCTGCTGGGGAAGGCTTCGATAAAAGTCGACTTCGCTATCAGCTCATGATTCAGCAGCCTAATGTCATCGATCAGGATATATTTGCGGCAGCGCTTGAGAATGTCCGCAAGAAAAAGCCTAATCCTCTCTACGACGACATTTGTTTTCAAAGATTACCAGAGGAGCGGGCCATTCAGGTCTTACACATAGGAAGTTATGACAGTGAGCCGGCTTCTTTTGAAAAAATGGCCGAGTTGGCAAGCAGCTTGGGACTGGAGAGATGCGACCAAGTGCACAGAGAGATTTACTTGAACAACAAAAATAGGACACCAGAAGAAAAGTTGAAAACCATCTTAAGGTATTCCGTCAGATAGGAGGAATTTGTCATGCCAAGACCTACAACAAAAAACGATTTGCTAGTTGCTGCTACAGAAAATTTTGAAAAACTCAATCTGCTCATTTCGAACATGACAGCGGACGAGTTGGCGAGACCCTTTGATTTTTCAAAGGATGAGAAAAAGAAAGAAGCCCACTGGAAGCGTGATCGGAATCTGAGGGATGTCTTAATCCATCTTTATGAATGGCACCAACTGCTACTTAACTGGGTGCAGGCCAATCAAAGGGGAGAAGAGAAGCCTTTCCTACCAGCTCCCTACAATTGGAGAACTTATGGTGATATGAATGTCGCATTTTGGGAAAAGCACCAGCAGACCTCTCTTGAGGAGGCAAGTTCTTTACTGGCTGGTTCGCATAGAGCTGTCCTGGACCTAGCCGCAACCTTGACCAATGAAGAATTGTTTTCCAAGGGAGTTTATAAATGGACAGGCGGAACGACTTTGGGTTCTTATTTTGTCAGCTCTACATCCAGCCACTATGATTGGGCTATGAAAAAGCTTAAGGCTCATCAAAAGAATTGTAAAAGGAATCTTGTCCAATAAAGTTTTCTAGGACTTGAGACTGATTTTTAGCACTCTTTCAAAAAGAGTGCTAATTTTTTGAGTTTTTGTCTTGACATTCATTTTTAAGAGTGTATAATAGAATCATAACTTAGCACTCGATGCATTAGAGTGCTAAATATAAAAAATAAAATCTCGCCAGTGGCTGGAAATTTTCTAAAGAGAGGTGAGGTCCTTGGTAACAGAACGCCAAAATGAGATTTTAAATCTAATTATTGATATCTTTACCAAAACGCAGGAGCCTGTCGGTTCTAAAGCCTTGCAAGAGTCTATCCAGTCTTCGAGTGCCACCATCCGAAATGACATGGCAGCCTTGGAAAAGAAAGGCCTGCTGGAAAAGGCCCATACATCAAGTGGCCGCAAGCCCAGTGTCGCTGGTTTCCAGTATTTCGTCCGGCATTCCTTGTCCTTTGACCAGCTGGCGGGAAATGAGCTCTACGAGGTCGTCAAGGCCTTCGATCAAGAGTTCTTCAAGCTGGAGGATATCCTGCAGCGGGCAGCGGACGTTTTGGCAGAGTTGAGTGATTGCACGGTTGTAGCTCTTGACGTCGAGCCTAGTCGGCAACGGCTGACGGCTTTTGATATCGTTGTTATTAGCCAGCACGCAGCCTTAGCTGTCTTTACTCTGGATGAGTCCAATACCCTGACCAGTCAGTTCATGATTCCTAGGAATTTTCTCCAGGAAGACCTACTGCGCTTGAGGGATATGATTCAGGAGCGCTTTCTGGGGCAGACGGTCTTAGATATTCACTATAAGATTCGGACGGAGATCCCGCAGATTATCCAGCGTTATTTTACGACGACGGACAATGTTCTCGATCTTTTTGAGCATATTTTTGCTCAGATGTTTTCGGAAAAAGTAGCTGTAGCTGGCAAGGTCCACTTACTACGTTTTGCGGATTTTGAGGCCTATCAGTTCTTTGATGATCGGCAGAAGGTGGCCTTTGAAATTCGCAATAGCTTAGCCGAGGATCAAATGCAGAATGTCCGAGTCGCAGCTAGCCAAGAGGACTGCCTGGCTAATCTAACCTTGATTTCCAGCAAATTCCTGATTCCCTATCGGGGCTTTGGTATGCTGGCAGTGGTCGGTCCAGTCAATCTGGATTACCAAAAGGTGGTCAGCCAACTTAATGTTGTCAATCGAGTCTTGACGATGAAACTCACAGATTTCTACCGCTATTTGAGTAGCAATCATTATGAGGTGAGTTGAACATGAAATTACATAAATTCCTAAAAAGGAGGCGAAAAATGTCTGAGGAAATAAAAAACAAAGAAGTAAAAGAAGAGGAAGTGGTAGAAGCTACTGAAGAAAAGGTAGAAACCGCTAAAGAAGCGGATGAAACTACTCCCGAAAAATCAGAACTAGAACTAGCAAATGAGCGGGCAGAAGACTTTGAAAATAAATACCTTCGCGCTCATGCAGAAATGCAAAACATCCAACGTCGTGCCAATGAAGAACGCCAACTCTTGCAACGCTATCGTAGCCAAGATTTGGCAAAAGCGATTCTCCCTTCTTTGGACAACCTTGAGCGTGCGCTTGCCGTTGAAGGATTGACAGACGATGTCAAAAAAGGCTTGGAAATGGTACAAGAAAGCCTGATTCATGCTTTGAAAGAAGAAGGAATTGAAGAAATCGCAGCGGACGGATCATTTGACCATAACTATCATATGGCCATCCAAACTCTCCCAGCAGACGACGAACATCCAGCAGATACCATTGCCCAAGTCTTCCAAAAAGGCTACAAACTCCATGACCGCATTCTAAGACCAGCAATGGTGGTTGTTTATAATTAGGCGGTAAGTCAGAAATCTGTGATTTCGTTGACGCACCCCCGCAAGGGTGATTAGGCTGGTCACGAGCGTTTGCGAAGTGAACTGCCAATCAGCTACTGCGCAAACCTTGTCCGAAACGACACTAAACTATGAAAGAAAGATAAAATATGTTTGGCTTTGCAATAGTGAGCGAAGCGAACCAAAGACGATACTCTTCGCCGTGGCGCTATTTGCGCAAACTTTGAGACCTTAGGCTCAAAGTTTAGTCAAAGAGATTGATGAAGTCAAGCTCTGACGGCGCCGCCACCTAAGAAGAGTATCAAAAAGAAAAATAGAATATAAAATTTAAGGAGAAAAACACATGTCTAAAATTATCGGTATTGACTTAGGTACAACAAACTCAGCAGTTGCGGTTCTTGAAGGAACTGAAAGCAAAATCATCGCAAACCCAGAAGGAAACCGTACAACTCCATCTGTAGTATCATTCAAAAATGGTGAAATCATCGTTGGTGACGCTGCAAAACGTCAAGCAGTCACAAACCCAGATACTGTTATCTCTATCAAATCTAAGATGGGAACTTCTGAAAAAGTTTCTGCAAACGGTAAAGAATACACTCCGCAAGAAATTTCAGCTATGATCCTTCAATACTTGAAAGGCTATGCTGAAGATTATCTTGGTGAAAAAGTAACCAAAGCGGTTATCACAGTTCCAGCTTACTTCAACGACGCCCAACGTCAAGCAACAAAAGACGCTGGTAAAATCGCTGGTCTTGAAGTAGAACGTATCGTCAACGAACCAACTGCGGCGGCTCTTGCTTACGGTTTGGACAAGACTGACAAAGAAGAAAAAATCTTGGTATTCGACCTTGGTGGTGGTACATTTGACGTCTCTATCCTTGAATTGGGTGACGGTGTCTTCGATGTATTGGCAACTGCAGGGGACAACAAACTCGGTGGTGACGACTTTGACCAAAAGATTATCGACCACTTGGTAGCAGAATTCAAGAAAGAAAACGGTATTGACTTGTCTACTGATAAGATGGCAATGCAACGTTTGAAGGATGCAGCTGAAAAAGCTAAGAAAGACCTTTCAGGTGTAACTTCAACTCAAATCAGCTTGCCGTTCATCACTGCGGGTGAGGCTGGACCTCTTCACTTGGAAATGACTTTGACTCGTGCGAAATTTGACGATTTGACTCGTGACCTTGTAGAACGTACAAAAGTTCCAGTTCGTCAAGCTCTTTCAGATGCAGGTTTGAGCTTGTCAGATATTGACGAAGTGATCCTTGTTGGTGGTTCAACTCGTATCCCAGCCGTTGTAGAAGCTGTTAAGGCTGAAACTGGTAAAGAACCAAACAAATCAGTGAACCCTGATGAAGTAGTGGCTATGGGTGCTGCCATCCAAGGTGGTGTCATCACTGGTGATGTCAAAGACGTTGTCCTTCTTGACGTAACGCCGTTGTCACTTGGTATCGAAACAATGGGTGGCGTCTTCACAAAACTTATCGATCGCAACACAACGATTCCAACTTCTAAATCACAAGTCTTCTCAACTGCAGCAGACAACCAACCAGCAGTTGATATCCACGTTCTTCAAGGTGAACGCCCAATGGCAGCAGATAACAAGACTCTTGGACGTTTCCAATTGACAGACATCCCAGCTGCTCCTCGTGGAATTCCTCAAATCGAAGTAACATTTGACATCGACAAGAACGGTATCGTGTCTGTTAAGGCGAAAGACCTTGGAACTCAAAAAGAACAAACAATTGTCATCCAATCTAACTCAGGTTTGACTGATGAAGAAATCGACCGCATGATGAAAGATGCAGAAGCTAACGCTGAAGCAGATAAGAAACGTAAGGAAGAAGTTGACCTTCGTAACGAAGTTGACCAAGCTATCTTTGCGACTGAAAAGACTATCAAGGAAACTGAAGGCAAAGGCTTCGATGCAGAACGTGATGCTACCCAAGCTGCCCTTGATGACCTTAAGAAAGCTCAAGAAGACAATAACTTGGACGACATGAAAGCAAAACTCGAAGCTCTCAACGAAAAAGCGCAAGCTTTGGCAGTGAAACTCTACGAACAAGCCGCAGCAGCCCAACAAGCTCAAGCACAAGCAGGAGCAGAAGGCGCACAAGCAACAGGAAATGCAGGCGATGACGTCGTAGACGGAGAGTTTACTGAAAAGTAAGATGCAAAGCCCGTTAAAACCTCACAGTGAAAATAGGAAATCTGACGCAGAAACTTTAGTTTCTAGAAAGATTTATCTTTTTCACAAAGAGGTTAGGGCGTGCTCGATTCAGCATTACTAGCTTGATTTTTAAAACTCGAACGTCGTAATGATAAGAAGAAATCCAGAGGTTGCAACCCAGCCTCTGTTTTTCGGTAAAAATAGATTATGTGATATTATGAAAAAAGTTAAACTTCTTTTAAAAAATCATTGGAAAATCCTTCTTTTTGAATTAGTTTTCATAGTGCTATACGTTGGTTTTTCTATTTGTATTGATAGGTATCTAATACAAAATGTTACGATATTGTCTATAATATTTTCAGCTGAATTTTTTGTAGCAATGATAGTTGGTGTTGCTGCAGTGTATTCTTGGATCTATCATAAGAAAGTATCGGATTTAGAGATTACAGATGCAAAATATAACAGCGATTTACACTTATTACAAAATATAGATGAACTTTTAGAGGTATATAGAAATAAAGGTGAGGAACGAGCAATTGGTGATGAATTACAAATTTTTCTAGAAGGTTTGGAGGAAACATATAAAAATAAAGATATGTCAGAGCCAAGAAATAAATTTTTAGATATCTATTATCGTTTTCTAAGTGATAAAACTAGTCCAGACCAAGATAATCTGGATATAAAAACAAAAATTTCTAGAGAGCTAGGAGTTAATAAAAAGAATATTCGATATAGTAAAAATTATGAAAATGACGCTAAGAGAGATAATCTAAAATGGACTACTTGGTTCACCCTTTCGGAAAATACCATTGACGATTTGGAAGTTGATGATAATCAAATTTTTATAACTAATGTTGATGGTAAAGATATCATATTCCAAATTCGAGGTAAGGATTTAAAAGATATGATTTCAGAAGGGAAAATTCGTAAACGTCTACGTGCAGGAAAAACTGTTTATGACTTTTTCTTTGGACAAGATTTTAAAGAAAATTTTGTTGAAGGAAAGCGTAAGATTGATTTAGGAAAATATAATATTGAAATTTTATCAGATAGCAAGGTATTAAATAATGAATAATACAGAATTTTATGATCGTTTAGGTGTCTCTAAGAATGCTTCTCAGGATGAGATCAAGAGAGCCTATCGGAAATTATCTAAAAAATACCACCCAGATATTAATAAAGAGCCTGGGGCGGAAGATAAATATAAGGAAGTCCAGGAGGCTTATGAAACCTTGAGCGATGAGCAAAAGCGGGCAGCCTATGACCAATATGGCGCAGCGGGCGCCAATGGTGGCTTTGGTGGTGCAGGCGGCTTCGGTGGCTTTGATGGCTCTGGTTTTGGTGGCTTCGAAGACATCTTCTCTAGCTTCTTTGGCGGTGGCGCTACTCGTAATCCAAACGCTCCACGCCAAGGGGATGATCTCCAGTATCGGGTAAATCTCCGCTTTGAAGAGGCTATTTTCGGTACAGAAAAAGAAGTGAAATACAATCGTGAGGCGAGTTGCCATACTTGTCACGGTTCAGGTGCCAAGCCAGGAACTAGCCCAGTAACTTGTGGCCGCTGTCATGGTTCTGGTGTCATCAACGTTGACACACAGACACCGCTCGGCATGATGCGTCGACAAGTGACTTGTGATGTCTGTCACGGTCGCGGACAAGAAATCAAAAGTCCATGCGAAACCTGCCATGGAACAGGACATGAAAAGCAAGCTCATAGCGTTCATGTAAAAATTCCAGCTGGTGTAGAAACAGGTCAACGAGTTCGCTTGGCAGGTCAAGGTGAGGCAGGCTTTAATGGCGGTCCTTATGGAGACTTGTATGTAGTGGTGAACGTTGAACCAAGCGATAAATTTGAGCGTGACGGTTCTACCATTTACTACAAGCTCAACCTCAACTTTGTGCAAGCAGCTCTGGGCGACAGTGTGGAAATCCCAACTGTGCATGGAAATGTTGAATTGACAATTCCAGAGGGAACCCAGACTGGCAAACGTTTCCGTCTGCGTGGTAAGGGAGCACCAAATCTGCGCGATGGAAGTGTAGGTGATCAATATGTCACTGTCAATGTCGTAACGCCGACAGGCCTCAATGACCTTCAAAAGGCGGCTCTTAAGGATTTTGCGGCGGCTGGAGACATCACAGTGAGCCCTAAGAAGAAAGGCTTCTTTGATAAGATGAAAGATGTCTTTGAAGGGGAATAATGAAGGAAAAAGCAGAGTTACTATTCTGCTCTTTCGTTAGGAGCAAGAAATGACAGAATTTCAAGACTTTATCGAGCAAGTTTTTAAGGAGCAATATGAGGCTTCTTTTGGGTCGGCTAGGCTTGAAGAACTTGAGCCCAAGGATTATTATCTGACGAGAGAGGAAGAAGAGCACTTAATCGCCTTGCTCCATGCCCAGCAGGTGTTGGAAAACATCCATATCAAGGCCTTAGTGGTAGATAAGGAACATCAGAAAAAGGGCTTGGGAGCCAGTCTACTGGCAGAATTAGAAGAAAAGGCCGAGAAAATGGGAGTCAGCAGCATCACCTTGTCCACCAAATCTTATCAGGCCAAGGATTTTTACATCAAGCAAGGCTATGAAATCTACGCCAGTCTGGAAGATGTACCTCAAAAAGGTGTGACCAAATATCATTTCATCAAGCGACTGGGCTGAATTGTTTTTAGAAATAGAAGTCAAGTTGGCTTCTGTTTTTTAATATTCATTTGCATACATTCAGTATGTATGTTAAAATAAAATTTAAGAAAAGGAGAACAAATGATTACTAGTTTATATACAGTTTTAATGAGTGAAGATGTCCATCAATCAGCACAATTCTTTATTGATTTTTTCCAATTTCAGGAAACCTTTCGTTCAGATTGGTATATTAGTTTAAAGAATGTCGAGAGTGGTTTTGAGCTTGCTTTTATTGATAGCAAGCATGGGACAGTGCCACAAGCCTACCAGTCTAATGCGAGTGGCCTAATCATCAATATTGAAGTTGACAATGTAGATTGTCTTTATGAAAAATTGCATCAGCAAGAAGAAATGGAGTTCCTTCTTCCCATTAAGAGTGAAGATTTTGGTCAGCGCCATTTCATTGTGAAAGCGCCGGGTTCTGTTTTGGTTGATGTCATTCAAGTTATTCCACCTAGTGCTGAGTTTGCGGCAAATTATTTGGAGAGTGAAGATGAATAAAAAGCAGCAGGCTTCTCTAGAGACAAGCAAGAAAATATTAGCTATCGCTCGGAAACATTTTTCTTTAAAGGGTTATGCAGAAACTTCCTTGGAAGAAATTGTAGATGAGTTGGGAATGACAAGAGGCGCACTTTATCATCATTTCGGGAATAAGAAAACTTTATTTACCGCCGTACTAGCACAAATTCAGTCCGAACTGGGGTCTTATGTAGAAAAAAGTGCCTTGGAAGCACAGGATTCTTGGGAGCAGTTGGTGGAAGGCTGTGTTGCTTTTGTTCGTTTTGCGACCTTGACCGAAAATAAACGTATTCTCCTGCTTGATGGTCCCACTGTCGTTGAGTGGAAAGAGTGGCGTCGTCAGGACGAGGCTAATTCTTTCTTTCATTTGAGAGAGCAATTAGACATTTTAGCTAAAGAAGGGGAACTTATCTCTATTGATCTGGATATGGCGGCTCATATGATTTCAGGTGCCTTGAATGAATTGTCTCTTTTTCTGGCTGAGAAAGAGGGAGGAGCAGAAGTCAGAGAAGCAGTGAGAAGTCTGTTAAGGGGATTTAAAAATCATGGCGAAAAAGATTAAAGATTATTATGATTTGGTTTATGCGGAGGATTTGAGCCGTCGCCTGCAAGAAGTCACAGATAAATCTGATGCTCAGCATTTTATGTCTCTAGTTGAAAGCGAATTAGAGGCTTTGGAATTTGCTCAGCGTCAAGAGCTGCTGGCAAAGAGTATCAAAGAATGTTTGCCGCTTTCTTATGCTGATTCTCTGAAGGTTTTTGAGCAGATACTTGGTCCGGAGTTAGAGGGCAGCTTGGGGATGTTCTCAGAGGGTTACTGGTTGTGGCCGATTGGCAAATACGTAGAACTTTACGGAGGTCAGGAATTCGATTTGAGCGCCGCTTTCAGTAAGGAATTAACCAAGCGATTTACTGGAGAATTTTCTATGCGGCCCTTACTGGCTAATTTTCCTAAAGCTACGATGGATTTACTACTAGAGTGGAGTAAAGACGAGAATATGCGCGTCCGTAGATTAGCTAGCGAGTGTATGCGTATCCGATTGCCTTGGGCTAAGAAGCAGACTGTGGTCTTAAATCATTTTGATGAATTTAGCGCTATTTTAAGGAATCTAAAGGATGATGCGGATAAATCAATCCAAAAAAGCGTCGCGAATAATCTGAATGATTTATATAAAGAAGCTCCTGAAAAGTTTGAGTGTATTATTCAAGCTTGGCAGGAGGAAGAATTGAGTCCGAGCTGCGCTTGGATTATCAAGCATGCTTCTCGAACAAAAATAAAGCAGAAAAATAAGCTTTGCTAGNCTAGCAAAGCTTATTTTTTAGTTGTCTTCGTCTGGTGTAAGCACCATCGGAATGATAATCGGTTCGCGCTCGGTGCTTTCGTAGAGGAAAGGACGCAAGGCGTTGACGATAGCGCCGCTGACAGATTGGACGCTGGCGTCTTTATTCTTGAGTGCAATGCGAATGGCATTGAAGAGGATGCGCTGGCTTTGGCGAATGAGATCACCTGATTCGCGCATGTAGATAAAGCCACGGCTGAGAATATCTGGCCCGGCTAAGATCATCTGGGACTCGAAGTCAACCGTCGCGACAGCCAGAACCACACCGTCCTCTGACAGGTCTTTACGGTCGCGCAGGACTGCAGCTCCGATTTCACCAATACGGTTCCCATCAACATAAATATCCTGAGCGTTGAAGCTGCCAGCAATACGAGCTGAGTCAGCTGTCAGAGCCAGCACATCACCATTGCTCATGATGAAGATATTTTCTTTTGGTACTCCAGTATCAACGGCTAGACCTGCATGGACTTTTTGCATACGGTATTCACCATGGACTGGCATGAAATATTTAGGCTTGATCAAGCGGAGCATGAGTTTCTGCTCTTGTTGGCCACCGTGTCCAGAGGTGTGGATGTTGTTGATTTTACCGTGAATGACTTCTACACCAGCCTCGGAAATGATGTTAATCAGCTTGTTAACACTGGTCGTATTACCAGGGATAGGACTGGATGAGAAGATAACTGTATCTCCTGGCTGCAGCTGAACTTGGCGGTGGGTACCATTGGCAATCCGAGACAGGGCTGCCATCGGCTCACCCTGACTTCCGGTACACATAATCAGCACTTCGCCAGCTGGATAGTCCTTGAGTTCATTTGGCTCGATGAAGGTATCTTTGGGAACCTTGATATAGCCCAGCTCAATCCCGTTGACAATAGCCTTTTCCATAGAGCGGCCAAAGACCGCAATCTTACGTCCAGTCTTGACAGCAGCCTCAGCAGCTTGCTGGAGGCGGAAGATGTTTGAAGCAAAGGAAGCGAAAATAATCCGTCCATGAATGCCTTCGATGATCTTCATGATAGACTGTCCGACCACTTTTTCGGAATTGGTAAAGGTCGGAACTTCAGCATTGGTCGAGTCAGATAGGAGACAGAGCACACCTTCCTCGCCCAGAGCAGCCATACGGTGCAGGTCGGCCGGCTCACCGACTGGTGTAAAGTCAAATTTGAAGTCACCGGTACAGACAATCTTACCTTGCGGCGTATGGATGACAATTCCCAAGGGCTCTGGAATAGAGTGGGTTGTGCGGAAGAAGGTCGCCTTCAGATTTTTAAAGGTCAGTTCTGTATTTTGATTGATTTCATAGAGCTTAGCGTCACGCAAAAGTCCATGCTCTTCTAGCTTGCCGCGAATGAGGGCCAGGGCCAGAGGGCCAGCATAGATAGGAACATTGGCTTGCTTGAGCAGGAAAGGAATGCCGCCGATATGGTCCTCGTGCCCGTGGGTGATGAGGACAGCTTTTACGCGGTCGATATTTTCTACAATATAAGAGTAGTCGGGGATAACATAGTCGATACCCAAGAGGTCGTCTTCGGGAAATTTAATCCCAGCATCGACAATGATAATCTCATCTTGATACTCAATTCCGTAGGTGTTTTTACCGATTTCGCCCAGACCGCCGATGGCGAAAACACCAACTTCTTCTTTCTTTAAGTTATATGCCATAGGTTACAACTCCGTCAATTCGAAGGCGCCTGACTCTTTTTCGTATTCCAAATGTTTGTCAGACAAGAGTTCGATAAATTCAATATTGTAAGGAGTCTTTTCTTCGACCAATTTGCGGGCTTTGATGCGGCCTTCTAATTCATCGGATGCTTCGACATCTAAGTAAAGTGCACGTGTTTGTTCACGGCGTGGGCTGCGTTCTTTTGTTTCTTGATAAAAAACTTTGTAAATCATTTTATTTCCTTCCATTTTTCACGATCAAGCTACAGAAAACGACAGCTAATCAGCTGTTTTCTTTTATTCAGTTTTATGAGTAGTAGATTGACCTTGATTCGATATAATTCTAACCAATTATATCATAAAACCAGCTTTTAGTAAAAGACATAGCCGAGAAAATCTTGTTGAGATTTTCAGAAAAGCTTTTGAGGACAATCTGGGTCATCAAATGACTGCCTCTCTCTACCCTTGTCGCTTCTTTTGTAGTATAATAAGAAGCAAACACTCGAGTAAGGAAGAAAATGATGAACATTTTAGCGATGGATACGTCAAATAAGGCTCTGTCTCTAGCGATTTTAGAGAATGAGGAGCTCTTGGGGCAGGTGACGCTCAATATCAAGAAAAATCATAGCATTACCCTTATGCCGGCTATCGATTTTCTGATGAAAAGTCTTGATATGAAGCCAATGGATTTGGATCGTATCGTAGTTGCTCAGGGTCCAGGCAGCTACACAGGTCTGAGAATTGCGGTGGCGACAGCTAAGACTCTGGCGCATACCCTCAAGATTGAACTGGTCGGTGTGTCTAGTCTGCTGGCTTTAGTCCCAGAGCAGGCGGAAGGCTTGGTCATTCCTGTCATGGATGCCCGCCGCAATAATGTCTATGCTGGTTTTTACCAGTCTGGTCAGGCTGTACGGCCGGAAGCTCACCTGCCTTTGGCAGAGGTGTTGGAAATGGCTGGCGCTGCTAACCAATCAGTCACTTTTGTCGGAGAGACAGCAGCTTTTGTGGAGCAGATTGAAGCGGCTATTCCTCAGGCTGCTATTCAGCCGACCTTACCAGATGCGGCAGCTATTGGTCGTCTCGGTTTAGATCTGCCCGCCCAGTCTATTCATGATTTTGTCCCTAACTACCTCAAGCGGGTAGAGGCCGAGGAAAATTGGCTCAAGAACCACCAAGAATCCAGCGATTCTTACATTCAGCGCCTATGATTAAGTTGAGAAAATGGAGCGACAGCTCGGATGTGGACATGGCAGTTTTGGCAGAAGAGCTGGAGCAGTTCTTGCTTGCAGTCTATGAGGTCAGCCCTTGGACAGCGGATCAAGTAGCAGAGGTTCTGCGCTCGAATGTGAACAGCTGTGCGCTAGCAGAAGATGAAAGTAAGCTGGTCGGCTTTTTAGTCTGGCAGGAGACAGACTTTGAAGCAGAAGTACTGCAGATTGCTGTATTGCCTAGCTATCAGGGGCGAAAAATCGCGACATCCTTGTTTGACTTTTTGCCAGCAGACAAAGAAATTTTCCTCGAAGTGAGGGAGTCCAACATGCCAGCTCTGCTATTTTACAAAAAAGAAAAATTTGAAGAAATCGCGCGGCGGAAGGCCTACTACCATGCGCCGGTGGAAGATGCGATTGTCATGAAAAGAGAGATCCATGAAAGATAGATATATTTTAGCTTTTGAGACGTCTTGTGACGAGACCAGTGTGGCGGTTCTGAAAAATGAAACCGAGCTTTTGAGTAATGTCATTGCCAGCCAGATTGAGAGCCACAAGCGTTTTGGCGGAGTGGTACCAGAAGTGGCCAGCCGTCACCATGTGGAGGTCATTACGGTTTGCATTGAGGAGGCCTTGGCAGAAGCAGGGATTAGTGAGGAGCAAGTCACAGCAGTAGCCGTCACCTACGGTCCTGGTCTGGTTGGGGCGCTTCTGGTCGGCTTGGCAGCGGCCAAGTCTTTTGCTTGGGCTCATGATATTCCCTTGATTCCGGTCAATCATATGGCCGGGCACCTGATGGCAGCCCAGAGTGTGGAGCCCTTGGAATTTCCCTTGCTGGCTCTCTTGGTCAGTGGCGGCCATACCGAGCTGGTCTATGTTAGTCAGGCTGGTGACTATAAGATTGTGGGGGAAACTCGCGATGATGCGGTCGGTGAAGCCTATGATAAGGTCGGTCGAGTCATGGGCCTGACCTATCCAGCAGGCCGGGAGATTGATCAGCTGGCTCATGAGGGACAGGATATTTATGATTTTCCGCGGGCTATGATCAAGGAAGACAATCTGGAATTTTCTTTTTCTGGTCTCAAGTCGGCCTTTATCAACCTGCACCACAATGCCCAACAAAAAGGACAGGTCTTGTCTAATCAAGACTTGTCAGCAAGCTTTCAGGCGGCGGTCATGGATATTCTCATGGCCAAAACTAAGAAAGCACTGGAAAAATATCCAGTCAAGACCCTAGTCGTGGCGGGCGGTGTTGCGGCCAATCAAGGCCTGAGAGAACGCTTGGCAGCTGAGATTCAGGATGTCAAGGTGATTATTCCGCCACTGCGCCTCTGCGGTGACAATGCTGGTATGATTGCCTATGCCAGTGTCAGTGAGTGGAATAAGGAAAATTTTGCCGGTTTGGACCTCAATGCGAAGCCAAGTCTGGCTTTTGAAACCATGGAGTAAAGGAGAAGAATGCGCGGACAGACATTTAAACAAGGGGCACAAGCGGCAGTGCCAACAGCTCTGGGCTATATTGGGATTGGCCTAGCCTGCGGCATCATGGCAGCGCCTTATATGAATCCCTTGGAGATGGGGTTGATGAGTATTCTGGTTTATGCCGGCAGTGCCCAGTTTGCCATGATTGGTTTATTTGCTCAGCAGGCGCCTGTATTGGCCATCGCACTGACTGTTTTTCTTATTAATATCCGGCATCTTTTGCTCTGTCTGCATGCCTCAACTCTTTTTCGTAAGTCTAGCTTGATGCAGAATATTGTCATTGGCTCTTTTTTGACGGATGAATCTTATGGAGTCTTGATGGGAGAGCAGGTGTATACAGAAGAGATTGCTGCTAGCTGGATGATGGGTAACAATTTCATGAGTTATGCTTCTTGGATTTTAGGTACTGTTTTAGGAACTGCCCTCGGCGCCCTTCTGCCCAATCCTGAGAGCTTTGGCCTGGACTTTGCCCTAGTAGCTATGTTTATTGGCATTTTCTCCTCTCAGTTTACAATCATGCTGCGAAGGGTTAAGATAAAGAAGCTCTTTTTGGTCTTGGGTGTGGTGGGCCTTGCCTACTTGGTCCTGACCATGCTGCTTCAAAATTCGCTGGCGGTACTTTTTGCAACCTTGCTAGGCTGTATGGTGGGGGTGATCTTGGATGATAAGTAAGTATATTTTGCTGGCCATTCTTTTGTCAGCCCTGGTCACTTGGATTCCGCGGGTTTTGCCCTTTATCCTAGTCAAGTACAAGGGGCTTCCGCCTATGGTGGAGCGTTTCCTCAAATATCTGCCAGTTTCCATCATCTTTGCCCTCATCCTGTCCAGTGTCACCAATGCTAAAACAGGTCAGCTGCCGAGTTTTAAATGGCTAGATTTAATAGCCGTTTTTCCGACTAGCTATGTAGCTTTTAAGTATAAGAACTTGATTGCAACTGTTGTATTTGGTGTAGTCTTGGTGGCCTTGCTGCGATATCTGGCTGGATTTCTTGGGCTGTAAAGAGATACAAGACAGATTGAATCAGTCGATTCGGTCTGTTTTTTTGTCAAATTCTAAGAATTGTCTGAAAATATAATATTTTATGCTATAATGGAAGCAATAAAAATCATGGAGGTTCGGAAATGGCAGAAGCAGGTCATAAATTTTTAGCAAAATTAGGAAAGAAACGCCTTCGTCCCGGTGGTAAGCTGGCGACGGACTGGCTGATTGAGCAGGGGCAGTTTTCCAGCGATAAGAAAGTTCTGGAAGTCGCCTGCAATATGGGGACCACAACAATTGAGCTGGCTAAAAGATATGGCTGCCAGATTACTGCAGTTGATTTGGATAAGGCTGCGCTGGCTCAGGCTAAGCTTAATGGAGACAAGGCTGGTGTTGGTGAGCTCGTCACATTTGAGCTTGCAAATGCCATGAAGCTGCCTTATGATGACAATTCTTTTGATATCGTTATCAATGAAGCCATGCTGACCATGCAGACAGAAAAGGGAAAAGCTAAATGTATGGATGAGTACTACCGGGTGCTGAAGCCAGGCGGAGTGCTCCTCACCCACGACGTCATGCTCAAGCAAAAAGATGAGAATGTCCGAGAAGAGCTATCTCGTGCGATTAATGTCAATGTGGGGCCTCTAACCGAGGGATCTTGGATTCAGCTAGCACGTTCTCACGATTTTGACCGTGTGGACACCTTTGTTGGCGAAATGACCTTGATGAGCCTTCGAGGGATGATATATGACGAAGGGCTGGGTGGCACACTGAAAATCTGCTTCAATGCCCTTAAAAAAGAGAACTACGGCCAATTTATGAAGATGTTTAAGATGTTCCAAAAGAATCAAGAAAAACTGGGCTTTATTGCTATGGTTTCTCGCAAATAAATACTAGCTACTTTGGAAAATTTAAAGTGATTTAAAAAATTTCATAAAAAGCTTGACTCTGCCCTAAGGTCAGGGCTTATACTATAAGGGCAAGGAGGTTTTTTATGTATCATATCAAAGAAGCTGCGCAGCTTTCGGGTGTCTCTGTCAAAACCCTGCACCATTATGATAAAATTGGTCTTTTGGTCCCTGCCAAATCAGAAAATGGCTATCGAACATACAGCCAAGCTGATTTAGAGCGGCTGCAGGTCATCCTTTACTATAAGTATCTGGGTTTTTCTTTGGAGAAAATAGCAGAGCTGCTGAGTCAGGACGATCAGGCCTTATTGCCGCATCTGGTGAGGCAGTTAGAGTATTTGCAGCAGGAAAGAGACCGCTTGGATACCTTGATTTCTACCTTGCGAAAAACTATCCAAGAAGAAAAAGGAGAAAGAAAGATGACAATGAAAGAAAAATTCGCAGGTTTTGCCTACGAAGACAATCAAAAATACCACCAAAAAGCTGTCGAAGAATACGGTCAAGAAGTCATGTCGGAAGCACTGACTCGTCAAAATGGACGGGAAGAAGAATCTGCCGCAGCCTTCAATCAAGTTTTTCAAAGTCTGGCAGAAAATATGCAGCAAGGCTTGCCAGTTGAAGCGGCAGAAAATCAAGAGCAGGCAGCGCGTCTCTTGCAAGCCATCCGTACTTATGGCTTTGACTGCTCTATTGAAGTCTTCGGTCATATCGGTAAAGGCTATGTCTATAACCCAGAGTTTAAGGAAAATATCGACAAATTTGGTCCAGGCACAGCTCAGTACACATCAGATGTCATTGCAGCTTACGTTCGGACAAATGCAGAATAAATGAGAGTGGGACAGAAATCGGTAATTCGTTAGAATTCGATTTCGTCGTCCCACCTCCGCACAGTTGAGTAGGGCTGTAAAAGCTGATGAAATCAGCGTAGTAGAGCCCACTCAACCACTGCGTCCTGCTCGACAATCCAAAGACAATTGAGAGGCTAGGACTTTTGTCCCAGCCTCATTTTTTACTTCAAATCATAAAGCCAGTCGTCGCCGTCTTTATAGTAAAAGAATTCACTTAACTCGTCTTCTAAAAAAACACGCAGCATGTCTGACATATCCTCAGTTGCAAGTTTCAGATGAGAGAGATTTTCCAAATCTTCCCACCAAACCTTTCCTTCATCTGAGGATTGCAGCACGCCGGAATAGTGCTTTGTCTTGTAGAGCAGGACGACATAACGGTAATCCTTATCATCATACCAATCCTTGATGCCACAAAGTTGGGGTTTGGATATGGTCAGTCCAGTTTCTTCTTTGACTTCTCTGATAACTGCCTCGGTAAAAGATTCCCCGCGTTCTACATGCCCACCGGGAAAGGTAATACCGGGCCAGTCGGGACTAACTCGGTCTTGGACCAGAACTTTTTCTCCGTCATAAATCATACACATGTTGACGAATTCGACTGTTTCGCATCTGTTCATCTTGTTCTCCTATTTTGTTAGTAACTTTTCCACTACGTTTAACTTTCGCATGGTCAGATCCACGCCAAACAGCTTTTCAAGATAGTTAGTATTGAGCTTTTTTCGTTTTGCAGTTCTAGGGAGATAGAGGTAGAGACAGTGATCGCCTACACAAATTTCTTCCTCACCGTAGTCAGCTTTCAATTTTTCTAATGGCAGACTTTGGATAAATCCCTGATAAAGAATCACATGTACACGATCATGAAGATAGTCTTCTTTAAATGGATTCTCATGAACAATCTTTTCAAAATCGTTCTTATTCTTGATAACCATTTTTAAGTCGGCCCCAATTTTTTCCTTTATCAGAGTATGAACGCGTTCTCGTATTTCTTCTAAATCTAAGTCACTTTCAAGGATGATATTCCCACTTTGAATATAGGTTCGAACGTGTTGAAAACCAGCTTCTGTCAAAATATCTACCAAATAAGACATTTTCGGGATAGCATTTTTTCCATTAGGAGTAACGCCTCTTAGTAAAATAATATGTTCCAAAGGACTTCCTTTCTTATTTGGTACTTATTGGATTTGAGCCTGCCACCCAGCCAGTACAGAGGGCAGAAGTGATGTTAAAGCCACCTGTGTGGGCATTGATGTCTAAAACTTCCCCAGCAAAGTGGAGACCAGGTACTAGCTTACTTTCAAGGGTTTTAGGATTGATTTCCTTGAGGCTGATACCACCCTTGGTTACAAAGGACTTGGCAAGAGACATTTTGCCAGTGACAGGGATGGGCAGTTCTTTGATTTGTTTGATCAGAGCCTCTTTTTCACTGAGATTGAGTTGTTTGACTTTTTCAGGATATCCTTGAACAAAAAATTCTGCCAAGCGTTCTGGCAACAAGGTTTTTAAAGCATTTTTTAGGGATTTTTCTCGATGTTCTTCTAAAAAGTCTGCCAAATCCTGCTGACTCATCTGAGGCAAGACATCTAGATAGATGGTCTCGCCGCCCTTGACAAAGCTGGACATGCGTAGGGCAGCAGGACCAGATAAACCAAAGTGGGTAAAGAGCAGGTCATGGGTGATGACATGCTTTCCATAGCTGAGGGTCACATCGTCCAGCGAAATCCCCTGAAGCGCTTTGTGAGGAAAGTCAGTCAGAAGTGGACTTTCGGCTGCTTCCAAGTCGGTCACAGTGTGCTTAAAGTGTCGGGCAATATCATGGCCAAAACCAGTCGAGCCAGTTGAAGGGTAGGACTTGCCGCCAGTTGTCACAATCAATTTCTGGCAGGTCCAAGTCTGGTCGCTGGATCTGACAGTGAAAAGCTCATCAGATTTTTTGACGGAGACGATTTCAGTATTGGTGATGACAGTGCCACCCAACTCTGCAATTTTATTTTCCAAAGCTTCGATAATGGTACGGGACTTGTCTGTCGCTGGGAAAACACGGCCATGGTCCTCAACCTTGAGTTTGACACCGTTCTCTGTAAAGAAGTTGATGATATCATGGTTGTCAAACTGGGAAAAGACGCTGTAAAGAAAGCGCCCGTTGCCAGGAATGCCGGCCATGAGGTCATCCAAGTTTCCATTGTTGGTGACATTGCAGCGCCCGCCGCCTGTACCCGCTAGTTTCTTGCCCAGTCGTTTATTTTTCTCGAGAAGCAGGGTCTTCTGTCCGTAGAAAGAACTGGAAATAGCAGCCATCATGCCAGCCGGTCCTCCGCCGATGATGATTGTATCGAAATGGTTCATATATTTTTTCCTTTCGTGAAATAGGAATTTTATGTGCTAGCTAATCTTGTGCAAGGTGATTTGGCCTTCTCGGCTATACAGTGGACATGCTCTGGACAGCTTTTCTGTCAGTCCTTCAGCTAGCATCTTGGTAGAAGATTGATCGGATTTCAGGCTCATTTTTACGGAAGATCTTTTCCAGAGGCCAAGTAGATTTCGTACCATTCTTTTCTAGTCAGTTCAATATCTGCTGCCTTGGCTGATTCGATGATGCGGCTAGTCTTGGTCGTGCCGATGACTGCCTGCATCTGGGCTGGATAGCGTAGTACCCAAGCAATAGCTACTGCGGATGGTGATATTTGGTATTTGTCGGCCAGTCGGTTCAGGACGGCATTGAGTTTGGGGTATTTATCCGAACTGACAAAAACGCCTTCGAAATAGCCATGCTGGAGGACAGACCAAGCCTGAATCACGACATCGTTGAGGCGGCAGTATTCGAAAATACTACCGTCACGCATATTTGCGGCTGTTCCCTCCATGTTGACGTGGAAGCTGGACTCAAAAGCAGGTGAAAAAGCTGCGCTCAATTGGAGCTGATTTGCCACCAAAGGCTGCTTGACTTCTTTTTTGAGAAGTTCCATCATCATAGGATTCTGGTTGGACACTCCAAAATCAAGGACCTTTCCTTGAGATTTGAGCAGATCAAAAGCTTCAGCGATTTCACTGGGCTCCATTAGGGCATCTGGTCGATGCAAAAGCAGAGAGTCCAGATGGTCCACGCCTAAGCGCTGTAAAATACCGTCTGTTGCCTCTAGGATATAGTCTTTGGAAAAGTCAAAGTAGGTAAATTCTTCTACGCGGATTCCCACTTTGGACTGGATCCACATTTTAGCCCGTAGGTCAGGTCGATTTTTGAGCACTTGTCCCAAAATTTCTTCGCACTTGCCTCCACCGTAGATATCGGCTAAGTCAAAAGCATTGATTCCGATTGACAAGGCTGTTTCGACCAGTTCTTCCACCTCTTTGGGTGTCATTTGGGCAATTCGCATCAGCCCTATGATAATCTGGGAAATTTCTCTCTTGCTTTCTCCGAATTCAAGATATTTCATAAGCTCTTCTCCTCGTGTCATCTTAATCCCAGTATAAGCTAAACCTGCTCTAAAGTCAAAAAGCGACTAGCTAGATCGAGCCTTGGAGCAAATGTGTAGAAAATCCTCATTTTGGCTAATGAAATTTGGCTGACTTTGTTGGAAAATTAGAAGATTTGACAAAAACTTGGCTTCCTGATAGAATAAGAATGTCTTAAAGACAAATAACTTCTTCTTGGTTGCAGGAATTGCCAAGCCTGCCACTCGGATGAAGCGTAAAGAAAAGGAGCTTATCATGGCAATCTCAAAAGAGAAAAAAAATGAAATCATTGCACAATATGCACGTCACGAAGGTGATACAGGTTCAGTAGAGGTTCAAGTTGCTGTCCTTACTTGGGAAATCAACCACCTTAACGAACACATCAAACAACACAAAAAAGACCACGCTACTTACCGTGGTTTGATGAAGAAAATCGGTCGCCGTCGTAACTTGCTTGCATACTTGCGTAAAAACGACGTTAACCGTTACCGTGAGTTGATCAACTCTCTAGGACTTCGTCGTTAATCTGCTTTATTTTCCACTTACATTGCGTAGTCACCTTACCTCGATATACTCAGTATAATCTTCGGTTACGTTTCCTAGCACTGTAAGGTAAAATAAACCAGATCATCTCCCTTCGGGGAGATTTTTTGTTTCACTAAAATTTTCGTACAATCTTCGGCTCGTCGCCTTGTCTAGAAACATTTTATCCAGCAAGAATAAAGCTCTCTGATCTCAGAGGGCTTTTTTGTTTTCACTAGGATTTTAGCCCGAGCTCAAATTAGCTCTCTGACTTTATAGGTTTTTCGTTATCCTTACTTTGTCTTCTATCAGTACAATTTTTAGCTCTCCTTGAATTTTTTAGAAAATCTTGCTAGACTGTAGCTACTAAGATAAAAACACAGTTCTGGTTGGTAGTCCAGACGCAAAAAATCCATTTTTTGTCAGTAACCTTCCTCCTTGGTTGTCCATTCTTAGGGATTTTTAAAGGAGGTGCTGTCATGGATAAGATTTCAATGACGCTGACAGTTTATTTTGAAGAGGGATTTTGGTACGGTCTTTTCGAGCAGGAACATGCTCAATCTTATAGAGTTTGCCGAGTCACCTTTGGTGCAGAGCCTAGTACGCAGGAATTGTTGGATTTTCTAAACCGTTATTATCATCGGTTGCAGTTTAGTCCTAGCATCAGGGTGAAGGAGAAGACTAAGTCGGTCAGTCCTAAACGCCTGCAGAGACAGGCTAAAAAAGAGCAGATGGCTTCACGTTCTTCAAAGTCTCAGGAAGCGCTGAAGCTGCAATTTGAAGAGCAAAAGCAAATCGCTCGCATCAAGCGCAAGCAACAGAAAGAACTGGCTAAGCAAAGGAAATTCGAACTCAAACAGCAAAAACGATTGGAAAAGCACAAGGGGCATTGAGCCTGGTTTTTCTTATTTTTATGGAAAGGTCTTCCTATGGGAGGCTTTTTTGTTTCTTAAACAAATTTTTCTTGTCTCGAAACTATACCAATTTTATGTTGACAAATATCAAGTTGGTGTGTATAATGGTTTCGTCTCTCGATAAAAAGATAAATAAGACTATACCAATTTTAATAAAGGAGGAACTAGCTTTTTGACAGCAAAAGGCTAGAAATAAATCTATGTGTGGAATCGTCGGAGTTGTGGGAAACCGCAATGCAACAGATATTTTAATGCAAGGACTTGAAAAGTTAGAATACCGAGGCTATGATTCGGCTGGAATTTTTGTGACAACAGGAGAAAAATCTAGCCTAGTCAAGTCTGTTGGTCGGATTGCAGATCTTCGTGCCAAGATTGGCATGGATGTGGCAGGTTCAACAGGTATTGGTCATACCCGCTGGGCAACCCACGGAAAACCAAGTGAGAATAACGCCCATCCTCACACTTCTCAGACAGGCCGTTTTGTTTTGGTTCACAACGGTGTGATTGAAAATTACCTGGACATCAAAAATAACTACCTTGCTGGCCATGATTTTAAAGGCCAGACAGATACAGAAATTACAGTTCATTTGATTGGGAAATTCGCGGAAGAAGATGGCCTCTCTGTTCTTGACGCTTTCCGCAAGGCCCTTCACATTATCGAAGGTTCCTACGCTTTTGCCTTGGTAGATGCCCAAGATCCTTCTACGATCTACGTTGCCAAAAACAAATCTCCGCTTTTGATTGGCTTGGGAGAAGGTTACAACATGGTCTGCTCCGATGCTATGGCTATGATTCGTGAGACTAGCGAATACATGGAAATCCATGATAAAGAGCTGGTTATCGTGACGGCTAATAGAGTAGAAGTGCAAGACTACGAAGGCAATGTTCTTGAACGCGGCAGCTATACTGCTGAGCTGGACTTGTCCGATATCGGCAAAGGCACTTATCCTTACTACATGTTGAAGGAAATTGACGAGCAGCCGACCGTGATGCGGAAGCTGATTAGCACCTATGCGGATGAAAATAATAAGATGCTGATTGATCCAGCCATCATCAAAACAGTCCAAGAAGCGGATCGCATTTATATCATTGCTGCTGGAACTTCTTATCATGCGGGTTACGCTTCTAAACGAATGCTGGAAGAACTGACAGATACGCCAGTTGAACTGGGAATTTCTTCTGAATGGGGCTATGCTATGCCGCTTCTGAGCAAGAAGCCACTTTTCATCTTTATTAGCCAATCTGGTGAGACAGCTGATAGTCGCCAAGTCTTGGTCAAGGCCAATGAACTGGGCATTCCTAGCTTGACAGTGACCAATGTGCCAGGCTCAACCTTGTCTCGTGAAGCCAAGCATACCCTGCTTCTCCATGCTGGACCAGAAATTGCCGTGGCTTCAACCAAAGCCTATACTGCACAAATCGCTGCCCTAGCTTTTTTGGCCAAGGCGGTCGGTGATGCCAATGGCAATGAAAAAGCCAAGAAGTTTGACTTGGTTCATGAGCTGTCTATCGTAGCCCAGTCTATCGAGTCTACTCTTTCTGAGAAAGAATTGATCGAAAGCAAGGTTCGTGACTTGTTGGCGGAAACTCGCAGCGCCTTTTATATCGGTCGTGGTCAGGACTACTATGTGGCGATGGAAGCCAGCCTTAAGCTTAAGGAGATTTCCTACATTCAGTGTGAAGGCTTTGCGGCAGGAGAGCTTAAGCATGGTACTATTTCTCTGATTGAAGAGGGAACCCCTGTCCTAGCTCTGCTTTCAGACGAAGTCTTGGCTAGCCATACTCGCGGAAATGTTTCTGAAGTTGTGGCGCGTGGAGCCAAAGTGTTGACTATTGCGGAGGAAAATGTGGCTAAGGATGGAGACGATATTGTCCTGAGCCAAGTTCACCCTTACTTGTCACCAATCTCTATGGTGGTGCCAACTCAATTGATTGCTTATTTTGCAACCTTGCACCGTGGTTTGGATGTGGATAAACCGCGTAATCTTGCTAAATCTGTAACGGTAGAATAACCGTCTTAATGAATCTCGATAAGAATACCAAGCCTCAGATTTTTCTGGGGCTTTTGGTATGGTATTTGGTGATGGTGCCCTTTGGAAGTCTCTTTCTATCATGATAAAACCATGTTATTCTATGCAGATGGACAATGGAGTGAGCATCATTTTTGTATATGCCACTAATTAGTGATAAAATATTTTCATCTTAAATATCAGGAGGACAGAACATGGTGGAATTAGGTATTTCTACTTTTGGAGAGACAACGCCACTGGAGGGTACAGGGCAGACCTATACTCATGACGAGCGGCTTCGGCAGCTGGTAGCAGAGATTGAGCTGGCAGACAAGGTGGGGCTGGACGTGTATGGTATTGGAGAGCATCACCGAGAGGACTTTGCTGTCTCTGCACCGGAGATTGTGCTGGCGGCTGGTGCGGTCAAGACAGAGAAGATTCGCTTGACCAGTGCTGTCAGTGTCTTGTCGAGCTTGGATCCTATCCGAGTCTACCAGCAGTATGCGACGATTGATGCTCTGTCAAATGGCAGAGCAGAGGTCATGGCTGGCCGTGGATCTTTTATCGAGTCCTTTCCGCTCTTTGGCTATGACTTGAAGGATTATGAAGAGCTTTTTGATGAAAAATTGGATCTGCTCCTCTATGCCAGTGCCGAGACGCGGTTGAATTGGAAGGGCAAGCTGACGCAGACTATTGATAATCGGGAAGTCTACCCACGGGCGGTGCAAGAAACATTGCCAGTTTGGGTGGCGACGGGGGGCAATGTTGAGTCCACCATTAAGGTCGCCCAGAAGGGCCTGCCAATTGCGTATGCCATTATCGGTGGACAGCCTAAGCGCTTCAAGCCCCTGCTGGATGCGTATCGCCGGATTGGGCAGGAAAGTGGGCACTCAGATGAAAAGTTGAAAATCGCTGCCCACTCTTGGGGCTGGGTCATGGAGGACAATGAGGAGGCGGTCCGGACTTACTTCCATCCGACCAAGCAGGTAGTGGACGCTATCTCCAAGGACCGCCCTCACTGGCGGGAGATGACCTATGAGCAATACCTAGATCAGGTAGGACCAGAGGGGGCCATGTTTGTCGGTAGCCCTGAAAAGGTCGCTCAGAAATTAATCAAGATGATAGAGGAGCTGGGGTTGGACCGCTTCATGCTACATCTGTCGTTGGGATCGCTTCCGCATGAGCAGGTTCTCCAGTCTATCGAACTCTTTGGCACCAAGGTTGCACCGCTTGTGCGGGAGTATTTTGCAGTTAAGGGTAAGTAAAATCGAAGTAGAGGTCTTTTGATAAAGATTGCCTATCTCTCCCATAGAAAATATATATCTTGCCTTTCTAAAAATAGTAAGAAAAAATAGGTTTTTCATCGAAAGCTGAAAAAGCTTGGTAAAGCTAGATTGAGCTAGCTTTTTTAATTTACTCTTATAAATATTTTTAATCGGGCTGATAGGAAATATATATTTGGAAAGCCCACTTTTCAGTGATATGATAATAGCAATCAAATTGAAAAGGAGCAAGATATGTCTAAAAGAGAGTTGGTTTTAAAAGCCTTTAAGGGGGGGAAAGTTGACCGAGTGCCGGTTGGTTTCTGGCATCATTTTACCAGCGAGGATGAGTGGCTGGCTGGTTTTGGCAATCAGACTATTATCGAGAAAAATCTGACAGGTCATCAAGCGTTTCTATCAGAAGTCAAGCCAGACTTTGTCAAACTGATGAGCGATGGTTATTTTGCCTATCCGAATGAGCGCTTGAAAAAAGTTCAATCTATCAAGGACTTGGCAGATATCGAGCCGCTAGGCGCTGACCATCCTTGGATCAGTGAGCAGGTGGAGCAGGTTCAAAAGATTAGGGCTGGCTTCACAGAGGATTTGGTTGCTACTTACAATATTTTTGCTCCGGTGACCTACTTCAAATGGTTGGTTGGCAAGGTTGCTGGGGGAGATGACATCATTGCAGATTTTCTAGCAGAGGATGCGAAAGTGACAAAGCGGGTGCTGGATGTGATTGCTCAAGATATTGCGGCTCTGACAGAGCGCATTATCAAGGAAGCTGGTGCGGATGGAATTTACCTCAGCGTTCAGAGCATTCAGGATGCGCGAGTGTCGGCCGAAGATTACAAGGCTTACATTGCTCCTGGTGAATTAGCGGTGCTGGAAGCAGCCAATGCAGCTGGCGGAGTAAATATTCTGCATATTTGTGGCTACGAAGGCGCGCGAAACGACGTTCATCTTTTCACAGATTATCCAGCTCAAGTTATTAACTGGGCAGTGGGGCCAGAAGGCATCAGCTTGGCAGAAGGTCGTAAATTATTTGGCGGTCGAACCGTTCTCGGTGGTTTTGAAAACGGCAAGGATGGCCTGCTCTACACAGGTAGCCAAGAAGCTATTCAAAATGAAACTAAGCGCTTGATAGCAGAGGCTGGCAAGGATGCTTTGATTATCGGGGCTGACTGCACCATCCCAAGCGATATTGATCCAGAGCGGATTGAGTGGGTTCGCCAAGCAGCGAGTTTAGCATAAGAAGGAGACGAAAGAATGAGTAAGAAAAAATGGATTATCGGTGGAGCAGCTGTGATTGCTATTGTTGCCGCAACTTATTTGGGACGGACCTTGACAGGGGCTTCGTCCAGCAAGGCGAGTAGTGCGACATCAGGCAGTGACAAGGTCACGACTTTAAAAGTAGCTCATACGCAAAACTACGTTCCTTACGACTTTTTGGACGAAAAAGGCCAGTCAGATGGGTATGAAGTAGCAGTACTCAAGGCCATTGATGAAAAATTGCCAGATTATCAGTTCGAATATACTGGCACCAGTGACGAAGATCTTTTGATTGGTTTGGAATCTGGGAAATATGATATCGGAACCAAGGGAGCTTGGTACACCGAAGAGCGGGCGAAGAAGTTCATCATTCCAGAAAGTCCTATCGGAGCTAGTATCATCGGCTTCACCATTCGAAAAGCAGACGCAAATAAATTTAAAAATATTGATGATTTTGCCAAAGAAAAAGGAAAATTGGTGCCGATTTCGCCACAGAATGCTCAATGGACAGTGATTGAAGAGTACAACAAAAAGCACAGCGCTAGCCCAATTGAGTTGACCGCAGCAGAGTCTTTTCAGATAGCGGATGCCTATGCTTGGGTCTTGGAAGGTCGCTATGATGCCTTCTTTGATATCAAATTGTCCTTTGAAAAAGCTGTCACAGACAAGGCAGGTTCCTACCATCAGTATGCGGATCAGCTGAGTTGGTTCCCTTACAAGGGTATCCCTACCTATCCACTCATTCATAAAGATAAAAAGAATGAGGAGTTTGCCAAAGCCTATGAAAAGGCTATTAAAGAGCTGGAGAAAGATGGGACACTCTCTAAATTATCGGAAAAATACTTTGGTGAAGATGTCTTTTCTTATGTAGATAAAGACTAAAAGCTGGAGAAAGGAGACCGTATGGTCGCTTATGATTTGTCCCGTGTTTTTGGCCTACTGCCTGGTTTGTTACAGGCCTTGCCGACTACTTTATGGATTATGTTCGTGACGGTTTTAATTGGCTCCTTGCTAGGCGGCCTGTTGGCTTGGGCTCAAGTTGCGGAGGAGCCGACTTTTGCTGGTCTGGCTAGAGGGTATATATTTATCCTTAGGTGTACACCGCCTGTTGTCTTGCTCTTCTTGGTCTTCTATGGCATTCCAGAGTTTTTAAAGTGGTGGCTGGGGCTGGATATCAATAATTGGTCGCGGACTGTGTTTGTCATTATCACCATGATTTTGCTCTTTGCGGCCATGATTGCAGAAGTCTTCAAGGCAGCCTATCTTGCTGTTCCCAAGGGACAGACCGAGGCAGGACTCAGTATTGGCTTGACACCAGTGCAGACTTTTCTGCGGATCATTCTGCCACAGGCTTTTCGCATCGCCCTGCCCAATTTGACTACCGCCTTTCTTAATCTCATGCGGGATGCTGCGCTGGCCTATACGATTGGAGCAGTTGATGTCATGGGAGCGGGGCAAAATCTCATCAGCCGGAATCTGGGTAATTATTCCCTCGAAACCTATACAGCGGTGGCCTTGATTTACTGGGGGATTGCTCTAGTGGTTTCGCTGGCTTCCCAGCTTCTGGAAAAAAGTCTGACAGTCAAGGAGAGGTAAAGCATGGATTTGAATTATATTGTAAATACCTTTCTGGTTACTTTGAAAGGTATACCGGTAACCCTGATCATTATGGTAGTGGCTATTCTGCTCAGCTTTATTCCGGCTCTGCTCTTGGCTCTAGGTCAGATTTATAAAATTCGTGGTGTTCGAACTTTTTCGGTTGTTTATCTAGCCTTCATTCGGGCGACGCCTCCTATTTTACTTATCCTCTTTTTCTACAGTCTATTTCCTAGCTTGCTGAATCAATTTTTCAAAAGTCTAGGCAGTCAGGTAGATGTCTTTAAGTTCAATCCGCTTTACTATGCTTTCATCATTTATAGTTTGATGACAACAGGGAGTTTATCGGAAATCTTGCGCTCTGCTATTTTGACAGTGGATAAAGGACAGTTAGAAGCAGCTCAGGCGATTGGGTTGACGAATTTTCAAGCTTATTGGAGGATTGTTTTTCCTCAGGCTCTGCGTTCTGCCCTGCCCAATCTCGCCAATCTGGTTATCAATTTGGTTAAGGGGACCTCACTGGTATTTGTCATGACGGTCAAGGATATTACAGCTTTGGCTAAGGTCGAAGCCTCTCATTCTTACCAGTATTCAGAGTCTTACTTAGTAATTTTTGTTATTTATCTCATTATCTGTGGCTTGATTCAGTGGATGTTTAGGGGCTTGGAAAAGCGCTACGCTCTTGCTTAGGAAGGAAAGATTATGTTAGAAGTAAAACATATCTCCAAACGATTTGGAGAGCACCAGGTGCTGGCAGATGTCAGTCTCAAGGTCAATCAAGGTGATGTTGTGGTTATTCTGGGACCCTCAGGCTCTGGGAAAACAACATTTCTGCGCTGTCTAAATCACTTAGAAAAAGCGGATAGCGGCCAGCTGACTTTGGCTGGTAAGGACTATGATTTGGCTAAACTTAGCAAAAAGGAAATTTTGGAAATACGCAGAAAGACGGCCTTTGTCTTCCAGCATTATAACCTCTTTGCTAATAAAACTGCCCTTGAAAATATCTTAGAGGGCTTAGTGATAGCTCGTAGGATACCGAGGGAAGAAGCGCTTGAGATTGCAGAAGAGTCTTTGAAGCGCGTGGGACTTTTAGCCTACAAGGACTACTATCCTTCTCAGCTATCAGGCGGTCAGCAGCAGCGGATTGGGATTGCCCGTGCCATTGCCGTCAAGCCAGATGTCATCCTGCTGGATGAGCCAACTTCGGCTCTAGATCCGGAACTGGTCGGTGAAGTTCTCAGTGTCATGAAACAGCTGGCTCAGGAGGGAGTGACCATGGTCGTTGTGACCCATGAGATGAGCTTTGCCCGTGATGTGGCCAACCATGTCATCTTTATGGACGGCGGTCACATAATCGAAGAAAATCCTCCTCAGGAATTCTTCTCTAGTCCGAAGGAAGAGCGGACCAAACAGTTTCTGTCCCGCATTTTGTCGGATGCCAGCTATAGTGTAGAATATATGATTTAACTTGTATCAAAATAGAGAAGCTTTCTTCATGTTTTTATGTGGAGAAAGTTTTTTGATTTTAAAAAAATTATGTAAATTTTTTGTTCAAACCTATTGACAAGGGGTAAAAAAGGATGTATAATTACAAATGTAAACAAAAAGTTTACGTAAATTTAATCAGAAGGTATGAATACAGCCGGAAGGCAATTATTTTTGGGAGGATTAAAAGTTATGTAACATCATATTCTTCTGAAATAGATCCAACTCATCCATAAAGCAAGAGACTGAAGGAGTCTTAATTTTTGGAAATAGAATAAGTTATGTAAAATAGTAGATAGGAGAAGATCTCCGATATGAACATAAATGTACAGTAGGTAAGAAAGAGATTTCTTATCTGAAACTTTAGCAAATGAAAAAATGATATAAAACGTATAAAAAGTGAGGAAAAATGATGAACAACAATTACAACAATTTCAACAATATGGACGACCTTTTCAACCAACTCATGGGGCGCATGGGTGGCTACAACAGCGAACATCGTCGCTACTTGATCAATGGTAGAGAGGTCACACCGGAAGAGTTTGCTCAGTACCGGGCTACTGGCAAGCTCCCTGGTCAAGGAGCAGGTGAGCAGACTGGACAAGCTGGAGCGCATGGGCCTAAGCAAGATGGCATTCTGGCTAAGCTAGGTCGCAATCTGACTCAGGAAGCGCGTGAAGGCAAGCTAGATCCAGTTATTGGGCGCAATAAGGAAATCCAAGAAACTGCTGAAATCCTTTCCCGCCGGACTAAGAACAATCCGGTTCTGGTTGGCGATGCCGGAGTTGGTAAGACAGCTGTCGTAGAAGGATTGGCTCAGGCTATCGTCAATGGTGACGTGCCAGCGGCCATCAAGAACAAGGAAATTATTTCTGTTGATATTTCTGGCTTGGAAGCTGGTACCCAGTATCGTGGTAGCTTTGAAGAAAATATCCAAAACTTGGTCAACGAAGTCAAGGAAGCTGGCAACATCATCCTCTTCTTTGATGAAATCCATCAAATCCTAGGAGCAGGATCTACTGGTGGAGATAGTGGCTCTAAGGGGCTAGCGGATATTCTCAAACCAGCGCTTTCTCGTGGGGAGTTGACCGTTATCGGGGCTACTACTCAGGACGAGTACCGCAACACCATTCTCAAAAATGCAGCTCTGGCTCGTCGTTTCAATGAAGTCAAGGTCAACGCACCGTCTGCCGAAGATACCTATCAGATCCTTCGAGGCATTCGGGACTTGTACGAAAAGCACCACAATGTCATCCTGCCGGATGAAGTGCTGAAAGCGGCTGTGGACTACTCAGTTCAGTATATTCCACAACGGAGCTTGCCAGATAAGGCCATTGACCTGGTCGATGTGACTGCTGCCCACTTGGCAGCTCAACATCCAGTAACGGATGTTCATGCGGTTGAAAATGAGATTGCTGAGCAAAAAGACAAGCAGGAAGCGGCTGTTGAAAAAGAAGATTATGAAGCTGCTCTGAATGCCAAGACCCGCATTGAAGAGCTGGAAAAGAAAATTCAAAACCACACCGAGGATATGAAGGTAACGGCGACAGTCAATGATGTGGCAGAATCTGTTGAACGGATGACGGGTGTGCCCGTATCTCAAATGGGTGCTAGCGACATTGAGCGCCTCAAGGGCATGAATGACCGTCTCAAAGCCAAAGTCATCGGCCAAGACAAGGCTGTAGAAGCTGTGGCTAGAGCTATCCGCCGCAACCGTGCAGGATTTGATGAGGGCAACCGTCCGATTGGCAGCTTCCTCTTCGTTGGTCCAACTGGTGTCGGAAAGACTGAGCTGGCTAAACAACTAGCTCTAGATATGTTCGGTACCAAGGATGCTATCATCCGTCTGGATATGTCTGAATACAGTGACCGCACAGCCGTTTCTAAGTTGATTGGTACGACTGCTGGTTATGTCGGCTATGATGATAACAACAATACCCTGACTGAGCGTGTGCGCCGCAATCCATATTCTATCATTCTCTTGGATGAGATTGAAAAGGCGGATCCACAAGTGATTACTCTTCTCCTTCAAGTTCTGGATGACGGTCGTTTGACAGATGGTCAAGGTAACACAGTCAACTTCAAGAACACGGTCATCATTGCGACTTCCAATGCAGGCTTTGGCTATGAAGCAGGTCTGGAAGAGGATGCAGAAAAGCCTGAGCTGATGGATCGACTCAAACATTATTTCCGCCCAGAATTCCTCAATCGTTTCAATGCGGTTATTGAGTTCTCTCATCTCAAGAAAGAAGACCTGATGGAGATTGTGAATCTCATGCTGGTTGAAGTAAATCAAACCTTGAGCAAGAAGGAAATTGATCTGGCTGTATCTGATGCAGCTAAGGAATTCCTACGTGATGCTGGTTATGACCAAGTCATGGGCGTTCGTCCGCTCCGCCGTGTCATCGAGCAGCAAATTCGTGACAAGGTGACCGACTTCCACTTGGATAATCTAGATGCTAAGCACCTGACTGCAGATATGGAAGATGGTGTCTTGGTTATCCGTGAAAAATCAGCAGAATAACTACCTATAACTTTCAAAATCCCGTAAAACGAACAGATATTTAGTCTGTTCGTTTTTTTATTCATCCTGTTCAGATAAAAAATCTCCAATCAGCTGACGGGAGATTTCCTTATTTTCTTCGATACTGACTAGGTGTCATTTGATAGTATTTTTTAAATTGTCGGTTGAAATTAGAAAGGTTATTAAAACCAGACTGGCTGGAGATTTCTAGAACTGACAGAGTGGAGTGCTGGAGGAGCTCGGCAGCCTTGCGCAGGCGGAATTGAATCAGATATTCAATGCAAGAAACGCCCAGATGTTTTTTGAAGAAATTCATGAAGTGCGTCGGACTGTAGCCGCAGATGCCAGACAGCTGATCAATAGAGAGTTCTTCCTGATAATGCTCATTGATATAGTCGATGATAGACCGAATTTTTTCTTCCTTGCGGTAGCCCTCGGCAGATAGCTCCTTGGAGACGATATAGCCGTTTTCAAAAAGCAAGTAGAAGAGCTGATTGAGCTGGGCCTTGAGTTGGAATTCATAGTATTTCTTTTGGCAATAACCGGTTTCCATAGTAGCCAGCAGGCATTGGCGAATTTCCTCATAGGCTTGATCAGTCGGCTTGATGACATGGACAAAGTCCAGTTGACCATTGTAGAGAGGCTGTAAATAGTGGATACTAGCATGGTCCATGGCCGAATAGCCCATTAAGTCCAAGTGAAAGTTAATGGCATCCATGTAGTGGCGCTGCTGCTCAATCGGATGAATGGAGTGAAGGGCATTGGGACGAATCAGGACAATATCGCCCTTGTGACTGTTAAAATAATGATCGTCGATATGAAATTGGGCGCTTCCCTCGTGGACGTAAATGATTTCAACATCGGTGTGCCAGTGGAAAAGGATGTCAGGCTGGCCGTTTTCCGTAATGGTCCGCGTCAGAGAATAGGGGGTCCCTTGATTCTTATATTCAGTAGTTTTGTGCAATTGGCCCAAATCCATCATAATGCCCTCCTTCGTAGAATACTATCATTTTTTAAAGTAATTAGATTGGAAAATGTGTTTGCCAACTATTATAATATAATTAAAAAGAAAATGAAAGTAGGAAAATAGAGAGGAGAAAATTTTCTGAAAGTCTAGTTTAGGCTGGCAGCGTGGGCGAATCATTTAAGAATTTTTAGCTACCATCCAGCTCCTTATAGAATAAGAAAAGTGTGGAATCCATAGCTCTTTCGAGCTCATGTTGTTTCCACACTTTTTATTGGATAGCTTTATCTAGCGGCCTTTTGTTCTTTATGTTTGTGAAGGATAAAGGAGTTTGAAAAACTCAGGCTTGCCAGTACAAAAAGAAGAAGGGTTGTTGCTGGATAGCTAAGGGAGATATGATTGGTTTTGATGACAAAGAGAAGGGCAAAGGCAAGAATGGCAAAGAAAACGCTGAGGCCCCAAGTCATTCGGCGACTGAGTAAGTGCTGCTCAAAGAGCAGAGGAATGAGGAGACAGCCTAGAAGAAGGCTCGTTGGGAAAACGACATACTCGGCAGAAAAAATTGTCAAGATACTCAGAGTGACAAACAGGCAGCTAAGTACATGATGGGTATAGTTGAGCCAGTTTATTTTCATTTGAAAACCTCCTTTTGATGATGATTGTTTGGATACGGTTGATGGTGTAAAAACCACACTTTTACACCTTTATTATAAGTCTTTAAAAGCAAAAAGCAAGCGTTTACACTCTTTTTTATCCCGTTCATCAATCTTTTTCATTACTCTGAATTATCAGATATTTTCAAGCTTTCTGGTACTTCTTTTTCTTTCAAAAAATAGATTTTTTCGGTATAATAGTCAAAGATAGTCAATGTTAGAGAAGACTTGAATGCTTATTTTTAGATATAACAGATAGAAAGGTATATCATGGGCATCAAAAATACCTCGGATAGTATAGAAGAATATATCAAAAGAATTTTGGCGCAGGCGGGCATGGTCGAGCTGAAGCGCAGTGAGTTAGCTGATGTTTTTCAGGTGGTTCCGAGTCAGATCAATTATGTGATTAAGACACGCTTTACGGAGAGCCGGGGCTATATCGTTGAAAGCAAGCGCGGCGGCGGTGGCTATATCAGGATTGGTAAGATTGAATTTTC
The DNA here is from genome assembly GCF_003943815.1 of Streptococcus cristatus. Taxonomy (GTDB): domain Bacteria; phylum Bacillota; class Bacilli; order Lactobacillales; family Streptococcaceae; genus Streptococcus; species Streptococcus cristatus_F. The sequence continues at coordinate 25,729 of NZ_RJNA01000005.1, read as the reverse complement.
CGATCGGCACCAAATGCTGTCTGATTTGTTGGCCAATGTTGGTGAGTCGCTCAGCCAGCCAGTTTTTTCAGATATTTTGCAGCTGCTCTTTGATGAAAAAATTATTGGCCAGCGTGAGGGAGATCTGCTCCTAGCGAGTGCCAGCGATGCTGTCTTAGGAGCAGAGGCTCCGAGGATTAGAGCCAGAATGTTACGGAAAATTTTGCAGCAATTAGATAGAAAAGGAAATTAAGAATATGAATTATTCAAAAGCTTTAGTGGAAAGCTTAGAAGCGGCTCAGCTCTTAGCTGGTCATTTTGCTACTGATTATTTAGAATCGTGGCAGGTGCTGATGGCTCTGACTAATAATCCCTACAGCGTTGCAGGCTCGGTTCTAAATGAATTCCCTATTGAAGTAGATAAACTGGAAGAAGCAGCCTTTGACATTACTGGAAAAGAGTACCAAAAACAGGGTGGTTTTGACTTATTGCCTTTCTCTCACCGTTTGGAGGAGCTCTTTGCTCAAGCAGGGCAGATTGCGGAAGCCGTCCATGCTAAAAGCCTAGGGACAGAACACCTGCTCCTAGCCATGCTATTTGATCGTGGAACCTTGGCAGCTCGTGTGTTAGAAGCTGCAGGTTTCGGCTATGATGATAAGAGTGCAGCTCCTCGGTTCAGTGATTTACGAAAGGTTTTGGAGCAGCGTGCTGGCTGGGGCAGAGAGGAAATCAAATCGATCCGCTCGCTAAATAAAAACACGGCTTCTGCCAAACAAACCATGGCGAATATGATGGGCATGCCTCCTTCAACTAGCGGTGGCCTGGAAGACTATACTCGGGATTTGACAGAACTGGCTCGGGCTGGTCGTCTGGAACCAGTTATCGGGCGAGATGAAGAAATTTCTCGAATGCTTCAGATCCTCAGCCGCAAGACAAAGAATAATCCAGTGTTAGTCGGTGATGCGGGGGTCGGTAAAACGGCTCTGGCACTAGGCTTGGCTCAACGCGTAGCAGCTGGTCAGGTTCCAGCTGAACTTGCCAAGATGCGCGTCTTGGAACTAGACTTGATGAATGTCGTTGCTGGGACTCGTTTCCGCGGAGACTTTGAAGAGCGGATGAACAATATCATCAATGACATCGAAGAAGACGGCCATGTCATCCTCTTTATCGATGAGCTGCATACCATCATGGGCTCTGGCAGCGGGATAGATTCGACCTTGGATGCGGCCAATATCCTGAAACCGGCTCTGGCTCGGGGAACCTTGCGAACAGTTGGTGCTACGACGCAGGAAGAGTATCAGAAACATATCGAAAAAGATGCTGCTCTGTCTCGGCGTTTTGCCAAGGTAACCATTGAAGAGCCTACTGTGGCCGACAGCATTGCTATTTTGCAAGGTTTGAGAAAGAGTTATGAGGATCACCATAAGGTGCAGATTAGTGATCAGGCCATTGAAACAGCGGTCAAGTATGCTCATCGCTATCTGACCAGCAAGCATTTGCCAGACTCTGCTATTGACCTTTTGGATGAGGCCAGTGCAACTGTGCAGAACAAAGGACCGCAGAATTATAAACAGTCGGATTTGACGCCTGTGGATCAGGCTTTGATGGCTGGAAAGTTGAAAAAAGTCGGCCAGCTACTGGCAAAAGAGCAGGAGCCAACTGTTTACAAGCTGAAAGTGGAAGCAGGAGATATCCTGGAGACTCTCAGCCGCTTGTCTGGTATTCCTGTGCAGAAATTAACTCAGACAGATGCCAAAAAATATCTCAATTTGGAAAAAGAACTACACAAACGAGTTATCGGGCAGGATGCGGCAGTTTCGGCTGTCAGTCGGGCTATTCGTCGCAATCAATCGGGCATCCGCACCGGCAAACGCCCAATTGGTTCCTTTATGTTCTTAGGGCCAACGGGTGTCGGAAAGACTGAGCTGGCTAAAGCCTTGGCAGAAGTTCTCTTTGATGATGAATCCGCCCTGATTCGCTTTGACATGAGTGAATATATGGAGAAATTCGCAGCCAGTCGTCTTAACGGGGCGCCTCCAGGCTATGTAGGCTATGAGGAAGGCGGCGAATTGACGGAAAAGGTTCGCAACCGTCCATATTCAGTTCTTCTCTTTGACGAGGTAGAAAAGGCTCATCCAGATATTTTCAATGTCCTCTTGCAGGTCTTGGATGATGGTCAGCTGACCGATAGCAAGGGCCGCAAGGTGGACTTCTCCAATACCATCATTATCATGACCAGCAATCTGGGGGCAACGGCTTTGCGGGATGATAAGACGGTTGGTTTTGGGGCGCGTGATATCCGCTTTGATCAGGCTAATATGGAAAAACGAATTCTGGAAGAATTGAAAAAGACCTACCGGCCTGAATTTATCAATCGAATTGATGAAAAGGTGGTCTTCCACAGTCTGTCTGCTGAGGATATGCAGGAAGTGGTCAAGATTATGGTGCAACCGTTGATTGGGAGTCTGGCAGAGCAAGGCATCGTACTTAAATTCCAAGCTAGTGCCCTGAAATTGCTGGCTCAGGAAGGTTACGATCCAGAAATGGGAGCGCGGCCGCTGCGCCGTACCCTGCAGACGCAGGTGGAGGACAAGCTGTCTGAGTTGCTCCTGACTGGAGATTTGGCAGCTGGTCAAACGCTTAAAGTTGGTGTCAAAAACGGTCAACTCAAATTTGAAATGACTTAGGGAGGATGTGTGCAATGGAAATTCGTGTGATGACAGAAAAGGATTATGCCTCTGTTTACCAGCTGTGGCTCTCTTGCGCTGGTATGGGGCTCAATAACTTAGATGACTCTGAAGAAGGGATTGCCCGCTTTTTGAAGCGCAATCCTGAGACCTGTCTGGTTGCCTTGGAAGGGGAGAGCTTTATAGGTGCTATTCTAGTTGGCACAGATGGACGTAGAGCGTACATTTATCATACAGCTGTCCATCCATATTTTCGTAGAAAAGGAGTAGGCAGAGCTCTGGTCGAACAGGCCTTGTCAGCAGTGAAAAGACTTGGTATCCATAAAGTATCGCTGGTCGTTTTTGAAAGAAATGAACTGGGCAACCGTTTTTGGCAGGAGCTGGGATTTTCAGTTAGAAATGATCTGCTTTACCGAGATCAAGGACTAACGGAGATGATTCGACAGGATACATAAAAAGCTGATTTACTTAGCATTCTTGCTAGGCTAGTCAGAACCGTGTTATCATACTGAAGAATATCGTTTAGAAAGGCGGAAACTGTGTCTCTTCGTTACCTTACTCGAATCGCTCTTCTAGCAGCGCTCTGCGTCGTACTTCGCTATGCCTTTGCCGGCCTGCCCAATATCAAGCCGATTACAGCGTTGTATTTTCTCTTGGTGGATTTTGAGGACTTGAAGGGCTCGCTTCTGGTCATGTCTATCAGTATCTTTGTATCTTCTTTCCTCTTTGGAATGGGGCCTTGGGTCCTTTTCCAGATCTTATCCTTTGCGGTGGTCATTTGTCTATGGTACCTGCTGTATCGGCGACTAGGATTGTTTGGTCAGAGTATGTTGGCCTTGCTTTTAGCCTTTAGCTATGGTCTTGTGATTGATGGTATCACAGCTTTGATTTATCAAATGCCTTGGTGGACCTATGTGGCAGCGGGAGCAGGCTTCAATCTAGCCCACGCCTGGTCCACGATGCTCTTCTATCCTATCTTGTATTTTATTTTAAGGAGACTTTATCATGAAAAAAATCTTTAGTTTACTTACGCTTGCCTTTGCTCTCTTTTTAGTGGGCTGTAGCAATAATCAAACAAAAAACGATACCAGCTCTAGTTCGGCTGCTTCTTCCGTCAAAAAGGAACTGAAAATCAGCATCAGTATTGCACCAGAAGGTCAGAAGAAGAGCGAGAAAACGGTGGCTGTTGAAGAAGGAAAGACAGCTATGGATGCTTTGAAGAAGGCCTATAAGGTCGAAGAAAAAGATGGTTTTATCACTTCGATTGATGGTCATGCTCAGGATGAAGCAAAGGGCCTCTACTGGATGTTTAAGGTCAACGGAGAAATGGCTCCTAAGGGCGCCAATCAAATCACGCTCAAGGATGGAGACAAGCTAGAATTCTATCAAGAAGTCTATCAGCAATAAATCTTGTAGAAAAAGAATCTGATGCTTAAGATATTAGGTTCTTTTTTTGCGCTTAATGCAGTTTTAAAGTGTCTGAAAAATATTTTTATAAAATTTTATAAAAAACTATTGACAAAAGAAAAATATAGTTTATAATAAAATCATAGAAAGAATAAAATATAATAAAAAGGTTAAGCGTATGAAAGAAAAAATTGCAATCGTCTTTGGAACCTTTGCTCCCTTGCATCAGGGGCATATCGATTTGATTCAGAAGGCTAAGCGTTCTTATGACAAAGTGCGCGTGGTGGTTTCTGGCTATCAGGGAGACCGTGGCGAGGAAGTAGGTCTATCTCTGCAGAAGCGATTCCGTTATACTCGTGAGACCTTCGCAGATGATGAACTGACTCAGGTTTATAGACTAGACGAAACGTCTTTCCCTCGCTATCCTCTGGGTTGGGCTCAGTGGTTGCCCGCTTTATTGGACTTGGTGGGTTATGATTCAGAAGGCGAGGAGTTGATTTTCTTTGTCGGAGAGGCTGACTATCAGGCAGAGTTGGAAAAGCGTGGCTTCAAAACTTCTTTTGAGGAGCGGCAGTTTGGGATTTCAGCTACGATGATTCGGGAAAATCCTAGCCTTTATTGGAAATATATCGCCCAACCTTTCCGCCGTCACTTTACCAAGAAAGTGCTGATTATGGGCAGTGCCAGCAATGGTAAAACGACCTTGGCCAAGGATTTAGCTCGCTTCTATGATGCTCCGGTCAGTCTAGAATATGCTCGGGAGTACCAGATTCAGAACAATGTGCGAGACGATGAGTTGACACCTAAGGACTATTATTATCTGCTCTTGGGACAATATGCTCAGACTTCCCGCTTGATTGACAGCAGCGCCAACCGTGGTCTGGTCGTGGCCGATACAAATTCGCTAGTAACCAAGGCTTACTATGATTACTATCTGAAAGAAAGTCCCGTTCAAGACGAGGAGACAGATACCTTTGACAATCTCTTTGCTAGTATTTTGGCCAAGGAAAAATGGGATTTGATTCTCTTTGCTGAGCCGGTCGGCACCTATGTCAACGATGGCTTTCGTGACATGAGCATGGCGGACGAGGCTATCCGCAGTGATTTTTCAAGCTATCTGAAAAAGCTGAAAGAGCAGTGTTTGGCTCATATTCCGACGGTCTATCTGGCTAACAGTTATTTGGATAATTATCAGGCGGCTAAAGAAGCGATCGACATGATTTATCAAGCAGATTAAAAAAGAAAGTGGTAAAATAGAATGGTAGTAAAAAATCAAAAACTCTCACCTGCAGCTCTCTCCGCAGGACTAAAACAAAAATCTCAAACCTTTGCTCGGAATTTTCAGAATGTCTGTGCAGCAGCTAAAGAACAGGGTTTTAGCGGTATTGCCAAATTGCTCTGGCAGGATTTATTTGGCGGGCGTAGCTTGTCTCAATGGCTCTACTTGATCGCTCTTTCCAGTCTGCCCTTCATTTTGGAGTTTACCAGTGGGCAGGAGCAGCATGACTGGTTGGGACTCTTTGCTTCCTGGACAGGCATCGTCTGCGTCATCTTAGTAGCTGAGGGGCGGGCCAGCAATTACCTCTTTGGAGCTGTTAATTCGGCAATTTATCTCATTTTGTCCTTTCAGGCTAGCTTTTATGGAGAAGTGCTGACTACGGTTTACTTCTTTATCATGCAGCCGATTGGCCTTTATACTTGGCTGTCCAACCGAGTCAATGAACAAGATAAGACAGAGCCGTCTCATTTTGAAGCTAAGAAGTTAGACTGGCGTGGCTGGCTTAAATATTTGGCCTTGACCGCCTTGATTTGGATTGGTATGGGCTTTGCTTATAAGAGTATTCACAGTCACCGGCCTTTCCGTGATAGCGTGACAGATGCGACCAATGGCATCGGCCAGCTTCTCATGACGGGTCTCTATCGCGAGCAGTGGATTTTCTGGATTGCGACCAATCTCTTCAGTATCTACCTCTGGTGGGGCAACAACCTCCATATCCAAGCTATGTACTGGGTCTATACGCTCAATAGTATAGTTGGCTGGTATCAGTGGACCAAGGCAGTGACGAAAGCTTAGAGCAAGATTTGGAGGATTTTTGATAGAAAATATAGTTTAGGAAAGGAAGAGAAATTCATGACCAAACAGGATATCCCAGCGGGAATGTCAGAAAAAGAGTACTATGAAACAATGGTGGATGAATCCGCCTTTTTGGCATGGTACAAGACACAGGATTTGCCCAAGTATGAGACACCTAGCGTAACAGCAGATATGGTAGCCTACTGTTTCGTGGAAGGTCAGATAAAACTCTTGGTCATCCAGCGCAAGGCTCACCCTTATCAAAATAAATATGCTTTAGTCGGAGGTTTTGTAGACAAGCATGAGGATGCCTATCAGGCCTGCATTCGGGAAGTAAAGGAAGAGGTAGGGCTGGAGATACCGCTGGAAAAGGTGGAACAGCTGATGACGGTTTCCACTCCAGGACGTGATCCGCGAGGTTGGGTCATCACCATTGCCCATCTGGTTTATCTGCCGGCCATAGCAGTAGACCAAGTACAAGCTGGGGATGATGCCAAGGAAGTCACCTTTCTTGATGTTGACTTTAAGACAAGGAGTTTTAGAGACGGTGAGCGAATCCTGACAGCAGAGGACTTTGCCTTTGACCACTACCAAATTCTGCTGGAATCTATCAAGCGGATTCAGGGGCGACTTGACTGGAATCCAACTTTTCTCCATCTGCTGGAATCACCGTTTACTGTTTATGAAGGGACCGAGCTGGTCAATCTTATCTCGCCTAGACGACCTATCGTCAGCAATAATTTTCTAGTTAAATTTGGAGAATACTTGGAAGAGGCCGGTGTCAAGCGCGTGCCTAAGAAGAAACCGAGAAAAGTTTATAAACTGAAGACAGAAAAATCGGATTAAAAGAAAATTGATGATATAGTTTACTTGCAGGACAAAAATGTTCTGCTTTTTTTATTTTTATTACGAATATAAAAGTAGCGACATATCTGCTGAAGAAGAGAGGAGGCCTAAGTTCCGGATGCTATTTGCTTCAAAAATTTTTGAAAAATTCCATTTATCTAGTTGACATACTTTATTGCAAGTGTTACAATAATATTACAAAAAGATTTCCGAATGTTACAAAGGAGAAGAAAATGAAAACTAAGACTTATACAAAATTGATGGCTGCTACTGTTCTAGCTTCTAGCTTGCTTTTAGGGGCTTGTGGTCACAAAGAAGAAACCAACCCTAGTGCAAGTTCTAGCAAGACGGTTCAAGCTTCTTCTAGCTCTAAAGTTGCCTCATCTAGTAAGGCTAGCAGCGCTCCAAAAGCCAGCAGCAATGCTTCTTCAAATAAAACAGTAAGGCAAGCAGAACAAGTACAGAAAGCTGTGGAATCCGTTCAACCTTCACAAAACCAAACACAACAAGGAGTGGATCAGCAAGTTCAAAGTCAACAAAATACACAGGCTCAACCAAGCCAATCTCAACAAGCTCCTAGTCAACAAGCTACGCCGACTCAACCAACTAAACCAAATCAAGCGACTCAGCCAGCCCAACCGAGTCAACCAGCTCAAAATCCAGCCACTGATCGTCAGCTTCAAAACAAGCAGGCAGAAACAAATGCTCGCTATAAAGGCGTTTTGAATATGGTGGATGGAGATTTCTCTGCAGCTGCTGGCAGTTGGACAGATGCAGGAGGTAGTACAGTGACTGTTTCAGCAGGCGGACAATTTAGCGTCAAGTCAGCGAATGGAACTGTCAATACTTACCATGTTGCTTCATATGCCTATACTTTGGATGATGGTCGCTATACAGCTCAGCTGGGTTCTGCTGAGCCATCTGCTCCTAGATTGGGCATCCAAATCACTACTGGCGCTGATGGTAAAGTAGCCAGTGTTCAATTGATCAAATAAGAAAAAAGAAATTTGCAAAAAAAGGAGGCATCTTTGTAGATGCTTCCTTTTATTTCTTTAATGTTGGAGTTGCAAGAGTTCCTCAATCTCTGCCAATGTGCTAGCCTGCGAAATGGCACCGCGAAGTTTAGCTGCACCAGATGTCCCACGAAGGTAGTGAGGAGCGAGTCCGCGGAATTCACGAACGGCTACGTTTTCTCCTTTGAGGTTAATCAAGCGTTTGAGGTGTTCATAAGCAATCTTCATCTTGTCCTCAAAAGTCAAATCAGGGAGGATTTCGCCTGTTTCAAAATAGTGATTGATTTGGTTGAAGAGGTAGGGATTTCCCATAGCTGCACGGCCAATCATGACAGCGTCAGCGCCGACTTCTTTGATGCGTTGTTTGGCTTCTTGCACGCTGCGGATATCACCGTTGGCGATGAAAGGAATCTTGGTAAGAGCTTGGGCCACATCGTGCAAGGTCTCAAGGTCAGCATGACCAGTATACATTTGCTCACGGGTGCGGCCGTGCATGGCCAAGGCTGAAACACCAGCCGCTTCGGCTGCCAGAGCATTTTCTACAGCCAGTGAGCTGTCGGACCAACCTGTCCGCATCTTGACTGTCAGAGGAATATCTAGAACGGACTGAACCTTGTTGATGATTTTATAGATTTTCTCAGGATCCTTGAGCCACATAGCGCCAGCTTCGTTTTTGACGATTTTGTTGACTGGGCAGCCCATGTTGATATCGACGATATCCGTCTTGGTGTTTTCTTGGATAAATTCCGCTGCGCGGGCTAAACTGTCCTCGTCGCTACCGAAAAGCTGGATAGAAACGGGATTTTCTCCCTCATCAATATGGAGCATATGGAGAGTTTTCTCGTTGTTATACTGGATGCCCTTGTCAGAGACCATTTCCATCACGACCAGGCCTGCTCCCAGCTCTTTGGCAATGGTCCGGAAAGCAGAGTTGGTTACGCCAGCCATAGGCGCCAGAACCGTACGGTTGGGAATTTCAACATTCCCAATCATAAAAGGGGTATTAAGATTTGTCACGAATCAGTTCCTCCAAGTCATTTTGGTCAAAGTGATAGGCTGTCTGGCAGAATTGGCAGATGATTTCAGCTCCGTGGTCTTGGTCACGCATCTCTTCTAAGTCAGCCTTTGGCAGGGTAGCCAAGGCATTCATGAAGCGCTCTTTGCTGCAGTCGCACTGGAAGCGAATTTCCTCTTCAGACAGGCGTTTGTAGGGCTCGTCTCCATAGATGGCAGCCAGCAGTGCTTCGATATGGTCATCGGATTCCAGCAGTTTTGAGATAGCAGGCATTTCTTGGATCCGCTTCTCAAAGCGAGCAATATCAGCTTCTTTGGCACCAGGCAGAACTTGTACCAAGAAACCACCAGCAACCTTAACTTTATCATGCTCATCCAAGAGAACATTGAGGCCAACGGCAGAAGGAGTTTGCTGGCTTTCAGTCAGATAGAAGGCCAGGTCTTCGCCGATTTCACCAGAAATGAGTGGTGTCATAGAATTGTAGGGATTGCCAGTGCCGTAGTCCGTGATAACCAAAAATTGACCAGAGCCGACAAAGGGACCAACTAGAACTTCGCCGGTGGCTGTCTTTTTAATATCCACACCGGGATTTTGCACATAGCCCTTGACATTTCCCTCGGTATCTGCCACGGTGATGATTGCGCCTAGCGAGCTGCTACCAAGAACTTTGACGGTGATCTTGGTCTGGCCCTTTTCATTAGCCGCCAAAATCTGGCTAGCAATCAGTGTGCGACCAAGTGCAACGGTAGAGCTTGCTTGAGTTTGATGTTTTTCTTGAGCGGTCCGAACCGTCTCTGTGCTATCCAGCACATAAGCACGGAAAGAACCATTTTCTGAGATAGTTTTAATAATTTTGTCCATACCTTTTATTTTAACATAAAAATAAAAACAAACGTAGCCTTTGTGCTTGTTTTGTCAAAGATTTCTTCTTTACATTGTACTAGAATCAAGTCAAACAAAAAGGAGAAGATGATTAATCAGAATTTAGAGGCGATCTAGCAGTGGCGGATGCGTTTGATTTGACAAATGTAACATATTTAGTTACAATTAAATCATAAATTACGAATGGTATCAAAAAGGAGAGCATATGATTGAAATTACTTATCTAGATGCAGCTAAGTCAGAACGGAAGATAACTTTCGAGTCTTATGAGGAGTTTGAACTATCCCAGCAAGCCTGCCTGATCGGGGTGGCGGATTATCATCCAGTTAAAAAGTTAGTTTATAATGGCCATGATTTGGACTACCATGGGACTTATGGAGATGTGTACTTTTTCCTGATGAAACAGGATTTGAGCCAATATAAGTAAAAAGGAGAAATACAATGGCAAAAGCAATTACAGATGCAACATTTGAACAAGAAACAAAAGACGGTTTGGTCTTGGTAGATTTCTGGGCAACTTGGTGTGGGCCATGTCGTATGCAAGGCCCAATCTTGGACAAATTGTCTGAAGAACTTTCAGAAGATGTCTTGAAAATCGTTAAAATGGACGTTGATGAAAATCCAAACACAGCTCGTGCCTTTGGAATCATGTCTATCCCAACCCTTCTCTTCAAAAAAGACGGCCAAGTGGTGAAACAAGTCGCTGGTGTTCACACCGCGGAACAAATCAAGGCCATCGTTGCTGAATTAAGTTAAAATCAAAGCACTTCCCATTCGAAAAGGGAGTGCTTTTTTGTTTGCATAGAAAAAGCCCTGTTCCTCAAACTGAGGCCAGGGCTCTTTTTGTTTCTTATTCTTCTGTTCCAAGGCAGTTTTTAGCAACAAGAGCTGCAAGAACACCACCTACGATTGGTGCAAGAATGAAAATCCATACTTGTTGAAGAGCGGCACCACCTACCAAGACAGCAGGCGCTAAGCTACGAGCTGGGTTCACTGAAAGTCCAGTGATGTTCAATCCCACAAGGATCATAGCTGTCAATGACAAACCAATCACCAAACCAGCAATCGCACCATTTCCCTTGCTTTCTGAAGTCACGGTCATGATCACCAAAACAAACAAGAAAGTTGCGATGACTTCAAACAAGAAACCACCAAAGACAGTTACACCTTTTGCCAAGGCATTTTCACCAAGACTAGCAGTTGACATGCCTGAGTTAGCCAAGAGGAAGAAGACCGCACCTGACGCAAGGAAAGCTCCAACTACTTGTCCAAGGATGTAGTTTACAAGCTCTGAAGATGACAAACGTTTGTTTACAAACATAGCGATTGAAACAGCTGGGTTTAAGTGGGCACCTGAAACAGTTCCGATTGAGAAAGCTGCTACCACGATTGCCAAGCCAAATGCTAAAGCAATTCCTAGGTGACCAAGACCCTCAACACCATTTCCAAAAACAACGGCTCCTGTTCCGATGAACACAAGCATGAACGTACCGATTAATTCAGCGACAAATTTTTTCATGATAAGTCTCCTTTTTCAAAACTATGTATTAGTCTATCAAAAGAAGGAAAGGGTTTCAAGAAAATTGATTGGAAATTTACTGGTTTGCCTTACTGTCTTTTAATTGAGGGATTCGATAAAAAATACATTTCCTCTATAGGGCTTATCAGTCGCTTATCTCACTAGCATTTAGCAACTTGATATAATCCAGACCCCATTTCTCCACAGCATCTAAAACAACTCTGAATCCCCGCCCCATTTCGGTTAAGCTGTACTCAACTCGTGGGGGAACTTCAGCATAGACCTTTCTTTGAACAATCTTATCCTTTTCTAATTGACGGAGATGACGTGTCAAAATAGTTTGAGTAATCCCAGGCAATAATCTCTGCAATTCTTTAAATCGTTTAGTACCCGTACTCAACTGATAAATGATTACCAGTGCCCATTTCCCTGTTAAAACCCTTTGCGTTGTCGCAAATGGACAAATACCATACTCACTCACTTTATTGGGCATAAAATACCTTCTTTCTATTTTTTAAAAAAAATTTATCTTTTAGTATCAACAATAGTACTACTTTTGATACTAGCTATCGAAGAAGTGTCTACTTGTTTTTTTGATTTTAACTGTTACAATTATACCATAAAAAAGAAATGGAGAATAGATATGTCAACAAACTTAGAAATTTTCAATGCTTATAACCAAGCTTTAATTGCTGGTGACTTTCCTGGTGTCTTTGAAACGATGGCAGACGATATTATCTGGCATCAACCTGGTACTCATAGTATATCTGGTACAGTTGTTGGTAAGGACAAGCTAGGAACTCACCTAGCTACATTTGCTGAGAAAACTAATGGAACCTTTAAGGTGATAACAAATTGGGTTTCTGACAATAAGGATTTAATCGCAGCTAATGTTACTTTTCTCGGAACACGTGCTGATGGTACTGAACTCAATATGAACGGGATTGACCTCTTCCGTATTGAAGACGGAAAAATCAAAGAAGTTTGGCTCTTCTCTTCAGATCAAGCTGAAGAAGATAGCTTTTGGGGATAATTTAAGAGGCCTGAACAAAAAATTTTGATTTTAGAATTCTTTATTATAAATTTTTAAAATCGATAGATTAGAAAAAAAGCGAACAAGACAGTATTCTGAGTGTCAGATAACTCGTTTTGTTCGCTTTTTATATTTAAGGTTAGACTTTTGTCTCAGACTCTTTTAATTTACTCTCCCAACTCAGCACTGTAGGCGATAATCTGATCAACTGTATCAGACAAGAATTGGATGGTATCACGGAGTGGTTTATCCATTGAGATATCGGCTTCGATAATCATAGCTGACTCAAGCGGAGTCTTGCTGCTGCCAGATTTGAGCAGTTCTAGCCAGTCACGGGCAGCATTTTCGTCATTTTTCAGGTGTAGGTAGCTGGTGTCTCTCACGCCCCTAGCTTGCCTCATTAGTCCTCTATCGATTTAAGAAAAATGATATATTCCAGTTTTTTTGTTGGAAAATATAGTTTTTAGGTTATAATAGGAAGAAGGTAAATTACAAGGTATAGAAAGGGCGCTGTTTATGCTTGAGTCATTATCGCAGTTTGGCTTTATTTTGATGGTTTTCACGCCGTTTATTGCGGTGCCGATTTTCTGTTTCTTTGTAGGCTGGATGATTCCTAGGTCGCAAATAACGGAAAAAAGTATCATGGCTGTATTAAGCTTTGTCCTTTTTTGCTTGGTTTTGATTTCATATTATGCTCCTCAACTGTTGGGAATGTTTTTTTGGGGTCTGATTTGGTTCTTTATTGGCCTCCTACGTGCTAAAAATTATAGCAAGTCACAGTTTTGGATGAGGTGGCTCGTATTTATCGTCTGTTTTACAATCTATATTTTGGTTTATCTATATTTCTTTAAACTTTTTTAAAAATTTAGCTTCAAATTTCATTTTAGGAACAGATTTATTGAATCATGTAAAAACAGACTGAGACATTTTTGTCTCAGTCTGTTTTTTATTCCTCCAACTCCTCACTGTAAGCAATAATCTGATCAACTGTGTCGGACAAGAACTGGATGGTATCGCGGAGCGGTTTGTCTGTCGAAATATCTGCTCCGATAATCAAAGCTGACTCAAGCGGAGTCTTGCTGCCACCAGATTTGAGCAGCTCCAGCCAGTCACGGGCACCATTTTCGTTATTTTTCAGGTGTAGATAACCGGCGGTAGAGATGACTAAGCCTGCTGAGTAAGTATAGCTGTAAAGCCCCATGTAGTAGTGGGCTTGGCGCATCCAGGTCAGGGCAGCATCGTCGTCAATCTCAACGGCATCGCCCCAGAATTCTGTCAAAACTTCTTTCATGATAGCGTTGAGTTTGCTTGCACCGAAGGTTCCGCCTTCTTCAATCAAAGTATAGACCTTGCGTTGGAAGGCAGCTTCCAGCAAGTGAGTGATGAAGTTGTGGAAGTAGGTATCCGTCAGACGGTGTGCCAGGGCAAAGCGTTTCTGGCGAGGATTATCAAATTGGTGCTCCAGATAATCACTGAGCAGGAGCTCATTAAAGGTAGACGGTGCTTCCACATAGTAGGTGGACATGTGGGCGTTGAAATAGCTTTGGTGATTGTCAGAGAAGATAAACTGACCGGAGTGGCCAATCTCGTGAATCAGAGTATAGACATCACTCATACGTCCAGTCCAGCTCATGAGGACATAAGGGTGAACCCGATAAGGATCAGCAGCATAGCCGCCAGAATCCTTTCCAGCATTGGCCGCAAAGTCGACCCAGCGTTCTTCCTTATAGCGGGCAACTTCTTGACAATACTCTTGTCCGAGTGGCTCGACTGACTTCATGACGAGGTCGTAGGCATCTTCAATGCTGACTTCGGGATTGAGCTCGCTGTCCAAGTCCAGCTTCCAGTCGGCAAAAGTCATCTTTTCCAGTCCATTGACCTTAGCGACATGCTTGAGGTATTTCTGAGCTACTGGGGCAAATTCACTCATAATTAAGTCAATCTGCCGGTCAAACATAGAGCGATCAACTTCTTGCTCAGCTAGCAAGTAGTCAAAGACAGAGTCATAACCTTTCATGTCAGCCAGCAGTTTTTCAGACTTGACCTGAGCCAGATAGGCAGCAGCGGCAGTGTTTTGGTGCTGACGAAGGCCTTCAGAGAAAGAACGGAAAGATTTTTCGCGGATTTCTGCATTTTCATGGTTTTGGTAGAAATTCTCATAGGTGACAAAACTATTTTTGTAAACTTTTCCGTCTACTTCAAAGTCAGCCATGGCAAAGTCGCCGGCCCGCATCTTGGTGTAAATATCCTGTGGACTGTAAAAGACTTCGCCCAGATTGGTCAAGGCTTTTTCGACGTCTGCTCCCAGATAGTGGGCTTTTTTGATTTTAGCTTGGCGGATAGCTGAAGTCAGATGGGGCTCTTGGCCTAATCTCTCTAAGACAGCTTCGTCTGCACCGACCAGGGCGTCGTCAAAGAAGCTGAGTGCGACATTGGCCTCGGTCTCAAACTCCATGGCTGCTTGGGCAATCTGCGCAAAGCTCTCGTTACCAAAGTCAGTGGTCTGTGGCATAAAACCGTAGTTACCGATGTGGCTGATTTGGATATAAATCTGCTCTAACTCAGCAAATGCCCGCTCAAAATCTTCGAAAGTGTTAAGCTTGCCTTGGTAATCACGGACGAATTTTTGGATGTCCTCTCTGGCCTTTTCGATGGCCCGCAGGAAGTCCTCTTGGTCTTGGTAAAGGGCCGTTAGGTCCCAGAGTTCATTTTCTGGAAATTCAGAACGATGTTTTTGTTCCATAGTTTACTCCTTTTGATTAAATAGCTATATTCAGTATAGCAAAAAATCCTTCAGAATGCCTTGCTTATAGGAAAAAATTAGGGAAATATGACTTCAGCAGTCTGCTTAGAAAAAAGAAAAATAGATTTTCAGTACTTTTATAGAAAAAAGCCATTTTCAGCCTTTTTCTTTTGCCTGAAATTGTGGTAAAATAGGGTCTGTACGTGCTTGATACAAAGATGAGGATATAATAAGCCACTGAGAGTATGAAATTAAAGTCAAAGTGCTAACAGAACACGTCCTATGGGTTGCTTAAGGGCGTAGTATCTTGATCTTTGTAGCCAAGGCGTATGAAAAAATTTGAGCATGTGCTCGGCAAGGAGTCTTTATGACAAAACAAGTTTTTAAAACTATTTTTGCAGGTCGTGAGCTGGTAGTTGAAACTGGTCAGGTTGCAAAGCAGGCAAATGGCAGCGCCGTTGTTCGATATGGAGAAAGTACCGTTTTAACTGCGGCGACCATGTCCAAAAAGATGGCTACTGGTGACTTTTTCCCATTGCAGGTCAATTATGAGGAAAAAATGTATGCAGCTGGGAAATATCCTGGTGGCTTTAACAAACGTGAAGGCCGTCCATCAACAGATGCGACTTTGACTGCCCGCTTGATTGACCGTCCGATTCGTCCTATGTTTGCAGAAGGTTTCCGCAATGAAGTTCAGGTTATCAATACTGTTCTTTCTTATGACGAAGATGCTTCGCCTCAAATGGCTGCTATGTTTGGTAGCTCTCTGGCTCTTTCTATCTCAGATATTCCTTTTAATGGCCCTATCGCAGGAGTTCAGGTCGGCTATGTAGATGGTGAATTTATCATCAACCCTAGCAAGGAACAAAAAGAAGTTTCGCTTTTGGAACTGACAGTGGCTGGTACCAAAGAGGCTATCAACATGGTAGAGTCTGGAGCCAAGGAACTGTCTGAAGATGTCATGCTGGAAGCTCTTCTCAAAGGGCACGAAGCAGTCAAAGAATTGATTGCCTTCCAGGAAGAAATTGTCGCAGCAGTCGGCAAGGAAAAAGCAGAAGTAGAATTGTTGCATGTTGATGAAGAGTTGCAAGCAGAGATTATCGCAGCCTATAACAGCGATTTGCAAAAGGCTGTTCAGGTAGAAGAAAAACTGGCGCGTGAAGCAGCAACTCAGGCTGTCAAAGACCAAGTCACAGCAGTCTACGAAGAAAAATATGCAGACCACGAAGAATTCGACCGTATCATGCGTGATGTGGCTGAAATCTTAGAACAAATGGAGCATGCAGAAGTGCGCCGTTTGATTACCGAAGATAAGGTTCGTCCTGATGGCCGTAAGGTTGATGAAATCCGTCCGCTGGATGCGGAAGTGGATTATTTGCCGCGCGTGCATGGTTCTGGTCTCTTTACTCGCGGTCAAACCCAAGCCTTGTCTGTCCTGACTCTGGCACCAATGGGCGAAACGCAAATTGTGGATGGCTTGGATCCGGAATACAAGAAACGTTTCATGCACCACTATAATTTCCCGCAATACTCTGTCGGGGAGACAGGCCGTTATGGTGCTCCTGGTCGTCGTGAAATCGGACACGGTGCTCTTGGGGAGCGTGCCTTGGAGCAAGTCTTGCCTAGCTTGGAAGAGTTTCCTTACGCTATCCGTCTGGTAGCAGAAGTCTTGGAGTCAAACGGTTCATCCTCCCAAGCCTCTATCTGTGCGGGTACTTTGGCTCTGATGGCCGGTGGTGTGCCGATTAAGGCACCGGTTGCTGGTATTGCCATGGGCTTGATTTCAGATGGTAGCAACTACACGGTTCTGACGGATATTCAAGGTTTGGAAGACCACTTTGGCGATATGGACTTTAAGGTAGCTGGTACTCGTGAAGGGATTACAGCTCTCCAAATGGATATCAAGATTGAAGGAATTACAGCGGAAATCCTGACAGAAGCTCTTGCTCAAGCCAAGAAAGCTCGCTTTGAAATTTTGGACTTGATTGAAGCGACTATTCCAGCTCCACGTCCTGAGTTGGCTCCAACTGCTCCGAAAATTGATACCATCAAGATTGATGTGGACAAGATTAAAATTGTCATCGGAAAAGGCGGGGAAACCATCGATAAGATCATCGCTGAGACCGGTGTTAAGATTGACATTGACGAAGAAGGAAATGTATCCATCTACTCTAGCGATCAAGCGGCTATTAACCGTGCTAAGGAAATCATTGCTGGCTTGGTCCGCGAAGCTAAAGTGGATGAAGTTTACCATGCTAAGGTTGTTCGGATTGAGAAATTCGGTGCCTTTGTCAACCTCTTTGACAAGACCGATGCCTTGGTTCACATTTCTGAAATGGCTTGGACTCGAACCAACAATGTCGAAGACTTGGTGCAAATTGGTGATTTTGTCGATGTTAAGGTCATTAAGATTGATGAAAAAGGCCGCGTAGATGCGTCTATGAAAGCTCTCTTGCCACGTCCACCTAAGCCAGACAAGCCAAAGAGAGACCACGATAAACATCAGGAAAAAGGGCATTTTCATAAGAAACATGAAGAAGCTCCTAAAGCTAAATCAGAAGAATAATGAAAAGGGAGTGATCAGGCTCAATTACCTTACAAAGTTTCTTTGTGTAGGGCCTACTCCCTTATTTTACCTAATGAAAGGAGAAGAAGATGGGCTGGTGGAAAGAAGCCATTGAGATTGTAAAAGAAAATGATCCGGCTGCTCGTACTTCGCTGGAAGTCATCCTGACTTATCCAGGTGTCAAGGCCTTGGCAGCCCACCGTCTTTCTCATTTCCTCTGGAAGAAAGGCTTTAAGCTACTGGCACGTATGCACAGCCAATTTTGGCGCTTTTGGACTCAGATTGAGATTCATCCAGGTGCTCAGATTGAGTCTGGAGTCTTCATTGACCATGGTGGTGGATTGGTTATCGGTGAAACGGCCATCGTGGAAAAGGGTGCTCTTCTGTATCATGGCGTGACCTTAGGCGGAACTGGTAAGGATATAGGGAAACGGCATCCGACTGTGCGTCGGGGTGCCTTGGTCTCTGCTCATGCTCAAGTCATTGGCCCAGTTGAAATTGGTGAAAATGCCAAAGTTGGAGCTGGAGCAGTTGTTGTGGCCGATGTGCCTAGTGATGTAACTGTAGTTGGAATCCCGGCTAAGATCGTGCGTGTTCATGGTCAGAAAGATGAGCCAACCATCCACGAGGTGGAAGAACAGCGAGAATATTATTTGGATAAGCTGGAGCATGCCCGCGAAGCCAGCCACCATTCGTCGGGGTTGTAGAGAACAGTTATATATAAGTAAGGGAAGTGGTCGGAATGGATATTATTTTTATTATTTTAGCTTTATTTTTATTTATTTGTTTTTACATTTACTCTAAACAAAAAGAAATGAGAATGGACATGGAGGCAGATTATAGCGATATTATAGGTCGAAAAGAAGTGATTGATGGGAAATTGTGTTTATTGTTTGAGTATACAAGATATCAACCACGAAAGTATGATTATATTCTTGATAATTTTTTTCCTGGGCGAAGTGTCTTTGCAATTGATCCGAGAACAAATGAAGCTGATCCAAAACTGGAGTATGTTATCTTAGATAGGATAGACCTAGAGTATAAGAGAAATCACAAAGAAATATTCGCTCCTCTCTATATAGTTTTTACGATTAAACCCAGAGAGGAATATAGTAACTATTCAACAAGTATAATCCATAATGCCCCTGTTCAAAATAATTATGCCGGGAATAATTATCAAGATAATAGATATAGTGTTTATTATAATGAGATTATTTCAGTGCTAAATGATTACAAAACAGAATTGATTCAACATGGTATCAAAGATAGCGAAATTAACAGTATCATTACTTCTCCGCAGGATAAACAAAAATTGAAATATTTTGTAGAGAAGTATGAGCCGATCTTAAGAACTATTGAAGTTGCGAGTGCAGCTGCTACACTTTTTGATATATTGCTGAAATTTCTATAGATAGTAGGATATAGGAGTAATTATGATTAAAATTTACGACACCATGACCCGCAGCCTACGTGAATTTGTGCCCATTGAAGAGGGCAAGGTTCGCATGTACGTCTGCGGTCCGACGGTTTATAACTATATCCATGTCGGCAATGCCCGCTCAACAGTAGCTTTTGACACAGTTCGTCGCTATTTTGAGTATCGGGGATTTGAGGTCAACTATATTTCCAATTTTACAGATGTAGATGATAAGATTATCCATCGCGCCAAGGAAGAAGGCATAACGCCTCAAGAGGTGGCTGACAAGTATATCGCTGCCTTTCGTGAGGATGTGACGGCTTTGGGTGTCAAGTCTGCGACCCGTCATCCGCGTGTTGTGGAGTTTATGGCTGACATCATCCGTTTTGTAGAGGATTTGATTGACAAGGGCTATGCCTATGAGTCAGAAGGCGATGTCTATTTCCGCGTCGAAAAGTCTCACAATTATGCCAAATTAGCCAACAAAACCTTGGCAGACTTGGAGTTGGGCGCTTCTGGTCGGACAGATGAGGAGACCGCTCGTAAGGAAAATCCGGTGGATTTTGCTCTCTGGAAGGCAGCTAAGCCGGGCGAGATTTCCTGGGACAGTCCTTGGGGAGCAGGTCGTCCGGGCTGGCACATCGAGTGCTCGGTCATGTCGACGGAGATTTTAGGTGATACCATTGATATCCACGGTGGCGGGGCAGACCTAGAGTTTCCTCACCATACCAATGAAATCGCCCAGTCAGAGGCCAAGACTGGTCAGACTTTTGCCAACTACTGGATGCACAATGGCTTTGTCAACATCGACGATGTTAAGATGTCTAAATCTCTAGGCAATTTCATTACTGTTCACGATGCTCTCAAGACCATTGATGGTCAGGTGCTGCGTTTCTTCTTTGCTACCCAGCATTACCGCAAGCCGATTAATTTCACAGAAAAAGCTGTTCATGATGCAGCAACCAATCTCAAGTATTTGAAAAATACCTATGGGCAGCCTTTCACTGGTCAGGCAGACTCTGCTCAGCTTCAGAGTTTTCTGGACAAGTTCACCGCTGCTATGGACGAAGATTTCAATGCTGCTAACGGTATCACGGTTGTCTTCGAGTTAGCCAAGTGGATCAACTCTGGCAATTACACCGCTGAAGTTAAGGCAGCCTTTGCCAAGCTCTTAGAAGTTTTTGGTATCGTCTTTATAGAAGAAGTCCTGGATGCGGACATTGAGCGCTTGATTGAGGAACGCCAGGCAGCGCGGGCTAATCGAGACTTTGCGACTGCAGACCGTATTCGGGATGAATTGGCCGCTCAGGGCATCAAGCTTTTGGATACTAAGGACGGAGTGAGGTGGACACGTGACTGATGTCAACCTGATTAACGGCATTGCCCTCGCTTTCGAGGGGGATGCTGTCTACTCCATGTATATCCGGCGGCACCTGATTTTTCAGGGTCTGACCAAGCCCAATCAGCTGCACAGGGAAGCGACTAAGTATGTTTCTGCCAAGGCTCAGGCTAATCTCATCTCTCTCATGATAGAAGAAGGGATTCTGACGGAGAAGGAAGAGGATATCTACAAGCGTGGCCGCAATGCCAACAGCCACACCAAGGCTAAGAATACGGACATCGTCACCTACCGTATGTCTACCGGATTTGAGGCAGTCATGGGCTACCTGCATATGACCGAAGCCATTGAGCGACTGGAAGAGCTGATTGACTGGTGTATTCGGAAAATAGAGGCTTTGTTCTGATTTTGAAAGGAACTAATTTATGAGTGATTTCTTACAATTTGATAATTTTAATTTTAAATTGGCTATTATTCAGGAGTTGATGTATGAACAAAACGTGCTTGAGCCACGATTTGACGTCTACAGTTTTTGTGAATCTGATAACTTATCTGTAGATCCAGAAGACTTCTATGAGGCACCAATTCCTGAAGTGCAGGCTTATTTCGAACAGTTGGAAATACCTAAAGAGTATGCGCAGAATGTGGAAAGCCTCTTCTTTGATGGAGGAAATGAGATCTATGCACAATTGATTCCCTTGTGGGATGGGGAAGATGAACAATTTGATTTGGAAAATGTGACTGAAAAGGAGCTATCGCAGTTTTCGAATTTAAAAACCATTGACGGAACAATTTTTCCATTTTCTAAAGAAGTGCGTGATTTATTCGAATCCAAAGGAATTGAGATTGAAGAGTGACATAAACTAGTAATGCTTTGATGGTTTCTATTGATTGTCATCTTATTTATTCTGAGATAGAATTCTTTTACTAACAACCACTAGGATTTAAGAAATTTATATATCAAAGACGAGTTTTACATAAAGCTCGTTTTTTGATGCTCCTATATAAACAAGCATGTTGTCTCAAGAAAAACTGGAAAATTTTATAGAAGATTGAGTTTGAAACTTTAAATATATAATTGGATGAAAAGTAGGAGATTGAAATTTATTTTCAGAAAAGTATTGACATGTTTTCTGAAAAAGAGTAGAATGGCTCATGTTTTAAAGGAGGAACTTATGTTTGCCAAGTTAAAAGGCTTTTTTATTGGACGCCCATTAAAATCTGGAAAAGAGGGAGAAGATGGCCATTTATTGACTAAGATGCAAGCTTTAGCCATGCTCTCCAGCGACGCTTTATCTTCGATTGCTTATGGACCAGAACAGGTTGTTTTAGTCTTGACGTCTGTTTCTGTTGGTGCCATTTGGTGGTCGCTTCCCATAGGAATTGTCGTATTGATTCTATTAGCGAGTTTAACGATTTCCTATCGTCAGGTTATTCATGCTTATCCTCAAGGAGGAGGAGCTTATATGGTGACGACAGAAAATCTATCTCCAACGGCAGGTTTGATCGCTGGCGGAAGCTTGCTGGTAGATTACATGTTGACAGTAGCCGTTTCAGTCGCTTCTGGAGCGGACGCAATTACCTCTGCAATTCCCGTCTTACATCCCTACAATTTACATATTTCCATTTTCCTAGTTCTCTTGTTGATGCTAATGAATCTCCGAGGATTAAAAGAATCGGCTACTTCCTTGATGATTCCTGTCTATCTTTTTATTGTCAGCACCTTATTGTTGATTGGTTTTGGTTTTGTGCAAATCCTGACAGGAAATTTAGACTATCACGCAACTGCGAGCATTGGTAGTCCGATTACTGGAGTAAGTTTGATCTTGCTGCTTCGTGCTTTCACCAGCGGCTCTGCTTCCTTGACAGGAGTGGAAGCTATTTCCAATTCGGTTCCTTTTTTCAAGAAACCAAAAGCTCACAATGCCGCAGCCACCTTATCAATTATGGCTTTAATCCTAGGTATCATGTTTGCTGGTATTACCTTCTTGAATTATTGGATTGGCATCGTGCCTGTCAAAGGTGTAACGACCCTGGCTCAGATGGCGCAAGCGATTTTGGGAAGCTCTCCCCTTGGTCGTATCTTGTTCTATGTTTTCCAATTGTCGACTGCTTTGATCTTAGCAGTGGCAGCCAATACAGGCTTCTCAGCCTTTCCGATGCTTTCCTACAATATGGCTAAGAATAAATACATGCCTCATATGTACATGGAAAAAGGAGATCGGCTCAGCTATTCTAATGGCATTTTCACCCTGGCTTTTGGAGCTATTGCACTTTTGTTTATCTTTAAGGGAAATACAGAACGTTTGATTCCCCTGTACACGATTGGTGTATTCGTGCCCTTTGCTCTTTCCCAGACCGGTATGGTTGTCCATTGGAAGAAAAAATATGGAAATAATTTCTTGAAGCATTCGATTGCGAATATCCTTGGTGCGATCATTTGTTACGGGATTGTCCTTATTTTACTTTTATTCCGTCTTCAAGATATCTGGCCTTTCTTTCCTATTATCATCGTCTTGACTTGGCTGTTCTTGTCTATCAAGCAGCACTATAATAGAGTCGCTAAACAGTTGAGATTGCATGACCACATTGAGCGACAGAACTACACTGGTAATACAGTAATTGTCCTAGTCGGGAATGTTACTAGAGTCAGTGTTGGTGCGATGAGCTATGCTCGCAGTATCGGAGATGAAGTCGTGGCAATGCACGTTTCTACAGCAGAAACTGCTGAAAAAGATGCTGAAGTCGCCGAGGAATTTGCTGACTACTTCCCAGATATTCGCTTCGAGACAGTCACAACTAGCTATCGCAATATCATCAGTCCGACAGTTCAGTATGTGATTAAGGTAGCCAAGCGAGCCAAAAAAGAAGGAAGAACAGTGACAGTCCTAGTACCTCAGTTCATACCTAAAAAGAGATGGCAAAATGTCTTGCATAACCAGATGAGTTTAAAATTAAAATACTATTTGAAATGGTATGAGGATGTCGTGGTTGCAAGTTATTCTTATCACTTAAAAGAATGAGCGAATGCCTTTACTGAATGAGAAAAAGGAGTTGAAGATTTTTCAACTCCTTTTATTATTTATTGGAAATAGCACAGAGCTAATTTGTCTGTACTTTTTGGTAATTTTGATAAAATTCTACCTTGATCTTAATAAAAGTCTCCAAGTCTCGTAAAAGTTGCAGAAGTGTAGCGCGGGTTTCAAATTCTTGCCGAGTCTTAGGAAGCGGGCGTTCGCGAAAGACAGCCAAGCAGGTTTCGATTTCTTCAACTAGTTCGTGAGCAGGATTTTCTTGACTGAGCTGTTGGGCTGTCTTGGAGAAAAGACGTGCTAAAATCAAGCTCTCACTGGCTGCCAATTGGCAGTTGTTGATGTTACCTGCCATGTCTTCTAAAATGCGATTCTGCGCCTGCCGCATTTCAAAATAGTGAATGTGGTAGTTGGTCTGATGAAAGAGATGGTTGGAATGGTCCAGATAGACTAGTGCTAAGGCTTCTTGAAGGATAGTATCCAGTTCCTTGATTAGAGTTGCATCGTTTCGGCCGTCGCCGGCTTTCAAGAAATATTCAAAACGCAGTAGAATTTTCTTCAGTTGCTCTTCAACTTGAATACGATAGTTCTCAATATCTTGCTGGTTTGAAGCCATATAAAGATTGGCTAGGAGAGCGAATCCCGTTCCGATAAGGAAAACGGCCATTTCATTGGCCAAAAGAGACCAAGAAACAGAATGGGCCAGCAGCAGATGAGTGACCAAAACTGTGCTGGGGGTGATGCCTATTTCCCAGCCAAAGAGATAAGCCAAGGGAACGTAGAGTAGGATATAAATCCCTAAGCTCCAAAGGTTAAACCCCAAAAGGATGAAAGCTAAGCTCCCGATGGCTAGTGCTAAAATAGTAGACAAGAGGCGGTTGCGGGCTAGTTTGATAGTGCTTCTGCGGGTGTCGGAAACGCTGAGGATGGCAATGATACCGGCTGATATAGCATTGCTTAGACCTAAAAAAGCAGCTAGAGCCGCAGCAAGACATGTTGCAAGAGCTAGTTTGATGGTACGTTGGAGGAGAGGCATAAGCTTCTTTCTATTTCATAAAGTTTTATCTATTATATCACATGATTAGTCGTAGACATGTGAGCACAATATGTCAATGTTTAAAAATTGCAGAAAGGTGCTGCTCCATAGATGCTACGATTATGGTAGAATGACTGGAGTTGAAAAGTCGGATAGTCTAGGTGAAATTTTTTTGACTAGACGGCAAATTTATCGTACAATAGAAAGTAGCGAAAAAATGCCTGGCTAAATGCCTGTGTAATCTTAAGGAGAATAACTTTGGAATTAGAAGTATTTGCAGGACAAGAAAAAAGTGAGCTTTCGATGATTGAGGTAGCACGTGCCATCTTAGAATTGCGCGGGCGTGACCATGAAATGTATTTCGATGAGCTTGTCAATGAAATTCAAAATTATCTGGAAAAATCAAATAGCGAAATCCGAGAAGCGCTGCCTCTATTTTATACAGAACTGAATGTAGATGGCAGTTTCATTCCACTTGGTGACAATAAATGGGGTCTTCGTTCTTGGTATGCGATTGACGAAGTCGATGAAGAAATCATCGCTTTGGAAGAAACGGACGAGGAAGACGAGCCTAAGAAACGCAAGAAAAAACGCGTTAATGCCTTTATGGACGGCGACGAAGATGCAATTGATTACAGCGATGATGATCCTGAAGATGAGGACTCATATGAAGAGGATCCAGCTCTTTCATACGATGAAGACAATCCAGATGATGAAAAGAGTGAGGTTGAAGCCTACGATGCTGAAATCAATGAAATAGCTCCAGATGATCTCGGCGAAGAAGTTGAGTTAAATGAAGAAGACGATGAATATTCTGACGATGATCAGGATGTTGAAGACGAAGAATAATAATCAAGAAACAACTGCTTTTTGAAGCAGTTGTTTTTGCGTTCTAACATGTCTTAAAAAGTCCCTGAGATGTCTCAAATTTTTTTGTTAGGAACCAGTTAGAGCATAAAATAGACAGGATGGAGGAATGCCCCCTGAAGGAAGATTTTTTCTTGTAGAATCATATTATCAAAGAAAAAGGAGATAACATGAACTTCAAGGAACGCTATGAGAAAGTGCAGTGGATCGTCCGTCGCTGTGCACGGGATTATTATGTACATTTATGGGAGAGTAGTGACTGGGAACAAGAGGG
>NZ_RJNA01000004.1 GCF_003943815.1 Streptococcus cristatus | reverse complement strand
CCCTCTTGTTCCCAGTCACTACTCTCCCATAAATGTACATAATAATCCCGTGCACAGCGACGGACGATCCACTGCACTTTCTCATAGCGTTCCTTGAAGTTCATGTTATCTCCTTTTTCTTTGATAATATGATTCTACAAGAAAAAATCTTCCTTCAGGGGGCATTCCTCCATCCTGTCTATTTTATGCTCTAACTGGTTCCTAACAAAAAAATTTGAGACATCTCAGGGACTTTTTAAGACATGTTAGGCTTTAAAGAATAAAAAAATAGCTTGATTACACAATTAGTAATCAAGCTATTTAATAAGAAAAGCATCTCTTAATTTTCTTCCATTTTGGATTTTATTTCATCATAGGAAAGGGCATGCGCTTCTCGTTCCAAATCTTTTTCAGATTCTTCTGGCATATGACCTGTTTCATAGAGAGATTTAATTTGGGTGCTATCAAGCGTTTCATATTTAAGTAATGCTTCTGCAATCAATTTATGGGTTTCACGATTTGCTTGAATAATCTCAGCTGCTTTGTTTCGTGCTTCATTTAGTAATGAACGAACTTCCTCATCAATCTCATAGGCTGTTTGTTCTGAAATTGATTTTTGAGGACTTTGTGCACCAAACATAGCATGGTTACCTTCGTATTGGACTGGGCCAAGTTTTTCACTCATACCGTATTCAGTGACCATTGCACGCGCCATTTGTGTAGCTTGTTCAAAGTCATTTGAAGCCCCTGTTGTTTGCACATTAAAGATGATCTCTTCAGCTACACGACCACCCATGAGACCAGCCAATTGCTCTTTCATGTCTTCTTTAGACAGAAGCATTTGGTCTTCTTTAGGGAGGGCAATCATATATCCGCCAGCACGACCACGAGGCACAATGGTTACCTTGTGTACGACACGCGCATTGGACAAAACAAGTCCGACAATCGTATGCCCCGCTTCATGGTAAGCGACAATCTGACGATCACGCTCTGAAACGGTTTTATCTTTCTTAGATGGTCCTGCGATTACTCTGTCTTCAGCTTCATCAATATCATCGGCATCGATGACTTTTTTGTTACGACGCGCTGCAACTAGAGCTGCTTCATTCAAGACGTTTTCCAAATCAGCACCAACAAAGCCAGGTGTCTGCTGAGCAACTAGTTTCAAATCAACGTTCTTAGCCAGCGGTTTATTCTTAGCATGAACGCGAAGAATAGCTTCCCGACCTTTCACATCAGGGCGACCAACTAAAACTTTTCTGTCAAAACGACCTGGACGTAGAAGAGCTGGATCAAGAACATCCGAACGGTTAGTAGCCGCAATGATAATGATTCCTTCATTGCCTTCAAAACCATCCATTTCAATCAAGAGCTGATTAAGAGTTTGCTCCCGCTCATCGTTACCACCGCCAAGTCCAACACCACGCTGACGACCGACGGCATCAATTTCATCGATGAAGATAATAGCAGGAGCCGCTTTTTTCGCATCTTCAAATAGAGAACGAACACGGCTTGCTCCGACACCTACGAACATTTCAACAAAGTCAGAACCTGAGATGCTGAAGAAAGGAACACCTGCTTCACCAGCAACTGCCTTGGCAAGCAAGGTCTTACCAGTCCCCGGAGGGCCTTCCAAAAGAACACCTGCCGGAATACGAGCACCCAGCTTAGTATAACGTTTTGGATCTTTCAGGAATTCAACAACTTCAACAAGTTCTTGTTTTTCCTCTTCTGCACCAGCGACATCTGAGAAGCGTACTTTGATATCTTCTTTATTGGCCGCACGAGCTTTGTTACGTCCAAAATTCATAGCGCCACGAGCACCGCCACCGCCTTGATTCATCATAGACATAAAGATGAAGGCGATGATGATAAATGGAACCAAGGAAATCAAAAGATTAATCCACATTCCACTGGAGCTTTCACGCTTAATAGTCACTTCTGTCTCATGCTCAGCAGCTAGCTTTTGCAAATCAGAAACTGTTGTATCTGATGGCAAAACAACACTAGTAAATCTGCTAACTTTTGAGATTTCCGGACTGAAAAACAGGATTCCTGTCGTATCTTTTGATTCTTTAGGTTTTTTATAAGTACCTGATACCTCGATAATACTACCATTTGGCTGGTAGCTCATCTCTGTAACATTATTATTTTGGATTTCTTTTACTAATTGGCTGTAGTTAATTTGCTGGCTACGGCCTGTCGCACTTCCTGTAAAGAAATACTGAAAACCTGTAACAAGGACTACAATAATTAAAATATAGAGAAAAGGATTTTTTATAAAACCATTATTTTGTTTATTTTTCATTTATATCTAGTAAACCTTTATTTTGTATAAACTTCTTCTTTCAAGACACCTACATAAGGAAGATTGCGATAATACTCATCATAATCTAGTCCGTAACCTACTACAAATTCATTTGGAATTGTAAAGCAAGTGTAGTCTGCCTCAATGTCAACAATGCGTCCTTCTGGCTTATCCAACAACGTAGCAATTTTTACAGAAGCTGCATTTCTTTCTTTGAACAAATTACACAAATTCTTCAAAGTTTGGCCAGTATCGATAATATCTTCAACAAAAAGAATATCACGACCCGTAATATCTTGATCAATATCTTTGATAATATTAATCACGCCACTACTAGTTGTACCGCCATGGTAACTAGACACCAGCATAAAATCTAATTCAATATCTGTATCCACGTGTTTGATCAATTCGGCCATAAAAGGAACCGAACCCTTCAAAATTCCTACAAAAATAGGCTTTTTACCTTGATAGTCTACTGTCAGCTGTTGGCCCAATTTTTTTGCTGCTGCTACGATTTCCTCATGAGAAACCAATACTTTTTTAATATCTTGTTCTAGCATAATTTTACCTATCTAATTTTCTGAATATAAAGCACAGTACTCATTATATCACTTTTTAATTCCTTACTCAAATCACTGATAGCGATATTTACAATTGCCAAGATCTGCTGATTTTGCTCCACAATAATCGCTTTTTCGCGTTCTTCAAATGGAATTTTTTGATCAATGAATAGCCGACGAAGTTTTTTGTGATGTCCTTTCAAACGAAGACAATCACCTGTTTTCCTGTGACGTAAAAGAAGTGGTGTTTCACGTGAAACTGCAATCGCTTGAATATTTTCACCCTCCAAAGGAGTGCCAAATGAGAATTGATAGTCTCCAAATTGAAGTTGATTACCACATTCTAACAGAATTGAGCCCACTTTCAAATCAGACCTACGACTGATTTTTCTGATTTCAAAATGTTTATAATCTTTCACCAACTCATATTCATCCTTTAAAGGGTGGATGTAATTAGCCTTGGTTCGTAAGATTCCTAAGATTTCTTCAAATTGCTTTTTATTTATATTTAATGAAGGAAATTTCTTTAAATATTCCTGCAGGAGAAAATTTTGCACTTCTGGAATTTGCTGCTCAAACACTTCAAGATTTGTAATATCCAAATCTTGCGTCAGATGAGACAGAGCTGTCTGTAAGTTCTCAACTTCTTTCCCTAAAGAAATCAGAGAATCCTTAAAGCGTGGATTTTCCTTTTCAAGACTTGGAAGATAAAGATTACGGATCCGATTTCTGAGATAGTCATTTTGAAGATTGCTCTTATCTTCAAAATGCAAAATATCAGGGAAATCTTTCTTATGAAAATAAAGTAGAGGTCGGATTAATTCGCCATTTGCAAAAGGTTGAACCTCTGTCATTCCAGACAAGTGGCGCAGCCTTGCCCCTCTTAATAACCTCATAAACACCGTCTCGGCCTGATCATCAGCATGGTGAGCCGTTACCAAGGCCGTGTAGCCTTTTGCCAACATGATTTCTTCAAAAAAACAATAGCGAAATCGCCGAGCTTTTTCCTCAGAAAAATCACCTGAAAAATTTGAGCTGAAAAATTTCACACCAAGTTGCTGGGCAAAATTTGACAGCTCTTTTTCTTCCATATTTGACTCTGGTCGTTGCTTGTGGTTGACATGCACTATGCCCAGCTCAATCTCTAGCTCTTCCCTGTTTTTGTACAAAAGATGGAACAAGGTCATCGAATCCAAGCCACCAGAAACTGCTACCAACACTTTTCGATGATTTTGAAAATACCGCTTTTCCTGCATTTGTTTTCGAAACTTCTGATCGATCATTTCAGAACTCCGTACACATCATCCGCGATTTTAGAAATTGTATCGTAATCCGAATTATTCGTAAGAATAGCAATGATAAATGGCGAATCCGTATACACAATAGCGACATCATGCTTGAAGTCGTAAGCATCACCAATTTTATGAGCAACTTTTACATTGATGTTTTTAGAAATTCGCTGATTATCATAATTTGTTTGAGACAAGGCATCGACGATCATGCCATTTTGCTTATAAATGGCTTCCATAACATTGCCTGCCATTCGAGCCGAAGCTTGTCTGCTTTCCACATCCCACTTTTTACCCGCAATTTTTTCAATAGTATTTTGAAACTGGCTATCAGATTGATTGCTTGTATAGTAGGCAAGGATATTGTGGGCCACATTATCCGACTCTTTTGCTACTCCATTGATTAAGTCCTGCACAGAATATTCCTTATCATTTGCTGATTTGGAAATACTACCGCTTCCCTCAGGGTCGTAGGCACCTGCAAAATCATTGACAGCCGCTGTATATTTTAACTTTTTATCCAAGGAAAGGCTATGATTGTTCAGTTGCTCCTGAGCATAATAAAGATAAGGAATTTTCGTTACACTGGCTGAGTACATTTGTTGATCTGGATTAATGCCTGCTTCTTTGCCCGTTTCTAGCTGTTTTACATAAATAGAAAAGTCATCTTTTTTGTACTTAGAATTTAGAAGCTCCTGAACCTGTTCCATTCGATTATCTTCTTGGGAAAGAAAATCAACAGAAACCCAACCTTGACCTTCAATTTTAGCGTATTCTCCCTTAGCTGTTTGAGCAATTTGTACCACCTTTACTTTGCTATAAGCAGGTAGTTTAGCTGCAATCTTTTTAGAAGAATTGATCGGGATAGTATCGTAGAGCACATAGTTAGGGGCCAGCCATCTTTCTTGTTTGACATCTGTGATAGACTGAACCGTATCCTCATAAATACTATTCTTATCTGCAATTACAAACTGGCCATTCTTTAATTTAAAGATAGGAATCCCAGCTGCATTCACGTGCAACTCTGTCAGCTCTAGTGGCTGATCTGGCAAAAGTTTCCCAGCTACCTTAGTCAAAGTAGCATCTGTAAAAGTAGGCGTTTCTTCATAAACATTAGGATGTGTAGGGATACTCGTATGATAACGGCCATAAGCTGTACCTGTAAGCTGATACTTTTCTTCTTCGTCTAAAACAAGTTCCTTTTCAGTACTGATTGCTGTTTGACTGCTCCATAAGGCTGGCAGTAAAAATATCAGCAAAAGTAACTTACGCATGACCTCCCCTTTCCTTTTTCGTTTCTTGAAGTTTTAAAGCTTGATTCTTTTCGGATAATTCTGCTAGTTTTTCATCCGAAAAAGATAAAAATTTCTCTATATTTTGAAGTAAATTTTCCATGATTATTGTGGTAATAAATCTGGTGTTGTGTAAATGTATTCTCCTTCTTTTGAAAAAGAATACTTGGCACGAGCATATTTGGCAGCATAGCTGTCATCTTTCAACTTGGTTGCGATATCAGACTGATAGCTCTTTTCTTCACCTAATTTTTCATATTTTTTTTGTAGTTGTGCATATTGAGCACGACGATTAAGTAAAGTTTCGTAACTTTGATATAAATTATAGGCTGGAAGAATAAAAAGTAGCATGACTAAAATTAGAACCCATCCCATAAAACGATTTCGCTTCCGACGTTCCTCATCGAGGTATCTGCGACGCTGATTTTCATCTTGGATAAAGCGATTATTTATTTGAACAATATTTCTAGACATTTTCTTCAATCCTTGTCTCACTGATAATTTCATACATTTTAGCAGCATCTTCTTTTTTAGTGCTGTCTTTCATTTCTAGCACCCGCACTGTTAACAGCTTATTGCCAAAACGAACTTCAATTTGATCATTGATTTTCAAATCTGTCGAACTTTTTGCCAGGATTCNATTTACCTTGATACGACCTTTATCTGCTACCTCTTTAGCTACTGGACGCCGCTTGATAATGCGTGATACCTTTAAATATTTGTCTAATCTCATAGTCTTTTCCTCGATTTTCTCTTAATATTCTATCATTCTTTTGAAAGAAACAAAGCCAAAAAGCTGAAATTTTACCGAATTGTAATGTTTATTCAGCTTTTCGATTCTTGATTTCTACCAGTTTTTCACCAAAGTTCAGCAAGTTTTCCAAAATCTCGAAATCTTTTTTCTTCCGAACATCAAAAACGACTTCAATCAAGCCTTTCTGCTCTCCAATTCGAGCCTTTAGATTTGTCGCTGACAAAGCTTCAAAATAATCTTGGGTCAGATAGATTTGCTGAGAAATTTTTTCAAAACGAATGATGACAGATTCATGCTTTCGATCAACAAGTGCCACAAAGGCTTGATCAAGATAGGATTTGACTAAACCAATCTCTAGTAGGTAAGCCACTACATCTGGATATTCTCCAAAGCGATCGATCAATTCATCTTGTAGATGTTCATAGTTTACACGATTGTCAATTTCACGAATTCTCTTGTAAACCTCGATTTTCTGACGCTCATCAGAAATATAATCACTTGGAAGATAGGCATCAATTTGAAGATTGATTTCAGCGTTGCTTTTTTGACGCTTGGTTTCCTTACCTTGCTTCTTGGCAATGGCTTCTTCTAAAAGCTGAGAATACATTTCAAATCCTACAGAATCAATGAAACCTGACTGTGAACTTCCTAAAATATTTCCTGCTCCGCGGATAGACAAATCCCTCATCGCAATCTTGAATCCAGATCCTAACTCAGTAAATCCTTTAATGGCTTCTAGTCTTTTTTCTGAAACTTCAGTCAGAGATTTATCTGGTCGGTACATAAGATAAGCATAAGCGATTCGATTGCTGCGGCCAACTCGACCACGAAGTTGATACAAGGTTGACAGCCCCATATGGTCAGCATTTTCGATAAAGAGAGTATTTGCATTTGGAATATCGACACCAGTTTCGATGATCGTTGTTGTAACTAAAATATCGTATTCGCCATTCACAAAGTCTAAAAGGGTATTTTCTAAACGCACCTCTGTCATCTGTCCATGAACATAACCAATTGAAGCCTCTGGAATCAACTCTTTTAATTCTGAAACTTTTTGCTCAATGGTGTCAACTTTATTGTAAAGGTAGTAAACTTGTCCGCCTCGGTCTATTTCACGTAAAACTGCATCCCGAATAACTGTCTTATTATTTTCTAAAACATAGGTTTGAACTGGATAACGATTTGTCGGTGGTGTTTCAATGACCGATAAATCTCGAATCCCTAGCATCGACATATGAAGGGTTCGTGGAATAGGGGTAGCCGTCAAGGTCAGAACATCAACCTTCTTTTTTAGTTCCTTTAACTTTTCCTTATGCTTGACACCGAAGCGCTGCTCTTCATCTATCACCAATAGCCCCAAATCGGAGAATTTTACATCTGCTGATAGAAGGCGATGGGTACCGATAATAATATCAATCTGCCCTTTTTCCAATTTTTCTAGAGTCTCTTTTTGTTCCCCTTTACTTCTAAAACGACTGAGAACATCGACATTCACGGCAAAATCGTTGAAACGTTCTTTAAAGTTTGTGTAGTGTTGCTGAGCTAAAACAGTGGTCGGAACCAAGATAGCCACCTGTTTATGATCGTTGACAGCCTTAAAAGCAGCCCTCATAGCCACTTCTGTCTTCCCAAAACCAACATCGCCAACCAAGAGTCGATCCATTGGACGGTCGCTCTCCATATCCTTCTTGATTTCCTGAATGCTTCTGAGCTGATCATCTGTTTCCACATACGGAAAGGCATTATCAAACTCTACTTGATGCTGGTCGTCACTAGAAAATTGAAAACCTTTTAATTGACTACGCTCTGCATATAATTTAATAAGGTCATCGGCAATGTCTTCAACCTGATGTTGTACTTTTTGCTTCGTTTTTTGGAAACGCCCATCATTTAACTTATTAATTTTAGGTGCTTTTCCATCACTAGCTACATATTTAGACAGAAGGTTGATTTGATCCACCGGAATGGAGATACGATCTGCATTTTGATACTGAATCGTCAAATAATCCCGATGAACTCCTGAAACCTCAATCGTTTCAATTCCTAAATAGCGACCAATACCGTGGATATTATGAACCACATAATCGCCTTTTTCCAGTTCATTATAGTCTTTCAATCTTTCAGCATTAGAAATATTTTGACGACGAATCCTACGTTTGATTTTTTTCTGAATCATCTCATGCTCAGTAATCAAAACGATTTTTTCATCGACAAAATTAAATCCTTGAACTAGATTTCCTTCTATGAGCTGGACAGCTTTTTCATGGATGTCTTTTTCCTTGATGTAATCTAAATGAATCTCATAATCCTGTAAAGTTTTATGTAAACTTTGTAAACTTGAGGACGAATTTGCCTGCAAGACTACCGTATAGTCCGATTTCCTAAAGCGATTGATTTCTTCTTTTAAGAGAGGAAACTGACTAAAGAATTCCTGCATTGGATATTGATTAAATTGATAAAGTGCATCAAATTTTAGATTTCCTAAGCCTTTATGGAAATTAGAAAAAAATGTAGCAGGTTTATATTTACGATAGTCCTGATAATTATTTGCAAAGTATTGTTGATTTGACAGTGCTTTACTATTTTGTAAATCATCTGTCAAGATATTCGCAACTTCTAATTCAAACTGTGCATGCTTGTCCATTATCTTTTGAAAATCATCAAAAAATATAGGAGTGTGAGTTGGTAGGTAGTCTAAAATAGTCCATTCTTTCTTATAAAAAAAGGAAAGAAATTTGCGAATGTCTGCATGATGAAAGTGCTCTCTAACAGAGCTCAATACTTCTTCTAAATAGGATTTTAAGGAAGGATCAAGAACCGTAGAGAGAGACACTTCTAGATTTTTCTGTCCTCTTGCATAATCTTCTTCTGTAAATAGAAGATCTGTAACAGGCTCTATCAAAATCTGTTCCACATTTTCAAGAGAAAGTTGATTTTCAGGATTGAAAATCCTTATGCCATCAATCTCATCTCCAAAAAACTCTATCCGATAAGGATATTGAGCCGAGCGTTCAAAAATATCTAGAATATCCCCTCTCAGACTGTACTCTCCTTGACTGAGAACCTGAGAAACCTTTTTATAACCATTACTTGACAAAGACTTGACTAGGTTGTCAAGGTTGTATTCTTCAGTAACAGAAAGAATAAGCTCAGATTGTTTAAAAATATCAGGCTGGGGCAAGAATAAACGACTAGCTGCAACATTGATGATTAGAATCCCATTTTTCTCTTTGTCTGATAAAAATTTCATGGCTTCTAATCTGGCAAAGATTTTTTCTTGCGATGAAAAAACAAACTCAGCCAAAGGGGTATCATCTGCCAGGAAAGTATAAACCGTTTCTTCTCCCAATAAAGAAAGTAAATCACTAGCCAGCCGCTCTGCTTCATTTTGACTCGAAGTGATGACTAGGATTTTCTCCTGCTCTTCTAAGCTACTGGCAATCGCCAAAGCTTTTGTTGAAGCTGAAAGTCCCATCACTAACTGACGGGTCTTCTTTTGTAATTGTTGCTTCCAGTCTACAATTTGTCGATTTCGACCAAATAGATCAAGTAGTGTCATTGTATTATCCATTGTATTGTTGCATGGTCTGCTCAAAATTCTCAGTTTGTAAATAATGATTTACAGCACTGTCAACTTTATCTAATGTATTTAAAATACTGATATAATCTTCCTCATCAAATTTTCCTAAAACATGATGAATAACTGACATATTATTTTTAGGTCTTCCAATGCCAATTTTCACTCGCTTGAATTCCTGTGTTCCAATATGTTTAATGATGGACTTAATACCATTGTGCCCGCCAGCTGAACCTTTGGTACGAAGACGAATTTTCCCAACTTCCATATCTAGATCATCATAAATAACGAGTAAGTCATCTATATCCAAGCCGTAGTAAGTGAGCAGGGCATGGACTGCTTTCCCACTTTCATTCATAAAAGTAGTTGGTTTTACAAAATAGACTTTTTCCCCATTCAAGAAAGTTGAAGCAATGTCTGCTTGAAAAATCTTATCTGCTGTAAACTTTAGATTTAATTCTTTACACATCTTGTCAACCAACATAAAACCTACATTATGTTTGGTCTCAAAATATTTATCACCTGGATTTCCCAATCCAACAATTAATTTTGTCATTTTACTCCTTTATAAAAGCCAAAAGGGCTGGAAATTTCTTTCCAACCTATGTATTTTAAATTTACACTTAATTTACACGTTAAAGCGGAATTCCATAATATCGCCATCTTGAACGATATATTCTTTTCCTTCTTCACGCAAACGTCCAGCTTCTTTTACAGCCTTTTCAGATCCATATTTTACCAAATCATCATAAGACATCGTCACTGCACGGATGAAACCTTTCTCAAAGTCTGAATGAATGATACCAGCTGCTTGAGGGGCTTTCATACCACGCTTGAAGGTCCAAGCTCGGACTTCCTTTTCACCAGCGGTAAAGTAGGTTCCAAGCCCCAACAGATGATAGGCTGCACGTGTCAATTTGTCTACACCTGACTCTGTCAAGCCAATAGCTTCCAAAAATTCTGCCTTGTCTTCATCATCTAGTTCAGAAATTTCTTCCTCTGCACGCGCTGAGATGACAACAACCTCAGCATTTTCTGTAGCTGCAAATTCACGAATCTGCTTCACATAGTCAATATTTTCTGGATCAGCCACCTCATCTTCACTGACATTGGCCACATAAAGCACTGGCTTAATCGTTAAGAGAAAGAGACCTTTGACGATTTTTTGCTCTTCTTCTGTAAACTCAACTGTTCGAGCTGACAGACCGTCTTCCAGAACTGGCTTGATCTTTTGTAGAACATTAAATTCTGCTACTGAGTCCTTGTCCTTCTGGGTACGAGCCATCTTCTCAACACGCGCATAGCGTTTGTTGATACTTTCTAGATCGGCCAAAATAAGCTCCAGATTGATGGTCTCAATATCAGCCATAGGGTCGACAAAGTCAGACTCACGACCCTGTTCCCGCATGACATTTTCATCATCAAAGGCACGGACTACATGGACGATAGCATCCACTTCGCGGATATTGGCCAAGAATTTATTTCCCAGCCCTTCACCTTTCGAAGCTCCCTTTACAATACCTGCAATATCTGTAAACTCAAATGTAGTTGGAATCTTCTTTTGAGGTTTAATCAATTCTGTTAATTTGTCCAAACGAGCATCTGGCACCTCTACCCGACCGACATTTGGATCAATGGTCGCAAAAGGGTAGTTGGCAGCTTCTGCCCCTGCTTTTGTAATTGCATTAAATAAAGTTGACTTACCTACATTAGGCAGTCCAACAATCCCTGCTGTTAAAGCCATTCGTATCTTCTCCATTCATCTTTTCAATCCAAACCATTATACCATAAATCCTTATCCTAAACAGCGGATTTGAATGAAAAATTTCCTGCTTTCTGGATAGAATTAAAAAATATTTTCTACAAAAAATGATATAATGTAGTTAATATTTTGATAAAAGGAGTTAGCCATGAAAAAAATGACAATTAAAACCTTTGTTCTTTCTTTCTTGACGATGTTTACTTTACTTGTTTTAGCTGCCTGCAGTAGCAGTCCTAAAAAAGCCTATTTTCAGTTGATTGACCAAAAAACCAAGCAAGACAGTCGGATCACTCTTGAGTACAAGGGCGATGATTTGCTGAACAATGAAACCAGCAATGTTTTCTATTATGAGCCTATCGGATTGACAAAAGATACCGCCAAAGAGCAAATTGGGGGCTACATGAAAACCCTGGAAAATATTAAAGGACTTACTAATAAAATCGAATATAAAGACGATCATTTGACGCAAAAGATGACAATGGATTTTAGCAAGGCAGATATTTCAGAACTGAAAAGCAAACAGCTTATCCAAACAGATGGAGACCAAAAAGCTAATTATATCAGTTATAAAGAAACGGTAAAATCCCTCGAAGCTTCTGGTTATAAAGAAGTCAAAGATGGCAAATTTGAGGATCTTAAATAAAAGCAGAAAAACGAGGCTGGGACTTTTGTCCCAGCCTCTCAATTGTCTTTGGATTGTCGAGCAAGACGCAGTGGTTGAGTGGGCTCTACTANGCTGATTTCATCAGCTTTTACAGCCCTACTCAACTGTGCGGAGGTGGGACGACGAAATCGAATTCTAACGAATTACCGATTTCTGTCCCAATCTCGTTCTTTGTTGATGAGGTATCTTATTCAAAATCAAGCTAAGTCTAAAATATGGACTATTCGATAACCTTCTTCATTTTTCTTTCAAAATCATATCTGCTCATCATGACAACGTGTTCGCAGTTGCTACAGCGAATCTTTATATCTGCTCCCATGCGGATGACTTCCCAACGATTGGCCTTCTTGCCCGTTGACTTAATTGTACAGGCATGGGGCTTTTTCATTTCTACAAAAGTTCCAAGTTCGTACATCTTCTCTCCTTTTGACAATCTATTTTTTATTCTATTAAAAATACAGATTGACGCTTTTCTCAACCCTAGCTGTATTATACCACAAGTTTAGAATCAGCTGGCATGCAAATTATAAAAATAAGACAAGGCGGATCGAGTCAACCTTGTCTTAAATCTTATCTTCTAATTGGTACGGACTGGCGTGATCAGCTGGATAAAGTTTTCAGCATCTTCACTTGGAACCAAGGTGAAAGGCCGAACAGCTGAAATAAAGCTGATGGTCACCTTCTCGCTGTCGACTGCCTTTAGCGCTTCGATCAGATAGGTGGGATTGAAGCTGATGGTCAAATCTTCTCCTGACACACTTTCTGTATCAATTTCTTCATTTACGCGCCCAACTTCTGGTGAATGTACATGGGCGCTGACAATGCCCTTCACAATTTCTAATTTCACGGTTCCATTTTGAGTCGCATTGGACAGAAGACGAGACCGTTCCATGGCATGACGTAAATTATTGGTATTAAAGGTCACAACGCTTGAAAATTCTGTCGGAATCAGGCGGTCTGTGTCAGGATAGTTTCCTTCCAACAGGCGTGTATAGAAGCTGATATTTTCACTTCTAAAGAGAAGTTGGTTATTGGCAAAGAAAACCTCTACTGTTTCAATTTCGTCTGTGAAAACAGCTGTAAATTCACGCAGAGAACGGCTAGGAATTACCACATCGAAGTCATCTCCCTTCTTGTCCAAAGTAATTTTCTTTTGGCTCATTCGGTGAGAGTCTGTCGCAACTGTTTTGAGGGATTGGTTATCTGTCAAGACAAAATGAACCCCTGTCAAAATAGGACGACTTTCTTGCGTGCTAGCAGCAAAAGCTGTTTCATTGATGATGTTTTTGAGGACTTTTGTTTCTAAAACCAAAGGATTGCTGGTAGAGACTTCTTGGATACGTGGATATTGATCAGCATCTTTTCCTTTTAGCGTAATTTCTGACTTGCCGCTGGTGAGGACGATTTGTTTTTGTTCAATCTCTTTAAAATCAAGTACGATATCTGGCAAGCTAGAAATGACATTGATAAAGAAATTTGCTTCGAGGAGGATCGAACCTGGTGAAGTAATCAAGAGCCCAGCATTCTCATTTTGAACTGAAATGAAGTTTTCAATGGAAATTTGACCATTGGAACCAATCAAGGTAATGCCTTCTTTCGTTACATCAATTTTAACAGTTGATAAAATTGGAATAGCGTTTTTGGTACTGATAGCTCTCTTCGTTGTATTCAAAGCTTGTAGGAATAAATTTTTGTTAATAGAGAAGTGAATCATAGGGACTCCTTTTATTATTTATGATTATTAAGTTAATAGTAATAGTAGTTCTTGTGGAAGCTGTGGAAAAATGGAGCAAAGTATCTAAAATCAAGTTTTAAGACTTGTTCACAACCTGTGGAAAAAACTTCAGATTAGCTAAATCTTTTCCACACCCTTATTTTATCTTGTTTTTGATATTTTCGATTTCAAGTCGCAGGCTATCGTCAGTTTCGAGTCGGTTTTTGATTTTTCCATGCGCGTGAATGACTGTTGTATGGTCTTTGCCGCCAAATTCTCGTCCGATTTTTGGTAGGCTATTGTCTGTTAGTTCGCGGGCTAGATACATGGCCACTTGTCTAGCCAAAACGATATTTTGGACTCGACGACTTCCCTTCATTTCCTTGACACTAACGCCATAGAAATTGCCGACCTCAGACTGGATCTTTTCAATCGGAATGACTGTTACCTGACTAGAGTCCTGCTTGCGAGCTCGAATAGCTTCAGCAGCGATGTCAATCGTAATTTCCTTGAGATTGCGGACTCTTGCAATGAGCGTGATATCATTGAGTGCCCCTTCTAGGTCACGGACATTCGAATCAAATTGTCCGGCGAGGTACTCCAAAGTATCATTAGGGAAAATGTAGTCCAGATTTTCTATTTTGTTTCGGAGGATGGCAATCCGCGTTTCAAAATCAGGTGGTGTAATATTTTGAGTGAGCCCCCATTTGAAGCGCGTGACCAAGCGTTCTTCCAAATTATCAAGATGATCTGGACTGCGGTCGCTGGTCAGCACAATCTGCTTGTTATCGCCATGAAGGGCGTTAAAAGTATTAAAAAATTCTTCTTGGGTAGAGACTTTTTTTCCGCCAAGAGACTGGATATCATCAATCAAGAGCAAATCCAAGCTCCGATAGATTTTTTTGAAATTATCCATGTCACCGAGCCTCAGATGCTCCAGAAAGTCATTGATAAAGGTTTCTGCTGGAATATATTTCACACGCGCATCAGGAATATTTTCCAAAATTTGATTGCCGATAGCATTTAGTAAGTGAGTTTTTCCTAGACCTGGACCGCCATAGATAAATAGGGGATTATAAGTAGTCGCTAGGTTTTCAGACACAGCCAAGGCTGCTGCTTTGGCCCAGATATTTCCATCCCCTTGTACAAAATTATCAAAGGTATATTTAGCTTTTAATCCAGTATCAATGGGCGGTAAAGTTGGTCGAAATGGAGTTTTTTCAGCCTGTTCCTCCAGCTGATATTTGGAAACAAGGTCATGTCCTGCTTCTTCAAAGACGTATTTGGCTGTGATTTGATCGTTAAAAATTTCAAAGCCAGCTGTAAGAATAACGCCTACCAAGTTTTGCTCCCAAAACAGCTGTTTGACTGGGCTATCAAGAAAGATAGTGGCCTGATTATTTTCAATGGCTATCAATTTTGCTTCTGCAACAAAAAAATCATAGGTTGTCTGTTTTAGTTGAGCAGCTGAAAGTTCTAAAATTCTTCGCCAAAATTCTTGCTCTTTGGTCATTGCCTCCTCCTTTTCAAAAAATTATTCTATATGTCGACTCTCATTTTAACATAAAATGATCAAGTTTTCCACAACTTGTGGAGAAAAATTAACAATGTTCATAAGACTTATCCACAGATTGTGGATTACAAGCAAAATCCTTATTTTTCAAAGATTTAGGCCGCTTTTAAAGGTGGAAAAGTCTGTTAGTTTGAAAAAAGAAAATAACAGCCCTATTTCAGGCTGTTTATAATTCTTTGGTACTCTTCCTCATTTTCAAAAGGAATAATGATCTTTCCTTTTGAAGGAGTTTTCAATTGAATAGTGACATTGAGGCCAAGGATTTTTTTCAGTTTTTCTTCTTCTGAATGGGCGAAAATTTCTTTGTTCTTCTTAGTCTTTGACTTTTTGGTCTTTTGTAATGAAAGTTCAAGAGCACGAACGGATAAATTATCTTGAATGATTTTGTCCAGCCAAAAGACTTGTTCTTCCTTTTTGAGTGGAATGAGGAGACGAGCATGCCCTTGCGAAATCATTTCCTCTTTGACAGCGTCCATCATAAAAGCTGGCAGCTGTAACAGGCGGACAAGATTACTGATGTAAGGCCGAGATTTTCCCATGATTTTTGCAATTTCTTCATGGGTTAATCCTTTCTCAATCAGATGCTGATAGGATTCCGCTTCTTCGATTGGATTGAGATCTTCTCTCTGCAAATTCTCGATGATGGCTTGCTTCATCATGTCATCGTCAGATAGGTCTTTAATGAGGGCAGGAATCTTTTCTAAGCCAGCAATCTTAGCAGCTCGGAATCGTCTTTCACCTGCTAAA
Source organism: Streptococcus cristatus (assembly GCF_003943815.1). Classification (GTDB taxonomy): domain Bacteria; phylum Bacillota; class Bacilli; order Lactobacillales; family Streptococcaceae; genus Streptococcus; species Streptococcus cristatus_F. The sequence goes on along the minus strand of NZ_RJNA01000004.1, from coordinate 154,951 downwards.
ATTTCGTAACCAAATAAGGAAGATTTTCTCAAAATAATGGGCTGGATAATTCCATTCTCTTTAATAGAAGCTGCCAATTCATTTATTTTTTCTTGAGAAAAACTCTTTCTAGGCTGATAAGGATTGGTTCGAATGTCTTTTAGTGGTATGTATTGATAATTTTCCATTTGTATATAGCATAACACACCTTTACGATCGTGTAAAGGTGTGTTGACAATTATGTAAAGGATTAGTTGTCACTTAAGTCTTGGGTTGATTTGGTCAGTTTGATGATTGTAGTAGCTTCTTTACCATCCCTAAAGTAAGTTACTTTCAACTCATCCCCCAGAGAGTGTCTGTAGAGAGCAGATTGTAAATCACTGGTTGACTCAACATCCTTATCGTCAACTTTTGTGATGACGTCGTATTTCTGAAGTTTATTTTCAGCAGGCATTCCTTCTTGTACAGAGCGGACAAGGATACCTGATTTTACAGATGAAGGTAGACGTAATTTTGCTAAGTCAGAAGTGGCGATATTAGATAAATCAAGCATTTGGATACCCAGAGCAGGACGAGTGACTGTTCCAGTTTTCTCTAATTGCTTGATGATATTGACAACATCGTTTGATGGAATTGCAAAGCCCATGCCTTCTACAGCAGTTTGACCATTGTGAGAGATTTTGCTGGACGTAATACCAATAACTTGCCCTTGGATATTGATGAGTGGGCCACCAGAGTTACCAGGGTTGATAGCAGCATCTGTTTGCAAGGCAGTAGTCGAAATATTTTGGCCGTCTTCAGATTGCAAGGTTACATTTCTACCCAAACTAGAGATGATTCCCTGTGTAACAGAGTTAGCGTATTCTGTTCCGAGAGGACTTCCGATGGCAATAGCAGTTTCTCCTACTGTCAGGGAGTTGGAATCTCCAAATTCAGCTACATCTTTCACCTTTTCAGAGCTAATTCTTACTACAGAAATATCAGAATAAACATCTGATCCTACCACTTCACCAGGAACCTTACTACCATCTGCTAGTAGAATATCGGGATTTTTTGCTCCATTAAGCACGTGAGTATTGGTAACAAGGTAGGCATATTTTCCTTCCTTCTTATAAATGACACCTGATCCCTCACTAGCTACTTGAGGATCACTGGTTGATTCATTATTGATCACTTCTTCTTGATTAGAACCGGTATAAGTAATCACCGATACAACTGCGTTTTGCACTTTTTTTACAGCCTTTGTGGTGTCGGTTGTGTTTTTATAAGACGTTGATACAGTAGTCTTTGAATTTGAAGAACCAAGATTAGCCATTTTATTATTAACAAATGCGGTGGCTAAATTTCCTAGGCTTCCGCCAATAAATCCTACAACTAAAACAATAAAAAGCAACAAAGATTTTTTAAAGAAATTTGAAGCGTTTTTCATATTTTCCTCCTTGATTACAATTGATGAAATTATAGAAATCTATTCTTAATTATAACTTAAAATCCACAAGTTTTCCACAACTTGTGGAAAACTTATAAAAAATGTTGATAGAGGTTAGAAAATACATAGATTCAACAAGTTTTCCATAAAAAACTGATGTGAATAAAGTGTGAAATCCATGTGGATATGATAGAATGGAAATATGAAAATAAAGCTTGTAACCGTTGGAAAATTAAAAGAAAAATACCTCAAGGATGGAATTGCTGAATATGCCAAACGCCTGAGTCGATTTTCTAAGTTAGAAATTGTAGAATTAGCAGACGAAAAAACACCAGATAAGGCCAGTGAGCTAGAAAATCAGCAAATCCTCGAAAAAGAGGGAAATCGGATCTTAACAAAAATCTCTGAACGAGAATTCGTGGTTGCTCTAGCTATTGAAGGAAAGCAATTTCCTTCAGAAGAGTTTAGTTCGATCTTGAACGACATCACAGTTCGTGGCTTTTCTGATATTACATTTGTGATTGGTGGCAGCTTGGGTCTGTCTCCTGCTGTCAAAAAAAGAGCTAATCTACTGATGAGTTTTGGAAAATTGACCCTGCCCCATCAACTGATGCGCCTTGTTTTGGTAGAGCAGATTTACCGGGCTTTCATGATTCAACAAGGGAGTCCCTACCATAAGTAAATCTTGACGATACTAGATTTTTCTGATAGAATGAAAAGGTATCGGTCTCATAGCTCAGCTGGATAGAGCATTCGCCTTCTAAGCGAACGGTCGCAGGTTCGAATCCTGCTGGGATCATAATATACACTATTCAGACACGAAAAATTTCGTGTTTTTTTGTTATATTTTTGAGAAAACGACATTTCAGGAATAAAAAATGACATTTCAGGGAAAGATGACAGATTATTTGAAATTTTATTTATAATAGATCTTGTAAGGTAACACTTACGAAAAAATTTTTAGGAGAATCTATTATGAAAAATACTCAGAAAAACTTTAAAACAATCGCTCAATTCCCAGCCTTGAATGAAAAAGAACTTAAAGAAGTTCTTGGAGGAGATTTAAGAAATATCTTCTTAAAAATTAAATTTAAGAAAAAATAACATCGATAACTTAGGAGATGGAATGATGTTTGAATTATTTTTTTGGATATTGCAAGCCGCCATTGAAGTATATTTCACTATTGTTATATATGAAAAGATCAATAAAGTAAAATCTAGTTTTTACTTTACTTTTCTGTGTGCTATAGTCTTAATTTTATTACCATTACTCATATTAAATTTAGAATCTATATTTTCTTTGTCAAGGCATGTTCTGTATTTTATTTTACTACTGATTTATCCTCTTTTTTTCTACAGATATTTTTATAAAAAAGAGAAGTTATCAACTCTTTTCTCTATATTTCTATCTCTTCTCCTTTATTTAACAGTTCAGTCTTCTACTACCTTTTTTTCCGTCATTATTTCCTCAATTACAGGGGATTCATTTGTAAAAGATAATTGGGCTATCTTTTATATCACGATAAACAGTATCTCTGTTTTGTTTATGCTAAAATCTATTGATTATTTTGAATTTCAACTGAGAGATTTTAAAGACTCTTCCTTTAAAAAGACAGTTCAAAAGATTAATATTTATTATTTTCTAACGATTCTCATATTGAATGTTTCTCATTGGTTAAGTGAAGACGATCATTTTAATAGTTTTAGCAGTATGCTAGCGACTATTTGTTTCTTGATCTTTATGACGACTCTTTTCTATTTAAAGGCGATTCGGGAAAAGTATGAAAAAGAAGAGGAGATTCGACAAAGAGAATTGGAACAGTTGCAGCTGCAGCAGTATACAGATGAAATTGTTTCTCTTTATAATGAAATTCGTGGCTTTCGTCATGATTATGCCGGCATGCTGACTAGCTTTCAGACGGCCATCAATACTCAAGATATCAAGGAAATTGAAAAAATATATCAAGAAGTCTTAGTTGATGCAAATTTAAAATTACGCTCGGATAAATACACTTATTTTGATTTGAACAATGTTGGCGACTCAGCTCTCCGAAGCGTTATGACGGAGACTTTATTCAAGGCGCGTGAACACCAGATTGATTTGACATTCGAAGTCAAAGATCCTGTTGAGACATTACCGATTAAGCTATTAGATGTGGTAAGAATGGCTAGTATATTACTAAACAATGCTGTTGAGGGCGCAATCGAAAGCTATGAAAAAATGATTCATGTGACTTTAGTTCAACTCGATACAGAAATCATTTTTGTTGTAAAAAATTCCCGCAAGCAAAGAAAATTAGATTTAGAAGAAATTTATGAACCAGAGTTCTCAACGAAAGGTTGTCGAAGAGGCCTAGGTTTAAATAATCTAAAAGAAATTTTAGAGAATTATGAATATATCATGCTCGATACAGAAATAAGTAAGTATGATTTCACCCAAGTATTAACAATTAAAAGAAGGAATAGTTTATGAGAATCTTAGCATTAGAAGATACCTTAGCCCACCAACTCCGCATGGAAAAAACTTTAGCAGAGATTGCTGAAGAAATGGGGCTTGATATCCAGGTCAAAATCACAGGAAAAATTCAGGAATTTAAGGACTACGTCGAAAATGAAGATGTCAATCAGATTTATTTTCTGGATATAGATATTAAAGGGGAAGAGACCAAAGGATTGGAGGTCGCTCGTTTTATTCGTCATCATAATCCATACGCCATTATTGTCTTTGTAACTTCAAAATCAGAGTTTGCGACCATGACCTTCAAATATAAGGTATCTGCTCTTGACTTTATTGATAAAGATATTAACGATGATTCGTTTAAAAAACGTATAAAAGATTGTATCATTTATACGAAAAATACCTTAATTACAAACACTAACATGGTTGATTATTTTGAATACAGCTATCGAGGCAATGATGTGCGCGTGCCATTTAATGATATTTTGTATATTGAAACCTCAAGCTCCTCTCATAAGTTACGGATGGTCGGAAAAAACTTTATAAAGGAATTTTATGGAACAATTGCCAGTGTTCAAGATCAGGATGAGAAAACCCAACGTTTTTTTGCTTCCCATAAATCTTTCTTAGTCAATATCGATAATATCTGCGATTATGATAAGAAAACCAAGGAAATTATATTTTATGAAGGCCGCCGTTGCCCTGTTTCCAGGCTAAGAACAAAACATTTAAAAGAAATTTTAAAAAATAAATAAAAAAACTGTTGACAAAGATTCAAAACCTGGTATAATAGAATATGTTCTGAAAAGAACATAGATGGTCCGTTGGTCAAGGGGTTAAGACACCGCCTTTTCACGGCGGTAACACGGGTTCGAATCCCGTACGGACTATACTATCCGCCATAGCTCAGTTGGTAGTAGCGCATGACTGTTAATCATGATGTCGTAGGTTCGAGTCCTACTGGCGGAGTAAAAGAGTTTCAGGTATGCGAATTACCAAGAATGAAAAGAGGACAATTGTCCTCTTTTTTTGTGTGATATGAGGCAGAACTTTGATAAGTTTGATATAATAATTTTAGAAAATATGTTCAAGAGGTTTCTTATGAAATCATTAAAATTTCAATCTGTTTTTGACATTATCGGGCCTGTCATGATTGGCCCTTCCAGCAGTCACACTGCAGGTGCTGTGCGTATCGGCAAGATCGTATCTTCGATTTTTGATGACACACCGACCGAGGTTGAATTTCAGCTTTTTAATTCCTTTGCAAAGACTTATCGCGGACATGGTACAGATTTGGCCTTGGTAGCAGGTATTTTAGGAATGGATACGGATGATCCTGAAATTCCTAACAGCCTTGAAATTGCTCATAAACGCGGTATCAAGATCGTCTGGACTATCCAGAAAGATAGCAATGCTCCTCATCCAAATACGACAAAAATCACGGTTAAGAATGACTATAAGACCATCAGTGTAACGGGTGTATCTATCGGTGGTGGAAATATTCAGGTGACCGAGTTAAATGGCTTCTCAGTCTCTCTCAGCATGAATACGCCAACCATTATCATCGTCCACCAAGATGTTCCAGGTATGATTGCCCATGTCACGGAGGCTCTATCACGCTACAATATCAATATTGCTCAAATGACGGTGACTAGAGAAAAAGCGGGTGAGAAAGCGATTATGATCATTGAGGTGGATAGTCGTAGTTGCGAAGAGGCTATCGAAGAGATTCGGAAAATTCCCCATCTTCACAATGTCAATTTCTTTAAATAGGAGAAGAGATGTTTTATTCAATAAAAGAGTTGGTTGAGCAAGCTGATTTAGACTTTAATGGCAATGTCGCTGAATTAATGATTGCGACCGAGTATGAATTGACAGGTCGGGAAAGAGACGAAGTTTTACGTCTGATGAGCCGAAATCTTGAAGTGATGAAAGCTTCAGTCCTTCTTGGGCTTGATGAGAGTAAGTCTCGCAGCGGATTGACTGGTGGAGATGCAGCCAAGCTGCACCACTATATCCAGTCGGGGAAGGCTTTGTCAAATTATACTGTGCTGACTGCTGCAAAAAATGCCATTGCTGTCAATGAACACAACGCTAAAATGGGCTTGGTTTGTGCTACACCAACAGCTGGTAGCGCTGGCTGTCTGCCAGCAGTCCTTACATCAGCGATTGAAAAATTAGATTTAACAGAGGAGCAGCAATTAGACTTTTTGCTGGCTGCTGGCGCTTTTGGCTTGGTTATTGCCAATAACGCTTCTATTTCCGGTGCAGAAGGAGGCTGTCAAGCCGAGGTTGGCTCCGCTTCTGCGATGAGTGCAGCTGCTCTGGTTTTAGCTGCTGGAGGTTCTGCTTTTCAGGCTAGTCAAGCTATCTGTTTTGTCATCAAAAATATGCTGGGCTTGATTTGTGACCCAGTAGCTGGTTTGGTAGAAGTTCCTTGTGTCAAGCGAAATGCCATGGGAGCTAGCTACGCCTTTATCGCAGCGGATATGGCTTTGGCCGGAATCGAGTCTAAAATCCCTGTTGACGAAGTCATTGATGCTATGTACCAAGTAGGCTCTAGCCTGCCTACTGCCTTCAGGGAAACAGCTGAAGGAGGGCTAGCTACAACTCCTACTGGCCGCAGACTTTCAAAAGAAATTTTTGGAGAATAAATAGTATCTTTGAGTAATAAAAAATGACTAAATATGTTTAGTCATTTTTTATTATTTTAGTAAGCCCAAGCAGATAGTCCTTGTGCACTGTAAGCACGGTAAGCTGCTTGAATTTGATCTTCAACAGTTGCAGTAGATCCCCAACCTGGCATTGTTTGGAAAAGACCACTTGCTCCTGATGGGTTGTAAGCATCGACTTGTCCGTTAGATTCACGAGCAATAATATTTTCCCATGTAGATGCAGACACTCCTGTCATTTCAGCCATACGAGCAGCTGCGTAAGAACCTACAGCACCTGGAGTATTACCATTTGCGAGTACGACGTCTGATGAATAGGCAGAGTAGTCTGAAGTTGCAGTAACTGCAGGAGTTTCTGTCGTTACTGGAGTTTCCGTAGCTACTGGGGCAGCTGGAGTTACTGGAGCTGGGATTGCTGGTGTCGCTGGTGAGACAGCAGGTGCTGATGTTGTTTGTTTTGCAACATCTTTCAAATCACCTAATTCCAAAACTTGTCCAGTCATGATAAAATCTGGATTTGAAATTTTGTTTAATTCTACCAAACGTTCAACAGTTGTTTTTTTACTTTCAGCGATTTCTGATAGGGTATCTCCAGCTTTTACTGTATAAGATTCAGCACTAGCAACAATAGTTGATGCAAATAGTGTTGCTGTAGCAATCGTTCCTGCTAGAGTCAATTTTTTCACTTTCATACTCATTTTAAAAGTTTTCTCCTTTAGTTATAATACTATCATACACATTAAATATTACTAAAAGATTACATTTTAAGTACGAATATTACAAAAATATTGAGATTTACACATAAAAATATTATTTTAAAAGGATTTTTAGTGTATTTCATTAGATCTCTAACAAAAATATTGCTATCAAACTTATACTATTCTTTATTTTTTTAAGATAAAGAGCAAGATACCAATCAGGAAAATAGAGAGAATAGCCAGATTGTCAATCATTTTCCAAGAAAGTTGTCGATAGCGGCTTCTTCCTTCACCACCACTATAGCCACGCGCTTCCATTGCGATAGCTAAGGCGTCTGCCCGTTTGAAACTAGAAGCAAATAAGGGAATTAAGATTGGAATGATTGATTTAACCTTTTGAACAATCGTTCCTTCGCCAAAATCAACTCCTCGAGCCCTCTGAGCGTTCATAATTCTCGTAGTGTCATCCATTAAAGTTGGTACGAAACGCAGGCTCATAGAAAGCATGAGGCCAATTTCATGCGTAGGAACTTTAAAGAATTTGAGTGGTTTCAGTAGAGCTTCCACTGCATCTGAAAGGCTAAGTGGTGTTGTGGTTAAGGTCAGAAGGGTTGAGAAAAAGATAATCAAAACAAAACGGCTAAAGATGATACCCGCTTGAGAAAGACCAAATTCTGTAATTTTAATGAAACCAAATTGGAAAAGTACCTTGCCTCCCCCCGTCAGAAAGAGCTGGAAGAGGGTGGTAAAGGCAATAATGAAAACCATTGATTGAATGCCCTTTAAAAAGAATGTCAAAGGAACTTTTGAGAGAAAAATCAGAGTAAAAACGAAAACAAACAGCAGCAAATTAGTGATGAGATTGTTAGCCCAGAAAATTAATAAAATAAAGAAGAACATGGCCACCAATTTACTGCGCGGATCCAATCGATGGATGACTGAATTTCCTGGGATATACCGTCCTAAAATCAACTTATCCATGCAGCATCTCCTTAAATTCCTCAATCGTAATTGGATAATGAGAAAATTTCATTCCTTTTTCAGCTAATTCCTGGGCAAATTTTGTGATTTTAGGAACCCCTAGCTGAATCTTTTCCATAAAATCGATATCTTGAAAAACCTGAGCAGGCTGACCGCTTTTGACGACGTGGCCCTTCTCTAACACATAGACCGTATCGGCAAAGTTAGCAACATCATCCATTAAATGGGTTACAAGAACAATGGTCATTCCAGCTTGATGCAGTTTCTTAAAGAGTTCCATCAATTCCTTGCGCCCTGCTGGATCAAGTCCAGCCGTTGGCTCATCCAGAACCAAGATATCAGGCTCCATTGCTAGGATTCCAGCAATGGCGACCCTTCTCATCTGCCCGCCAGAAAGTTCAAAAGGACTGCGGCTAAACAATTCTTCAGAAATACCGACAAGGCTTAATTTTTCACGTGCTAAAGTCTCGGCTTCTTCTTTAGAGACACCAAAATTTTGCGGACCAAAGGCTACGTCTTTCAAAACAGTCTCATCAAAAACCTGACTTTCAGCAAATTGAAACACCAAACCAACCTGTTTACGAACTTGTTTAATGTCCTTGTTGACGGAATTTGAAGTGATGGTGACATGATTGACTTGTACGCGACCCTCGCTAGGAGTCAGCAAGCCATTCAAGAGCTGTAAAATGGTTGATTTTCCGCTACCAGTGTGCCCAATCAAAGCCGTATAGCTACCATCTTTGATTTCCAAATCAACTTCAAAAAGCGCTGGACCCTCAAATGGAGTTCCAGCCTGATAGGTATAACTGACTTTATTTAGAGTAATTCCCATAATTGTTCCTGCAATTCTTTTTCAGTTAAATAGGTTTCTGGCAGAGTTAGCCCAGTTTGAATCATGGCAGCTTTGACCTGGTTGACAAAGGGTTGATCCAAGCCCAAGTCTTCCAAATCAGGTCTGGAAAAGAGTTCTCTTGGTGTAGCGGTTGACTCAACTTGACCATTTTTCATAACAAGGACACGGTCACTAAGCGAAATCTCGTCCAAATCGTGGGTAATGGAGATGACTGTTAAATGATTCTTATCTTTAATTTTCTTGACAGTCCGAATCAGTTCCAGTCGGCCTTCTGGGTCTAACATACTGGTTGCTTCATCCAAGATGATAATATCTGGCTGGAGCGCGACTACGCCAGCAATAGCGACTCTTTGCTTCTGTCCGCCAGAAAGTCGAGCAGGTTCTCTCTCTTTAAAATTCTGCATGCCGACTAGTTCCAGAGCTTCATGGACGCGTTTCACCATCATGGGATAATTCATGCCTTGATTTTCCAGACCAAATGCAACGTCGTCTTCAACAGTTGCTCCTACAAACTGGTTATCAGGATTCTGAAAGACCATGCCGATTTGGCGACGTTTTTCCCAGACATTATCAGCCGTCAATTTATCTCCAGAAATGAGGATATCGCCACTCTCGGCTTCTAAAAGACCGTCAATCAAACGAACCGTAGTCGATTTTCCGCTGCCATTGTGGCCGACAATAGATAACCATTCTCCTTGTTTCACGTGAAACGAGACATCTTTTAAAATATAATCTTCAGACTTATGGTCATAGCGATAACTAAGATTTTTTACTTCAATGATATTTTCCATATTATTTAAATGTATCTTTAAAGAGATAGGCACTGCCCTTGAAATAATCATAGCCAGAATAAATAGTGAAAATCAGGGCTATGTAAAGGAGAATCTGACCGATTAAAGTCCAATGGAGCAGAAGAAAGAGGATGGCAAACATCTGCGTGAAAGTCTTGATTTTGCCTGGCATAGCAGCCGCTAGAACTGTTCCGCCAGTTTCTACCAAGAGGAGCCTCAAACCAGTGACAGCCAGCTCTCGGCAAATGATGATAGCTACTACCCAAGCAGGAGCCATTTTCATTTCAATCAGCATGATAAAAGCGGACATAACCAGCAGTTTATCGGCCATGGGATCGGCAAATTTCCCAAAATTGGTCACGACCTGCCACTTGCGAGCCAGATAGCCATCCAGATAGTCTGTGACGCTGGCAAGGGCGAAAATGATTCCAGCTAGGATATGCATGGCTGGCGAATGACCAAAAGTTAAAATCAAAATAAAGATTGGGATTAAGGCAATTCTGGCAAGGGTTAAAGCGTTGGGGATATTTTCTTTTTTCATCATTCTTCCTTTATGATTCAATTGTAAGGGTGATTATAGCACTGTCGCTGGTCAAGGTAGATAGGTCTATTTTCTGACTGCCGACAGTGACAGTGACGCCTTTCACAACTCCTAGAGTAATTGTATAAGTTGTATTGGGAGAGAGTGTCACTGTTTGGCTTGATTGGGTTGGAGTAAGGGTTGTACCTGCTGCAAGGTCTGTATTTGTCACACTAATCCAGCTTGAGGTATTGCTTGCTGAGATTGTTAACTGAGTAGTTTGCGACTCGCCACGATATTTTACAGTTAAATAGTTTCCTTCTCCAGTGACTTCCAGCTTTTCTTTTGTTGAGCTAGAGTCTGTTGTGGAAGTCTCAGGTGGAGTTGAACTATCTTCGATACTTGAGCTCGAGACGAGGCTGTAACTATCGGAGCTGGCAAACTGCGGAGTAGTTGTATTTGCATATTGCCAAACGTAATAGGTGACAAAAATAATGATAGATAGGGCAACTACTAGGAAATAAAAGAGCGGAAGCGAAAAGGAACGATTTTTATATTTTCTGCTTCGAAATTCTTCGTTTTCAGCTAATTCAATTTCGTCATAAACGACAGTATTATCTGTGTCGTATGCATCCAATAGAATCTGCTCATCTAAATCCAGAGCCCAAGCGTATTTTCGTAGCAGGCTACGGACGTAAAAGGCATTTGGAAATTTCTCGTATTGATTGTTTTCAAGAGCCTTTAGGTAGTCAGTTTTTATATCTGTTTTTTTGGCTAGATCTGCTAAAGTAAGTTTCTGGTTTACTCGAGCAAGTCTGAGTACTTCTCCTATCGTTTTTTTTCTCATAAGGATAGTCCTTTTCTCTTAGACATTATTCTAACAAAATTTTGAAATAAACTTGGAACTATTTTGGGAAAATAGTAAAATCTGTCATATCACACTGGTCAATAAAGCGATGTCCGACTTTTAAGACGTCATTTAAAGTGATATCCTGTAAAATCTTAGGTAAATCAAAAAGATTCTCCCCTTTTAAATGCGGTTCATACTGGGTTGCCATGTATTCAAGAGAATTCAGACCATGTAGCAGATCTCCAAACATTTCACTTTTAATCGTATCTAGATGTGTTTCTGTGACATCTGGATCTTGAGCAAATTTCCGGATGGCTGAGCGGAATTGATGAGAAATTCCTACGGGTTCCTGTGTGTCCATAGTTAGGATGACAAAGTGGAAATCCTTTTCCACCTCTACTTCAAGAGTGAGCGAATTGTCAATCTTGCCATTTTCATACAGGGTCTGGAAACGCTTGGAAGTCCAACCAAACATCATAGCAAAAAGCAATTTCAGGGCAATTTTATAGCGATAAAGCTCCGTATCCTGTATCGCATCTTTTCCACGAATACCGATTGCCAACTTAGGACTGGCAACTTCCATCCGACTAGTAGCGGTTGGAATTACTGGCTGTAAGATGATAGACTCTTTTTCAATCGTTTCAGTTAATAATTGAGGAGATAAGGTCTCTTGTGTTTGGACAATATCTTCAAAAGTAGACTCCAAATCAAAATTACCAATGACAAATAAAGTCATATTGGACGGACGGTAGAAAAGCTCAAAGTTCTCTGTCAGATCTTCCACATTAATATCCATGATTGACTCTGTCGTTCCGGCGATATCTTCTGCTAGTGGAGTTTGAGGGTAGAGATTACTCAAAGCACCAAAGAAGAGCCGATAATCTGGATCGTCTTGGTACATTTCGATTTCTTGCTGGATAATTCCTTGCTCACGCTGAACAGATGCTTCTGAAAAATTGGCTTGGGAAACGAGTTCCTGCAACAGCTTCAGATTTTCTGCTACACAGTTTGTCGTAGAAAACAGATAGCTAGTCCGTGTAAAGCTTGTAAAGGCATTACTTTCTGCGCCAAACTTGGTAAATTCTAGCAGTAAATCCTCGCCGTTTTCACGCTCGAATAATTTGTGCTCCAAAAAATGCGCAATCCCTGCTGGATAATGAGAGACTTGCTTTGTTTCACGTGAAACAACCTTAGTATCAACAGAGCCAAAATGGGTTGAGATGATGCCGTAGGTTTCATTAAAATCATTCTTAGGGAGTAGGTAAACCTGCAATCCATTTGCTAGCACCGCCCGATAGATGCTTTCTCCCACGGCTATATAATTAATTTTTTCTAGACCTGGATTCTGCATTATTTCCCTTCCATAAAGTAAATCGCCTGTAATTTCAACTGCTGGGCTGCCTCTATAAGATCAGCTTTGCTGACATTTTCTAATGCTTTCAGCCAAGCCTCTAGTGATAGAAATTTTTTCCCTAGAACAGAGGACATGTAAGCACGCTCAATCAAAGTGTTTTGTCGATCCTGAGCCAGAAGTATTGAATTTTTTAGCATATTCTTGGTTTGTTCAAGCTCTTCATCTGTGAAATGCCCCCGCTTCAAATCGAGAATTTGGCGGTTGATTAAAGCGATGGTCTTTGTCCGATTTGCTCGGTCAATTCCAGCATAGATTCGCATCAAACCAGAAAAAATATCAAAATTGCTAGAAATGGTGTAGGCCAAACTCTCTTTTTCCCGAACATTGACAAAGAGTTTGGAGTGGGCAAATCCTCCTAATAAGCCATTCAAAACAATCAGTGGTAAGTGGCTGCGATCCCCATATTGACTAGAAAAATGGTAGGCCAGTTCAACAATCGACTGATGCACATCTCGCTGCTCCAGCTTTTCTCTAGTTATATTTGAATAGTTTTGCTGATAGCTAAGCTGTAAAGGCTGCTCTCGTTCAGAAAACTGGAATTCTTGGATTTTCTCACGGACAGCAATCTCATTAAAATCACCGATGAAGAAAAAATCGATTTGATCCTGATTTAGCATTTGCTGAAAAGCAGCAAAACTAGTTTCAGCTGTTTCTTTTTCTACTAGCTCGATTGTTGCCACGCGTGGAATCCGCATTTCTGGTAAATCGTAAAATAAATTATTTAACTCTCTGTGAGCATGGTAGAAATGATTCTCAATTTCAGCTTCCAAGTCTGTTAAAACATTTCTCTTTTCAATTTCAAAGGTTTTAGTATCAAAAGCCTTTCCATTTGACAGGGGAAAAAAGAGACTAGCCTTCAAAAAATCTAGTATTTCATCTGCCAACATATTTTTTCGGCTCAAAAATTGATCCCGCACGAAAGAAAGATTGATATCTAGATAATGCACTAATCCCCGTCGTGAAAGGCTTGTCGAGTAATTAGCACCGTATAAATTCGCTAATTTTTCTCGAAAGGCTTGCGATGTTGGATAAAGAGCATTTGAAGTCTCTAGCATACTGGCCGTAAGAACCCGCCCAGCTATTGTTTTTTCAGACATAGGAGCTGAAAATCGCACTTTAATTTTATTAGTTTTAAATTTTTCTGATTGAATGAAGTGAAGATGTACTCCTTTTATGATTTCCATTGCGCTCCTCATACCGAATAATATAGACTTCTATTATAACACGAAATGCTGTTTAATGCTTTGTAAGGATCGGCAATTTTAGTGATTAAAGCGTTTTCTATTTTTCTAGTAAAACTTGTCCTTGAATGAGACTACCACGGAACAGTTTCTGCTTAAATTATGATATAATGACAAGGATTGAGGTGAAATATGGAATATAAATTATTTGACGAATACATTACTCTACAGGCTCTCTTAAAAGAAGTCGGTATTATTCAAAGTGGTGGAGCAATCAAGTCCTTTTTAGCAGATAATCAGGTCTTTTTTAACGGCGAACTAGAAAATAGACGAGGGAAAAAACTTAGAATTGGAGATGTCATTTCTCTCCCAGACCAAGAGCTGGAAATTGTCCTCCTTGCTCCAAGTCAGGAGGAAATCCTTGAACACCAAGAGGAGCAAGCAGAGAAAAAAAGAGTGGCAGACTTGGTTAAAGCCATGAATAAGGACTTGAAAAAATCTCAACCAGCAAAAAAAGAACAGAAGAAAAGAAAGCCCGATCAGAAAAATAAAAAAGCACCTGTTCGCTTTCCAGGAACCTAAGCTATGTGGTTAAAAACGCTGAAAATTAAACATTTTCGTAATTACCAAGCTGCAGAGGTTGATTTTGATCCTGGCCTTAATATCTTTCTGGGGCAAAATGCACAGGGGAAAACCAATATTCTAGAAGCCATCTATTTTTTAGCCCTTACTCGCAGTCACCGAACCCGAACCGATAAGGATTTGATTCATTTTCAAGAGAAGAATCTTCAAATTTCAGGAATCATTGAAAAAACAACGGGTAAAATCCCACTTGACATCGAGTTGACACCAAAGGGGAGAATCACCAAGATAAATCATTTAAAACAAGGGAAATTATCAGATTATATAGGGGTTGTCAACGTTGTCTTGTTTGCTCCAGAAGATTTACAGCTCATTAAAGGCGCCCCTGCTCTGCGCCGAAAATTTATTGATATTGAGCTTGGGCAAATCAAGCCCATCTACCTTGCTGACTTATCTAGTTATAATCATGTGCTCAAGCAAAGAAATGCTTATCTTAAGGCCAATGATAAGATAGATGAAACCTTTCTCTCTGTTTTAGATGAGCAACTGATTGATTTTGGTTGTCGTGTCATGCAACATCGCTTAGACTTTATTGAAAAGCTAGAAGATTTTGCTCAGGAAAGCCATAGCGATATTTCTCAAGGGAAAGAGAAGTTGACAATCAAGTATTTATCCTCTGTTCCGTTTTCATGTCTCGAAAATTTGGAAGCTTCTTTTCGATCAGCCTTATCAGAAAGTCGTAGACGCGATCTTTTCAAAAAGAATACAGGTGTCGGACCTCATCGAGACGATATCAACTTTTTTATCAATGATATGGATGCCGGATTTGGTAGCCAGGGCCAGCATCGTAGCGTTGTCCTATCTCTCAAGTTAGCTGAAATTAAACTAATAGAAAGTCTTACAAAAGATACTCCAATATTATTGCTTGACGATGTAATGAGCGAACTTGACAACATGCGTCAATTAAAATTACTAGAAACTATCTCTCAAAACATCCAGACATTCATTACGACAACCAGCCTTGATCACTTGCAAAATCTACCAGATGATATTAATGTTTTTCAGATAAGTCAGGGTGTAATAAAGAAAGAAGAGAACCTTAGTTTTACAAATAAGTAAAATAGTTGTAAATTTGATTTACAATTTTGTAAACTATAAAAACAACCTTGTCAATTCTTTGACAAGGTTGTTTTTCTTTATAATTCTATTGGACAGAGTAGTTTGGAGCTTCATTGGTGATTTGTACATCGTGAGGGTGACTTTCTTTCAAACCAGCACCACTCATCTCAATAAACTGAGCATTTTCATGAAGTTCTTGCAAGTTAGCTGCACCGACATATCCCATACCAGAACGGATACCGCCCAACATTTGGAAGACAATATCTGCAGCTGCTCCCTTATAGGCTACACGGCCTTCAATTCCTTCAGGAACCAGTTTATTCGCTTCATTGACAGAACCTTGGAAATAGCGGTCGCTGGACCCCTTCTTCATAGCTGCGATAGAGCCCATTCCACGGTAAGTTTTAAATTTACGTCCTTGGAAGATTTCAGTTTCACCTGGTGCTTCGTCTGTTCCAGCAAACATGGATCCAAGCATGACTGCATTTCCACCTGCGGCAAGGGCTTTGACGATATCACCTGAGTACTTGATGCCTCCATCAGCAATGATGGTTTTTCCATACTCACGCGCAACTGCAGCTGCATCGTAAATAGCTGTAACTTGAGGAACTCCGACACCAGCAATGACACGAGTTGTACAGATAGATCCTGGTCCGATTCCGACCTTAACCACATCAACACCTGCTTCATAAAGGGCGCGTGCTCCTTCAGCAGTTGCAATATTTCCAGCAATCAAGGTGCGGTCTGGGAAGTGTGCATGAATTTCAGCAATTTTACGTAGAACGCCAGCTGAATGACCGTGTGCTGTATCAATAACAATGGCATCTGCTCCTGCTTCAAAGAGGGCCTCTGCACGTTCAAATGTATCTGAAGTGACACCTACCGCACCAGCAACTAGCAGACGACCAAATTCATCTTTTGCTGCATTTGGAAATTCAATCACTTTTTCAATATCTTTAATGGTGATGAGGCCAGAAAGTCGACCGTTTTCATCCACTAAAGGTAGTTTTTCAATCCGGTGTTCTTGCAGAATTCTTTCAGCTGTTGCCAGATCAGTTCCGACTGGAGCTGTAACAAGATTTTCACTGGTCATGTGGTTGGAAATTGGTTGATTATAATCTGAAATAAAGCGTAAATCACGGTTAGTCAAGATACCGACTAATTTACGATTTTCCATCGTTTCAACCACTGGCACACCACTGATGCGGTATCGACCCATCAATTCATCTGCTTCAGCAATCGTATGATTAGGAGTAAGGAAGAATGGATCGATAATGACACCATTTTCAGAACGTTTTACCTTACGAACCTCATCAGCTTGCTGTGCAATAGACATATTTTTGTGGATGACACCTAGACCGCCGGCACGGGCAATGGCAATCGCCATTTGGCTTTCGGTAACTGTATCCATAGCCGCAGTAATAATTGGGATATTTAATTTTAAATTCTCAGCAAGTTTTGTACTTAAATCAGCATCGTTTGGCAACACGTGACTTTCAGCTGGAATAAGCAATACGTCATCAAAGGTAAAACCCTTTTTCAAAAATTTAGTGTCCCAGTTAGACATCCACAGTTTCCTCTTTTCTTATATATTGAGCAGGGCTCGTCTTTTTATTGTTAATATCATACCATTCTATAGGTATTTGTCAATGATTATTATGCAAAAATTAAAAACCATCTCTTTTTCAGGCAAAAGATGATGGTTTTTGATGTAATCTGATATTATTGTTCGTTATTTAAAGTAATTAATTCCCATTGCATTTTTGACTTCTGACAGGGTTTGTCCAGCAACTTGTCGAGCACGATCACTGCCTTCTTTCAGCATGTCATAGACTTGGCCCATGTCTTTTGCAAACTCGAGACGACGCTCTCTGATTGGTCCTAATTCCCGCTCCAAAATCTCTAAGAGATAGCGTTTAGTTTTGACATCACCCAGACCACCGCGCTGGTAGTGTTCTTTCATAGCCGCAATTTCAGCAGCATCTTCTGGCTGACCAAAAACATCCAGATAATGGAAAACCATATTACCTTCGATTTTTCCTGGATCTTCAACCTTGATGTGGTCGGGATCGGTATACATGCTCATGACCTTTTTCTTGAGAGTATCCATATCATCCGCTAGATAAATCCCATTGTTTAATGATTTTGACATTTTAGCATTGCCATCAAGCCCTGGCAGACGACCAGCCGCTTCATTTTCTGGATAGATGCCTTCTGGCTCCACCAAAACCTCACAGTCATAGGCATGATTGAAGGAACGAACAATTTCACGTGTCTGCTCAATCATTGGTTTTTGATCATTTCCGACAGGTACATAATTGGCCTTAAAGGCTGTAATGTCAGCTGCTTGAGAGATAGGATAAACCAAAAAGCCAGTTGGGATACTTTCTCCAAAACCTTTCTGAGCAATTTCTGTCTTGACAGTCGGATTGCGCTCTAAACGAGCTAAAGACACCAAATTCATGTAATACATTGACAGTTCTGCCAACTCTGGAATTTGACTCTGGATGAAAATAGTTGCTTTTTTGGGATCCAGTCCAGCTGCCAGATAGTCTAAGGCTACATTGCCAATTGATTCTACAATTGTTTGTGGATCTTTTGCATGGTCTGTCAGAGCTTGTTGATCCGCCAGAAAAATAAACATCTCATACTTGTCTTGATTTTGTAAAAGGACACGGTTACGTAGACTTCCGACATAATGACCAATATGTAATTTTCCAGTCGGACGGTCTCCGGTTAAAATAATGGGTTTTGACATTGCTTGCTCCTCAATTAGTGTTGTTCTCATTATATCATTTTCAAAGAAAATGCGGAAGAAGCTAGAAGAAAAAAGAAGAAACGCAGCTTAAAAAGCAATTACTTGACAACATGTTTACAGTATATTTACAAGATTTACGGCATATTTATCACTTAAAATAGTTTTTTGTCCTATAATAATTTGAAAAAAGAAGAATTTTCTAGTAAAATGGAGGAGACTACATATATAGGAGAAAATCATTGCTTACAGTATCTGATGTATCACTGCGTTTCAGTGATCGAAAATTATTTGATGAAGTAAATATTAAATTTACAGAAGGAAACACCTATGGTTTGATTGGAGCGAATGGTGCGGGTAAGTCTACCTTCTTGAAGATTTTAGCTGGGGATATTGAGCCAACGACAGGCCATATTTCTTTAGGGCCAGATGAGCGACTCTCTGTTTTGCGTCAAAATCACTTTGACTATGAGGATGAGCGGGTCATTGATGTTGTTATCATGGGGAACGAGCACCTTTACAGCATTATGAAAGAGAAAGATGCTATTTATATGAAGCCTGACTTCTCTGACGAGGATGGGGTTCGAGCAGCTGAGCTGGAAGGAGAATTTGCTGAACTTGGTGGCTGGGAAGCTGAAAGTGAAGCATCTCAATTGCTACAAAACCTCAATATTCCAGAAGACTTGCATTATCAAAATATGAGTGAATTGTCGAACGGCGACAAGGTTAAGGTTCTTCTTGCCAAGGCTCTTTTTGGTAAACCTGATGTCTTGCTTCTAGACGAGCCGACCAATGGTTTGGATATCCAGTCTATCACTTGGTTGGAAGATTTCTTGATTGATTTTGAGAATACAGTTATTGTCGTATCCCACGACCGTCACTTCTTAAATAAAGTTTGTACGCATATGGCTGACCTTGATTTTGGTAAGATCAAACTTTATGTCGGAAACTATGATTTCTGGAAAGAATCAAGTGAATTGGCAGCTAAGTTGCTCGCTGACCGAAATGCTAAGGCGGAAGAAAAAATCAAGCAATTGCAAGAGTTTGTGGCTCGCTTCTCAGCCAATGCTTCTAAGTCTAAACAGGCAACCTCTCGTAAAAAGATGCTGGATAAGATTGAATTGGAAGAAATTGTTCCGTCAAGTCGAAAATATCCATTTATCAGCTTTAAAGCTGAGCGTGAAATCGGAAACGATCTCTTGACAGTAGAAAATCTTTCTGTCAAGATTGATGGCGAGACTATTCTTGACAATATCAGCTTTATCCTGCGCCCTGGAGATAAGACAGCTTTGATTGGACAAAATGATATCCAGACAACTGCCTTGATTCGTGCCTTGATGGGAGATATTGACTATGAAGGAACTGTCAAGTGGGGCGTTACAACCAGTCGTTCTTATTTGCCGAAAGATAATTCTCGCGACTTTGCGGGCGGTGAATCTATTCTTGATTGGCTCCGTCAATTTGCGAGCAAGGAAGAGGATGATAATACCTTCCTTCGCGGTTTCTTGGGTCGGATGCTCTTCTCTGGCGATGAAGTTAACAAGTCTGTCAACGTCTTGTCAGGTGGAGAAAAAGTTCGGGTTATGCTGTCTAAACTGATGCTTCTCAAGTCAAATGTTTTGGTTTTGGACGATCCAACCAATCACTTGGATTTGGAATCTATTTCTAGTCTTAATGATGGTTTGAAGAACTTTAAAGAGTCGATCATTTTTGCCAGCCATGACCATGAGTTTATTCAAACCTTGGCCAACCATATCATCGTTCTCTCAAAAAATGGTGTGATTGACCGCATTGACGAAACTTATGATGAATTTTTGGAAAATCAAGAAGTTCAGGCAAAAGTCAAAGAGCTTTGGAAAGATTAATAAGTTGTCAACATAAGTTGACAGAAGTTTACAGAGGCATGAAACAACGTTTCGGCCTCTTTCTCTATAAGAAACATGGAAAAAATCAGATATTTTTTTAAGAAAAATTGGCTTTATTTAGCTTCCTTCACCTTACCTTTTCTCATTATGTGTTTCGTTTATCTGAGTCAAGGTATTTACTGGGGAAGCGATACTTCGCCGTTACTTGGAGACGGCTTCCATCAGTATGTCGTATTTGATACGACATTGAGGAATATCCTTCATGGAACGGATAGTCTTTTTTACACATTTTCAAGTGGATTAGGGCAAAATTTTTATGCTCTCTCCAGCTATTATCTAGGAAGTTTCCTTTCCCCCTTCGTCTACTTTTTCGATTTAAAATCAATGCCGGATGCGGTCTACTTGTTTACTCTTAACAAGTTTGGTTTGATTGGCTTGACAACTTGTATTAGTATTAAAGGGATCTTTAAAAAAATTCCAGAAACACTAATCTTGATTCTGTCAACTTCCTTTGCCTTGATGAGTTTCTCAGTCAGTCAACTAGAAATAAAAACTTGGTTAGATGTATTTATATTAGTACCCCTTATCATCTTTGGTTTACACAAGTTGATGAATGGACAAGGGAGAGTTTTATACTTTACAAGCTTGTCAATTCTCTTTATCCAAAACTATTATTTTGGTTATATGATGGCCTTGTTTTTAGTTCTTTGGTACTTCGTTCAGCTTTCTTGGGACTTTAAGGCTAGGATTCGGTCTTTTCCTGATTTTGCTATCGTGTCAATATTAGCAGGCCTTACTAGTTTAATTATGATTTTGCCGACTTATCTAGATCTGAGTTCACATGGTGAGACCTTGACAAAGGTTGAAGACTTGTTTACTGAGAAAAGTTGGTATCTAGATATTTTTGCTAAAAATTTTGTAGGAAGTTTTGATACGACTAAGTATGGATCCATTCCTATGATTTATGTTGGTCTATTCCCTTTCATTTTAAGTGTCTTATTTTTTACGATAAAAAGCATTAAGCTTCGTGTAAAACTGGCCTACATTTTCTTGATTGGCATTTTTATAGTGAGTTTTCGACTGCAGTATTTGGATTTGCTTTGGCAAGGAATGCATGCTCCAAATATGTTTTTACATCGCTATTCTTGGCTCTTTTCTCTTCTTATCATTTTGATGGCTGCAGAAACGCTCAATCGTTTGGAGGAAGTAAAATGGCGACAAGTATTCCTTAGCTTTCTACTCATTTCTTTTGGTTTTCTAGCCACTTTGCATTATAGAAAACACTATGATTTTCTTGGTCCCGAAAATTACATTTTTACTTTAGAGTTTTTCTTTGCCTATCTCTTAATCAGTTTTGCTTTTATTCGTTGTCACGTTAGGCAAAGGATGTTTACACTATCTTTACTGTTTTTTGTGGTTTTTGAGCTTACTTTAAACGCTTATTATCAGGTTGATGGAATTGCAAAAGAATGGGTCTTTGCAAGTCGTTCATCCTATTCGAAAAAGATGAACGAGATTGACAGTCTTGTCAAGTATAGTAAGAAAGAAAACAAAGATTTCTTTCGAACAGAGAGGCTTGATCCTCAGACTGGGAATGACAGTATGAAATTTAATTATAATGGAATTTCTCAATTCTCATCAGTCAGAAATACGCAAGCAAGCTCGACTTTAGATAAATTAGGTTTTAAATCAGCAGGAACTAATCTTAATCTCCGCTATCAAAATAATAGCATTTTGATGGATAGCCTTTTTGCTGTAAAGTATAATTTGTCTGAAAAAGACCCACAGAAATTTGGTTTTTCTGCAGAGAAGACTGAGCGATCAATGACATTGTATGAAAATAATTATGCTTTGGGCTTGGCTTTCTTAACCAATGATATTTACAAAGATGTCAAGTTCACTAATTTAACACTTGACAATCAGACAGCCTTTTTAAATCAATTATCGGGTTTGAATCATAAATATTATGAGCGAATTTCTATAGCTGCTAATGAGGAAGAAACTGAAGGGAAAGTAACTGCAAGCATCGAAAATGACGCTCAATTAAGCTATGCTAGCGTCACTTACACAATTGAGGTGCCTGCAGGTAGTCAAGTCTATGTCAACCTTGCAGATCTTGATTTTTCAAACGATAATCAGACGGATGTCAATATCACTGTAAATGGAATCACGAATCGTTACCCAACCCATAATGTTTTTCCATTTTTGAATATTGGTTACTTTAAGGAAGCACAGACGGTTTCTATTCAATTTTCTTTTCCAGAGAATCGAAATGTTTCTTTTAACCAACCAGAGTTCTTCTCTGTGGATGTTAACAAATATCAGCAACTCATAAGTAAATTGAAAGAACAAGAAGTTTCTGTGACGACAAAATCCAATACGGTAACGGTTGATTATCACGCGGATAGAGATAGTTCTCTCTTTTTCACCATTCCTTACGATAAGGGCTGGACAGCTAGTGTAGATGGCAAGAAGGTTCCGTTAAAACGTGCGCAGAATAGTTTTATGAAACTTGATGTGAACAGAGGAGCAGGTAGAGTTACTTTATCATTTGTTCCAAGAGGATTAAAGGAAGGAACTGCAGCTTTCATTTTAGGAATAGTTTTATTTTTCTTCTATGATAGGGTTCGATTTAAATGGAGAAAAAAACATAGAGATAGTTCAGCATAGCCTTTACATCATCAAAAAAGCTTTAGAATATATGTCTGTTTTTACAAGTTCTTCAATAGTCTGTAATATAATTCATCAAAGTAATAAAGTTCTGTAATACTTTTGCTTTAGGATAGATATATCACAGAAAAGGAGAATTCTAAACATGAATTTGTATTTTAAAAATAGAATGATGAAAGCAGGCTTGCTCAGTTTGATGGCAGGAGCTACTGCTTTGCTTCCAATTGTAGCCAATGCAGAAAGTTATACTGTCAAGTCAGGTGACACCTTGTCCGCGATTGCTGCTTCTCATCAGACGACTGTTGACAAGATTGCGCAAAAAAACAAGATCAGCAATATCAATCTGATTAGTGTTGGCCAGGTTTTAGAACTGGACGATGATGTATCTGAGCAAATGACTGTTGAAAAATCAGATAAGGCTGAGCAATCTACTGTAAACCCAAGTTCTGGCTTGAGTGCTGAGGATGCAGAGGCTAAGGAGTGGATTGCTCAAAAAGAATCCAGCGGCAGTTATACAGCGCAAAATGGGCAATACTATGGTCGCTATCAGTTGACCATCACCTATCTAAATGGAGATTTATCACCAGAAAATCAAGAGAAGACAGCGGATGCTTATGTAGCAGGTCGCTATGGCTCATGGTCGGCTGCTAAAAATTTCTGGTTAGCAAATGGCTGGTATTAAAACTTTAGGAAAAATTATATTTACAGGGATTGGAGTTTATATTCTAGTCCCTTTTTTATAATTATTAGTACATTTTTGCTTGGAATATGATATTTTTTATCAAGATGTTTACAATACTGTAAATTTACTTGACAACTTATAAAGCTCTTCAGATTGGCCAAAGGTTATTCGTTGTTCTCCGTGCTAAATCATGCTATAATAGACCTTGCTCAAGCGACCTTCAATCGTTGAAAGCACAGCACGACCTTCAATCGTGAAATAACGAAAAGATGGGAGAACACAATGAGTGATAACTCTAAGATTCGTGTCGTTGTTGGTATGAGCGGAGGTGTTGATTCATCAGTAACTGCCTTGCTCTTGAAAGAGCAAGGTTACGATGTGATTGGCATCTTCATGAAAAACTGGGACGACACAGATGAATTTGGTGTCTGCACGGCCACAGAAGACTACAAGGATGTAGCAGCTGTTGCAGATCAGATTGGCATTCCTTACTACTCTGTCAACTTTGAAAAAGATTACTGGGATCGCGTTTTTGAATACTTCTTGGCGGAATACCGAGCTGGTCGGACTCCGAACCCAGATGTTATGTGTAACAAGGAAATCAAGTTTAAAGCCTTCCTTGACTATGCCTTGACACTGGGTGCAGATTACGTAGCAACGGGTCACTATGCTCAGGTGAAGAGAGACCAAGATGGCCTAGTCCATATGTTACGTGGCAAGGACAACAATAAGGATCAGACCTACTTCTTGAGCCAGCTATCACAGGAACAATTACAAAAGACCATGTTTCCTCTGGGGCATTTAGAAAAGCCAGAAGTTCGAGCAATTGCTGAAAGAGCTGGCTTAGCCACTGCTAAGAAAAAAGACTCGACCGGTATTTGCTTCATTGGTGAGAAGAATTTTAAAGAATTTCTGAGTCAATATTTACCAGCTCAGCCTGGTCGCATGATGACAATGGATGGCCGAGATATGGGCCAGCATGCAGGACTAATGTACTATACCATTGGCCAGCGAGGTGGTCTTGGAATTGGTGGCCAGCAGGGCGGTGACAACGAGCCTTGGTTTGTGGTCGGAAAAAACCTTAGCCAAAATATTCTTTATGTTGGCCAAGGATTCTATCATGACCATTTAATGTCAACCAGCCTTGACGCTAGTCAGGTTCATTTCACGAAAGAAATGCCGGAAGAATTTACTATGGAATGTACAGCTAAGTTCCGTTATCGTCAGCCTGATTCCAAGGTGACAGTTACTGTAAAGGGTGACAAGGCTGTTGTCAACTTCGATCAACCACAAAGGGCGGTGACTCCAGGCCAAGCAGTCGTTTTCTATGATGGAGATGAGTGTTTAGGTGGTGGCTTGATTGACAGAGCTTATAAGAATGGTCAAGTCTTGCAGTACATTTAGATTGACAATTCAGCATAATTTGCTAAAATAAGATAAGCAATACCTATGATGGTCAAAGCTCATGGATGTTGCAGGCTTTTTTGTCCTGCACTTCTAGAGACTTGGCCTTTTTTGGTGAAAAAATGAAGGAAAAAGAAATGACACACAATTTTACTGAAAGTTATGATGTTATCGTGATTGGAGCGGGGCACGCTGGAGTTGAGGCATCGCTGGCTGCCAGTCGCATGGGTTGTAAAGTTTTGCTAGCAACTATCAATATTGAGATGCTGGCTTTTATGCCCTGCAATCCATCTATCGGAGGGTCTGCAAAAGGCATTGTTGTCCGTGAAGTAGATGCTTTGGGCGGAGAGATGGCCAAGAATATTGACAAGAGCTATATCCAGATGAAGATGCTCAATACTGGTAAAGGACCCGCTGTTCGGGCTCTTCGGGCGCAAGCGGATAAAGAGCTCTATTCTAAAGAAATGCGGAAGACTGTTGAAAATCAAGAAAATTTGACTTTGCGGCAAACCATGATTAATGAAATTCTGGTTGAAGATGGTAAGGTCATTGGGGTTAAGACAGCGACGCAACAGGAATATGCAGCTAAAGCTGTCATTGTTACAACTGGAACAGCCTTGCGGGGAGAAATTATTATTGGTGATCTCAAGTATTCATCTGGTCCAAACCATAGCTTGGCAGCCATTCCTTTAGCAGATAATCTGCGTGATCTAGGTTTTGAAATTGGTCGTTTTAAAACAGGAACACCTCCACGTGTTAAGGCATCATCGATCAATTATGATGTGACCGAGATTCAGCCAGGAGACGAAAAGGCCAATCATTTTTCATACACCTCTCGTGATGAGGACTATGTGAAAGATCAAGTGCCTTGCTGGTTGACTTATACCAATGCGGAAAGTCACGAAATCATCCAAAATAACCTGCACCGTGCTCCTATGTTTTCAGGTATCGTTAAGGGAGTGGGGCCACGTTATTGTCCGTCTATTGAGGATAAGATCGTCCGTTTTGCGGATAAGGAACGCCACCAGCTTTTCTTAGAGCCTGAGGGTCGTGATACGGAAGAAGTTTATGTGCAGGGGCTGTCAACCAGTCTGCCAGAAGATGTACAGAAGGACTTGGTTCACTCTATCAAAGGTTTAGAAAATGCTGAGATGATGCGGACAGGCTATGCCATTGAGTACGATATGATTATGCCTCACCAGTTGCGGGCAACCTTGGAAACTAAGAAAATTTCAGGGCTCTTTACAGCAGGTCAGACCAATGGAACTTCTGGTTATGAAGAAGCCGCTGGTCAAGGGATTATCGCTGGGATTAATGCGGCCTTGAAGATCCAAGGGAAGCCGGAGTTAATCTTGAAGCGCAGTGATGGTTACATTGGAGTCATGATTGATGATTTGGTGACCAAGGGGACTGTAGAACCTTATCGCCTCTTGACTAGCCGAGCGGAATACCGTTTGATTCTCCGCCATGACAATGCTGATATGCGTTTGACAGAGATGGGCCGAGAAATTGGTCTGGTAGATGATGAGCGCTGGGCTCGTTTTGAGATTAAAAAGAATCAATTTGACAACGAGATGAAGCGCTTGGAATCCATTAAGTTGAAACCTGTCAAGGAAACCAATGCTAAGATAGAAGCGCTTGGTTTTAAAGCTCTGACAGATGCAGTGACAGCCAAAGAATTTATGCGGCGACCGGAAGTGTCTTACCAAGATGTGGTTCAGTTCATTGGTCCAGCAGCAGAAGAGTTGTATGAAAAGATTATCGAGCTAATTGAGACAGAGATTAAGTACGAAGGCTATATTTCTAAAGCTCTTGATCAGGTTGAGAAGATGAAACGCATGGAAGAAAAGCGGATTCCAGCAAATATTGACTGGGATGATATTGACTCGATTGCGACAGAAGCGCGTCAGAAGTTCAAGAAAATCAATCCAGAAACGATTGGTCAGGCAAGCCGTATTTCGGGTGTCAATCCAGCAGATATTTCTATTTTGATGGTTTACTTAGAAGGCAAGTCTAGAAGCATTTCTAAAAACAAAGCAAAATCATAGCCATATTAATGTGCTATCTTATTGATAGTACGTTTTTTTGAATAATTTACAGAATTGTAAATACCTGTTTACAAAAAAACTCTTTTATATAGAGGGATATTTACAACTACTGTCAACTTTTTGTTTAATAAAATTTACAATATTTACACATCTTGTAAATTGATTGTGAATGTTTATTTGAGAATAGATCTGGGATTTGAGCCTTTCTTGCTTTACAAGTATCCAAAGGCAGTGAAAACTCGCTTTTTTAAAGAAAATATGGTAAAATGGCGCAATAAGAGGTTTTTTA
Source organism: Streptococcus cristatus (assembly GCF_003943815.1). Taxonomy (GTDB): domain Bacteria; phylum Bacillota; class Bacilli; order Lactobacillales; family Streptococcaceae; genus Streptococcus; species Streptococcus cristatus_F. The sequence continues at coordinate 127,711 of NZ_RJNA01000004.1, read as the reverse complement.
ATGAAAAGAATTCGTTTTTCCCCGAGCCACTTTGCGATAGTGGGGTTTACTTCCTTTATCATATTAGCTATTTCTCTACGCCTTTTTGGTGATAGTTTGCCTATGCTGGTGTCTCTTTTCATAGTGCTGGCGCTCTTGGTTGGGCTATTTATTCAGCAACAAAGAGTGACTGAATTGGACGAGCTTGAGCAGATTCGCTATGTCAATCATCAAGCAGAGGGAAGTTTAGCTTCCTTGTTGGATAAAATGCCTGTTGGTGTGATTAAAATCAATGAAAATAGTGGAGATGTGGACTGGTTCAATCCTTATGCTGAATTGATTTTTACAACGGATGATGGGGAGCTAAATAGTGATCTCCTTCAGGAAATTATCCAGCTTGCTGCTTCGAAATCGGGTAGCTACGCAACAGTAGGAGATAACCAGTATTCTGTTTACTTTGATTCAGCTTCTAGTGTCCTGTACTTTTTTGATGCATCAAGTGAGTATGAAGCAACAGTTGGGCTCGTTACGACGCGACCAGTTATCGGTGTTGTCTCAGTTGATAATTATGATGATTTGGAAGATGCTGTATCAGATTCAGATATTAGTCATATCAATAGCTTTGTAGCTAACTTTGTAGCAGAGTTTTCTGAGCAATTTCATATGTTCTACCGTCGGGTGGGAATGGATCGTTATTATCTTTTCACGGATTATACGGTTTTGGAACAACTGATGGATAGTAAATTTTCGATCATTGATCAATTTCGGACAGAAGCCAAGAATCGAAAACTTCCTCTGACGCTTAGTATGGGCTTTTCTTACGGGGATGGTAAGCATGATGAAATTGGTAAGATTGCCCTCCTTAATCTTAACCTAGCTGAGGTCCGAGGTGGTGACCAAGCGGTTGTCAAAGAGAATGACGAGACCAAGAATCCAGTTTACTTTGGTGGTGGAACGGCTGCATCTGTCAAACGTACACGCACGCGTACGAGGGCTATGATGGCAGCTATTTCAGATAAAATCAAGAGTGTAGATCAGGTTTTCGTGGTTGGTCATCGCAATCTTGATTTGGATGCCTTAGGTTCCGCGGTGGGTATGCAGCTTTTTGCTAGCAATATCATTGAGAAAGCCTATGTTGTGTATGATGACCAACAGATGGGCTCGGATATCTATCGCTCTATTCAAAAATTGACATCAGAAGGCGCTGATTATCTTTTGCCGATATCGGAAGCTGTAAACCGAGTGACCAGTCGCTCACTCTTAATAATGGTGGACCACTCGAAGTTGGCCTTAACGCTTTCAAGGGAATTATTTGACCGATTTAGTCAGACGATTGTGGTGGATCATCACCGTCGTGATGAGGATTTTCCTGAAAATGCGGTCATCGCCTATATCGAAAGTGGGGCTAGCAGTGCCAGTGAATTGGTAACGGAGTTGATTCAGTTTCAAAATTCCAAGAAAAATCGCCTGAATAAAATTCAAGCCAGCCTGCTCATGGCTGGGATTATGCTAGACACCAAGAATTTTACCTCCAGAGTAACGAGTAGAACCTTTGATGTAGCTAGTTATTTGCGGGCTCGCGGCAGTGATAGTGTAGTCATTCAGGATATTTCTTCGACGAATTTTGAAGAGTATCGAGCAGTCAATGAGCTGATTTTGACAGGTAAGAAGCTTTTGCCAAATGTGATTGTAGCAGCGGGTGCTGAAAATGCCAGCTACGATACAGTCGTCATTAGTAAGGCAGCTGACACCATGCTTGCCATGTCGGGCATTGAAGCAACATTTGTGGTCAGCAGGAATACTGAGGGTTACGTATCCATTTCAGCTCGTAGTCGCAGTAAGATCAATGTTCAGCGGATTATGGAGAAAATGGGTGGTGGCGGCCACTTTAATCTAGCAGCAGCGCAAGTTAGCGATCAAACGGTTGCTGAAGTCACTCAACGTCTAAATCAAGAGATTATGGATCAAGTGATGGATAATGAGGAATCAATAGAAAAGGAGAAATAAAATGAAAGTTATTTTTTTAGAGGATGTAAAAGGAAAAGGGAAAAAAGGGGAAATCAAGGAAGTACCTACTGGCTATGCTCAAAATTTCCTGATTAAGAAAAATCTAGCCAAGGAAGCCAATGCACAAGCTATCGGTGAGCTGAGAGGAAAGCAAAAATCTCAGGAAAAGGCTCATGCAGAGATGGTGGCAGAAGCACAAGCCATTAAAGCTAAGTTGGAAGAAGAAGCAACGGTTGTTGCTTTTACAGAGAAAGTCGGACCAGACGGACGGACTTTCGGTTCGATTACTAACAAAAAAATTGCTGATGAACTACAAAAGCAATTTGGTCTAAAAATTGATAAACGGAATATCAAGGTTGATTCTCCCATTCGTTCGATTGGTTTGATTGATGTTCCTGTAAAGATTTACCAAGATGTGACAAGTGTGATTCGCCTGCGGGTTACGGAAGGGTAAAAAGAATTAAAGGAAGGATTCACCTATGGCAGAGATTGATGAGTTGCGAGCTCAGCCTCAAGATATTTTAGCAGAACAGTCTGTACTAGGGGCCATTTTCATCGATGAGAGCAAACTGGTCTTTGTCCGTGAATATATTGAGCCTGGAGATTTCTTTAAATATGCTCATCGGCTGATTTTTAAGGCTATGATTGACTTGGCGGATCGTGGGGATGCTATCGATGCGACCACCGTTCGCAATATTTTGGATAGCCAAGGAGACTTGCAGAATATTGGCGGACTGAGCTATCTGGTGGAGGTCGTTAACTCTGTACCGACTTCTGCCAATGCAGAGTACTATGCTAAGATCGTCTCTGAAAAAGCAATCTTACGCCGCTTGATTTCACGCTTGACAGAATCTATCAACCAAGCCTATGATGGGGAAAGACCATCAGAGGAAATCATTGCAGGAGCAGAGAAGGCTCTGATTGATGTCAGTGAAACGGCCAGCCGCAGTGGGTTTAAAAATATTCAAGATATTCTAAATCTTAACTTTGCTAATCTAGAAGCCCGTTCTCAGCAAACTACTGATATTACAGGGATTGCGACGGGTTACCGTGAGCTGGATAAGATGACGACTGGTTTGCACGAAGAAGAGTTAATCATCCTAGCTGCTCGTCCTGCGGTCGGAAAGACGGCCTTTGCCCTCAATATCGCCCAGAATATCGGGACCAAGCTGGATAAGACAGTGGCTATCTTCTCCCTAGAAATGGGGGCAGAGAGTCTTGTGGATCGGATGCTGGCCTCAGAGGGAGTGATTAATTCTCACTCCATTCGTACAGGGCAATTGACGGATGAAGAATGGCAAAAATATACCATTGCGACGGCAAATCTGGCTAATGCGAGTATTTATATCGATGACACGCCGGGGATTCGGATTACGGAGATTCGTTCGCGAGCTCGCAAGTTGTCTCAGGAGACAGGGAATCTTGGTCTGATTTTGATTGACTACCTGCAGCTGATTACAGGAACGGGTCGTGAAAACCGCCAGCAGGAAGTTTCGGAAATTTCCCGCCAGCTTAAGATTTTGGCGAAGGAGCTCAAGGTTCCGGTTATTGCGCTGAGTCAGCTCTCACGTGGCGTGGAGCAGCGACAGGATAAGCGACCAGTGCTGTCTGATATTCGGGAGTCAGGTTCCATCGAGCAGGATGCGGATATCGTAGCCTTTCTTTATCGGGATGACTATTATGAGCGGGCCGGTGAGGAAGAGGAAGGCATTCCTAACAATAAGGTTGAAGTCATTATTGAGAAAAACCGGAGCGGAGCGCGTGGTACGGTTGAGCTAATTTTCCAAAAAGAATATAATAAATTTTCAAGTATTTCTAAAAGAGAGGATGTATAGTATGAGTGATGCATTTACAGATGTAGCAAAAATGAAGAAAATCAAGGAGGACATCAAGGCTCACGAGGGGCAAATGGTAGAGATGACCTTGGAAAATGGCCGTAAGCGCCAAAAAAGTAAACAAGGTCGTTTGATTGAAGTTTATCCTTCTCTATTTATCGTTGAGTATGAAAATGAAGGGGGGCAGCCGGGTGAAATTGCCAACACCTATGTGGAGTCCTATACTTACTCAGATATTTTGACAGAGAAAAATTTAATTCGCTATTTTGACTAAGAATAATAGGTGATTCCAGAACTTTGTATTGTTTCCTAGAGTTGGGTAAAACCCAACTTTGAGGAACAGTTCATTTCTGGGATTTTTCTTAACCTAAATATGCCATACCAAGGATGGTTAAGATCAGCCGAATGGTGTATCTGCGAAGGCATGAGCTAGAGCTTACGAAAGCTCCTACATATAGAGAAAGGGCTGGTGAAAGAATTGATAAGAAATTTAGTTTTTGACTTAGGAAATGTCTTGATTGAATGGAATTCTGAGAAAATCTTGACCTCTTTCGAACCTGAGAAAGAGCGGCGACAGCTTCTTAGACAGGCTATTTTTGAGTCGGGTATCTGGCATCAAACAGACAAGGGAGAGCTGAGCTTGAAAGAAGCCTGTGATAAAGTGCTAGTTCAGCTGGATGACTCCTACCATCCTGTTGTTCAGAATATCTTCTACAATTGGTATGAGGTTGTAGAGGTTTACAGTGGTTTACAGAAAAAGATTCGACTATGGGCTAATCAAGGTTATCGCATTTACATCCTGTCAACTACTTGCGAGATTTTTTACCATATTGAAAAAGCTGGTTTGTTGCCCATCTTTCCACTGCTGTCGGGCTATATCCTCTCCTCAGAAGTCGGGGTTGTCAAGCCAGAGCCAGAGATTTATCAAAAGCTACTAAAAAAGTATAGTCTTGATCCGACAGAGTCAGTCTTTATTGATGACATTCAAGCTAACTTGGATACGGCAGCTGAACTGGGTTTTGAAACCATCTTATCCACAAGTGAGTCAGAGAATATCAGGGCTATGGAGTCTTTGTTGGCTGCGAAAGGAGAGTTTGGCTAATTGATGATCGTTTGCTTCACTTATCGTTGAAAAGTAGTGAGTCCAAGCTCCAATCTTGACATTTGCTGATGATTGCGTTATCATAATCCTATATATGGGAGTCTGTGTACAGTCTGAGAGGAAGTGTAAGCTTCGACCGCACCTGATCTGGGTAATGCCAGCGTAGGGAATTGTATTTGTAAAGACCTTGTGGTTTTGCTAAAATGGGGAATTATTCACCAATCTTTAGTTTACTGATGCATGCAACACCTTTTCCATATTGGAAAAGGTGTTTTTGTATGGAAAGCAAGGTGTTTATAAAGGGAGCTCGCTGTCTTTTTGTTTAAAAACCAAGTTATTTTCTTGTGAATTTTAATCCTATCTGCATACATTATTCTCAGATGAAGCATGAAAGTAAGGAGGTGAAGAGATGAAAGCCAGCATTGCTTTACAAATTCTTCCTTTGTCACATGATGTGAATCGTTTGGCAGTCATAGAGGAAGTGATTGAGTTTTTGCAAAAACAGCCAGTGAAGATGGTCGTGACGCCTTTTGAGACCGTTCTAGAAGGGGAATGGGCGACCTTATTTCCTATTCTGCAGCAGGCGATTGAGCTTGCAGGCACTCAGGCAGACAATGTTTTTGCTAATGTGAAAATAAACTATGGAAAGATTTTAAGTATTGATGAAAAACTTGAAAAATATCCTGCGGCAGCAGATTAGCCTTTTGGGTATGCTGGGAATCCTTGTCATCTGGCAGGTCATGGGCTGGCTCAAGCTCTTGCCCAAGTTTATCCTGCCGACACCTCTGGAAATCGGTCAGGCCTTTATCAGAGATGCGGGATTTCTAGCAAGTCATAGCTGGGCCACCTTAAAAGTAGCCCTGCTGGGGTTAGTCTTGGGTGTCGTCTTGGCCTGTATATTAGCCGTGTTCATGGACAGCATGAGCTGGCTCAATGATTTGGTTTACCCCATGATGGTCGTGGTGCAGACGATTCCGACCATTGCTTTGGCGCCAATCCTGGTTCTCTGGCTGGGTTATGGGATTTTGCCCAAGATTGTGCTCATTATTCTGACGACGACTTTTCCGATTATCGTCAGTATTCTGGATGGTTTTCGGCATTGTGATCGGGATACTCTGACGCTCTTTGAGCTTATGCAGGCCAATCGCTGGCAGATTCTCTGGCATTTTAAGATTCCGACCAGCCTGCCCTATTTCTATACGGGCTTGCGCGTTAGTGTTTCCTATGCCTTTATCACGACCGTGGTTTCCGAATGGCTGGGCGGTTTCGAAGGCTTGGGTGTTTACATGATTCAGTCCAAGAAACTTTTCCAGTACGACACCATGTTTGCTATTATCATATTGGTTTCGGTCATCAGTCTTCTGGGAATGAAGCTGGTGGCTGTCAGTGAAAAATATGTTATTAAATGGAAATAAGAGCTCAGCTCTGCTATTTCCAAAAAAGAAAAGAGGATTATAATGAAAAAAACTTATAAAATGTTGCTGGCAGGTTTGGCTGCCGTGTCTATCTTTGGCCTAGCGGCTTGCAGTCAGTCAGGCTCGGAGTCAGCTAAGAAGGATAAAAAGATTGATTTTATCCTAGACTGGTCACCTAACACCAACCATACTGGCCTCTATGTAGCTCAGGAAAAGGGCTACTTTAAGAAAGCAGGTGTGGATGTGGATATCAAGTTACCGCCTGAAGATAGCAGTTCGGATTTGATTATCAACGGCAAGGCACCTTTTGGTATTTACTTCCAGGACTCCATGGCTAAAAAACTGGATAAGGGCGCAGAAATCACAGCTGTAGCGGCTATTGTAGAACACAATACTTCGGGTATTATTTCCAAGAAGTCTGCAGGGATTACAAGTCCTAAGGATCTGGCTGGCAAGAAATACGGTACATGGAATGATCCAGTGGAGCTGGGCATGCTCAAAACTTTGGTAGAAAGCCAAGGCGGTCAGTTTGATGAAGTGGAAAAAGTTCCCAACAACGATTCCAACTCTATTACGCCGATTGAAAATGGCTTGTTTGATGCAGCCTGGATTTATCATGGCTGGGACGGCATCATGGCAGAGACGCAAGGCATGGACACGAATTTCTTTTACATGAAGGACTATGTCAAGGAGTTTGACTACTATTCTCCAGTGATTATTGCTAATAATGACTATCTCAAGAAGAATCCAGAAGATGCGAAAAAGGTTCTTCAAGCCATCAAGAAGGGCTATCAATATGCCATGGAGCACCCTGAAGAAGCGGCAGATATTTTAATCAAGCATGCTCCGGAGCTGAAAAGCAAGCGTGACTTTGTCTTGGCTTCCCAAAAATATTTGTCCGAGCAATATGCATCAGATAAGGACAAGTGGGGTCAGTTTGAGGCTAGCCGCTGGAATGCCTTTTACAAATGGGCCAAGGACAATGGCATCGTGAACAATGACTTGAGTAATAAGGGATTTAGTAACGACTATATAAAATAATGACAGAAATTAAACTTGAAAATGTAAGCTACGCTTATGATGAGCAGCAGATTTTGAAAGATATCAGCCTAGAGGTGGAAGCTGGCCAGGTGGTGGCTATTTTGGGTCCTAGTGGCGTTGGGAAAACGACCCTCTTTAATCTGATTGCAGGGATTTTGGAGGTCCAGTCGGGCAGGATTGTCCTAGACGGGCAGGAAAATCCCAAGGGCCGGGTAAGTTATATGCTGCAGAAGGACTTGCTGCTGGAGCACAAGACGGTGCTGGGCAATGTCATCTTGCCCCTGCTAATCCGAAAGGTATCCAAAAAGGAAGCGGCGGAGCAGGCAAGTCAGATTTTGAAGGAGTTCAGTCTCTTTGATGTGGCAGACAAGTATCCACATGAGCTGAGCGGGGGGATGCGGCAGCGCGTGGCTCTGTTGCGGACCTATATGTTCGGTCACAAGCTATTTCTTCTAGACGAGGCCTTTAGTGCCTTGGATGAGCTGACCAAGATGGAGCTACACGCCTGGTATCTGGACATTCATCGCAGACTGGGTCTGACGACTCTCCTCATTACCCATAGCATTGAGGAGGCCCTGGCTCTCAGTGACCGCATCTATATTCTGAAAAATCGGCCTGGGCAAATCGTAGCAGATCTCCAACTGACTTGGTCAGACAGTGAGGATAAAGAACTACAGAAGCTACGATACAAGCAGGAGATTTTGAAGCTTTTGGGGCTGTAAGCTGCCTTGTTTTTTAAAAATGACTTTAATCAAGCCTCTGGGCTTGATTTTTTGTAGAATAGTCTTTACTTTTGACTTTATTCGTGGTACAATAGCCTTTGTGTGAAATAGCAGCAGGAAAGCATGAAGCTCGTCAACAGGTGTCTTATGACAAGTAACCTTGGCTGTTTAGGCGAAGGGCATCTGCACGAATCAGGGCTTTCTAAGTGACTATTTCCACCGAAATATTTTTATTTTTAGGAGGACATACATATGTCACGTTATACAGGACCATCTTGGAAACAAGCTCGTCGCCTTGGCCTTTCACTTACAGGTACAGGTAAAGAATTGGCACGTCGTAACTACGTACCAGGACAACACGGACCAAACAACCGTTCTAAATTGTCAGAATACGGTTTGCAATTGGCTGAAAAACAAAAACTTCGTTTCACTTACGGTGTAGGTGAAAAACAATTCCGTAACTTGTTCGTACAAGCTACAAAAATCAAAGGCGGAATCCTTGGTTTCAACTTCATGCTTCTTTTGGAACGTCGTTTGGATAACGTTGTTTACCGTCTTGGTCTTGCGACTACTCGTCGTCAAGCTCGCCAATTCGTAAACCACGGTCACATCCTTGTTGACGGCAAACGCGTTGATATCCCATCATACCGCGTAACTCCAGGTCAAGTGATCTCAGTTCGCGAAAAATCATTGAAAGTTCCTGCAATCCTTGAAGCGGTAGAAGCTACTCTTGGACGTCCAGCATTCGTATCATTCGACGCTGAAAAATTGGAAGGTTCATTGACTCGCTTGCCAGAACGCGACGAAATCAACCCAGAAATCAACGAAGCACTTGTCGTTGAATTCTACAACAAAATGTTGTAATATTTTATTGAATAAGATAGGCTGTAAAGCCTTGAAACTAAGCACTTTAGGCCTCTATCCTAGAGTGCTTTTTTTGATTTTACTACCCTTTTAGTTACCCATAACTAATTTTAGGTATAGTAATAGGGTAGCCCAAAAATGGGGCACCCTTATTATTTATAGATTGCTGATAGCTGCCTCAAAGATTGAGACGGCTTTTTTAGCTCCCTCTTTGGTAGCATGGACATAAGTATTCAAGGTCATTGAGATATTAGAGTGGCCTAGCCTATACTGTAAATCTTTCGCCTCTATGCCAGCGTATAGCATGATTGTAGCGTGAGTATGTCTGAAACCATGGAAACTAATATCAGGAACGCCAGCAGCTTTAAAGTGACTTTGTAGCCTCTTTCTTAGTAAGCAAGCGTAAGCGTATTTTGTGGTAAAAGGAGTAAAGACAATCCCCTCAGACCGTCCTAGTTGCCATGACTGGACTTGTTGACGTTTTTTATATTGTTTGAGTAGGGAAACTGTAGCCTTGTCTATGTCAATCTCTCTTAGACCTGCCTTAGATTTAGGTGTGTTTGTTTCCTGGTATCTATTGAGAGTCTTAGATATGCTGATAGTGCCTTTTTTAAGGTCAATATCAGGCCACTCAAGAGCTAAAGCCTCACCAATACGGCAACCACTGGCCAGCAATGTTTTATAAAGCACGTAGTCAAAGAAATTCTCATAACTAGACTGATCCAAATCTTCCAGGTAGTCTAAAAACTGTTTTAGTTCCTGATTGCTGAAAAACTTTACCTTATGTTCCTTGTTTTGTTGCTTACGTGGGATAATGACATCTCTAGCAGGGTTGTGTTGGATCGCTTGCATAGTAACGCCATATTGGAGAATACGGCGATTTATATTGTTAAGAAAGCTATAGTTTGCGTATGATCCTTTTTCGCCCTTATTGGCCTTGTCAGCCCACTTATTGACTTGTTGCTGGATAATGGGAGTAGTGAGCTTGTCTAGCTTATAATCGCCGAATACAGGCAAAATATGAAGCCTTACGATCCCCTCCATGGATTGCTGGGAGTTTGGCTTGATTGTATTCTTGTAACTCTCCCACCATAGAGCAACCAGCTCCCTATAGGTTGTAATGGTTGGCTTTTCCTTTACGCTATATCCATTAGCTGCAAAAGCATTGACAGCCTCCCTAGCTTTGATTTTAACGCCCTTTTTAGTGCTGGCCGTGACCGTAGTCCTAGCTTTTTTCCCTGTAAGTTTATCAACGCCTAAATAAACACTTGCACGGTACACTGTAGTACCGTTTTTCTTTTTGTATTCTGTAATATTCATAGTCATACCTTTCTAACATCAGTAAGCAAGTATGGGATTTAGTCAAGTATTTATGAATATTGTTTTTATATGGCTCTGAGAGCTACGAGAATAGCCCTATTTTCGTTTGTTTTAGGTGTGATGATAATTTGTATAGCTGAGCTGTAAAATCGCTTAGAGGGGATTTTAGGGGGTTATTTATTGTCCGGGGTAATTAGTCCTGCTAGTATTTCATATACAGCAGCCTTTTTCTCTTTTGATAAAAGAGAAAAGCATGAAAGAACAGCAGCCTCTTCAGCTTCTAAGAAGGCTAAGGCCTGATAAAAGTTGTTGAGTCTTTTTGAGGAAGAGTGACTAATATGTTGTTCGCCAAAAAACTTTTCTAAATCCTCTTCTGATAGATTATGTTTGTTCTTTGTCTTACCATCTTTATAAAAATTTACGTAGTATTCAAATATGTTGTTCTCAAGGATTTTATCACTATTTGGAGGGGTGAGAGATTGGAAAATTGATTTACCAGCTTTTACAGCCTCGTAGTCAGGATCTCGAGAGGAAATAGATAATATTTTCCCCCAATTACTGGAGGCGTCTATTTCTGCTGTATAACCTAATAAATATGGAACAGAAACATTGAAATAATTTGCAATTTTCTCCGCATTTTTCTTTCGTATAGCTGTCTCATCATTTTCCCAGCGTTGTAATGTTCGTAAGTTTATTGATAGGTTTTTAGCTAATTTTTCTTGAGATAATCCTATATTTTCTCTCAATTCTTTAATTCTATTCATACGTAAGATTCTACCTTTCGAGTAAATTATAACCTATTACGGCAAAAAAGGCCATAAAAAATTAAAAAAATAACAAAAATAGTTGACATACGTAGTTTAATGTCGTATAATTGCTATCAAACAACGGCAAAAAAGGCCGTTAGAAAGGGGGATCGAATGCTAATTACAACTAAGTTGGCTGAAAAGGTACGTGTTAAACGTGCTAAGGCTCAGCAGACTAAAAAGGCTGTAGCTGAGGAATTAGGTATTAAACCACAAACCTATACCAAAGTTGAAAATGGGGACTATGACGCTCCCAAGCGTATCTATGAGGCAGTTATGAACTGGCTAGTAGAAGATTTATAAGATTTCTTACTACCTTTCACTTATAGAAATCTAAGCAACAAAAAAGCCTAGACCGACGACCAAATCAGCAAGGCTTTTCACACAAACAACTAAAACCACAAATAGCAAGTATGGGATTTAGTTAGGTATTTATTTAATTATATCACAAAATAGTGATTTGTGCCCAAACGAGAGAGCGCTAGCTCTTAAAACTGGTATTTTCTCACGCTTTCAAATATTGGCGACTCTGAGCGTGAGGATATGAGCAATTACAGGAAAGACATTAAAAAGCTGTCAAAACAGGACAAGCCCAGCAGGGCAATTACATAGACAAAGAAACAGAGGTAAACACCATGATAGAAACAACATACGAGAATTTAACTAGACGTATAGACAGAATTAGCGCAGAGATGCGAGAAATTAGCGAAAAAAACGACCTAGGAAGGCTTTCTTTATTGGCAAGTCAGACAAAATCCATCAAAGAAGATTTATCCCGCTTACTTTGGATTGAACTTCCTGAATTAAATGAAAGTCATAAAATCGCGGCAGTTACTAAAAGCACTACAGGAATGCTTTTCCACCCTGGTATTTTTGAAATGGACGCTATGCGACAAGCGTTCTTTAAACGCCAAGCCAAGCACTTTTTTGACAACGAAGCAGAGCAGCAGGAGTATATGGAACATGCTGAAAAGGAGTATTTAGAGGCTACTATAACCTTAAAGGATATTCTTTTTAATTCTAAAAATGATACTCGGAAAGTAAGTAAAGATCATCTTATAGAGAAGTTTGAGGAGGCAATGCAATGACACTAGATCTAGACAACATGACACAAGCAGAATTTGATAAACAAATGGCTGAAATCAAGGAGAGACACCCTAACCTCTTCCGGTTTATTACTGATTTTGTAGATCGAAAAGTAAGCACCGAAGAGGTGGACGACTTCCTGAAGATGGAACTAAGCGACCAAGTGGACTACATCAAGAATTACAAAGCGAGGGCATAGCATGAATGAACTAGATTTAACCAATACACAGGCGGTTATCTTCATGGTGGNGTTGATTGTCCTACTGGTTTATCTAAACCACCGAGACCGCAAAAAAAGCGCCCAAATGGAGCGAGAAAGCAAACAGACGATAGAAACACCAAGCGAGGTTTTAAACCCTTGCTACGGGCGTTATATCCAGCTTGCAGGTAAGATTCATAATTAGAAAAGGGGTGTAATATGCAACTATTATCAAGAGAGGCAGAGCTTGAGCTGCTGGAGAAAGTGGGAGATCACTTAGAGAAAAGGCTTGAGCTTGAAAAGCAACATAATGACGGCTGGGACTTAATTGCGAGAGCCGATCTACTAAATAAGCTAAGGATCAGTGGCACAACGTTGAATAATTGGGAAAAACATGGCTTAAAACCTTATCAGTCGCCTTTTGAGAACAGTAAGAAGATTTATTACCGCAAGACCGATATATACAATTTTCTTGCAGTAGATTAGGGGGATGACAATGAGAATGATTGAGTTGACTATATCCTCTAAAAAAATGCCCTTATTTAGTTTTCTAAAACATGCACCAACTCAAGTTTGGAAGAATGGAGAACATTACAAACTCATTTACTACGAGCCGATCGGTGAGGGACTGACAGATTTTCATTATAAGGGGTTGTATGTAGCTGTCAGAGATGAGAAAGGACGATTAGAGGGCTGGGAGTTGGCCAGGAGCTTGGATATAGCTTTGGCCAGTTCAGAATTATTGACGATTCTAAAAAAATTAGAAGCAAACAGATTGACAGAGCGGCGCCAGGGACTTGGATTGGAGTTGAAAGGCTGGATTTTTGACCTGATTTGTAATGGAATATATACCAGGTATGAAACTTCTCTTTTTGTCCGTTCTCTATTTGTAAATGGCTACAGTTTTAGCCAATCAGTGGACTTGTTTTCTGCAATTGTTAAGCGGAAAGATTTAGCAGGCTATTTTTTAGAAGTAGCAAAGGTATTCTATAAGGAGGTAGCTTTTGAATAGTGATGAAATTGTAAATAAAATCATTGAAGATGATCATCAACAAGTATCCTCTGAAATGGTGAATTTGACTGAAGCAAGGGAGACTAATGAGGGGCACAATAGTTTAGACTTGGCCAAAAAACCACGAGGGGATGGCTTTGCAGTGAGTCTAGATAATCTCAAGAAGATTTTGAGCGGAGATAGTAAGTTGAAAGGTGCTATACAGTATAATACCTTTACTTATGAAATTGACGTGACTAGACCTATAAAGTTAAATGGTAGAACCTTGAGCGGTGCAATCGATGACCTGATTATCAGAGAGATTAGGGCTTATATTGCTACCAAGTACAAGATAGACTATAAAAAGCCCGACATAGCGGACATTTTGGAAGTGGTGGCTGGAGAGCATAGCTACAACCCTTTAAAAAACTATCTAGAATCATGCGAAAGCGAGTATAAAGAGTTAGTGAATCAGCGTGATCCGTTTGATATTCTACGGTGCTATCTAAATATCGAAGATAATGATTATAATCGTATTATCCTGGACTTGTTTTTTCGTGGAGCAGTTGCTAAGGTATTCAATCCCTCTATTAAGTTTGACTTTGTTCTAGACTTGACTGGACGCCAGGGAGTTGGGAAAACTCAGTTTTTTGAGGGGCTTTTTACCCATAAGTATTTTACTACTGTTGAAACTTTCACAGATAAAGACGACAAGGCTAGGATGGTAAGAAATTGGTGTGTATTTGATGATGAGATGGTGGCCAGTAAAAAAGCCAGCTTTTCAGAATTAAAGAAATTCATAACAGAAACCAAGCTGGAATTTAGACCGCCCTATGCTTCCAGTGATAGGCGACTACCTAAGAGTTTTATCATTGTCAGGGCAACTAATGACCATGATTACTTAAACGACCTTACAGGTGAAAGGCGTTTCCTGGTTGCTGAAGTCCATAAGGATACCGAATATAAGGATAGGAAGTGGACAGAAAAAGACCGTAGACACTTTTGGGGTGCTATGGTGGCAGCTTGGAGAGCTAACAAGGTGCTGACTCTGACAGATGAGCAGGAAAAGCTAGTAAACGAGGTTAGAAGCCGTTATAAGTTTGTAGATGAGCTAGCTGAAGACCTGGAGCGGTATTTGGATACCCCTTACCCGAAAGGGATGTATCAATACCCAGAGATTGATAGGACTAGGCGCTATTACATCCACGACATGATAAATCATGGCTACTATATGGGTGCTGATGGTACAGAAATCCCACTAGACATAGAGAAGTATGGTGAACTAGTGGAGCGGGATAAAGTGGCAGTTAATTTATTCTTTACAGAGGTGTATTTGAACAATTCACCGAATCCAAAAGATAAAAACAAGGTAAAGAAGATCATGCAAAATAAAGAGGGCTGGGAATCAAGGAAATCTTTGAGAATTGGCAAAACTATCAAGCGTGGATTTGCTAAAGTAAAAGAATGAAGTGTAGGCAGTGTAGGCAAAAGGAAAGAAAACAGCCTACACCTAAAGTTATTGATACTGTAAGGATTGTAAAGGAGCGTAGGCAAAAGAAAAGAAAAAGCCTACACTCCTAAACCCTTGATATCATTGATTTTATAATGTAAATGTAGGCAAAATATATATTTTATAAAAGTATATATAATTAATTACCTAATGTATTATATATATTTTTTTTGAGATAAAACGCCTACATGCCTACATAAGGGATAACCCCTTGAGACTGTATGGTGGAGGGCGTAGGCACCCAAAATTCAAAAACGCCTACACTTTGTAAGATTGATAAAAGCAGGGGCGCAGCGTTTGCTTTCCAAAAATGGAACTCAAAAAGCTTAAAAATGAGCTAAAGTACACTAAAAAGGGTAGCAAAAAGCGTTGGATAGTTGAAAATGTCGGTTATTTCAACGCTTTAGGGCTACAAGTACTACAACTTAATCAAGTAGAAGAGGCTCGTAGCGCTCTAGGTTAATGAAAATCAAGAAAAAATGAAATGGAGGATCGTATGGATGATTTAGTTGAACTGTTGAAGCAAGGCTTTATTTTGTATCAGAAAAATGGTAAAATAGAGGCAGAGGCTCCCCCAACATTTGGGAGTGTGGCCTTGCATTTTCAAGATGGAAGATTTTCATACTTGCAACGAAGTGAAACAAAAAAATAGAGTCTATCGGAACAACCGAGGGCGCTGATTAAGTTATTTAGCTTTTTCAGTGTCCTTTTTGTTTTGGTGTTAGGAGTGGATATGATACAAAAATCCTTATGGGTTGATACGAGCAGAAAAAACAGTTTTAAAAATGGGATACCGTAGCAGGCACGGTGCTTTTAGATATGGAAATTAACAAATAGAAAGAGGAAAAAAAGAATGAACAAGAAAACAATTATTACTAAGATGTTAGCATTGAAAGGTGCTATTTCAAACTTATATGGAAAAATCGAAGAAATACAGAATAATCAATTTTTAAGTGCAGAGGGTAAAGAAAATGAACTTGAAACCCTTAAATTCAAATACGAGGCTTGGTATGCTGGTTATTATGACGATCTGAAGAAAATTGCAGACAACCTACTACCAGATAAAGAGGCTAAGAGAGCCGAAGCGGAAGTAAAAGCTTTGACTGATTCTGGTTATCAAGTAGCAGTGCAAAATGCCGTAAAACTTTTTGAAAGTGGCGCATTGGCCGTATCCACTGGAAAAGCACTAATAGACCATTACAAAGACGATCGCACAACGTTAGAACTTTTCCGAAATGCTTTGGGAGGTATTTTTGGTAATGGAACTTAAGACAGTGCAGAATTAGCGCAATATATCCCAGCGGACAATAGCAATCGGACAAAAGACTTGTTGAATAAGTTTGCTAGAGCAGTCGATGAGATGAATTATGAGAGATTGATGTCTGATCATGGATTTGTAATGCAGAGAGTTGAGGGTGCTATAACTTTCTTAGAATCTGATTACCTAGATGACAACATGGACGCAATACTTTAATCGAGTGTGCAGAGGGGAGAAATCCCCTTTTAGTATTTAAGCCAATAGATTTGGTTTATTACACGATAATTTGTAGTAGTGTGTAATTTACAAAACAAACAAATACTACATATTAGACGGCTAAAACTCTGAAATAAGTCAGCTATATCAAGACTTTTGACGGATTCGAGCGTTCCCAAAAAGGGTGAGGTAAGGGTTAGGTTGCGTATTAAAAAAAGTACAAGGTTAGTACAAGGTAGCATAGATCAAATAGGTTAAGATTAGGCTAAGGTCACATACTTCAAAATAGCAAGGTTTTAGCAAGGTACAGGGCTTTTTTCTAATGATAGAACCCTAAGATTACCCTAAGGTATAGCTGCTTTTTTAGAGCCATAGAATGGTAAGGTTTTGGTAAGGTATCGAACTTTTTCAATGTAAAGGTACAGGAGTTTTCCAATGGTGAGGTTTTGGTGAGGTAGTGGCAAAAAATATGCCTGACAAATGGCAGGATTATGTGTGTTGAACTCCGAGCGAACTCCGAGAAAATAGCTCTTGAACAGAGAACGAACAGAGAAGATTATATAGCTTGAACCTCGAGCGAAGCCCGAGAAAGTGGGGTATATCCCCCTATCATTTATCAAGCAGATAAGAGCAATAATAACTCTCCTTAACTCCCTGAGAAATGACAAGCAGATAAGCGGAGTTTTTACCCCTCTTATTTCGGATTTTCTCCTTACAAAATGATAAGCAGATAAGGACGACAATAAGCCTTCTTAATTGCTTGCAGAATGACAGGGAGTTAAGACGAATTTAAAAGCTCCTTATTTTCATTTTTCTCCTTGTCAAACGATAAGGAAATAAGACAGGAAATAACATCGCTTATTTTGATTTTGCTCCCTGAAAAAACGTAAGGAATTAAGGAGACTTTTTAGCTTCCTTAATTTGGATTTCCTCCCTACAAAATGATAAGGAAATAAGAGCGGTTTAAAAATCTGTTATTTTGGATTTGTTGCTTACAAAATGATAAGCAGATAAGCAAAGAAATAACTTGCCTTAATTGCTTGCAGAATGACAAGGAAATAAGAGAGATAAAAACATCCCTTAATTGCTTATCAAACCATAAGGAGATACGGGGGCTATCTCCCTCCCCACGCGCTTCTATGAGCTTCACCCGTCATTGTACATTTTTTTCTCACGGGCAAGCATTTGAAGCTAGAGCGAACATAGAGAAAACGAAAAAAGCCAGCACAGGGCTGACTCCTTTGTTATATATCCGATAAAAATATTATATCATAGAGGAGGCTAAGGCATGACACCAGAGCAGGTAAAAGAAAAACTAGAAGGCGTTAAGTGGATAAACAAAGAGATAGAGGGCTTATATTTAGAGCTTGCGGTTTTAGAAAGTGGTATTATCAAAAAGCAAGAACTGAGCACTACCAGAGTACAAACAAGCAGGGTAAATACAGCAGAGAATAACCTTATAAGTGTTCTGAAGCTAAAAGAGGATACGCTCCAGAGAATTGAACGACTTACTGAAGAGAGAATGGAAATATCTAGGCTGATCGATAAGCTGGCCAATCCGCTTGAGCGTTCTGTTCTCAGGCTGTTCTACTTGAATGTTCTCGACGCTTGGGAGGTTGCTGAGGAAATAGATAAATCAAAGACTACAGTATACATTATAAGGCAAAAAGCTATAGAACATTTGGCAGGTATTGTAAACGGGGATTGATTTAACCTTACCACAGAATTAGGAGCATATGGGGCTCCCTAAGCTCCATATTTGTCCATATTTCGCTTTGTTTCGGACTGGACGATAAATCATTATGGATAAACTAAAAGCCCTTAGAAACGAATCTGGGGGCTTTTGTGAGATAAAAAAGAAGCATGACTCTCCCACAGCTCTAAGGCTTTTTGGGCGGGAAAACCATGCTTCTTTCTTGACTTAATTATACATCTTCTTGATTTTAAAATCAAATAAAGGTGACCCACCGCCTCCACAGCAAGCTGCTTCATGGGCGTTAGACCACCTTTACCTTAAGCTAATTATAACTCAAAAAAATTTCTAGCACAAGTATAATCCGAGGTTAGCAATAATAAAAATAGAGGTGTCCCACCTCCTACTGCAGAATGAACTGTTTCAAGGGGAGATGGAAAACCTCTATCCGTTAATTTAATTATAGCCTAAAAAACTTTTAAATACAAGGCTATTGTAAAATCATAGAATGTTAAAAGAAAATAATAGGGAGGTCAAAGCTTACCATTTAAAGAATAAAAAAGCTGATATAGAAAACATTGCAAAAGGTATAAGCGATAATGAAAGTTAATTTTTTAATTTCCAAATAATAGCATTAAGTTTTTCGAATAAGTAAGTATATATATTTTAATCTTTTTTAGAAAGTTGAATTAAAGTAGTGACAAATTTTTTTAAAAAGTGTATACTCGATATAGTATGGATTGATTTTGATTCGTACAATATTTTTACTAGGAGGCAAATCATGAATAAGAAGACAACTTTTCTAGTGGCTGAAAATGATTTTTTATCAGGAGTATCCAGAGTTCTTGATATTGCATCCACAAGAAACAAGAGAGTTTACAATACATCACGCTCTGGTGATGAAGCTGATAAAAAAGCTATTTTTAATGATTGGTTTATGATTGGTAATGATATCAGGGGGGCTTATGAGCAATTCAAAAAAGAAGTCAAAGCACAAGCCTAGCTCCAACCCTAATTCTAAATCTAACCTTACAACGGCTCATCAAGTTACAGAATTCATCGAAAAACAACCAACAGATGTTCGAGAAGAAGTCACAGATAAACTGATAGCTCAACGTGTTGAAAGCATGAGTTATTCAGGGCCAATTCCTCCTCCACATCTATTAAAGGAGTTTAATGCTTCAATTCCTAACGGTGCAGATAGAATAATGAAAATGGCGGAACAACAGTCTACACACCGTATGGATTTAGAGAAAAAAGTTGTTACTGCAATAACAGAGATGCTCTTTTGGGTGTCATTTTTGCCGGAATAATAGGAATAATAATTGTAATAGGTTCGATGTTCCTTATTTATAACAACAAAAATATACAAGGGTTAGGTATCTTATTAGCAAGTGCTGTGGCTTATATTAGTGTATTTAAGAAGAGTAAAGCAAGAGATGATAAAAACCTTGAAGAAAAAGAGTAATAGAAGAAAAAGCACCTATAACAGGTGCAATTTACTTGCTTACTGAACTCATCGATTTAATTCCCCTTTTAGTTACCCTTTGCATTTTCTCTACTTATTTGTAAGCAATAAACTTTTGTAGAAACAAGGTAAAAAACTGAGCAGGCTTAGGCCTGTTTTTCTGTACCTATTAATAGGAAGATAACAAAATGCTTTAATTTCTATTGGAAATTTATTCAGAAGCCGATTTCGGCTTCTTTTTTATTCGATTAACAAAAAGAGGCTGGGATATCTTGTCCCAGCCTTTATTAGTTGTTGAGTTTTATAGCATCTTTAAAAGAAGATTAGCCATTTGTTCCGGGCTTTCCTTACTGCCTCTAGCTATCCACATTTGGTAGACGCCAAAGAAAGCATTAACGAGGTAGACGATGCCGTATTCCTTTTCGATTTGATTGAAAGCTTTATTGCGAAACCGTTCCTGTAGGATTTGGGAAAGTAAGGATTGGAGCTTATGGCGCAGGAAATTTTGGATTTCTCTAGTACCATTTTCCGTCAAGAGAGCAGCCAGAAGAGGCTCTTGGGTCAGGAATTGAAAGACCTCTGTGATAGCGACTGCGACATCTTCACGATTGTGCTCAAAGATGTATTCTAGTTGATGAAAGAGCCCTTGCTGATAGCGCTCAATCATATCATATTTATCCTTGTAGTGAGTATAAAAGCTACTGCGACTGATACCGGCGGCTCGCGCCAATTCGACTGTTGTGATGTGGTTAAAAGACTCCTGATGCAATAAGTCAACCATAGCCTTCTCAATGATGGCCTTGGTTTTTTTACGTTTATTACTTTCTGTCATTTCAATTTTTCCTTTGTTATTGAATTATACAAAATTAGACAAGGTGTACAAAAATAGATTTTTCTGCTTGCCTTAATTTTTTTATTGTGTATAATCTATTATATCAAATTTTTAGACAATGTGTATAAAAAAGGAGAAAAGATGTTCAAAGAATGGAAAGCGATCTTCAAAAAACCGAAGATTATTGTAGTCATGCTGGGGGTTGCCTTGATTCCAGCCTTGTATAATGTGATTTTTTTGAGCTCTATGTGGGATCCGTATGGCAAACTTTCTGATTTGCCAGTAGCGGTGGTCAATCAGGACCAGAAGGCGAGCTTGTATGGAAAAGACTTGTCCATTGGTTCAGATATGGTACAAGATATGAAGAAAAATGTAGCGATGGATTTTCATTTTGTGGATAAGGATCAGGCAGAGAAGGGATTGGAAAAGGGCGACTATTACATGGTGGTGACTCTTCCTAAGGATCTATCAGCCAATGCGGCTAGTATCTTGAGCAATCAGCCTAAGCAAGTTACGATCCACTACCAAACATCCAGTGGTCATAGTTTTATCGCTAGTAAAATGAGTGATTCTGCCATGACTTCGATGAAGCAATCGGTCAGTCAGAAGATTACAAACAGCTATGTGACAAGCCTTTTTGCGAGTATGGATAAGCTAAAAGGTGGACTTGGAACAGCCGCAGATGGCACAGCTAAATTGGCCGAAGGCAGTCAGGAACTGGCAAATGGCAGCCAAAAACTGTCTACTAACTTGGAAAGCCTAGCTCAGTCCAGCCTCACTTTCTCAGATGGAGCTACAGCGCTATCGACTGGTCTGGTAGCATACACAAACGGAGTGGCTCAGATCAATGCCGGCTTGCCGACTTTTACTAGCAAGATGACGGAATATACAGATGGAGTTGGGCAGCTTTCAGCTGGTGCCAGTCAATTAACCACTCAGTCACAAACATTACTGAATGGAACCAACCAACTAACGGGCAATTCACAGGAATTAGTTGCTGGTGTGGAGCGCTTAAACAGCGGTTTAGCAGAACTGCAATCATCTGTTAATAGCAGTGTTACTGCTAATCAAGAAAAGGTTGCTCAGTTGACGACAGGTCTAGATCAGCTCAATACGGCCATTCAAAATGCCACATCGGGAACGAGCTTGCCAACGGAAACAATTGCGGCTTCTCTCACGACGATTGCGACCAACGCCCAGTCTTTGGCAAGTAGTGCGCAAAGTGATCGGGCTGCAGCCGTGGCCGCTTTAGAAGGCACAGCTGCTTACCAAAAACTTTCTGCCAGTGAGCAAGAAGAACTAAAAGCCGCTCTAGCAGGTGGTGCTGATTCTAGCAGTAGTGCAGCGGCAACTATTGTACAGGAAGTCCAAGCTATCCAGACGAATCTGCAAGGTTTGCAAACGGCCAGTGGTCAGGCAAGTCAGCTGTCGGCAGCGGCCAACCAAGTCCTGCCAGGTGCTTCAGCTATGATTAGTGGTCTTTACGGTGGCTTGGGTCAGGTAAATGACGCCTTGTCCTCTGCCAGCACTGGTTCAGCGACCCTTTCTCAAGGCATTACGGCTTATACAGGTGGCCTTTCTCAAGTAGCTCAGGGAGTAGCGGCTTATACTACAGGTGTCGATCAGCTTTCTCAAGGAGCGGCCAATCTAGCGAACCATAATGACCAAGTGACTTCAGGAATCGGTCAAATCAGCTCAGGCCTCTCTCAATTAAATGATAAATCATCTACTTTGGTCACAGGGATGCAAACATTATCTACGGGTGCCACTCAAATGGCGGATGGTTCTCAGCAGTTAGCGACTGGTGGTCTCACTTTAACTAGTGGGCTGGGAGATTTATCAATCGGTGCTCAGACTCTAAATACAGGGTTGACGGGTGCCAAGGGGCAATTATCCGAGCTTTCAGTGACAGAGGACAATGCGGCCGCCTTGGCTGGCCCTGTCGAGCTGAAAAAGACAGATAAAGATCAGGTTGGTAAAAATGGTGTTGGTATGGCCCCCTACATGATTTCTGTTGCTCTTTTTGTAGCAGCGATTTCGACCAATGTTATTTTCGGCACGCTCCCTTCTGGTCAAGTTCCAGCTTCTCGCAAAGCTTGGCTCAAGGCTCGTCTGGAGGTCAATGGTTTGATTTCTGTTTTGGCTGGCATCTTGGTTTATGGAGCGGTTCATTTGATTGGTCTTGAGGCCAACTACGAATGGATGACGCTGGCCTTGACTGTTTTAGCCAGCATGGCCTTTATGGCAGTTGTGACGGCTCTAGTCACTTGGGATAGTAAGGTCGGGGCCTTTATCTCCTTGATCCTCTTGCTCCTGCAACTGGCTTCTAGCGCTGGTACTTATCCGCTGCCTCTAACGGCAGAAATCTTCCAAAAGCTCAACCCAATCTTACCGATGAGCTATGCGGTGTCAGGACTGCGGGAAACGATCTCGATGAATGGTCAAATCGGTGGCCAACTAGCTTTCTTGACCGCGACTTTACTGCTTTTCATGACCTTAGGCATAATGGCCTATCGTCCTGATAAGAAGAAAATCATTTAAGATAGAGAAGAGCGCAGACTATTTTCTCTTCGAAAGGAACAACTTGGTTTTGTGAACAGAACCAAGTTTTTTTGTTTCACGTGAAACAGCAGAGAATTTTATTGTATAGATTTTCTCCACAAGTCTATTTTATTCAGTATGAAAATAATAATGTTTTGTTTTCTTTAAGTTTTCTTTAGCCTTGCTTTAAGTTTTCATCCGTAAAATGGCTCTAGTTACAAGAAAGAGGAAAAACCCATGGCTAAAAAAACATTTAAAGACAAATTTCAACGATTTGAAACCAAATATATTATTTCCAAAGAAACTTTGGCTGATTTATTGACCAAGTTTGAAAGCCATCTGGTGGAGGATGAGCATGCTTACTCGACCATCAACAATCTTTACTACGACACCCCGACCTATCAAATGATTCGTGAGTCCTTGGAAAAGCCTTATTTTAAAGAAAAATTGCGCGTGCGGACCTACGATGAAAAGCCGAGAGAAGACAGTCAAGTCTTTTTGGAAATCAAGAAAAAAGTGCGCAAGATTGTCTACAAACGCCGCATTTCGACAGATTTAGTCGCTGCCGAGGCTTACTTGGAGGGCGATCACAGTAAGATTGAGGATTGTCAGATTCGTGAGGAAATCGACTGGCTGAGTCAGCGCTACGGTGGCCTGCAGCCCATGATGTATATTTACTACAATCGTTATTCTATGAAGGGGATTGAGGATCCCAATGTTCGGATTACCATTGACCACGATTTGACCTACCGCAATTATGATTTGAGCCTCTTGCATGGTCATTACGGGGAAAATCTTCTGCCGGATCATCATGTGATTATGGAAGTTAAGGTGCCAGGAGCCTATCCGCTCTGGCTGAGTGAGATTCTGGATCGCCATCAGGTCTTTCCAAGTTCCTTTTCCAAATACGGGGTTGCTTACAAGAAAACGACAGACTATAAAGGAGTTGTAAATCATGCTTAGTCACTTATTTTATGATATTTTCACCGATACGGCCGTAGATCCGGCTATGATGCTGCTGGCAATCGGAGTGTCCTTGCTTTTGGGCTTAGTCGTTGCCAAGGTTTACCAGTTTAAGACGGTTTACAGCAAATCCTTTGTGATGAGTTTGGCGCTTTTGCCGACCTTGATTGCAATTGTGATTTTCTTGGTCAATGGAAGTCTGGGAGCAGGGGTTGCCGTCATGGGGGCCTTCAGCTTGATTCGTTTCCGTTCCGCACCGGGAGGGGCCAAGGAGCTGGTGTCCATTTTCCTAGTCATGACAATCGGGATTGCCATCGGAATGGGCTATCTGGTCTTTGCGACCGTCTTTACCCTCATCATGTCGCTCGTCATGCTGCTGCTTGAGGTGGTCAATTTCGGGCAGATGAAGCATTCCATGCGCCAGCTGACTATCGTCATACCAGAAAGTCTGGACTATGAAAGCATTTTTGATGATATTTTCAACAAAGCTGCCAATCATGTCGAACTGGCTAATGTCAAAACCTCTGATATGGGAAGTTTGTTCAAGATTAAATACCTCATTCAGCTGAATGGTCAAATGACCGAAAAAGAACTCATCGATGCCCTACGTACGCGCAATGGAAATCTAGAGATTGCCATCAGCCGCTATATCACGAAAGAAAATGAATTATAACTAGGAAAGAGGCCAATCATGAAAACAGGCAAGAAAAAAATATTTCAGAAAATAAAACTAATGGTGCCCCTAGCGCTAATGAGTGTCACCTTGGGAGCTTGCAGCTTGACCAGCCAGTCCAGTACTAGTGCGAGTGCTAGTGCTGCGACCACGCAAACGGCTACTAGTACGACAAAGACAGATACATCTAGCTATTTCACGGATCGTGATCAGGATGCTTCTTATGATGAGTCGACAGCGACCAAGATTAGCTTGAGCGGCTCTACAGCCAAGACCTCTGCTGACGGAGCGAGCGTTTCTGGCTCCACGGTGACCATTACGGCAGCTGGAACCTATGTCCTCTCTGGCAGCAGTGAAAATGTTCAGATTGTTGTCAAGGCTGGCGATCAAGACAAGGTGCAAATCGTCTTGGATGGTGTAACCATGACAGGGACGGATGCAGCGATTGTGGTAGAAAATGCAGATAAGACCTTCATTACCCTAGCTGAAGGCAGCAAGAATAGCATTTTTGACTCAGCCAATCACACCAATACTGACTACGATGCGGCCATTTACAGTAAGGATGACTTGACCTTTAACGGCTCAGGCAGTCTGACCATCGAAGGAAAATACGGTAACGCGGTCGAGTCTAATGATGACCTGCGCATTACAGGCGGGACTTATACGATTAAAGGCTACAAGAATGGCTTGTCAGCCAATGATGCCATCAACATCAAGGAGGCTAGTCTGGATATTACTGCGACGGAGGATGCGATCCATGCAGATAATGACGAGGACACCTCGCTCGGAAATCTCTATATTCAGTCTGGTACCATTACGATTAATGCTGGCGATGACGGTCTTCATGCCAGCAATGCAGCAGTGATCGACGGTGGCACCATCACAGTCAAGTCCAGTGTCGAAGCTTTAGAGGGAACAAATGTCACGATTAATGGCGGTACACTTGACCTTTATGCGACGGATGATGGAATCAATGCGGCTAGTACAGCGACTGGGGCTGAGATTTTCATTAAGATTACTGGAGGTGACATCAAGGTTGAGGTCGGCCAAGGCGATACAGACGCCCTTGATTCCAACGGCGATATCATCATGACAGGCGGAAACCTAGCTATCACGTCCACTGTGTCTGCCTTTGACTTTGATGGTAAGGCTACCTATACGGGCGGGACTATCACGGTCAATGGGCAAACCCGAACCGAAATCACAGCCGATGGCCCTGGTGGCGGTGCTCCAGGCGGACAAGGTGGCGGTCCCGGTGGACATTGATTAGAAAAAAATCTAAGCAGAGATTGTGCTTAGATTTTTTTGTTTAAATCGGCATAAAATGTACAAAAATGATATACTGGTCTCAATAATGAAGAGGAGCAATACGATGAGAAAAACGGCTATTTTTGAAGATGTTGTTTCGATTATGACCCAAGATTCGGCAACTAAAAAGGATATTGTCGGTGCGGATCCGACTGGTTTTCGCGAATGTATTTCAGACGATATGAGTGAAAAGGATTTTCTTTATCAGGTTCAGACTTATCTAGCTAGCTTCGGAGTTATTGGCCACGTAGCTTTTCGGGAGAAATATGCTAAGCCAAAAGGTTTTGTTCTACGTTCAACAATCCAAGGACTTTATGTTGAGCAGGCTAATGCAGATACGAATTTGCAGGCGGGCGATCAAATTGTGAAACTGGATGGACAGCATCTAGAAGAGTTTTATAGGATGCACCGAGCGTATTTTACCAGTTCAACGCCTGAGCGAAACTACCGTGAGTGGAGCGAGTTGATTTCAAAAGCTAGGCAAGTGACTGTTTTGCGAGCAGGAGTAGAGCAAATCCTTTCAGTTGAGCCTAGCCAGAATCCTGTAGAGAGTCGATTTGAATGGAAAGAGTTAGAAAAGGGTGTTATTTATCTCCGTTTGGATGACTTTAGGAACGAGAAAGCCATCAACAAACTCTATCAGGAAGCACAAGATACTATCAAGAGGGCTGCTTGTCTGGTGATTGATGTCCGTCAAAATACTGGCGGGATGGACTCGCTGTATTTTCCCCTGCTCCACTATGCTCTTTCTGAGGGGCAAGTCTATTCTGACTTGGGCTGGACTGATGAAGGGATGGAAATTCTCTACACAGAGCGGAATGTTGACCTGCGTTTGAAAGATTTTGAAGCCTACGTGCAGCAGGAAGGGATTAATCAGGAGACGAAGGATTTGTTGGAGATAATCATGCAAGACCTGCAGGCCAATCGGGGCAAAGGCTATGTTAAATTTGGAGGCGAGGACAGGGAAATGTTTCCTAATGTGAAAGGAGGAAGCCATCCTGAGAAGATTTTTGTCTTGGCAGATGTCTACTGTGCTTCGTCGGGAGACAATTTTGTCCAGATGATGAAATGTTTTCCTAAGGTGACGGTTCTGGGGCGCCCGACTCTTGGAATACTAGATTATTCTAACTGCTGTCAGGTAGATTATGGTGACTATAGTTTGAACTTTCCAACTTCACGCGCTCTAGCACTTGATAAGGGACAGGGTATGACAGACAAGGGGATTGAACCAGACATCCTTATTCCTTGGACAGTTGAGCATCTGGAGTGGGATGTGGATTTGGAGCGCTGTTTAGAGATGATTCATGACTTTTAGATATCAAAAACGACCTTTTGTTTGGAGGTCGTCTCTTGTTTATTCATCAATTTTGATAGACATCTTCTCTGTATCCACCGTCACTTGAGCACCGATGGTGATGGTAAAGAGTGGCTGAGTATGAGCAAAGTCCAAGTCATAGAGGACAGGAATTGTCTTTAGAATAGGATGTTTATCCAAGATATAAAGGAGCAGTTCCTCTGTCATCTGACATTCTTTTGGAAAGCGGCCGATGAGAAGAGCCTGCGGGTTAGGATAGGCCTGAAGGAGGGCGGCAAGATTGCGGTCAAACTCCACATAATCATCTTCCTCTGCCTCTTCAACAAAGAGGACATAGTTTTCATCTGTTGGCGCATAAGGTGTTCCACGCAGAAGTGAGAAGGTGGAGAGATTACCGCCGATAACAGTGGCTTGGGCTTGTCCGTGATGATAGACTTTCCATTCCGTTTCATGGAAACTCAGTGGCGCATCGGGCAGATACCAAGCATTGTCGCCCCATTTTTCACTGGGAGTCAATTCATAAGAAGTCTGGCTGACGGCCTTGAGCCAGCTCTCGGTTTGATAGTCCTGTAGGGCATCCATTTTAAAGCTGGAGTAGGATGGTCCCATGTAAGTTTTCATGCCGGTCTTGCTATAGATAGCGTTGAGCAAGGCTGTCGTGTCTGAGTAGCCGCAGAAAATCTTAGGATTTCTAGCAATCAACTCAAAGTCCAGATGGGGCAAAAGCTCATTACAGTTGAAACCGCCGATGGTGGCCAGAATAGCATCAACTGAGTCATCCGAAAAGGCAGCATGAATGTCTGCCACTCGGCTTTCGATGGAGGCAGAGCCTAGTATATCATTTTCCAGATAATGCTCTGAAAAAGATACGGTAAACCCTAGCTTTTCCAAGCGCTCCTTGGCGGCTAGATTGGCTTCAAAGCCACCAAGGCGTTCGATTGACGACGAGGGACTGACGACCCGAATGTGCATACCAGGTGTGAGTTTTTTCATAGGGACCTCCTTGTGATAAATTTTATAGAGTATCATAACATAAAGGCTATGGGAAGTAAAGGTGGAGTTAGAGAATTTTTAGCAAGGCCGATAAGGAATTTACAGTAAAATCAGGTTCTTCTGACGGTGACTGGATTGGACTATATGCACTAAATCCTTGTTTGATCCAAATAGTTTTCATGCCTAATGCCTTAGCTGGCGCAATATCATTATCAAGTCTGTCACCAATCATAATAGCAGATGAAGCAGAACATGAAGCTTGTTGAAGGGCTAGTTGAAAAATTTTAGAACTAGGTTTGGAAAATCCACAGTCAGCTGACGAGATAATCAGATCAATCCATTGTCTGATAGCAAACTTTTCTAATCGCTCCTCTAAGCCAGGTAGTTGATTAGCGATAATACCTATTTTATAGCGATTATGTAGTATTTCTAAGACCGTTTTTGTATCTGGGTAAAGTGTTTCTAGTTCAGAGTTCCATTTCGGACGTTCTAGGCCAAATTCTTGTAATGCTATTAAATCTCCCTTTTGCCCCTCTTTAAATGATAGTAGCATCCGCTGATAAAATGCATCATAAGTGATATTTGTTCCTGCAATTGCTTGTTCAATCCTATCTTGATAAGCTTTCTCTTCATTGATTAAAGTAGAACCAATATCAAAAAATATCCATTTATAATTTAGCATTCGAAACCCCTCTCTATCTTATTTTACCATTTTGACCATAAAAAACGGAACCAATTAGGCTCCGTTCTATTTTAATGACTAATCTCAATGCTGCCGGTGCTGGTGCGGGCGGTCAGCTTGGCTTGGGCCTGTTCATTGGTATGAATGACCCGATCGCCTATGAAGTCCTCTTGGTCGTGGCTGGTCTGCATGTCCTTGGGCAGTTCAATGTCACCTAGATCTGTTTGCAGGTCCAGTGAGATGGCTTTGTAGGTCTCTTCGGCGAGGTGGAGATCGATGGAACCATTGCCGCTGGACATGTTGATATTGCCCTTGAGGATCAGTTTATCACTAGTGATACTACCGTTGGAGAGACTGATTTGAGTATCGGTTAGGCTGGTTTGGACTAGCTCGATGCTACCGTTAGCACTTTCAATGCTACCGCTCTTAATTTGGCTCTGACTGAGTTCGATAGAGCCATTGCTGAGATCGGCTTTTAATTTTTTGATTGTCAGGTCATTGATTGATAGGCTACCGTTAGCCAAACTGGCCTTGACCTGCTCCAAGTTCCTTCCCTTAGGTAGGCTTAGAGTGATTTGTTGAGTCCTTTCCAAATCTCCATTTATCAAGCCTAGTAAAGAGCGCAGACCGCTGTTAATGTTGATAAAAAAGCTGGATTCCTTAATGTATAAACTTCCGTTTTCAGTTTTAGTGGTTACTTTCTCAGATGTTTTGCCATCTCCTTGATAATAGGTCAAGTGAACCTTATCATCGGGTGATTCTCCAATTACAACCGAGCGATTGTTGAGTTCTAGATTTAAGGAATGGATATTGTCATAGGTTTCCTCATGCTTGGTCATTTTGGTGCTAGCGGCTGAGCTCTTCACCAGATCCTGCAGACCACCACTTGCTAGCCCTGCCAGTATGAGGCCTAGACCCAGCAGACAGGCAACAATCGCAATGCTGAACACGGTTTTTCTTACTTTAAACATGATGGCCTCCTTTCCGGGCCAAGGCTTGGGCGAGTTTGACAAAACTCAGTTTGATAAAGCGAAGGATAGGACCAATGCTGAGATAAAAGAGTCCAGCCATCCCCAAGGCTAAGAAGCTCATCCCCAAACTGAGAGCAAAAGCAGGAATCGAAGTAGCCATGCCGAGAGTCAGGCTGTCCCAAATCAGACTAGCCCCTAGGAGAAGCATAGCAAAGGTAAAGACGGCCATGACAAAAGCAAGGACACTGACGAGGAGGAAGAAAGTGAAAGTCAAAGTCAAAGCCAAAATTAATAGAGGAATTGCTAGTGGAGCCGCCAAGATGGACAGAATAGCAATCTGGACGATCTGCTTACTATTTTTGACGGAGCTAGCTTCTTGACTGTCTTCTTCTATTTTCTTGTCCAGAAGATTGATGATAATCTCGTGAGCCGCTTCCTTAGGATTGCCCAGTTCAGCTATAGCTGCTGCCTCTCCCTCTGGACCGACCTCGTCAAAGTACTCGGTGAAGTAGTCCATGGCTTCTTGATAGTCTTTTGCTGGCAACTTTTTCAAATAGTTATCTAGTTGAGCTAGATATTCAGTTCTTGTCATGACGAACACTCCCTTCGATAATGCCCTTAATCATGCTGGTATAAAGCTCCCATTCATTTTTGAGGCTGACCAGTTGTTTCTGACCTGTTGGGGTCAGAGAGTAATATTTTCGTTTTCGACCTTGATATTCTTGAGAGTAAGTCTCTAAATACTGACTCTTTTCCAATTTCTTCAGGATAGGATAAAGCGTGGACTCCTTGATATCGGCAATGAGCTTGATGGTTTGGCTAATCTCGTAGCCGTAGGAATCTTCTTTATCTAAAATCGCTAAAATCAGAAATTCTATCAGGGTAGAAGATGTAGGGAAATACATGCACTACCTCCTATATATAAAAATATTATATATAAACTTTCTACATATAGGATAATCCCTTTCGAACAAAAAGTCAAGTAATATATAGAAATTTTACTTATAGATATTGAAAAGGATTTCATTCTTGAAAAATAAGGGAAGTAACTCTTTTTCTCTTTATTTCCTTACAAGAACTTTACACAATTGATAGCTTTTATATTGAAATCTTTCTCTATAAAATGGTAAAATAATCTATGTCTATCTAAAAAAAGATAAGAGTGAATGAAATGACGAAATATAAGACGATTTATAAGTTTGTAGGGCAGACATTGCTATACTTTGTGATTTTCGTAGCCCTGCTTTATTTCTTTAGTTATCTTGGTCAAGGTCAAGGTGGCTTTATCTACAATGAATTTTAATGTAAGAGAGTACTATACACATGTCAAATACAGCAATTACAGATATGATTGAAGCAATTGAGCACTTTGCTCAGACGCAGCCAGATTTCCCTGTCTACAATGTCCTCGGACAAGTTCATACTTACGGAGATCTAAAGGCCGACTCCGATGCACTGGCAGCTAAGATTGATAGCTTGGGGCTGGCTCCCAAATCACCAGTCGTGGTCTACGGTGGTCAGGAGTATGAAATGCTGGCTACTTTTGTGGCCTTGACCAAAGCTGGTCATGCTTATATTCCTATTGATAGTCATTCAGCTTTGGAGCGTGTGACTGCTATTTTGGAAGTAGCTGAACCAAGCTTGATTATCGCCATTGCGGATTTTCCGCTGGCTGATACAGATGCAGCCATTCTCAGTCTGGATCAGGTTCGAGCGGCTTACGCAGAAAAGACTGCCTATGAGATGAGCCATCCTGTCAAGGGCGATGATAATTACTACATCATATTTACTTCTGGTACGACTGGCAAACCTAAGGGTGTGCAAATCTCTCATGATAACCTGCTCAGCTTTACCAACTGGATGATTACAGACAAGGAATTTGCGACACCGAGCCGTCCGCAAATGCTGGCGCAACCGCCTTATTCTTTTGACTTGTCAGTTATGTACTGGGCACCGACTTTGGCGCTGGGGGGCACTCTCTATGCCTTGCCTTCTAGTCTGACTCAGGACTTCAAGCAGCTATTTGAAGCGATTCTCAGCCTGCCTGTAGCAATCTGGACTTCTACACCGTCCTTTGCGGATATGGCCATGCTTTCGGAAGATTTTAATAGCCAAAAGATGCCAGGCATTACGCATTTTTACTTTGATGGGGAGGAGTTGACGGTCAAGACAGCTCAGAAATTGCGGGAGCGTTTCCCTGAGGCTCGTATTATCAATGCCTATGGCCCGACCGAAGCAACTGTGGCTCTGTCTGCAGTTGCCATCACGGATGACATGCTAGCGACCCTCAAGCGTCTACCAATCGGCTATACCAAGGCGGATTCACCAACCTTTGTCATCGATGAGAATGGGCAAAAATTGCCGAATGGTCAGCAGGGAGAAATCATTGTCTGCGGACCAGCCGTATCCAAGGGTTATCTCAACAATCCTGAAAAGACAGCTGAAGCTTTCTTTGAATTTGAAGGGCTACCAGCCTATCATACAGGCGATGTGGGTACGATGACGGATGAAGGTCTCTTGCTCTACGGCGGTCGTATGGACTTCCAGATTAAGTTTAACGGCTATCGCATCGAGCTAGAGGACGTATCTCAAAACCTCAACAAATCTAAGTATATCGAGGCGGCAGTGGCAGTGCCACGTTATAATAAGGACCACAAGGTTCAAAACTTATTGGCCTACGTTATTTTGAAAGAGGGTGTTGCAGAGCAATTTGACCGCGAAATCGATATCACCAAGGCTATCAAGGAGGATCTACAGGATATCATGATGTCTTATATGATGCCGTCTAAGTTCCTCTATCGGGAATCTCTGCCCCTAACACCAAACGGTAAGATTGATATCAAGGGGCTGATTAGTGAGGTCAACAAGTCATGATGGATTTCTTGAAACAGCTTCCTCATCTGGAGCCTTACGGAGACCCACAGTATTTCCTTTATCTTATCTTGGCTGTTTTGCCAATCTTTATCGGACTTTTCTTTAAAAAACGCTTCCCAGTCTACGAAGCCTTGGTCAGCTTGGCCTTTATCGTCTTGATGCTGACGGGCCCTAGTCTGGCGCAGCTTTATGCCCTGCTCTTTTATGTCGTCTGGCAGACGGTCTGGGTTTATTCTTATAAATTCTACCGCAAAAAGCGGGATAGCAAGTGGATATTTTATTTGCATACAGCATTGGCGGTTCTGCCCCTATTCTGGGTTAAGGTCGAGCCAGCTATCAGTGGCCATCAATCACTCTTTGGCTTTCTGGGAATTTCCTATCTGACCTTCCGCTCAGTTGGTATGATTATTGAGCTGAGGGATGGCGTGCTGACTGATTTCAGTCTCTGGGAATTCCTCCGCTTTATGCTCTTTATGCCCACTTTTTCGAGTGGCCCCATTGATCGTTTTAAGCGTTTCAATGAAAATTATCTCCAAATTCCAGAGCGCGATGAGCTTCTAGATATGCTGGAGCAGTCGGTCAAATATATCATGCTGGGCTTTCTTTATAAGTTTGTCCTGGCTCATATCTTTGGCCACATGATTTTAGGGCATCTTAAGACCTATGCCCTCTATACTGGCGGTTTCTTCAACCTAGGAACGCTAGGCGTCATGTATGTCTTTGGTCTGGATCTCTTCTTTGACTTTGCCGGTTATTCGATGTTTGCGCTAGCTATTTCCAATCTCATGGGCATCAAGAGCCCTATCAACTTTGACAAGCCTTTTGTTTCACGTGATTTGAAGGAATTTTGGAATCGCTGGCACATGAGCCTGTCCTTCTGGTTCCGAGACTTTGTCTTTATGCGGCTGGTCATGGTGCTCATGCGCAACAAGGTCTTTAAAAACCGCAATACGACTTCCAGTGTGGCCTATCTGATCAATATGTTGGTCATGGGCTTCTGGCATGGTGTGACCTGGTACTATATTGCCTATGGTCTTTTCCACGGTCTGGGCTTGGTGGTCAATGACGCTTGGCTTCGTAAGAAAAAGACCATCAATAAAGAGCGTAAAAGCAAGGGACTGCCAGCCCTACCTGACAACAAGTGGACCCAAGCGTTGGGGGTTGTGATCACTTTCCATGTTGTCATGTTCTCATTCTTGATCTTCTCAGGATTTTTGAATGACCTTTGGTTTAAAAAATAAAATGTAAACGAGGAAACTATAATGGATGTAAAAGCAGAAGTAATTGAAATTATTGACGAATTATTTATGGAAGATGTTTCGGACATGATGGACGAGGATTTGTTTGATGCTGGTGTTTTGGACAGTATGGGAACAGTAGAGCTGATTGTTGAGCTGGAAAACCGTTTTGACATCCGTGTGCCAGTATCAGAATTTGGCCGCGATGACTGGAATACAGCCAATAAAATTGTTGAAGGCGTAACGGAGCTTCGTAATGCTTAAACGACTCTGGCTGATTCTGGGGCCTGTCTTCTGCGCCTTGATCATGGTCGCCCTGCTCTTTTTCTTCTATCCGCTTGAGAAAAAGCATGATGTGGAAGCAGAGAAGCGGGCAGCTGTGACTCTCACAGCAGAAACGTTCAAAAGCCGTAGCAAAAAAATGACGGCCCTGACAGATCAAGATACCCGTTTTGTGCCCTACTTTGGCTCCAGCGAATGGCTGCGTTTTGACAGTATGCACCCAGCTGTTTTGGCCGAGAAGTATGACCGCAATTACCGACCTTATTTTCTAGGGCAGCGGGGGGCAGCTTCGCTCAACCAATATTTTGGAATGCAGCAGATGACCTCTGAGCTGGAAAATAAGACGGCTGTCTATGTCGTTTCTCCCCAATGGTTTACCAAAAAGGGCTATGATGCGGCGGCTTTTCAGCAGTATTTCAATAGCGACCAGCTAGCTGGATTTCTTAGCTGGCAGGACGGTGGCGTAGGCGCTCAGTATGCAGCCCAGCGACTTTTGCAGCTCTATCCCAACATTGCAATGGGGGATATTGTCAGGAAAGTAGCCGATGGAAGCCAACTGACTTCTTTTGAGCAGCAGTATATCAACACTATGAGCCGGATTTATCAGCGGGAGGATGCTTTTTTCAGCACGTTTGCTGCTGGTAATAATGGCAACTATGACACGAAGGTTTTACCTCAGCTTTCCCGTCTTCCAGATGAATTCTCCTATGAAGAATTGGAAAAACTGGCTACGGCAGATGCTGTCAAGCAGACCAATAACAATGATTTAGGCATCGATAATGACTTTTATAAGAAGCGTTTGGCTAGAAAAATCAAGAAGTTCAAAGGATTCCAATCCAAACAGTCTTACGAAAAGTCTCCCGAGTACAATGATTTGCAGCTGGTTTTGGAGCAATTTGCCAAATCCCATACCAATGTTATCTTTGTCATTCCACCGGTCAATGCCAAATGGATGGCCTATACTGGACTGAGTGAAGAGATGTACCAGCGGACAGTTGAGAAGATCAAGTTCCAGCTGGAAAGTCAAGGCTTTACGAATATTGCTGACTTTTCTAAGGACGGCGACAAGCCTTACTTTATGCAGGACACGATCCACATGGGCTGGAATGGCTGGCTGGCCTTCGACAAGGCTGTAGATCCTTTTGTGTCTAATCCCCAACCTGCTCCGAATTATCAGATCAATGAAAAATTCTTCAGTAAGGAGTGGGCTAATTACACGGGTAACTACGAGGAGTTTGTCAAATAAGAATGCAAGCTGGAAGGAGAAGACATGATTCGCTTGGCGGAAATGCAAGATATCCCAGCAATTTTAGCAATTTTTGAGCAGGCTAGAGAGTTTATGCGGACTATGGGAAATCCAAGTCAGTGGCCGGCTTCCTATCCGAATCGTCAGTTGGTAGAGGAAGATATTCGGGCGGGTCACTGCTATGTCTTCGAGGAGGCTGGTCAAGTTGTTGGAACTTTTGCGTTCATCATCGGACCAGATCCGACCTACCAAGAGATTGAAGGTGCTTGGCGTTTTTCAGAGCCTTACGGTACAATCCACCGTATCGCTTCAAATGGACAAGTAAAGGGTCTGGCTCACCAGTGTTTTGACTTTTGCCTGCAGAAAATTTCCTATCTCCGTATCGATACGCATGCGGATAACCATCCGATGCAGGCAGTCATTCGCCGCTACGGTTTTAGCCAGTGTGGCACGATTTATTTGCCAGATGGCAGCCCTCGCCTTGCCTACGATTATCATCAATAAAAAAATCTGCTTATTGGGATTATCGAGGATTCTTAATGAATTAATTAGTTCCATATGATTCTTTTTAATGTGTTATAGTCACAATTAGACTATAATTCGTATAGGATCTTTTGTTTATACTAAAATACTCCACAATACCTCTATGTTATAGAGATGATAGGTTCTATAGCTATAGCGCTTGATAGAAATGCAAAAATAGATGTGGATAAAATTGTGATTCATTTAATGAGAGTAGTGACAATAGACGACAGTTTAAATGGATTGTATAGTCTTTATAAGAATAAGTAATTTCTCATATGGAATTATCTCCTGATAATTGTTGCAATAAGTATTTATAATTCAAATATGCTGAATAGTTGGACAAATATGCTATTTACGTTAGCTTAGAAGGCGCCTAATATGTAAAGATTTTATAGGATACCATAAGGATGTTGATTTATGAGAAAAGGTAGGATGTGGCGTACTATTGCCTTAATGCCTTATATAAAATGAAAAGAAAGTTTCTACTGGAAGTATAAAGTGGTAAATAGATTCTACTATCTAAGGATAGCTACGAAAAGAGACTTAAGAAATAATAGATATAGTTTAATTATTTAATAAGTAACATGGGAATCTGTTTTTAGCAGTACTTTGTACTTCAAAATTGACAAACTCTTATAAATATGATAAATTAAAGAAGTAATAAAAACACAAAAGGAGACACCTATGTCAGTTATTAGTTTAACCCCAGAACAGCTAAAAGAACAAGCACGTATTTATACTAGTGCTAAAGATCAGATTGAACAAGCAATTCAAACTGTTAATAAAACAAACGGTGAAATTGCATCACAGTGGAAAGGTCAAGCTTTTAATGCTTACCTCGAACAATATAATCAATTGTATACTCATGTTCAAAAATTTGAAGAACTTTTAGTAAGTATTAATCAACAATTGAACAACTATGCTCAAACTGTTGCTGAACGCGACCAACATGATGCGCAAAGTTTTGGTTTGTAAAAAGAATTGAGGGGCGTCAGGGAAACTTGACGCTTATTTTTGTTATGAAAAAAAAAGCAAAATTACAGATTCTATTTATATGTTGTTTGTTACTACCTCAATTAGTGTTTGCAGATGATGGGAAGTTAAAGCTAGACACAGATATTATTACAAATGGTACTCAGGAAAATAATAATGCCAATCTAATCGAATCAAAGTATGCACCTAACCTGTTCTTGAATCGAACAAAAAAAGCGGTGGATGAAAGAAATCGGACAACTAAAGAGTTACTGCAAGAAGCAGAAATAAATATTTTTAAGCAAGAGAAAAGTTTTTCTATTTATGGATTAGATACACTTCAATTAAAAAAATCACTATTTACAGACTATAAATTAGCTGAAGGTTTTTCTGTAACTAAACATAATAATAAAAAAATTGGAAAAGGAATATTTAATATATTGATTGCTATTTTTTTAATTTTTATGACTACTGCAGGAATATTTTTAGGAAGGAAATGGCATGGACTTAGGAAAAGTAGAGATAACAATAGCATATAAACAGAGAGAATTAGATATTAGAGTTTCAAAGTCTCTAACTTGGATAAATTTTAAGAAGATATTGAATAATAGAGTGATTAGAACAAAACTGGGGTTGCCAGTTGATGATCAATTTTGGTTTAAAGTAAAAAATAAACATATTCATATAGAAGGAAATGATATTTTAGCCAATTATCCTATTAGTAATGGAGATATACTAGAAATTATCGGTTAGAAAGAAGAATTAGGAAGGGTAGTAATATATGTTTGACGGGGATAAGCTAATTTTTTTGAAGGCGGAGAATAAAGTTACTGTTCAAGTTTCCTCTTCAGGATATGACAGAGAACGGCTAGATGCTATCAAAGAATACTGTCGTGTTGCGATAAGACAAGAAGATGGTTCGCTGTGTTTAGATTATGAAATACCTGCATATTTTAAAACAGTTACAGAGGAGTTGTTCTCATTAAAGACAGAATTGGAGCGATTTGCTCTAGCCCAAAAAATGACTTCTATAGAATTAGGAGAAAATAATTTTAAAATTCCTTATATACATCCAGAAAATATTGTTATTTTAGGTGGGAAAGTGAAGATGCTTCATCGAGGGATTGAGAAGTTATTGTCTCCACGGATATATGATGAAGAATTTTGTCTAGCATCCTACAAAGCATTGATGGTATCTATTTTAGTGCCAAAAGTAGATTTTAAGTTGGCTGTTAGTGGGTTAGATGCTGTTAAAGATAAAATTGCTCAGGATATTATTCCCTTAAGGACTTTGGAAGAAATCAATCAGTATGTTTCTGAAAAATATTATACATTGTCAAAAAAGAGTTCGATAGAGAATATTTTGGTCAATACTAAAAAATGGAAAGGTCTATTGATTGCTACGTCGGTTCTAGCTGTTGTTTCTGCGGTTCTTAGTTTCACAACTTATCAATCTATGTTCAAGGATGGACCTTTAAAATCTGCAGTCATCATGGCACAATCAAACTTTATGAGAAAAGATTTTTCTGAGACAGTCGAATCGCTAAAGGCTTATAGTGTAGATTCATTACCTAAAGAGGCGAAATACATTCTAGCAGCTAGTTATGTTCGTTTAGATAGTTTGAGTGATAAGCAAAAAGAAACAGTATTAAATACGATTACGGAATCTAGTGATGATACTATTTTGAATTATTGGATTTATTTGGGTCGTGGAAAATTTGAAAAGGCACTGGATGTAGCCCAGAATATTGGAGATACCCAACTTATTCTGCATGCTTATACAAATCTTTATGAATCAGTCAGGTCAAATGTAAATATGAATGGTTCAGAGAAACAGAAAAAATTGAGTGAATATGAGAAAAAAATAAAGGAATTATCCTCAGAAATTGGTGAAAAAAGTACGGATGACAGTAGTCACTCTAAAGATACTTCTTCATCAAAAGGAAATGGTGAGTAGTTGATGGAAGAAAATAAGAACGTATACTATCACCAGCTAGGTGATCAACTTTTCGAAGAGTATCATCCCCTCTACACGTTACTAATAGAAACGAGAGAACTCTTAACTGCTAATCTAGTAGATTCACAGTCTATTTTACTGAATGGTAGTGCATATAAATTGGAGAACCAGACTGTTTATCGAAATGGAGATATCTTAAAGTTAGGAGAGACAGTTTTTGGTGGGGAAAAAGTCACTTTATTAGAGTCTGAAAAAGAAATCTTTACGACCTATATTTTTCCTCCGACAGAGCTTTTCATGTGCAGTAGTCAGGAAGAAGCTGATTTGAAGATTAGTTCTTCAACAGTTTTGATTTTCTCCGATAAACAAGTACAGATTGAAATTGGTGATAAGCCAGTTTATCTTAATTATAAACTAATTGAAGAAAGTGGGTTATTTCCATTTGAAATAGGAGATATGATTGCTACTGCTCAGCATTTCATTGAAAAGCGAAAGTTACAATGGAAAATTTCTTCTCTCTACTCAATTCCTATTTTTAATCTAGAGAAAATATTAGTTGAAGAGTGTGCAAGCGAATATCCTCAAGATTTTCCAGCATATCGCAGAAGCCCTCGGATTAATCCCTCCATTTATAGTTCAAAAATTCATATTAATCAACCTCCTTTGCCGATAAAACCAGCCAAAAATTCATTAGTAAGAGCGATTGTCCCTGCACTTGGGATGTTCGCAATTACAGCTTTTAGTAGTTTTGTTTTCAAAGGTAACCCGTTGATGATGATTGGTATGGGTGGGTTTAGCCTGCTAACTGCTGGTACAACCATGAGCCAGTATTTTGAAGAAAGAAAAGATAATAAAGAGCAGGAGCGTATTCGGGTAGAAGATTATGAAAAATACTTGCTTAAGCAAGTTTCAGAATTAAATCGATATTATCAAGAAGAGGCAGCGATTCTAAGGTATAATCAACCAGAAATTCAAGTTTTAGCAGATATGATTGCTCGGTATGATTCTCGTATTTACGAACGCTTAGATTACAATGAGGATTTTTTGCAACTTTCTCTTGGGCTTGGTAATAAAGTAAGTCAGCTCCAATTGCAAACGAATTTTGATATTCAAAGTAAAGATGAGTCATCTAAATTTGCACAAAAGGTTCTTCAAAAATATCAGATGCAAAGACAGGTTCCTATTACTGTCAATATTGCACAAGCGACGGTCGGATTGATTGGTAATCAAGAAGTTACCAAGACAGCTATTTATAATTTGCTCTTGCAGTTGGCAATTTTTCATAGTTATTTAGATGTGAACTTTATTAATTTGGTTCATGAGCATGATTATGAGAAAGATTGGTCAGAATGGCGTTTTTTACCTCATTTCAAAATGCAGGAACGAAATATTCGAGGTTTTGTGCATGATGCTCGAAGTCGTGATGCAGTTTTAAATTCTTTTTATCGTATTATCCAAAAGCGCTCTCAGCTAAAAAAAGAGATGGGTGAGAAAGATGCACGATTTAAGCCTCACTATGTTTTAACCATTTTAGATGACTCACATCTTTTAGGGCATAGTTTAAACGAATATCTTGCAAAAGATTTGACAGAACTTGGTGTTACTGTTATTTGGGTAAAAGAAGCTCAGCGTTTATTGCCTGAAACAGTCACAACATTGATTGAATATAAAAATCAGAATGCTGGGCAGATTATCAATGACGGTCGAAATTACAGCGCTCAGACATTTTGTCCATATTCAGCTTTGCCGACTTACGAACAATGCGTTCGGACATTGGCAAATTTAGAACACCTTGAAGTTGAAAAAAATACGATTCCTAAGTCTGTTTCTTTCTTAGAGCTGTATAAGGTTAAAACAGTAGAAGAAATAGATTTAGGTTCGAATTGGCGAAGGGCTGATACTTCAAAGACATTGGCAGTTCCTTTAGGACTGCGTGGGAAAGATGATGTTGTTGAGTTGAACCTTCATGAGCGAGCTCATGGGC
The DNA here is from genome assembly GCF_003943815.1 of Streptococcus cristatus. Classification (GTDB taxonomy): domain Bacteria; phylum Bacillota; class Bacilli; order Lactobacillales; family Streptococcaceae; genus Streptococcus; species Streptococcus cristatus_F. Next base: position 86,843 of record NZ_RJNA01000004.1, on the reverse strand, counting down.
CGCACGGACTCGTGGCCGGAACCACGGGTTCAGGGAAATCAGAAATTCTTCAATCCTATATTCTATCTTTAGCAGTAAATTTCAGTCCAGAGGATGTTGGCTTCCTTACCATTGACTTTAAAGGTGGAGGAATGGCCAATCTTTTCAACAATCTTCCTCATATGCTTGGGGCAATTACGAATTTAGATGGGGCTTCAAGTGCACGTGCTTTAGCCTCTATTAAGGCGGAACTGCAAAAGCGTCAAAGATTGTTTAGTCAATTTGGAGTGAACCATATCAATGGTTATACTAAATTGTATAAAGAAGGACAGTTAGCTGCTGATAAGGATTCTTTTCCAAGCAAGCCTTTACCACATCTATTTCTTATCAGTGATGAATTTGCAGAGTTGAAACAGCATGAGCCAGAATTTATGACAGAACTTGTATCAACTGCTCGTATTGGACGCTCTCTTGGGGTTCACCTTATCCTCGCGACTCAAAAACCGTCAGGTGTTGTTAATGACCAAATATGGTCTAACTCGCGTTTTAAATTAGCCTTAAAAGTTTCAGATGCATCAGATTCGTCTGAAATTATAAAAACACCAGATGCAGCAAGTATCAAAGAACCAGGACGTGCTTATCTACAAGTTGGAAATAATGAAATATACGAATTATTCCAATCCGCTTGGAGTGGTGCAGCCTATGCTCCGCAGGGAGATGATAAAAAAGAGACGGTTGATGAACGGATTTGGCTGATTAATGATTTAGGACAATATGAGCTGCTATCTGAGGATTTATCAATTGATGAGGATTATACAACTACAGAGTCTGAAGAAATCACTGAGCTTGATGCACTTGTGAATTATATTTCTGAATTTACTAGTCATTTTTCTATTACTATGCCAGATAGACCTTGGCTGGAGCCATTGGAGACAAGGATTATATCACCAGAAACGGATGTGCATTGGACAGATAAAAAAGTTTTGGCGGTTCCTTTTGCTAAGATGGATATACCTACTGAGCAGAGACAAACTAATTTTAACTTTGACATAGAAAAGATGGGTCATACTGTCTTTTACGGTTCCCCTGGTTTTGGTAAGTCTGTTGCACTCCAAACCTTGGTGATGAATCTTGCTCGACTAAATACTCCAGAACAAGTCCATGTTAATTTGTTTGATTTTGGTACGAATGGTCTGCTACCGCTTAAGGAGTTACCGCATATAGTTGATTTGACAAGATTTGATGAAGAAGAAAAACTAGTTAAATTCTTAAAGAGAATTGATCATGAATTGAAAGCTCGCAAGGAGAAATTTGCGGCTTACAATGTAGCAAGTCTTTCTCAATATGAGCAGAAATCTGGTGAAAAGCTTCCGATAATTTTAACCATTTTTGATGGATTTGATTCTATAAAGGATACACCTTTAGAAGAGTCAATTGAAAATTTGGTTAATCGAATTCTACGTGAGGGAGCTAGTTTAGGCTGTTATGTGATTTTAACAGTTCTTCGTTCGAATAGTCTTAAAATTAGTATGTCAAGCAATATAACTTCACGGATGGCCTTCTTCATGGTAGATGAAGGGGCTGCTAAAGAAATAGTAGGTCGCGAGGCCCTCATTCAGCAAGAAATTTTCGGACGTGCTCAAATTAAAGAAGATATCCCTTATGCTATTCAGGTCTATTTACCTACGGGTGGTGACAATGATATTGAGCGCCTCTATCAGTTAGAAGAGGAAATTAAGACGATATCAAATATGTGGACGGGGGTACGTCCAGAGCCAATTCCAATGTTGCCAAATGAGATTACAATGGAAGATTTTGAGCAGGCAAAGGAAACACAGACTATGCTGCATCAAGTACAAGTTCCAATAGGTTATGATAAAGAAACAACAAAGATTGTTGGCTTTAATCCAGAAGAGCACGGCTACTTTGTGATTATGGATGATACGCCTCAGCAGACAGAAATGCTTGAAGTCATTATCATGAAGGCCCTTAAACAATTGGAAGGAAAAGCTCAACGCATCGTTTTTGATCTAGAGGGTCGATTTGCTAATCAGGCTGATTGTGACTCAGTTATCACATCAGAAGAATTTAGTGCAGTCATTACGGATATCGTTGGTGAAATAGAGCGCAGACTTCATGGAGGACATAAGATCCCAATGATTGTGTATATGCCAGATATACATATTCTTAACGAGAAAATGTTAATCTCATTTAATACTTTAGAATCTATTCTGAAAAATGCAGCTAAAGCAGGAGTTTATTTCATTTTCCACGGTCATCAAAAGACTATTGAAAATAAATTTGATGAGTTCAGTAAGCGATTGCGGTCAAATATGCCGGCAGGTATCTTTGGAACTAGATTTATAGATCAAGGGATGATCAAAGGGAAAACGAATTATAATGAGCCACTTCTGGAAGTAGATGAAGTTCATTTCTTTGTCGGAAGAGAAGTTTATCGGATCAAGTTGCCTAATAGATGATTATGTAAACATACCCATTAGCTTTTTAAAAGCGGGTATGTTTTTTGTATTACCTAACCTTACTAGCTATTCTATTTTAAATATGATAAAATAAAAGCGATATTTTATATTGATAGCAAAAGGAGAAATGAGATGAGCTCGTATTATAGAGATGTAGCTGCAAGATTTCGCAGGAGAGCCGCAGAAGCTCAAGCCGCTAAAACTGAAATTGATGGTAAAATCGCTAAGTTAAAAAATGCTAGTAGTAAATTATCAACAGAAATTCAATCTATAGGCAATAAAAGTAGATCACTTGGTCAGATAATTCCGTTGGATTCTACAAGTTTTAAGGGAAGTCGTCAAGAAGATTTTGAAGCACAATTTTATGCTCTAGGAACTCATATCTCTAATTTCTGTATTAGTCATAGCAATAATAAGACAGCTATTGATGACAAGATTCGCTCTCTTAAGTCAGAGTCGGAAGGTTTGCAGTCTACGATTAATTCTTATTATCGGCAGGCTCGTATTTATGATTGTATGGAATAGGAGGTAGACATGAAACCGATAGGTGTAGATAAAGCTAGATGGAATAGTATTACTAAGGGTGTATCGTCCTCAACGACAAATATTGGTCGTATAAAGGATTTGACTTTCAAAAAAACAGATCTCACCCCTTTTACAACGTTTAATGAGGTGTTAGAGCACTTTAATAAATCAATCGTTAAACTGAAAGATTTTACCCGTACTGATGCTTCTAAGATGGAGCAAGCTGCGAATAATAAAGTTCAGGATGACGCTCGAGAAGCAGGTGCTATTCAAGCTGGAGGGACGATGCAATGAAAGAAGAACAGCTATCTTTATTTAAGCAAGCTCTTAGTCGCATAGAGGTGACTGAACAGGCTAAAGAATTTTTATTTGCGGTTTCTATGACTCTCTCAGGACATACGGAAGTCTTTCGCAAGTGTTATTTGGCTTTTATGAATGGAGAGGACTCTTATCACTACCATCCGATGATTGGTGCTCCACTAGATTTTTTCTTTGAGGGTTCCGAAGTTCGAGTGAAGCGTCTCAAAGAAGAGGTTGTTCTTTCGCGAGGTCACTTTATCCAATATGCTTCTTATGTTGATCTTTGTTTTAGTCGTATTTATCCTTTAGGTAGTGTTGTAGAGTTGGATCGAGACCTTCTTCCACAAGATTTGGTTGCAGCCTTTGAGAGTGAGCAGATGGACTTTTTTGTCGTTCTTTCTGGTCGTAGAGTAGTGATGGAAACGGGAAGCTACATAGATTACATAGGGTACACATGGCCTTTTGGTCTGCGATTTGATACGGCTCCCTTATTCGTAAGCAATCTCTTCATCAAGCGAGTCGTATCGGAAGGATATACAGATATGACAGATGAGCGCTATTGTCAAGAAGCCTTTCGCAGGGAATATTTCAATGAGGGCATTGTTTCTAGCGTATATGTAGAGGAGATAGTGAATGAAGATTGATTTATCTGAGGTACAAGCTCAGAAATCGGCCTTGAGTACATCTGTGGGTAGTATCAAGGGCGAGATAACAAAAGCCAGAAGCAGTTTGTCCCAAGTTGTCTCTACAGATAGTCTCAAAGGTGGAGTTAAGGACACAATCAACCAAAAGGTTTCTAATTACCAGATTCCCTTGCTAGATAACTATACCAATGCTTTGGATAGTATAGTGAGTCGCTATGATGGGATTATCAAGCTTTTTAAGGAGACGGTTGGTGAGACCAATGACAGTGCGATTATCAATACGGAGTATCTGGAGCGAGTTAAGCAAAGGATGAAAGATCCCATTGAAGGCTTAGGTAAGATTTCGACACGAACACAGAGTATTTATTCGGATATTAGTGATATTATCTCACTGAGTAATCCTAGCTTGGATGATGTCAATACGACCTATGCCAAAGCTCAAAAGAGCCTCGATGATACGATTAAGAACATGGAGACGTTTAATAACGTTGTTCTGAATACAGATACTTTTGATCTGATTGATATGCAAAATAGTGAGTTAGCTACTTTATCAGGCTATGTGCCTATTTCATATGGAAATCGAGTGTCTAGAAATTACTACAAGAAAACGCAATTTAGAAATTCCGTTTCTGAAATTAATACAGCTCTCCATAGCAACTCACAAAATGTAAAGTATCAAAATGCTCTTGCAAAACAACTTGCCGAGTCTAAGTACAGTGGGAAGGTAACGGCAAATGAAGACCTAATAGATTCCTTGTTTAATTCTTATAAAAATATCACAAAAGGTGATCTATATAAAGAGGCTAAAAGTTATAAAAAATATTTGAAATCTATTTTGCCGGCTCTGTATGTGGCTTATCGTTTTAGTCGAGATAAACGAGGAAATACCATCATTCTCAAAGAGACAACAAAACTTGGTAAGTTGTTAGATGAATACTTTAAGCTTGGGAAAATTCTGGATAAGAATAAAAAATATAACATTGTGCAATATAAAAATGGTGAAATAACTAAGACTTTTAAATCCCTGATGGAGAAGTTAGGGAAAACACGTTACAATGAGGACCTAAGGAAAGTATTCAAAACCTTTACTGATACTACTAAGATGAGACACAAATTTGCGAAGGTGACGAAAAGTATTGTGAAGACGAGTGGTAGCTTGTTTAAGGAAGGATTTATCAAAGAAGTAACTTTCAACGGAGCTGGAAAAGCCTTGTGGAATGCTAGCAAAGCAGGAGGAGGAAAAGGTTTAGTTCAGTCTGCTAAGGAGGGGTTGAGAAACTATAAAGAAGGATTTAAAACAGCTTCTAAGTTTGGTAAGTTCTTAAAAGGAGCAGCAGTTGTTGGTGTTGCCTTAGATGTCGTCGATACTTTTTCGAAAATACATGATAATTCTCAGAATGCCAAACGTCAGGGTCTTAGAGGTAATGAAGTTAAAGCAAGTGTGGCAACAGGTTTTGTGATAGATGCGGCCAAGGCGGCAGGGACAACTGTTGCAGCAACAGCTGCAGCTAGCGTTGGAGCAACGCTAGCAGGTGTTGGGTTAGGTCTATTAGGTGTTGCAACAGCCCCTGCTTGGGCAACTGGAGCAGTAGCAATTGGAGTATCAGCAGTAGCGGTAGGTGTATTAAACTGGGCTGATAAAAAGTTTAATATTACGGATAATCTTAAAAAAGGTGCCAATAGCTTGATAAAAGGCATGAGAGGATGGTTTAAATGATACTGGAACGAATTAAAAAAACATTTGAATTTCAAAGAAGTAGAATAAAGGGACCGGTTCCTCTTTGGGGAGTATTAAATGGGATTTTTATTTTATATCCTATAGCCTTTTTGGCGTTTTTTGCAGGAGGATTAGAGGTACTCAACAATCCCACTTTGTATCAAACATTGCTTATTACAGGGATTGTTGTTTGGGTTTTAAATCTAGTATTTTTACTAGATCTTAAGCGAGGGATTTTAACCAGTTTTGGAACTTATCTCATGTATCTGACTGGTCATATTTATATCATTATTGGTTTTAGTGCTATGAGTGGGGACCATAATTTTATTGGATTAAAGCTATCCCTCCCTCTTATACAATCCATTATTGTAATAGTCGTCATGAGCTGCTTGGTCGATTTGGACTCTGAAGAAGTTATCTCGCAGAAAGCAAGCAAATTTATGCTTAACTTTGTATTCGCTCCTCCGCTTATTATATCGTGTGTCTGTATATTTTTAGCGATAATTGGATATGAATATTTTTGGGGATGGGGTGTATCATTGCTTTCGATGACCTTTGGACAATTTCTGTACGCAACATGGTTTATTATTATCTATGCTTACCAACACCGCAATGATGTCGAAGAAACAACTCCAATCAGGCATATAGAAGTGTCCTCAGATATGATCCAAGATAAGGAGTTTGATAGAGATAGATTTAGAAAGGAAAAGAAACATGATTAAAGAAACCCAGATTCAAATGACACACTTGATGAAGGATCAAGTTCAGATCCATCCAGATGAGCTACTAGAACTATTTGCACATACAGAGCTTCTTCCATATACTGAAGGGATTTATAAGGATGGACCAACGATCTTTGAGATGATTCCAACTCAGTTTGATGAGGAACGACAAGATGTGACGGTGTATATTCCGGTTATTTCAGAGACAGCCTCCACTAGCCAATTAACTTATCTTCCGAGCTTGAGCATAGATGGTATTAGTCAGCGCGTACTATTCGCAGAAGGCTTAGATGAGAGACTTTATGAGATGAAAAACTATATCCGTGAGAAGGGCTGGGAGTTGCAAGATAAGTTGTATCTCGTTTTGATCCCTGTTTACGATGATTTGTTTGTGGATTTGATTATCCCAGTGGAGAAGTAAGATGGCAGATATTACATACGGTACCAATCAATTTTTAATGTTAAGTAATGTCTTAAGTGTAGATTACAATATTGTTGGTGATGAAATTTCAGTTGCCTTTCAAGATATGCTTAATACAGCCGTAGCTGCGGGTTACACTCCTAAGAGTAATCCCTTTTATTCTTGTCCCCATGTAGGAGAATTAGAAGATGGTACTTACAACATTACAGTTTATCTTCCAGTTTATGAGGATTATCTAGGAGACGATGAATTACTAGAGGGGACTGCCTATAACAGTTATTTTCTAGTTCCACGAATGGTGGGAGCACGAGTGACTGGTGAGGAAGCTGTTGATTTTGATAAGGCGCTCTATGGTTTAACTAATTTATTAATTGACAATGAGCTAGAAGAATGTACACCAATTTTTTATATTTCGAGCAAGATCAATGGGGTCTTGTATACTGATATACTAGTAGGTGTTCGAGCTAGCTGATGAAAAATCCTGAGACTCCTCTCAGGATTTTTTGGTTGACACAAAAGAAAGCTAGAAAAAATGCTTCTTTTTGGCTATAATGATGAAAGATGGATCAAGTGATTACTAGAGGTACACACTTGGTCGTTCAATCTCTTTGGTTTCATATTCTAATGGCGGTAAGAAGCCGAAAGAGTTGATTCGCTTTCTTGAAGGTCATCAGGTTACTTTTGAGAAAGAAATTACTGTTTATGACACAGGGGTTCAATATTTTAAGAGTAAAATTAGTTTTACGGCGCAAACTAAAAAGGATTCTGTTATCACTTTTAAGGGAAAATACAAGAATGGGAAGACTAGTGTTACTGGTGATATGGCTTTTGGCGGCTTGACGACTGATATTTTTCAAGGCAAGTATGATTATGAGTACAGTAACAAAGTCGCATTTGGAGATTTTTATTTAAGCAGTGGCTTTAATACCTCAGGCAAGTTAGGCTCAGACTTTAATGACCTTAACCCTAGTTTATCAATGACTTTTGGTTATAAGAACCACTCTTTTGAGGTTGGAAACAAGGCTGAAGATGGCTATCGAGTTTCTTATGTAAAGGAGACAGCCACAGTGAAGCAGGACTTCGCTACATTGACAGTCACTGATGAAATTGGACAGAGGAATGTGGATCATATGGGAAATGCGCTTGAGTGGGTGGCAGAGAATGTAGAAGTAGTGTTTTATGGTGTGGCTTTTGCTACAGTGGTAACGTTAGGCGTTCTTTTTGCGCCAGCTGAGGTAGCTCTGGGAGCGGCTGCAGCTGTAATAGCAAGTCTTGCCACATTATCTAATGACGATACTCAGAATATGGAGAAAGAAAATGAAAAAACTAACCGAGAAGTTGGCAAATAATGATATCAAAATAAACTTTTTGCTTCTTGATAGAATATCAATATTTTCAGCAGTATTATCAGTATTTTTGGCTAGTATAGGCTTCTTGTTATTAATAAAACAAAGTATAGTTGCAGTTCGTATCCTCTTATTTTTATCTGTGCTATTTTTATTCAATGCCTATTTTTTGAAAAGGTTAATAGGTAATGTAATAAAATATTGGAAAGAAGTAGATATTGACCTAAAGAAATATCAGTTATTCTATGAATATGCAGCAGAACATTCTCGTAGGACGGACAAGAAGCTATATATAACTAGTTTTGAGTTTGTAAACGGTGAGATATCTGTTTTAAAGGGGAATTTTTTATTAGCACAATCATATTTATCAAATATTGATCTTACAAACATAGCTTTAAAATATAGACCTAGCTACGTATTGAGTCAATCATATTATCAACTTCTCATCTCTATTCATTTACAGGACCAAAGGGCAATAGTCCACTTTGAAGAAAAATTATTGAAAGCATCTGATTGGAAGAATACTAAAGGAACCTTGGTTTCTCAAGCAGAGGCAATCAAGGATATTGTGTTCAATCAGGAAGTGAATGATTATTTTGATACAACAGCACCTCAAAACAAACTGTCTCGAATTATGTTTGCTTACTACGGTGCGCTTAACGCTCAGTTAAAAGGCGATGAACCTCGTGCACGTAGTCTATTTGAAAGCATCTCTGGTGAAAATCTTGAGCTTTTCTATGTTCAGGAAGCGAAGAAGTATTTAGAAGGAGTAGAATAATGTCAAAACGTACTGCTTTACCGATTGGGAGTGTTGTCCGAGTAAAGGAAGGCGCAGAGCCGTTTATGATTGTCAATCAGTGCCCAGTTACAGAAAAAAATGGGACGCAAGGTTATTTTGACTTTGGAGCTGTCACTCTGCCACTTGGCTTAGTGAATCAAAATATTATCTTTTTCAATAAAGAAGATATAGATGAAGTGCTGTTTATTGGCTATATTGACCGTCGGTTTCAGGAGTTTCTGTCTCGCTATGACGAAGAAGTTGGTAAGATTTCTTATGACAGATTTACAGTAGAAGAGTTTAAAAAATAGAGTAGGAATCCCGAGAGTTTTCTCTTGGGATTTCTTATAGACTGATAAAATGCGCTTAGATCGTTAATTATTTGTAAGTAATTGATAATAAGTATTTGAAAAAACATGCTAATATTGCTATACTAGAAGAGTATAATTTAAAGGAGAATAATATGAAAAAAGTCATAATTGCTGTCAGCTTATTTATTAGCTTGTTGACAGTTTCATCAATCACCTTTATTCATTTTAAAAATCAAGAAGTTTCAGTAACTAATAAAGTGAATGATCGCAAACTAAACATTGCTTTGGTTAACGAAGATATGGGAGGAAAGCTACAAGGAGAGAGCTATAACTTCGGAAGCGATTTTACGACCCTCTTGTCCAAAGATTCGACCAATCAATGGACTGTTATGTCAAGAAATATTGCTGAAAATCGATTTGAAGATGGGTCGATAGATGTTATTGTTTATATTGAGCAGCAGTTTTCTGAAAAAATTGTTCAATTAGAAAGTTTTAACCCAAGCAAAGCTAAGATTACGTACAAAACAAAATCTAATTTAGATTCAGCCAAGGCAAAAAATGTTGAGCTTAAAGTTGGAGAATATCTCAATCTGATTAATCAGAATGTCATTAAAATGTATTTCTCTAGCGTTATCAATAATCTAGATGATGCCAAAAGAAATGTTGAGAACGTTGTTAACGAGCAATCAGGTGCATATACAAAAATTTCTCAGACTATTTATCCTTATTCAAGCGATGCTATGCAATCTATTGTAGGAGTTGCAGATTTTACTACATCTTTGCAAAAGAACAATAATTCATTTGAAGAAGCCCAAAAGCAGTTTTCTGATTCGGTTGTATCGCTGCTAGATACCACTGGAACAGACTTAAATAAGCAAGTGACAGAAGTGAAAAGTCACTTTGATGCCAAAAAGGAGGTAGATGCAAAGAACATTTCGGAAATGCTTGAAATATTAAAGGCACAACAGAAGGAAAGTGATATACAAGCTAGTATATTTAATCAGAAAATTTTAGAAGATCTGAATAAACTAGGCCCTCTATCTGTGTCACTTGACAATTCAACGGACTTGAAATTGAATGAAGAATCGAAATCGGAATCAGAACTTGATAAGCTTGCTAATCTTGTAAAAGACTACAATCGTACAGTGGGTGATTACAAAAATAATATTGAAGCTAGAAAAAAAGAATTAGAAGAGAGAGTCACAGAGCTTAAAGAAGAGCGGAAAACCATATCTAATAACTATTTTGGTCAGGAACTTCCTAAGGATAAACTAAATGATGATAAATTTTTAATAGCACAGGCTAAAAAAGTCTTAGCTAATCAGATTGATAATAGTTTGAGAAAGAATAATTTACCAAAAGAGTTTACCAATATGATTGATAATGAGTTAGCTGGAACGAATATTGATCCTGCTAGCTACGAACCTTTATTTGATAAGCTTAAGACTATAAATGCATTATCAGATGCCGAAATAAATACATATAAAGCTCAGATGAGCCTACTAGCAGATTATGCTCGAATTAATGGTGCAACAACAAATCAAGCACCTGCATTCGAATTTGTAAAGGTAACAAATGATCAGTTGATACAAAAAAATGGTGATATTCCAATCACGGTGCAACTTCCTCAACCAACAATTAAAACCTCTTCTCCCGCAGTAACACCTGGAAGTAGTTCCTCTGTAGCTCCTAGCGGCTCATCTCAGACAGCTTCAGGGGCAAGCAGTGGCACTGCAGTTACAACAAACTCTGTTAGTGGACAAACCGTAGCTTCTTCAACAAGTGGCACAGTACAGTATGAAACTCCAAAGGCACAAGTCTTTATTACAGATATTGCTACTAATACTTCTGACTTATCTCTGACTTTAGATGGGGGAGCACAAGAAATTAGTGATGCAGCTCCTCATCAGTTAAGGATATCTTATAGTTTTACGCCTAAATATGGTGAGAATACCATCTCCTTTACTTTACACATTGGTGATACTAAAATTCCGATTACTAAAACTATATATGTAAGTAACAAGGAGGAAGAATATGAGCTTGTCAAAAAAGATTTGAAGACGATTTTACAATATTTAGGGAGAATTGAACGAGCTTCTTCTATGGTGCAGGCAATCTATGGAGTACCTAGTAATTTAGGAAATATGACAGTCAATATCGCTTCTCCTGATTCAACCTCAGTTTACTCAATGTATGGGAATATTAGTCGCAACGATATTGCCAGTCAATTACTTGATACGCAAGTTGAGAGTTTCAAAGAATCTGGTAAGAAATTATTAGAAGAGATTGATTTAACCATTTCTAAACAAGAAAAAAGTTTGACAGACATGCCTAAGCTAGGGGCATCTGAAGATAAAGATGAAAACTTATACCTTCCCAATAACTATTTTAAGGATAGATTAACTGCTTTGTCAGATTGGTATACTAACGCCAAAGGCTCTCTTGAATCTGAATATCAAAGCTGGAAGGATCTTCAGACGAAACAGTCCACAAACATAGTTAATAAGGAAACTGCTAATGGAGTAGCGTTGGAAAATAGTGAGAAAGCTTCAAATCAAATTTATACTTCAATTGAGGCTCTAGTGACTACTACTCAAAATAGCGCTAAAGAGACTTCTAAAAATCATGAAGCGCTTGGAACAATTAAACCACAATTTGAACATCTTTTAAGTCAAGTTCAGGCTGTAAAAGAGAATATTGATAAAACAGCATCTACAACAAATGAATTAATTGTAAATGAAGCAACAGTTATTCAAGAGAATCGGCTTTATTCAAATAACTTTAAAGAATTGATGAAGAATGCTCGAAATGGCGGCATAACGAATCAAAATGTTATGAATTTCTTGTCTCAACCAATTGAAGTTAAAAAGGAATCTAAGACGATTGCCATCTCACCAGAAAATAATCAGTTTTGGATTATTCTTGCTATTATTGGATCAAGTGTATTTTCTATTCTAATTACTTTTTGGTTGACAAAAGCAAAGTATAAAAACTAATCGTTCTATTTTATAAAATTACATTAGTTGAATTGGTCTTTATGAAAGGCTTGAATAGTGGTAAAATCATGAAATAGTGCACAGTGATAATGTTCTATATGTCTTTAACTGAAGAATATTATTAACAGTGATTATTTTGGCTCTTTGTCAACTGTAGTGGGTTGTTGAAAAGTTACAACCTAGAGAGGACCAAATTGGTTCTCTCCTTTTTGATGTTCAAAGCGATGAGAATTCTAGTTTTAAAATTGTCAAAGTTCCGAAAGCCAAAGCATTGCGCTTGATGATTTTGATGAGGTTATTCGTAGCTTCTAGTTTTACATTTGAGTAGGGAAGTTCCAGTGCGTTCAGGATTTTGTCCTTATCTTTCAAAAAGGTCTTAAAAACAGTTAGAAAGATGGGATTTACACAAGAAATGATATCTTCAATGAGATCAAAGAAATGATCAGCCTGTTTCTCTTGAAAATGAAAAAGCAAGAGTTGGTAGAGTTCATAGTGTTCTCGGAGTTCTGGAGAGTAAGAAAGTAGCTTCTCTAGAATCTCTCTATTGGTCAAGTGCAACCGAAAAGTTGGACGATAAAATCGTTTGTGACTTAGTTTCCGACTATCCTGTTGAATGAGTTTCCAGTAGCGTTTGAGTGCTTTATATTCGTGTGATTTCCTATCAAACTGATTCATGATTTGGATGCGGAGGCGGTCCATAGTCCGATTGAGATGCTGTACAATGTGAAAGCGGTCGAGGACAATTTTAGCGTTTGAAAATAGTTTTCTGGCAATATCGTAGTAGGGGCTAAACATGTCCATGGTAATGACTTTGACTTGGTTTCGGACCTGTCTGGGATAGCGGAGAAAGTGATTGCGAATCGTTGCTTGGGTCCGTCCGTCTAAGATAGCTAGGATCTTTCTTGAATCGAAATCCTGTGCAATGAAGCTCATCTCTATCTGCCGATTGAAACAGTCACTTCCCTGACTGTTTCCACATCCCAGCTCATGTATTCTGGAAGGCAGTTAAGGTCAGTCTTGAACTTGAATTCTTTCAATTTACGAATGACTGTCGAAGTAGATACAGATAGACTCTCTGAGGTAGCCGTCATAGGGACTTTCTCGATCAATTTTTGAATGATTTTCTGGTTAATAATCGTTGAGATTTGGTGATTCTTTTTTACTAATGACGTTTCTGCGACAGCCATTTTCCTGCAGAATTTACAACGAAAACTTCGTTTCTTTAACCGAATTAGCGTTTTGTATCCCGCACACTCTAGATAGGGGATTTTGGATTCTTTCTGGAAGTCATATTTAGCCATTTGTCCTTGACAGTGGGAGCATTCAGGAGCAGAATAATCTAGCTTAGCGATGATTTCTTTATGAGTTCCAGCATCTAGAACATTCAAGATAGTGATGTTAGGGTCTTTTATTCCGAGTAAGTTTGTGATAAAATTTAACTGTTCCATAAGAGTCTTTCTAATGATAGTTTGGTCGCTTTTCATTATAAGTCTTATGGGACTTTTTTTTCTACAACAAAAGAGGCTTCATAACTCTTACAGTGGTTTACCCACTACAGAAATTATAGAGCCATTTTTTTGCATTATAGTAAAACATATTCCTCAATAGCTTTGGCGACCCCATGTTGGTTGTTGCTTTTAGTGACGACTGTTCCCTCGGCTTTAACTGCTTCAGGGGCATTGCCCATAGCGACTCCCAGACCAGCCAGCCGCAGCATCGGAAGGTCATTGAAGTTATCTCCAATTGTCATGACCTGCTCCAGCGGAATCTGGTAGTGTTTGGCCACTTCCAGAAGAGCCTGCTCTTTTGACACTTCTTTATGTGTGACTTCCAAATAGTTGTCCTTGGACAGGTAGAAGGCTGTATTTGGAAAATCCATTGTTTGTAAGTAAGCATGGAGTTGCTGGATAACAGCTGCCTCATCAATCAACAGCAACTTATGGACTGGTATGAGCACATCCAGAACAGGCAGCAAAACATTTTGAATAAAAGGCTGCTCACCTGTAATCTCAGCTTCAATTTGTACCCACCTATCCAAACGGTCAGCAATCCAATCTTTGCCAGAGTAGAGATTGCTGGAAACACTAGGAAACTTAGTTTTGACCAACTCCAGAAAAGTGCGAATTTCTTTTTTATCCAATGGATGCTCGATAATGGTCTCGTAATTTTGCGGATCACCCTTGATGACTAGTGCACCATTGTAGCAGGCTAGAGGATTATCCCCCAGTCCCAGCTCACGCGCAATTGGCTCCATGCCCAGAGGAGAGCGGGCAGAGGCTAGAACAAAAGGGATGTTTTCTTTTTTCAGCAAGGGAATCTGCTCCCTCAGTTGCGGATCTACTTGGTGCTGGTCATCGAGAATTGTGCCGTCAATGTCGCTGATAATCAAACGAATATCGTGCTTGGTCATGGTTCTTCCTCCATAAGCTATAAAATGAAACTAGTAAATAATGGTGACTTTCCCAGCCAGAAGAGCTTCTAGCTCAGGGCTAGGTTTTTGATCGGTGATCCAGTAGTCAAAATCGCTGATATTTCCTAAAATATAGGTTGATTCTTTCTTAACTTTAGCCTGCTCGGCCAGCAGAATCTTTGTCTTGGCCTGCTTGAGAGCTAGCTTCTTCAGATAGGCATCTTCCTGATCTTCAAAGCTGATTTGGCCATTTTTCAGACCTGCAGCTCCGATAAAGGCTAGATCAAAAGAAATTTCTCTGAGCAACTCGGCTTCATTGAGGGCGTAGTAAAAACGATTTCTCGGATAGAACTTTCCACCTAAAAGATGGAAAGCAACCTGCTCTTGACCACTCAGCATGATGGCATTATCCAAAGAATGAGAAAAAATCGTCATCGGTTGCTGAACTTGCTGAGCCAGCTTGAGAACCACCGTTGATACATCAAAGAAATTGACCTGATTGGGTTTGAGAAAGTCCAGAGCCTTGTGAGCAATGGCCTTTTTTTCTTGGTTTAGTTGGCCTACACGATCGTTGAAAGAAGGAATTTGCCGACTAGTTTCCAAAGGAATAATCCCGCCATGGGTACGCTGGACCAGTTTTCGCTCGCTCAAAATCGAGAAATCACGGCGAATAGTGTCCTTAGAAACCTGAAAATAAGCCACCATGTCCTTAGCTGCCAGTTGTCCTTTGTCCTCTAAAAGTTCCAGCATCTTTGAAAGCCGCTGCTCTTGATACATCTTTTTCATCCTTTCTGCTACTTTATAAGTTCATTATAATTCATTTAATAAGCATATGCAAGTTTTTATAATGAAATGTAAGTTATTTTGTCGAATATAAAAAAGTCGTTTAAAAGTTATGTTATAAGCAAAAAAATCAAGCAAGTAAGATGAGGAAAGATGATTTCAAGCGAATTTCGGAAATTACAAGAAATTTGGCAGTAAAAAACTCCTGATGGAGAATCAGAAGTTTTATAGAATCTTATCAAATTTTTCTATGTAAAAGAGGCTCATGGTCATGATAACGGTCAGTCCGAGGAGGATGAGGATGGCTGGTGTCCAAGAATGGAACAAATCAAAACTGTAGCCAAAGAGGCTAGGGCCGAAGGCGGCTAGGATATATCCTCCAGTTTGAGCCAGTCCGGATAATTGGGCCGTTTGCGCAGGCGTAGAGGTCTTGAGGGAGAAGGTCACCATGAGATAGGGGAAGAGAGCGCTGACAGACATACCAATGAGGAGATTAAGAACCAGCCAGTAAGCAAAGGCATCTGTCCGAATCAAGAGCATGGTAATGCCGATCAGACCTGCCGCAGAAACCAAGCTAATCATAATCAGACGTTGACGAGCCTTCAAGCGCGCTGTCAAGCTAGGAATTGTCATCGAAAAGGGCAGGCTAATCAGAGAAAAGACCGCTGCTAGTAGTCCGGTCGTATCAGTAGAAAGGCCAGCTTGTTGTCCCAAGGTTGGCAACCAAGTCATACTGGTATAAAAGAGTAGTGACTGTAAGCCACCAAATAAAATTAAGGCCCAGACTCTTGGATTTTTTAGAAGAGCTCCTTGCTCTTGCTTTCCTTGCTGTTTAGCTGCCAAGCGATGGCTATATTTGACATTGGGTAGCCAAACCAGAAGAATCACAAAGCAAATCAAGGTTGATATCCAAATGAGACCTTGCCAAGAGCCCATTTGAACGATGGGAACAGCCAAAGCAGACAGAATCGTAATCGACAGCCCCATTGATGTGATATAAAGAGTCGTCAAAAGACCGACACGATGCGGCTGATTGGCCTGAATCAAGCTCGGAAGAAGGACGTTTAAGACAGCAATAGCTGCTCCTAAAATAATAGTCCCCGTATAGAGTAAGGGAAGATTAAACACGCGAATCAGTGAGCCTAGAGTTAGCACGAGTAACACAAGAGCAAACAGTTTTTCCAAGCTCATCTTTTGCGCCAAGCGCGGAGCAAAGACCGAGCAGAGGGCAAACATGATCAAGGGCAGGCTAGTCAAGAGGCCTAGGGAACTAACTGGGACCTGTAGCCCCTCTGCAATATCTGTCAGAACGATAGGCAAAACAGTAAAAGGAGCCCGTAGTGCTATCCCGATCATCACTATACCTGGAATTAAAAATGGTGAGTGTTCTTTTTTCATAAATAGTCAATCTCCTTTCGTACGTCAAGGAACGATTATACCATATCTTTTTAGAAAATGATAGGCGAATTGTGGCTTAGTCCATCAAGTCCAGAAAATAGTGAGAAATCGTGTCTTCGTCAACCTGATTTCGTTGCTGCAACCACCAGCTGACCGTATCCACAAAAGTTGATGTCACATAATTTTTTAAAAAGTTGTCCGGCAGATGACTTTTTTTCTGCAATAATGTCTGCTCAATCATGGGAAAGAGATAGCGCTCTAGCTCGATTTTCAAGCGGTTGATGAAATAAGTATTTTTAGCCAAGAGGAGGGTGGCTATCCGATCCTGATTTTTCCGAAAGTGATGGAAAATATGGGCTGTCGCTTCAAACAAATCGCGTCCTTCAGAACGCTCAATAAAGGTATGCTGAAAGAGATCTTGGCAGAGTTCCTCCAGTAGGGTTTCCTTGGTCTCAAAGTGGCTATAGAAGGTGGAGCGGCCCACATCTGCTAGATCAATGATTTCCTGAACAGTGATGCTTTCGTAGCTTTTCTGATTGAGCAGGCTGATAAAGGCTTGGTAAATAGCTGCGCGTGATTTTTTTACTCGTCTATCCATGGAAATTCCGTACAAAAAGAGCTTTTTGTCTGCTAAGAGACAAAGGGCATGAACTGGCTCTTGTTTCCTTTCTGATAATAGTGGATAATATAATTGAACAGAGTGTTCGGTATTGATTAGATTATACCATAAATCGTATTTTTTCAGGAAAATAAATAAGGAGGTTGACATGAAATCCAGTAGAAATATGACCATTGCCTTTCTCTTGAACCTTTCTTTTGCTATTATTGAATTTATCTTTGGGCTTCTCTTTCATTCTAGCGCTGTCTTAGCGGATGCAATTCACGATACGGGAGATGCTTTAGCTATTGGTCTATCGACTCTTTTTGAAAAGATTTCCACTAGAAAAGAAGACCGCAACTATACCCTAGGATATAAACGCTACAGCCTGCTGGGTGCTCTCTTGACTTCGGTGATTTTGCTGGTCGGTTCAACCTTGGTAATCGTGGAAAATGTCCCTAAACTATTTGCTCCTGAGAAGGTAAATTATGATGGCATGTTGATTTTGGGGATTGTCGCCATCGTCGTCAATACAGTAGCCAGCCGAGTGGTCAGTCATGGGCATAGCCACAATGAATCCATTCTCAGCCTGCATTTTCTTGAGGATATTTTGGGCTGGCTAGCGGTTATCCTCGTATCCCTCATTTTGCGCTTCACCGATTGGTATTTCCTAGATCCGCTGCTTTCTCTTGTCATCGCAGGCTTTATTCTCAGTAAGGCTCTGCCAAAATTTTGGGAAAATATCCAGATTTTCCTAGACCATGTGCCCAGCGATGTGGACCTCGGTCAGCTTTATCAGGAATTAGCAGTGCTGGAAAACGTGCGAGCCATCACCCAGCTCAATGTCTGGACGACGGATGGCTTGGAAAAATTTGCCATGCTTCATATCTGTTTGGAAAACCCAAATTTGCTGCCTGAAACGCAGATTGTCCTACGCCAAAAGCTTTTAGCTTATGGCATTTCCAAAGTGACCATTCAGACCGATGAAAGCTTGCAAGAACACCAAGAATGTTGTATTGGTAAAGAGTAGTTTAGAGCCCCAGAAAAATTCTGGGGCTTTTGTTTGCGGAAATAAAAAATTCCCAAATAGTACATAAATGCTTGTCTTTTATTCTTTTATGTGATATATTTATAACATAAAGGTGTTAAATATTTCTAACACTACGAAAGGAGTCTATCATGAAAAAAAGTCAAAAAATGGGTGGTCTCATTTTGTTGATCGCCACCGCTCTCTTTATTGATTTTACAGTTTTCCTTGCTCCCAGTAATCTTAGCTGGTCAGCCAAGTGGATGATTGTCGGTTTGGTAAGTATAGGTCAGCTTGTAAGTATCTGGTCTTGGTTTCACATGAAACCACGGCCTGAGAAGATGAAAGAGTTTCAAGAAAAGCAGGTCTATGATCTGACCATGAAATTTTATAATCTACTGACGCTTACGGCAACTTCTATCTATACTGTCGGAATTTGGTTGTGGACTCCGAGCACCAATCCGCCCTTTATAAAGTACATTGCCTTGGGAGGCTTCCTCGCTATCCAGTTTCTCTTTCTGTTATTTTTTGCCTTGAAAAAGGTCAAGGAGAGAGCAGACGAGCGTTTCTATGCCAATCTAGCAAAAGCAGCTACTTTGATGTTTGCCATTTGTATAGCAACTTTACTGGTACTTGCAGGCCTTAGCGCTAATGTAGGTTCCATCACAGTCAATGCCGGAATATTTTTCATCATGATTGGTATCTTGGTTTTGCTCTTTGGATTTGTCTTCTTTTTATTTGAAAAGAGGGGTTAAAAATGGCCAAGGAAAGCAATATTATCACCAATCTCAAATCTGTCCGTGAATCCAGAGGCATGACCCAGCAGGAGTTAGCTGACCGTATTGGAATGCGGCGCGAAACGATCTTGCACTTAGAAAATAATCGTTACAATCCCTCGCTAGAGATGGCTTTAAAAATCGCTCAGATTTTTGATTTGCGGGTGGAAGAACTCTTTCAATTAAAGGACACAGGAGGACAATCATGAAGACGGTTTTTGACTACCAAAGGGAAGGTGAAAAAGGAGAGATTCGCTGCTTTGTCCTGCTATCTACGTCGCCCAGACGCAAGGAATTGCTGAGCTTTTTGAATCCAGAGATTCAGGCTGTAGAAGTGGACGAGCGAGCTATCGAAGAGCATTGTATGGCAAGCATCGATGATCAGGATTTTCTGACCAAGGCAGCCAAGATTTGTTGCGAGATTTCCAAAGCCAAGTCCGATTTGGACTTGGAAACTGAGACTCTTTATATTTCGGCTGATACCATCGTCGTGGTGGATAGTCAGATTTACAATAAACCACAGGATTTAGGTGAAGCCAGTCGGATGTTTCGCTCTTACTTTGGCAAGAGCCACCATGTAGTGACCTCGGTCTGCCTACGTATGCAGGATTTTCTAGAAGTCTTTTACACCGTGGCGCAGGTGGACTTTGTAGATTATTACCCAGAATTAGAGCCTATCATCGAGGCCTATCTGCATGAGAAGCGTCCGCTAGACAAGGCAGGTGCTTATGGTTTTCAGGAGCTGGATCCTCGCTTTATTCGCTCAATTACAGGCGATATGCACACCATCATCGGCCTGCCTGTCGCTGAGACCAGCTATCGGATTTTTAGAGGTAGCAAAGGAAAAGAGTAAGGATTTGATTCTATTCTAAAACATTAAAAATCTCCCCGCAAGTGGCTATCCACTTTCTTAGGGAGATTTTTTCTATGTTTTGAACTTGGGACTGGATCCTAGATGTTTACATCGCTCCAGCTAAATGGCGTGTAGCCAAGCAACTCAATCCCGTCAATCTCAACGGATTTAATAATTTCTTGAACGTTGTCTTGAATGTTCTTAGCTAATTGCTGGTGGTCAGAGACCTCAGAACAAGTCTCAATGACCAACAGAGGCTTGTGGTAGCGCTCGTATAGCTCAGACATGGCAATCCGAAGAAGAACAGGTTGTGCAAGGCAAGTTTCTACATTTTTGCGGACATATTTGTTGGTAAACAAATCTTGGATATTTTCCGCCGCATAATGTGAGAAAGCAACAAAGTCCACGATGCCTTCTCTTAAGGCGAAGACATCTTCTTCCGTAATGCCCAGATCCAGCTGATTTCGCTCAATGTAGCGAAGGAAGTGGTTTGGATAGTGGCCCTTGGTCTGCACATCTGTAAAAATGTAGTTTTTACGTCTGTTCAACTCATGGCCCAAGGCATCGGTAGCTGAGTGATTTTCTTGGTGGGAGTCACTATTGATGGTAATCAAGCTACCAAATTGGAAGGTTGGATTGATGGTTTGACCGAGCTTAACCACATTTGCGGATGCGATTAGCTGATGGTGGGCAGCCAGCCAAATTTGTTGTTCCTGGTTTTCTGTGCTGTCAAAGTGTAGCCCAGCGCCTAAGAATGGCAAATAAGACAGAGCGCTCATTTCTTTAAAGGTAATCCAGTAAGTGACTTTTTCTTTGAAGTGGGTCAAAACGGCTTCGCAATACTTTTCGTACATGGCAATCATTTGACGACTTTTCCATGCGCCGTATTTTTCATACAAATGAAGCGGAAAATCAAAATGAGATAGGCTTACAATTGGTTCGATGTCATTCTCTAGCAGTGCATCGATAATTGACTCATAGAAAGCAAGGACCTTAGCATCGGGTCTCCGCTCTTCTCCAGTTGGGAAGAGGCGAGTCCATGAAAAGGACAGCTGGTAGGTATTGAAGCCCATTGTTTTAATTTTTTCAATGTCTGCCAGATAATCCTGTTTGCTATAGCCTTGTTTGAATAGATCGTAGGCTCCTAAGGGAATTGTTCGATAATCAACTGTTCCGTCCATGACAGAGAGACGATAGCCTTCACCATACTGGGGTAGAATGTCGGTGATTCCTAGACTTTTACCATTACTTGATAGAATATTTCTAATCATATTAGTTCCTTTCAGTATTCATTCGCTGTTTGTTCTGAGCTTATTTTTTCTGTCTCTTAGTAATCATGGCTAAGGTTGATAGATTCTGTGTGACAGTAGTAAACTCAGAAGCCATGCTTTGCGATTGATATACGGCAGCAGACAGACTGATCGAATGGGCTCTCTCTGCACTGATTGATTGTTCAATAATCATTCTTTGTGATTGTGACTCAGCGATAGATAGACTGATTGAACGCTCTCTTTCCACGCTCATTGATTGCTCAATAGCGATACTTTGTGACTGTGATTCCGCGATAGACAGGCTGCGTGACTGTTCTTGCTCTAAGCTGATAGACTGCTCAATGATCTTACTTTGGGCTTCAGATTGGGCAAGGTAAATGCTGAATGAATGATCCTGTTCGACGCTGATTGATTGTTCAACAGCTCTGCTGAGGATTTTAGATTCTGCAGTAGATAAACTAAATGATTGTTCTTGCTCCAAGCTGGTAGACTGCTCAATAGTATCTCTTTTCGCTCTAGATTCCGCAGCTACTAAACTGTATGAATATTCCTGTTCCAGATTGCGGGATTGTTCCACCGCCGCATGTTGTGATTGTGATTCCGCGATAGACAGGCTAAGGGATTGTTCTTGTTCCAAGCTGATAGACTGCTCTACGGCTACGCTTTTCGCTTGTGATTCCGCGATAGACAGGCTAAGGGATTGTTCTTGTTCCAAGCTGATAGACTGTTCAATAGCGATGCTTTGAATTTCATTTTCAGTAACAGATAGGCTTAGCGATGCCTCGTTTTCAGCACTGATAGACTGTTCAATTGCTCGACTTAAGGCTTGGGATTCCGCTACAGACAGGCTGATAGACGCTTCGTTTTCTGCACTAATTGATAACTCGATCGCTTTACTTAGTGCTTCAGACTCTACGATAGATAAGCTCGTAGACACTTCGTTTTCCGTCATAATAGACTGTTCAATAGCTCTATCTAAGACTTGGGACTCTTCTACAGACAAGCTGTTAGACGCTTCGCTCTCTGCACTAATTGATTCTTCAATAGCGATGCTTTGAGACACAGATTCAGCTATCGACAGACTAGTAGATGCTTCGCTTTCAGCGCTGATCGATTCTTGAATCGCGATGCTTTGAGATATAGACTCCGCCACGGACAAGCTGGTAGATGCTTCGATTTCTGCGCTGATTGATTCTTGGATAGCAATGCTTTGTGACACCGATTCCGCCACAGACAGGCTCTTAGATGCTTCGATTTCCGCGCTGATTGATCCTTGAATCGCGATACTTTGAGAAACGGACTCTGCTACAGATAAGCTTAGCGATGCTTCCAATTCTGCACTAATAGATTCTTGGATAGCAATGCTTTGAGATACAGATTCAGCGATAGATAAGCTGGTAGATGCTTCGATTTCTGCGCTGATAGATTCTTGGATAGCAATGCTTTGAGAAATAGACTCCGCCACAGACAGGCTCTTAGACGCTTCGATTTCCGCGCTGATAGATTCTTGGATAGCAATGCTTTGCGAAATAGACTCGGCTACGGACAAGCTGGTAGATGCTTCCAATTCTGCGCTAATGGATTCCTGGATAGCAAGGCTTTGAGAAATAGACTCAGCAACGGATAGGCTCAACGACGTTTCCAATTCCGCGCTGATAGATTCTTGAATCGCGATGCTTTGCGAAATAGATTCGGCTACGGACAAGCTGATAGACGCTTCGATTTCCGCGCTGATGGATTCTTGGATAGCAATACTTCGCGAAATAGATTCTGCTACAGATAGACTGTTAGATGCTTCGAATTCCGCACTAATCGATTCTTGGATGGCAACGCTCTGAGAAATAGACTCTGCTATAGATAAGCTGGTAGACGCTTCGATTTCTGCGCTGATAGATTCTTGAATCGCGATACTTTGAGACACAGATTCAGCGATAGACAAGCTTGTAGATGCTTCGAATTCCGCACTAATCGATTCTTGGATGGCAATGCTTTGCGAAACTGACTCTGCTACAGATAGGCTCAGCGATGCTTCGTTGTCCGCACTGAGAGACTCTTCAGCGGCCATGCTTTGAGAAACTGACTCAAAAATTGATAAGCTCAGTGACGCTCTATTTTCTTCAAGGATTGATTGCTCGAAGGCATGACTTTGCGCAATTGACAAGCTAGCAGAAGTATCCGTTTCCTTGCTGTCAGATTGCCCAACTTCCAAACTTTGTGTCTGTGATTCGGTTACTTCTAAACTACGAGAAGCCTTTTTACTTTCTATACTTAATGATAGAGATATTGAATCAGCTGTGCTCTTCAAGCCCCTCTTTTTCATAGAATCTGAAGAAATGCTTGTCTCAGCAGATTCTGTCGTGCTAGCTGCCTGGCTTTTCGCTGCCATTTTTTCCTGCTCCAGATTAGTTTCGCTTTCTACAGCTGGAGATTCGTCTACTTCTTCTCCACCGATATTCATAACATCCAAGCGGTCGTAGTATTGGATCGATTCCAAAGCTTTCTCAATGAGGAAATTTTCTCTATCTTCTGGGTTCACATTGACTTGTGAGTTACTTACTTCATTGTTATGAACCGCAGAAGTGGATGATTCGTCCTCTTCTCCTTTTATAAGACGCTTAAAGCCACCTAAAAAATTACGAAACATACCTTTGTTCTCATCATTATTTGGCATGGACATACTCTCCNTAATTTTAGTAATAATACTATTATAAAGGCTAGTAGAGCATCTGTCAAAATTTATTGCATTAAAATGAAGATTTCTAAAAGTAAGGGTTTTCTTGGAATTTTATAAGAGTTTTTCGCCGAATTTTATCCATCTTTGCCCTCTTTTTTGAAGGATTTGAAGTCGATAGAAATAATATCTTCGAAATAATGATATAATATGAGAAGTTATTCTCAGAATCGTTAGAATTGATAGAGGTATAAATTGGAAAATTGTGTTTATATTGTTTCTGGTCCTCCAGGCGTTGGAAAAAGCACGGTCAGCAAAGAATTAGCCTACTCTTTTGACAAAAGTGCGGTGATAGAAGGCGACATGATCTACTTGATGATTAAAAGCGGCCTAGTAGCTCCTTGGGAGGATGATGGTTATTACATGGATTTATTCTGGGATAATGTCATCAGTCTGACCGATAATTTCATGGCCCGAGGCATTACAGTCATCATAGAATACGTCATATTTGAGGAACAACTGAAGAAAATCGCAGAATTCTTAAAGGCAAAACAGATAAACTTAAAATACTGCGTTTTGCTAGCAGAAGAAGAAACGCTTAGAGATCGAGATTCTTCTAGAAAAGAAATTGAAAGAACAGGCGATTTATCTATCCAGTCAAGAAATGAGTTCTTAGTTAAAAATATTGAGAAAAATCATTTGCTGTATACAGATGATTTGGACGTCAAAGAAACAGCACATATCATAAAAACTTCGGATAGATTTTTAGCTGATTAAAATTAAGCTTGATAGCTGGAACTTAGAAAGTAAAGTGATAAGACGGGTTTACAAGTTAGCAAGTCAATTGATTGTCTGACAAATTTGAATTTATTAAGGTATGCATATGGGAGAAAAAAGACCTGATTTTCGAGATATAAAATCATTTGAAGAATTTAATAGATACTACTGGTATCGAGAAGAACTTTCAAAAATTTGTAAGTCCCTTGGATTAGAGTATAGATGTACGAAGCAAGAATTGAACTATATTATCGAACAGTATTTTAAGGGAAATAAAATAGAAAAATTTTTGAGTAAAGGAAACAAAAGTCAAGCCGAAGTTATCACCTTGGAGACTCCGTTACTTAACTGTGGTTTTTCTTTTAACCAAAAATTTCGAGATTATTTTTCAGCTGTAACAGGCATTAGTCCCTTTAAATTTAGTGCTAATATGGCGACGGCTTGGCGAAAAGTAAAAAGGGATAAAGATATAACATTCACTATTCAAGATATGATTAAAATATATTATGGTGAGTCAGATTATGCCAAGTATGATAGTTCGGCTTGCCAATGGAATCAGTTTCTAAAAGACTTTTGTTTAGATGAATTGAGCGATTGTTATTCTAATAAGTTAAAAGTTGCGGCTATTCTCTGGAAAGAAGTTAGAAGCTCGATACATGAAAAAGTTTACTCACGGGAACTTTTAAAAAAGTATGAATCTAAAGTAGAGGAATACCGTAAGTAAACAGATTCCAGCTTATCGAGCTAAATAAAGCTGGATACATTAATTCATGTACTATTTTATTATAGTTAAATAATAAAATAGATATTGGAGCAAGCATATAAAAAAAGAGGAACCTCGTAATGAAGCTCCTCTTACTTTTGATTGTCCGAATCGATATTCTCATTTCAATAAAGGTAGTGAAAAAAGTAGTGATTCGCTTGATTTATATTGCGATGTACTGAATTTGACAAAAAGAAAAAACGCTTGAAATCAGCGTCTTTCTTCTGTATTGATTCGTATTGAATGCTTACTTCACTTCTGTAAACACAACGTGTTTGCGAAGTTTTGGTGAGTATTTCTTCAATTGAAGACGGTCTGGAGTGTTACGTTTGTTTTTAGAAGTAAGGTACAAGCGTTCACCAGATTCTTTGTGTTCAAGTGTAATATTTACGCGCATGGTATCTCCCTTCTATTATTCAGCTGCAGCAGCTTTAGCGATTTTACGTCCTTTGTAGTATCCTTTAAGTGATACGCGGTGAGAACGTGAGTAATCCCCAGTAGTTTCGTCAAAGTTTACAGATGGAGCTGTTACTTTGTAGTGTGTACGACGTTTGTTTTTCTTCGCTTTTGAAGTGCGACGTGCAGGTACTGCCATTGTTTGTTTCTCCTTTTAGAATGTAATTCGATGCAATCTCATGATTTTCATCAACTTTAACAGTATAACAAAACTTTTTTGTAAAGTAAAGTTACTTGACAGAAATTTTTGATTTTCTTTTGGACAATAGTAAGGCTTTTTAGCCGTTGCATCTATATTTTAGATTATTATTCCAATATTCTGAAAATTTAAAAATTTTCTTCTGTCCAACAGAGCATAAGTGTGGTATAATAAAGCACAAAGATGACTACAATGAAAGGGAAAGACATGACAGATAAATTAGATATACGGCACAGAAGTAAGATTTATGATAGTATGGTCAAATCTCCTAACCGTGCCATGCTTCGTGCGACAGGGATGACGGATAAGGACTTTGAGACTCCGATTGTCGGAGTGATTTCGACTTGGGCAGAAAATACGCCTTGTAATATTCACCTACATGATTTTGGTAAACTAGCCAAGGAAGGAGTAAAAGAACAAGGTGCTTGGCCTGTTCAGTTCGGTACGATTACTGTAGCAGACGGGATTGCCATGGGGACACCGGGCATGCGCTTCTCTCTGACTTCACGCGACATCATCGCAGACTCCATCGAAGCTGCCATGGGCGGACATAATGTGGATGCCTTCGTCGCTATCGGGGGCTGTGATAAGAATATGCCTGGCTCCATGATTGCCATCGCCAATATGGATATCCCAGCTATTTTCGCTTACGGAGGAACCATTGCACCTGGAAATCTGGATGGCAAAGACATTGACTTGGTTTCTGTCTTTGAAGGTATCGGGAAGTGGAACCATGGCGATTTGACTGCTGAGGAAGTGCGCCGCATCGAGTGTAATGCTTGCCCTGGCCCTGGTGGCTGTGGCGGTATGTACACAGCTAATACTATGGCGACAGCTATTGAAGTCCTAGGTATGAGCTTGCCAGGTTCTTCTTCTCACCCAGCAGAATCTCAAGATAAGAAGGATGATATCGTGGAAGCTGGCCGAGCAGTTGTCCGAATGCTGGAAATGGGGCTCAAGCCGTCTGACATTCTGACTCGCGAAGCCTTCGAAGATGCGATCACAGTGACCATGGCTTTGGGCGGCTCTACCAATGCCACTCTGCACTTGTTGGCCATTGCTCATGCGGCCAATGTGGAGCTGACTTTGGATGATTTCAATGTTATTCAAGAGCGGGTGCCGCATTTGGCGGATTTGAAACCATCTGGCCAGTATGTCTTCCAAGACCTATACAATGTCGGTGGTGTGCCTGCCGTTATGAAATATCTTTTGGCTAACGGTTTCCTGCACGGTGATCGCATCACTTGTACAGGTAAGACGGTGGCGGAAAACTTGGCTGACTTTGCTGACTTGACGCCAGGTCAGAAGGTCATTATGCCGCTTGAAAATCCAAAACGTGCGGACGGTCCATTGATTATCCTGCATGGTAATCTAGCACCAGATGGCGCGGTTGCCAAGGTATCAGGTGTCAAGGTGCGTCGTCACGTCGGACCTGCTAAGGTTTTTGACTCAGAAGAAGCTGCTATTGATGCGGTGCTGGCTGATGAAGTAGTCGATGGCGATGTTGTCGTGGTTCGCTATGTTGGTCCAAAGGGTGGCCCTGGTATGCCAGAAATGCTGTCACTTTCTTCTATTATCGTAGGGAAAGGCCAAGGAGATAAGGTAGCTCTCTTGACAGACGGTCGCTTCTCAGGTGGTACCTACGGTCTCGTTGTCGGACATATCGCTCCGGAAGCTCAGGATGGTGGCCCGATTGCCTACCTTCGCACAGGCGATATGGTCACGGTTGACCAAGACACCAAGGAAATTTCCATGGCAGTTTCTGAAGAAGAACTTGAAAAACGTAAAGCAGAAACAACTATTCCACCGCTTTATAGCCGCGGTGTACTTGGTAAATATGCCCATATGGTATCCTCTGCTGCTAAAGGTGCTGTTACCGACTTCTGGAAGCCAGAAGAAACAGGTAAAAAATAGCCTATATATGACAAAAGAACCCGCTAGTTTTTCTAGCGGGTTTATTAATTTGGATGAATTTCTATCTTCTTATCTAGGACTAATACCTAGCGCAATCCGTCCAAAGCGACTGATACGAGTGATTTTCCACGCGGGCGACCAAGTGACTTCAACGGAGACCGTTTCGATGCCCTCGATTTGCTTCAGGGACTCGACAATTTCAATAGGAACGGTCTCGGTACAGTCGCAGGCTGTGTCTGTGAAGGTCATGACAATCTTGCAGTGGCCAGTCTCGTCAAGATTGATTTCATAGATGAGCCCGAGATTGTAGACATCAAGCTCGACCTCTGGATCGTAAATCGTTTCGAGTTTTTTAATTAATTCTTCTTGGATAGCTGCGGCTCGGTCATTGATTTTGATATCGTCTCTCATCTTCAATCCTTCTTTCTCTATAGAATGGTGGTCTTATTTTCTCATAATTCTGACAATTTTTCAAGAAATTCTGGCGAATGAAAACGGATTTAGTCTCTCGGAGGGAATTTTTCTGCTCTAACTCCTCAAAACATCTGATTTATGGTAAAATAATAGATATTATATAGTTGCAGAGGATTAGAAAATGAAATTACAAAAACCTAAAGGAACTCAGGATATCCTCCCTCAGGAATCTGCTAAATGGCAGTATCTGGAGGAGTTTGCTCGTAAGACGTTTAAAAAATACAACTATGCGGAAATTCGGACACCGATTTTTGAGCACTATGAGGTCATCAGTCGTTCTGTTGGAGATACGACAGACATCGTGACCAAGGAAATGTATGATTTCTACGATAAAGGGGACCGTCATATTACGCTACGGCCAGAAGGAACTGCGCCAGTCGTTCGTTCTTATGTCGAAAACAAGCTCTTTGCGCCAGAGGTTCAAAAGCCAGTTAAGCTTTATTATATGGGCTCTATGTTCCGCTATGAGCGGCCTCAGGCTGGTCGCTTGCGCGAATTTCACCAAATCGGGGTGGAGTGCTTCGGCTCTGAAAATCCAGCGACAGATGCAGAAACGATTGTTATGGCGGCTCAATTCTTCAAGGAAATTGGAATTGGGCAGGTGACGCTGCAGCTGAATAGTTTGGGCAATGCAGCAAGTCGAGGTGCCTATCGTCAGGCCCTGATTGATTATTTGACTCCGCTGAAAGACAGTCTTTCTAAGGATAGTCAGCGTCGTTTGGAGGAAAATCCGCTGCGGGTGCTGGATTCGAAGGAAAAAGAAGATAAGGCAGCCGTTGCGCAGGCTCCTTCGATTTTGGACTTTCTGGACGAGGAGAGCCAGGAGCATTTTGCGGCTGTCCGCTCAATGCTAGAGTCTTTGGATGTTCCCTATGTCATTAACACCAATATGGTACGCGGACTGGACTACTACAATCACACGATTTTTGAGTTTACGACTGATGTGGCAGGTAGCGAACTGACTATCTGTGCGGGTGGCCGTTATGATGGCTTGGTTGACTATTTCGGTGGGCCAGAAACCCCTGCCTTTGGTTTTGGTATGGGAATGGAGCGTCTCCTCTTGATTTTAGAAAAACAGAGAGCAGCTCTGCCACTTGAGACAGGCTTGGATGCCTATATTGCTGTTTTGGGTGAAGCTGCCAATCGCAGCGCTTTGGAATTGGTGCAAACTCTCCGGAATCAAGGATTTGCGGCCGAGCGAGACTATTTGGACCGCAAGCTTAAGGCACAATTCAAGTCAGCAGATGCTTTCAGAGCCAAGACCATCATTACTTTAGGCGAAAGTGAAATCGAAAGCGGCCAAGTCACTGTGAAGAATAATGAAACTCGTCAAGAAGTGGTGGTTGGACTGGATCAAGTTCAAGAAAACTATCAGGCTGTCCTCGAAGAATTGGGTTGTTAATAGACTTTTAGATTTAAATAACCAATTTATTAAAGCTGGAAAACTAAGCTGAACCCAGTAAATCAAGTTACAATTAGGCTTTAAATTATCTGTAGATTATTAGTATTTATACAAAAATGTATTTATTTTTATCTAAATACTTGAAATTATAGATATTAATTGTTAGGACTGCATTGCTGTTATTCGTTTTAAGGTTTGAGTTGTAAAATTAAAGCATAATCTTAGGAGCAATAATATAGTAAGATTGCCCCAGTTATGCTGGAAATTTTTGAGGTTCCGTACGGCGCGGATTTATGCTGACTCTATGAAGAGGAAGTGTATGTTGGATTTTATGGCTTGGTGAAAGATAGGGGACTACGATCGAAGAAATTGTTGATATAAGTATCGTTTGTATCTCGTCTATGCTATAATAGTCTACAGAAAGTCGAGGGAATGATGAAAAAAGTATGGTTTGTAGCGCTGGTGCAGGGAGTGGCCTTATTTGTGATAACGGGTCTGCTCTGTTATTTTATGCGAGGGGATTTTTTCTTCCGTGCTTTGGCGCCGATTTTTGGTCTGGCAGCTGGGGCCTTTCGCTTCTTGACAGCCATGGTGACGAAAACGCTGGCTCCCAGTCTTTATGAGGATGGGAAGAAAAAGGAATAGTCTATATAAAATTAGGAGGTCTGGGAATATTGATTCCAGACCTTTTTTATAAAAGTGGTCACTAGAATAAAGACTTTTAATTTTTTTCAGAAAAAGGACAGGTAGGGGGGCTTTCCTAGGCTCTTTGTGGTAAAATAGTAACAGAATTAAAATTTTGGAGAGTAAAGATGAAACGTTCAATGTATGCGGGACGTGTTCGGAGTGAGCATGTCGGTCAGGAAATTACTTTGAAAGGTTGGGTTGCCCGCCGTCGCGATTTGGGAGGCTTGATTTTTATTGATCTGCGTGACCGCGAAGGTATTATGCAGCTAGTTATTAATCCTGAGAGTGTTTCAGATGAGGTCATGAAGACAGCTGAGAGCCTGCGCAGCGAGTTTGTCATTGAAGTGACTGGTAAGGTAGCTGCGCGTGAGCAGGCCAATGACAAGCTGGCCACAGGAAGTGTAGAACTTCACGTGGACAGTCTGATGGTACTGAATACTGCTAAAACCACTCCTTTTGAGATTAAGGATGGGATTGAAGCCAATGATGATACGCGCTTGCGCTACCGTTATTTGGATCTGCGTCGCCCAGAAATGCTAGAAAATCTTAAGTTGCGTGCCAAAGTGACTCATTCCATCCGCAATTATTTGGATGAGCTGGAATTTATCGATGTAGAGACACCATTTTTGACCAAGTCAACGCCTGAAGGAGCGCGTGACTATTTGGTACCGAGCCGGGTCAACCAAGGTCATTTCTATGCCCTGCCTCAAAGCCCACAGATTACCAAGCAGCTTTTGATGAATGCTGGTTTTGACCGTTATTATCAGATTGTCAAGTGTTTCCGAGACGAGGACTTACGTGGAGACCGTCAACCAGAGTTTACACAGGTGGACTTGGAAACTTCCTTCCTATCTGAGCAAGAAATCCAAGACATTACAGAAGGTTTGATTGCCCGTGTCATGAAGGAAACCAAGGGTATTGAAGTGACCTTGCCTTTCCCACGGATGAAATATGACGATGCTATGGCTCTCTATGGTAGCGACAAGCCAGATACTCGCTTTGACATGTTATTGCAGGACTTGACAGAGCTTGTCAAGGGTGTTGACTTCAAAGTGTTTTCTGAGGCACCGGCTGTCAAGGCGATTGTAGTGAAAAATGCTGCTGACAAGTACTCGCGCAAAGACATTGATAAGCTGACAGAGCAAGCTAAGCAGCATGGAGCTAAGGGACTTGCTTGGGTGAAAGTAGTTGATGGGGAGCTGGCTGGGCCTGTTGCCAAGTTCTTGACAGGCTTGTCAAGTGAGTTGACAACTGCTTTACAATTAGAAGAAAACGACTTGGTTCTCTTTGTGGCAGATACTTTGGATGTTGCCAACGCAGCTCTAGGAGCTCTTCGTGTCCGTTTAGGCAAGGAATTAGGTTTGATTGACCCTGCTAAGTTTAACTACTTGTGGGTAGTAGATTGGCCAATGTTTGAGTGGTCTGAAGAAGAAGGCCGCTATATGAGTGCCCACCATCCATTCACTTTGCCTCAAAAGGATTCTGAGCAGGAGCTGGAAGGAGACCTGAGCAAGGTTCGCGCGATTGCCTATGATATCGTACTCAATGGCTATGAACTAGGTGGTGGTAGCCTACGGATCAACCAAAAAGATCTGCAGGAACGGATGTTTAAGGCTTTAGGCTTTTCAGCTGATGAAGCGCAAGACCAGTTCGGCTTCCTTCTAGAAGCCATGGACTATGGTTTCCCACCACATGGAGGTCTGGCTTTGGGTCTGGATCGCTTCGTCATGCTTTTGGCCGGTGAAGAAAATATCCGTGAAGTCATTGCTTTTCCTAAGAATAACAAGGCTTCTGACCCAATGACGCAAGCACCAAGCTTGGTTGCTCCTGCACAATTAGAGGAATTAAGTTTACAAGTAGAATCACATGAAAAAGACTAGTTTGCGGAAACTTTTTCGCTATTATCTTCATCGCTTTGCCTATCATGTCAAGTTGCTAGAAGTCCTGAAAAGTATTTCGCGTGAAAAATATGATGAGAAATTTTCAGCCTCTCTGGTATATGGCTTTCTCTCAGCAGTAGCGGTCAATTTCTTCTTTCAGCCAGGGCATGTTTACTCAAGCGGGGCAACAGGCTTGGCGCAGATTGTCTCGGCTTTGAGTGGCCGCTTTATCGGCTTTACCATTCCAGTTTCCATTACTTTTTATGCGATCAATATTCCACTGATGATTTTGGCTTGGTACCAAATCGGGCATAAGTTTACTGTTTTTACTTTTATCACTGTTTCGATGAGCTCGCTTTTTATCCATTTTGTGCCAGAAGTGACATTGACGACCAATCCCATTATCAATGCTTTGTTCGGGGGAATTGTCATGGGGACAGGGATCGGCTTTGCCCTCAAGTCAAGCATTTCAAGTGGAGGGACAGATATTGTTAGCTTGACCATTCGCAAGAAAACAGGCCGTAATGTAGGCAGTATCTCCCTGATTGTCAATGGGATTATTATGCTGATTGCTGGTCTGACTTTCGGTTGGGAATACGCTCTCTACTCGATGATTACCATCTTTGTATCTAGCCGTGTGACGGATGCCGTCTTTACCAAGCAAAAGCGGATGCAGGCCATGATTATCACCAGTCATCCTGACGAAGTGATTAACAAGATTCACCACAAGCTCCACCGTGGTGCAACCATTATCAATGGAGCGGAGGGAACTTACAATCACGAGCAAAAGGCGGTGCTGATTACAGTCATTACGCGTGCTGAATTTAGCGAATTTAAGTACATCATGAAACAGACGGATCCGACCGCCTTTGTCTCCGTATCTGACAACGTACATATTTTAGGAAGATTTGTAGAAGAGTAGTCTCGATTATCGGCATTGTTAGTGGATCTTACTCAAACGCAATGCTTCCATCTATACATAAAAAAGGAGCAAGTTCAGCGGGATGTTTTTCCATCCAAAATGAACCTGTTCCTTTTTATAGTTATTACTTTATTTCAAAACCAAGACTTGCTTAGCAGGAACTGTATAAGAGTCTGCTAGCGGGGCGATTGGTCTTTTAGCGTTAATGTGCGGATACTGAAGGTGAATGCTTTGCTTCATTTTATTTTCATAAGTTACTGCTTCAGTACCAAAATTAATCAAAATGGTCAGCGCTTGTTTATCTTTTTGAATCTTATATTCAACGAGGCTAGGGCTGAGCCATTTGACCTGACAAGCTTTTTGAATAGCAGAGCTAGTTGTCAGAGTCAGAAGCGGATGAGCCTTTCTAAAGGCAATGAGTTGTTTCAAAAATTCAATGTCTTCAGTGTAGTGAAGTGAGCGTAGCCAGTCTAGCTTGTTGACATCATCAGGCAGGTTGTAGGTGTTGTCAATCAGATTCTTGGTCCGATAAAATTCCTGCCCGCTGTGGAGAAAAGGAACCCCTTGTGCTAAGAGAACGATATGCAGTGCTAGACGAGAGTTTGCTAGGCGCTGACGGAGGCTGATATTTGGATTTTGAATATCAAAATAATCAAATACCGTTGCGTTGTCATGGCATTCTACATAGTTGATCGCCTGATGAGGCGCTAGGAAATGAAGCTCTCCTGTCAGGCCGACATTGGCTGTCAGGACATTTTCTAGCCAGCTGGTCGCATGCTCTTTGTCCAGTCGGCTACCTTGGACGATGGTTTGCTTGATCGTATCACGGAAATGATCGCTGAAGAATCCATACGCAGGTAGTTGTTCAGCGTTGAACTGATGAGCCAGAAGGTCACTATCAAGACCAGTAGGCATCTGCCAACCTTCTCCGTAAAGGTAGATGTTGGGATGGATAGTTTTTAGTTCTTGAGCGATTTGCGTCATGGTGGTTATGTCGAGAATGCCCATCAAGTCAAAGCGGAAACCGTCAAAGCCGTAGAGGCTAACCCATTGCTGGACGGATTGTTGGATATAATGGCGCACCATAGCTTTTTCGCTGGCTACATCATTTCCGCAGAAGGTACCATTTGTCCGTAGGCCTTGCTCATCAAGACGATAGAAGTAGCCTGGGACAATTTTTTCAAAAGCATAGGCATCTGCTTCATAGACGTGATTGTAGACGACATCCATGATAACGCTCATATCAGCCTGGTGATAAGCTGCAATCGCGTCTTGTAGTTCAAAGATACGGCTATAGGGATCGTGTGGGTCGCTTGACAAGCTACCTTCAGGAACATTATACTGGACGGGATCATAGCCCCAATTATAAACGAGTTCGGGGTGTTTTTCGTCAACGCTACCAAAGTCATAGACAGGCATAAGCTGAACGTGTGTAATGCCTAAATCTTGCAAGTATTTGAGACCAAAAGTATGACCGTGTACGGTTGGAGATTCGGATAGAGAAGCGAATTTACCAGGCTGTGAAAAACCAGCTTCCTTTTGCATAGAGAAATCTCGCACGCTCATTTCATAGATAACGGCTTCTGTTGGTTTTACTTGGCTGGCAGCGCGCTGAATAGGTTTGCTAATCTTTTTGCGGTCAATGACATAACTATGACCAGAGTTGGCATCTGAAGAGAGGGCGTAGGGGTCATGTACTTCTACCCATTTTCCGTTCACCTTATGGATATAGTAGTAGGCCTTGCCTTCTAAGTCTCCAAGGACCTGCGTATGCCAGACACCCTTATCTTGCCTTTGGAGGGGAATGACCTGCTCTTCCAGATGCAGCAAGACTTTTTCTGAAATAGGAGCCCAAAGTTTGAAATCTGTTGCCTGAGGGCTATAGCTAGCTCCCAGATCTCTTTCTTGGTAGCTAAATAATTCATCAAAAATTGGCTTCTGGACAATGTGGCGATACTGGAGAATGGTGTGATTGCGATCCTGATCATAGACTGTGTAGGACTCGGTCAAATCAATCGGATCATTGACTGAAAGGGTGTAGACAATCTGATGTTCTTGATTCTCAATTTTTTTGATGGTCAAAGGACTGGAGCTATGCTTGTCCTCTAGAGTGAAGTGGATAGAATAAGCGTCAAAGGACTTTTCCAATTCGATAGTGATGCTATTTTCATCATCTAAGTAGGCTTGGAAAATACGATAAACCATAAAATTTCTCCTTAACTAACGGGTAAGAATGCTGTGGGAGATGACTTTGCGATAGCAAGTATGCTTGTCATCCTTATTATCTTTAATGATTTGGAGCAAGGTGCGGAAAGATTCCCTACCCAACTCGAGGGTATTGATATCAATATAGGCATCCACGTCGATGCGTGGCTTGATAGAGTCAAAAGTGATAATCGGGAAACGGTAGTCAATGTCTTTGAGATAGTGGAGAGCCCCTTCGGCAACCATACTATCCGATGTCACAAAGGCCTCAATTTCCTGAATAGGCATCTTTTCCATAATCTTATAGCTGCTATCTTCCAAGAGGAAACCGAAAGAAAACTTGACGATATTTTCATCGAGAGGGATGCCTGCTTCTTCCAAGGCTTGTTTGTAGCCGGCAAAGCGGTCTTGGGATACGACAAGCTCTTTATTCCCAGCCAGAAAGGCAATTTTTTTATAACCTTGATCTAGGAAATATTTGGTTGAATCGTAGCCAGCCTTGATATTATCATTATCGACCAAAGAAACAAATGGTGACACTGCTTTCCCTAAAATCAAGAAAGGAAACTGGTTTTTAATCGCAAAGTCAACCAGCGGATCGTTTGGCTTAGAATAGAGAAAAATCAAACCATCAACGCGTTTTCCGAAAATCATTTGTTTGATATTTTCTAAGCGGTGTTCCTCGTCCTGTCCAGTGCTAATCTGAATGGCATAGTCATGTTCAGATGCGATGCGCGAAATCCCCCGCAAGACAGTTGGAAAGAATGGGTTTTGGTAAAAAACATCCGAATCATCGGGCAGCACTAGACCGATGACTTGGGTAGACTGACTGACCAGACTTCTAGCGTTGAGATTTGGATGATAGTCCAGCTCTTTCATAGCAGCGCGAACCCGCTTTTTAGTTTCATCGCTGATGGTTGACTTGTTTTGTACGACGCGTGTCACCGTCGAGGGAGACACACCCGCTAGTTTCGCTACTTCTTTAATCGTAACGCGCATAATAACCTCCTAATTTCTGAAATCCTCATCACGGAAATGTGTTTTGTAGAAAATAATCACCAAATAAAGAACAAACAAGATATTTTGGACGGTGATAATCGTAGGCAGGCTTTGTCCAAATAAACCGCAGATAAGGCCGATAATCGTTGGTAATCCTAAGCAGTTGAGGATAAAGTGATAGCATTCTTTAAAGGTTTTAAAAGAAAATAGCCGTGATTTCTTGGTCAGATAGAGCAGGAAGGAGGCACCGAGCGCCAGAAAGGCAAAGTTGATGCTAAAGAGGAAGCCTGCGGAAAGGACTAGAAAGAGGCTGATCACCAAGCGGTTTTGCTGGAACCAGTCTTTAGAAATGGCTTTGGTCAGTGCTTCTTTGCTTTTCAGAGCCTTCTGGTCAATGGCTTGGTAGCGGATATTGGCCAGTTCTTTTCCTTCTTTAGTGATTTTGAGATTTTCTTTGTCGAAGTAAAGGGTCAGCTCCTTGCCTAATTTGAGCTCATCGTGATGGCCGATAATGACAGTCCCAGCGGTATTGTGATGAATGCCTTCAGGATTTTCAGTGGTCAGCACATGGTCTTTCATCTGGGCATGATGGTCAAAGTCAATCATCACGTCTTCATCCAGAGTGTCAAAAGCCTTATCGACAAAAGTATCCAGAGCATAGCTCGTCAAAGACGCTGTCTGAATGGCCACGGGAATCAAAGACAGAGAAATCAAAAAGATGCTGGTAAAGATGAGCTGGAACCAGCTAAGCATGCGACGATTGGCGAAGTTTTTTCTAAAACCAATCAAGCTCGAAAAATAATTAAAAGGATAAGGTAACATAGCTGCCTCTTTCTAAAATTATAATCAGGTGGTGGCCAATAAAGAACTTATTGGCTGCCATATAACTATAATTGTCTTTAAATCAAAAACAGGGTGGGACAAGATTATCCCTTGTCTCCACCACTTGTTAAACCAGATACAAAATTCTTTTGCAGGAAGAAGAAGAGAATACAGATTGGAAGGGCAGTGAGAATCGCACCGGCAGCAAAGAAGGCAATTTTTTGATTCTTGACATCGCTGACGAAGGTACGAAGACCAACTGCAACCGTATAAAATTCTTTTTCACGAAGAAGGAAGCTAGAGAGGATATAGTCTCCGAAAGGTCCCATGAAGGCCCAGAGAGCTTGCACAGCAATCATTGGACGAACGAGAGGCAGGACAATCTGCCAGAAACGTCTGAAATGACCAGCACCGTCTAATTTAGCTGACTCATCCAGAGACATAGGAACGGTATCGAAGTATCCTTTCATCAACCAAGCATTCATTGGAATACCACCCCCCACATAAAGGAAGATGAGGAACCAGCTTTGGTTGAGGGCATTGAGCATCAGCGCCATAACGAAGAAGGCGGTCAGAGCTGCAATAGTTGGCACCATTTGGATAATCAAGAAGAAGACCAAACTTTGCTTTCTTGCGATGAAATTGTAACGGCTGTATGCATAACCTGCAAGTACAACTATACTGGTTTGGACAATCATTGTCAAGACGGCAATGATAATAGTGTTAAAGTACCAAGTACCATATAGAGTCTCTGAGAAGAGACGAGAGAAGTTTTCCAGACTGAAGTTGATGTCTGTGTCTAGCTTGAAGGCCACGACATTCCCCGTCTTGAAAGCAGACATGATCGTGATCAAGAGCGGGTAGAGAATGATAATGGAAAGCACTACAAGGTAGAGATAGGTCAAACTGTGGTTGATAAAACGTTTAAATTTAACAGAACTATTCATCTTATACATCCTCCATATCAAATGCGTGTAGTTTCTTGAAGGCAATCATAGAGATAGAGATGACGATGATGGAGATGATGAGGGTAACGGCCGCCGCCATTGAATATTGCGGTGCTGTACCTGTGGTCAAACGATAAATCCAAGAGATAAGGATATCGGTTGAACCGGCTCCTCCACCGACACTACCAGGACCACCTGCATTGAAGAGGTAGATGATTGAGAAGTTATTAAAGTTAAAGGTGTATTGACTGATCAAAGTTGGTGCCGCAACTGCCAAGATCATTGGGAAAGTGATGTTGCGGAATTTCTGCCAAGCATTGGCTCCGTCAATGTAGGCTGCTTCGTAAAGGTCATTTGGAATAGACTGCAAGATACCTAGGGTCAGGACGTAGATATAAGGGAATCCAAGCCAACCTTGCATCATGATAAGGGCAATCTTAGTCCAAGTCGGATCAGTCTTCCATGGAATCAGATGTCCATTTAAGAAAGGGAGAACCTTGCCGAGAAGTGGGATAACCTGAGTATTGATGGCCCCGATACTATCGTTGAACATATTTGAGAAAGTCAGGATAGTGATAAAGGCTGGAACTGCCCAAGGAAGCAAGAAGATAACACCGAAGATGCGTTTTCCTTTGATGAATGGTTGGTTGGCAATAATAGCAGTGAAAATACCGATTACGATTTGTAAAGTAGAGGCTGCCAGTGCCCAGATGATAGTCCAAGTCAAGACAGAACCAAAGGCCGCACGGAAGGTGCTCAATTGCCAAATGTTAGCAAAGTTGGTAAAGCCAACCCAATCCAATAGTTTATTTGGTGGCAGGTGTTTGAAATCATAGTTGGTAAAGGCGATCAAGAGTGTTACCAATACAGGGAAAATGATAGCAAAGGTCATTGCCAGATAAGAAGGGATGATGAGTAAGTAAGGGAAGCCATTTTCATAGATTCCATCAAACATTTCCTTCAAAGTAGTATGAACAGGATAATCGTTGTTCCACTGTTTAGCAACCGTCCGAGCATCCTTCAAGTTAAATCCATAGAAAATCAGGAAAAATACCACGAGAATGAGGTGGAAGGCACCGCGGATCAGCATGAAGAGTGAGTTGTCCCCACGGACTTCACCAAGAGTGATGAGATTTTCAATTTCTGGTAGGGCAATAGCTGCGAAATAAGCTAAAAATGCAACTGTAACCCCAAGAAAGATGTATCCTTTGGCTTTTTGATCATTATAGATTTGCCCCAACCCTGGAATGAGGGAGCGCAACATGGCTTGTTTGGGATCTTTTTTTGTCATTGTAGTCTCCTTAGATACGAGAAAGATTGAGGAATTGCAGTAAGTACAAGTCCTAATCCGAGTTTTTCTTATTAGAAGATAGAGTAAATCCTTATTCTATCAAACAAGGGGTAGGGAAAATTCCCACCCCTTTATTTAAACTTGCTTATTTGTTGCCGAATTTCTGATCGATAGTTTCTTTGATCAATTTAACAGCATCTTCAGCTGAAGTTTTAGCATCTTTCTTGCCGCTTACAGCATCGAAGAGCATGTTCTTAGCTGGATCCCAAACAGTACTCATTTCAGAGATGTTTGGCATTGGTTCTGCAGATTTGAACTGTTTAACAACCGCATCTGTCAATTCATCTTTCTTGCTTACAGCGTATTCACGTGCTTCTGTGTTAGCAGGAACTTCGTTTGTTGCATCGTAAAGAGCTTTTTGTTGTGCAGTTGATGCAAGGAAGTTAACGAATTTTTGTGCGCCGTCAACGTTCTTAGAACCAGCAGGGATGACCCAAGCTTTACCACCACCAAAGGCTTTGTATTCTTTGCCGTTTGGAAGTGTTGGGATAGTTGCTACACCGTAGTTTACTTTAGCTTCTTTAAGAGATGCAGCTTTCCAAGGACCGTCGATGATTGCTGCAGTTTTTCCACCTTGGAATTGAGTTTGGATCAAGTTAGGAGCACCTTCTGTATCTTGCATACCTTTAGGCCATTTTGCATACCAAGTTTTAGCGTACTCAATTCCTTTGATAGCACCTTCGTTAGCCAAACCTACATCTTTAGGATCTGTCCCATCTTTACCGAAGACATAAGCACCGTTTCCAGAAAGGAGACCGTAAGCGTAGTAGAAGTTTGTCCAGTCAGCAAGGAAGGCAGTTGTTTTACCGTCTTCTCCTTCAAAAGCGTACTTGCTATCTTTAGCCAATTCTTCAAGTTCAGCAAATGTTGTAGGAGCTTTTTGGATCAGGTCTTTGTTATAGTACATTACTAAGGTCTCGATAACAGCAGGAGCACCGTAAGTAGTACCGTCGATTGATACCAAAGATTTAGTAGTATCGTCAGCTTTTGCATCTTTACCCAACTCAACTTCTGAAAGTTGTCCGTCAGCACCTAGGCTTCCTACGCGGTCGTATGGTGCCATCATGACATCTGGAGATTTACCAGATTGGTTGTCAAGTGAAAGGTTATCAAGACCTGTAAGAGCATCACCAGTTTTGATAGTGACCTTTGTTCCGGTTTCTTTTTCGTAAGCTTTGGCAGCTTCTTCCATGTAGCTCTTGTAGCCTGGGTCTACATAAGCAGTCAATTCGTTGCTTGCAGCAGTTTCTTTTTTAGAAGATTTGCTACCGCAGGCTGTCAAAATAAAACCTGCTAAAGCAACAGTACCGAGAACAGCAACGCTCTTCAACATTTTGTTTTTCATGATTATTCCTCCTAAAGAATAAAAATATAATACCATCTAAGAACACGCTTGCATAGCGCAAACGTTTTCTCGAACTTAAAATAATTTTAGCACAAAAGGTAAACGCTTGCAAGCGTTTTTAAGAAAATTTTAAAAAATTTTTAAGGAAAGAATGTTAATTTAGATGATATATAATGAAATAAAATGGAAATCTATGGTATAATAAATAAAAAAGTTTTTT
Organism: Streptococcus cristatus; assembly: GCF_003943815.1. Lineage (GTDB taxonomy): Bacteria > Bacillota > Bacilli > Lactobacillales > Streptococcaceae > Streptococcus > Streptococcus cristatus_F. The sequence continues at coordinate 45,474 of NZ_RJNA01000004.1, read as the reverse complement.
AAAAAGCTTGCACTTGAAAAAAAAATAGGTTATAATTCAAGCGACGCAAACGTTTTCGCTAAATAAAGTAGGAAACAAGCATGAAAAAATTTTTGAGGTGTTACATATGAAAGCGAGACAAAGTGGTGTATTGATGCACATTTCCTCTTTGCCAGGCAAGTACGGGATTGGTTCTTTTGGTCAGTCTGCTTATGATTTTGTGGATTTCTTAGTTAGAACGAAGCAACGTTATTGGCAAATCTTGCCTTTGGGAACGACTAGTTACGGGGACTCTCCTTACCAGTCTTTCTCAGCCTTTGCAGGGAATACTCACTTTATTGATTTGGATTTCTTGATTGACGAAGGCCTGTTGGCAGAAGAAGATCTAAAAGGTGTTGATTTTGGTGATGATCCAAAAGCTGTGGATTATGCAAAAGTATTTGAAGCACGTCGTCCTCTTTTGGAAAAAGCGGTTGCTCGTTTCCTTAAAGTTGGCGATCTTGATAAATTCCGTCATTTTGTTGCAGAAAATGCAGCTTGGTTGGAGCTTTTTGCGGAATACATGGCTGTTAAAGAGCATTTTGATCTGAAAGCTTGGACAGAATGGCCAGATGAAGCAATTCGTCGTCGCCAACCAGAAAGCTTGGCTAGCTATCGTGAGAAATTGGCAGACAAGCTGGAGTACCATCGTGTAACTCAATATCTCTTCTTTAAACAATGGCTAGAACTCAAGAAATATGCCAATGACCATCACATCGAAATCGTTGGGGACATGCCAATCTATGTAGCTGCTGACAGTGCAGATGTCTGGGCTCAGCCTCACTTCTTCAAGACAGATAAGCAAGGTCGCCCAGTCAAGGTTGCTGGCTGCCCACCAGATGAATTTTCAGAGACTGGCCAATTGTGGGGTAACCCAATTTATAATTGGGATGCCATGGATCAAGATGGCTATGCTTGGTGGATTGAGCGCCTGCGCGAAAGCTTCAAGATTTACGACATTGTTCGGATTGACCACTTCCGTGGCTTTGAGTCTTATTGGGAAGTGCCAGCTGAGTCTGACACAGCGGCTACTGGTCACTGGGTCAAAGGTCCAGGTTATAAGCTGTTTGCCGCAGTGAAAGAAGCTTTGGGTGATTTGAACATCATTGCAGAAGACCTTGGATTCATGACGGATGAAGTCATTGAATTGCGTGAACGAACTGGCTTCCCAGGTATGAAGATTCTGCAATTCGCTTTCAATCCAGATGATGAAAGCATCGATAGTCCACACTTGGCGCCACATAATTCTGTGATGTACACTGGTACTCACGACAATAATACTGTATTGGGCTGGTATAAGGATGAGATTGATGATCCAACCCGTGAATACATGGCTCAGTACACCAACCGCAAAGAATATGAAACGGTGCCACATGCAATGCTTCGTACAATCTTTGCTTCCGTTAGCTACATGGCTATCGCGACGATGCAAGATTTGCTAGAGCTAGATGGCTCTGCCCGCATGAACCTGCCTTCTACAATTGGTGGTAACTGGGCATGGCGGATGACAGCTGAAGAGCTAAACCCTATCGTAGAAGGTCAGCTTTATCATTTGACTAAGGTCTATCGTCGTCTGAATACGGACTTACTTTCATAAGACAATAAATTTCAATACTTTCTAATACTAGGAGAAATCATGTCAAACTTACAAACATATATCCAAAAAACTTATCAAAAGCAAATTGCTGATTGTAGCAATGAAGAGCTTTATTTGGCTCTCTTGAACTACACAAAATTAGCGAGCGCTCAAAAGCCAGTTAATACTGGTAAAAAGAAACTCTACTACATCTCTGCTGAGTTTCTGATTGGTAAACTCTTGTCAAACAACTTGATTAACCTTGGTCTTTACGACGATGTAAAAAAAGAACTTGCCGCTGCTGGTAAAGACTTGATCGAAGTTGAAGAAGTAGAATTGGAACCATCTCTTGGTAATGGTGGTTTGGGCCGTTTGGCAGCCTGCTTCTTGGACTCTATCGCAACCTTGGGTCTCAATGGTGACGGTGTTGGACTAAACTACCACTTTGGTCTTTTCCAACAAGTCCTTAAAAACAATGAACAAACAACTATTCCAAATTTCTGGTTGACTGAGCAAAACTGGTTGGTTCGCTCAAGTCGTAGCTACCAAGTGCCATTTGCACACTTTACCTTGACATCAACTCTTTACGATATTGATGTGCCTGGTTACAAGACAGCTACTAAAAACCGTTTGCGTTTGTTTGACTTAGATTCAGTTGATTCTTCCATCATCAAAGAGGGAATCGAATTTGACAAGACAGATATCGCTCACAACTTGACTCTTTTCCTTTATCCAGATGATAGCGACAAGCAAGGTGAATTGCTCCGTATCTTCCAACAATACTTCATGGTTTCAAACGGTGCACAATTGATCATCGACGAAGCGATCGAAAAAGGAAGCAATTTGCATGACCTTGCAGACTATGCAGTTGTACAAATCAACGACACTCACCCATCACTGGTTATTCCTGAGTTGATCCGTCTTTTGACTGCGCGTGGTATCGAGCTTGATGAAGCAATCTCAATCGTTCGTAGCATGACTGCCTACACAAACCACACCATCCTTGCTGAAGCCCTTGAAAAATGGCCTCTTGAATTCTTGCAAGAAGTGGTTCCTCACTTGGTACCAATCATCGAAGAATTGGACCGTCGTGTCAAAGCAGAATACAAAGATCCAGCTGTTCAAATCATTGACGAGAGCGGTCGTGTTCACATGGCACACATGGATATCCACTATGGATACAGCGTTAACGGGGTTGCAGCACTCCACACTGAAATCTTGAAGAACTCTGAGTTGAAAGCTTTCTACGATATTTATCCAGAGAAATTCAACAACAAGACAAACGGTATCACATTCCGTCGTTGGCTCATGCACGCTAACCCACGTTTGTCTAGCTACTTAGATGAACTTCTTGGTCGCGATTGGCACCATGATGCTGCTAAGTTGGAAGGTCTACTTGACTTCGCTGGCAAGCAAGAAGTGAAAGAAAAGCTGGAAGGCATTAAGTCTCACAACAAGCGTAAATTGGCTCGTCACTTGAAGGAAGCTCAAGGTGTAGAAATCAATCCAGATTCTATCTTTGATATCCAAATCAAGCGTCTGCACGAGTACAAGCGCCAACAAATGAACGCTTTGTATGTGATCCACAAATACTTGGACATCAAGGCTGGTAACATCCCTGCTCGTCCAATCACTGTCTTCTTTGGTGGTAAGGCAGCTCCTGCTTATACAATTGCCCAAGACATCATTCACTTGATCCTTTGCTTGTCAGAAATCATCGCGAATGACCCAGCAGTGGCACCACACTTGCAAGTGGTTATGGTTGAGAACTATAACGTTACAGCATCAAGCTTCTTGATTGCAGCTGGTGATATTTCTGAGCAAATTTCACTTGCTTCTAAAGAAGCTTCAGGTACTGGTAACATGAAATTCATGCTTAACGGTGCTTTGACACTTGGTACCATGGACGGTGCTAACGTGGAAATTGCTGAGTTGGTTGGCAAAGACAACATCTACATCTTTGGTGAAGATTCAGAAACAGTTATCGACCTTTACGCAAAAGCAGCCTACAAATCAAGCGAATTTTACGCTCGTCCAGCTATCAAACCGTTGGTTGACTTTATCATCAGCGATGCTGTTCTTGCAGTAGGTAAGAAAGAACGCTTGGAACGTCTTTACAATGAATTGATCAACAAAGACTGGTTCATGACGCTTCTTGACTTGGAAGACTACATCAAGGTGAAAGAGCAAATGCTTGCGGACTACGAAGATCGCGATGCATGGTTGGATAAAGTGATCGTTAACATTGCGAAAGCTGGCTTCTTCTCAGCAGACCGTACAATCCAACAATACAATGATGAAGTATGGCATTTGGAGAACTAATTGTTAAATAAGTGAAAAAGCCTAGACAGTCCTGTCTTGGCTTTTCTCTTGTTAGAAGACTAGAGTGAGTAGCCTTGGAGGATAAGCTTTTCTAGTAGATAGAGCTTTTAAAATCGTATCAGATCTTGTCTCTTGTCAGTCTTTTCTTTTGGGTGTATAATAAGAAAAAGTATTTCTTTACAGGAGGTTGTTATGAAAAAGAAACCAATTTATCTCTATGTCTTACTGGGGTTAGAAACAGTAGGTACTTTGTGGGAACTTCTTTCGAAGTTCTCCTCTTCAAATGATGCCGTGGAAACCTTACTAAAGGGGATCAATGAGCCAGCAAAATCTCAGTATGCAGCTTACTTTAGCAAGAGCGCAGAACTGTCAGGTTCGCTAATAAATAATATTTTCTTTTATGTTGGCTTGCTTCTTTTGATTGCAGCTTGGTTCTTTGTTTTTAAGAAAGATATTTTCAAAGCAAATCTTATTTACATCACGAACGTTCTTATTGGCTTGATTGGAACAGCGTACGGTTATGTGGTAGCAAAAGGGATTGCAACGTCTTCTTTTTCAGATCCATCCTTACTCTCATCTCAGATGCTGGGGTTGAACTTTACTATTGGCTTCTCTGTTGTTGTTAGTCTTATCTTCCTTTCCATCGTTATCTTTAAGCTGATAAAGCAGCAAAAGGAAGCTGAGAGTGTAGAAGTAGCTGAAGAAGAATAAGATTTGACAAATAACATTTACTGCTGATAAGCTAGATGAGCGGATAAATGTTATTTTTTGGGAATGGAGCAAATAAACATGAAAGTTTCCTTAGTTTATATCAGCTTGAGTGGCAATACAGAGAGTTTTGTCCGTCGTTTGAGCGACTATTTGTTAGAGCAGCATCCGAGTCTAGAGATTGAGAAAATCCATATCAAAGACTTAGTGAAAGAGGGGCGGCCTTTCTTTGAAATGACCAACCCTTTCATTACCTTTCTACCGACCTATCTGGAAGGTGGCAATGGTGTAGATAATGGCGATGTCGAGATTCTTACGACAGATGTGGCCGATTTTATAGCTTATGGACAGAATGCTAGCAAGTGTTTTGGAGTTATCGGAAGTGGCAACCGTAACTTTAACAACCAGTACTGTCTGACTGCTAAGCAATACAGCCAACGTTTTGGTTTCCCCGTTTTAGCTGATTTTGAAATGCGTGGTATGTTAGGCGATATTAAAAAAATAGCTGGCATTATCGAGGAATTGTACGAAATAAAAGCATAAGTAAGAAGCCGTTCGATCAACATTTTTGATCGAACGGCTTTTGTTTCTATTCTTGACTTGCATGCTCGCCGGCGATAGTTTCGACCAGCTCTTTTGAATATAAAATTCCTAAACGGTAGTTTTTGTTAATGTAAGCGATAAGGTCATTTTGGTTTTCGCTAGTGGCCATTTTTTCTTGGAGTTCTTGTCTAAAATGATCACTTTTTAGGAGTTCCTGCTGCAGCAAAATCTGCAACTTTACCTTTTCTCTTTTGTTGTACAAAAAGAGAATGACCAAGCTAAGGGCAACTAAAATATAAGCAGTTTCATTCATAAAATATCTCTTCCTAAGAAAACCTCCCAAAACTGGAAGGTTTGTGTAGGGTTACATTTTTTCTGGTGCTTCTACACCAAGCATGCGGAGAGCTTCCTTCAGTACAACAGCAGTGGTGTAGCTGAGAGCTAGACGGCTGTCACGTTTCGGAGTTTCATCCAAGATGCGAGTGTGAGCATAGTATTTATTGAAGGCTTGAGCTAGGCTGATCGCGTATTTGGCAATCAGAGATGGCTCAAAGTTATCAGATGCACGTTTAACTACGCGAGCGAAGTCTTGGATCAGTTTGATAATTTCCCAGCTTTCAGCATCGTTGAGGTTGTAGTTGGCATCAAGACTTGGCTTGAAGTCTGCTTTGCGCAGGATAGACTGGATACGTGCATAGGCATATTGTACATACGGTCCAGTTTCACCCTCAAAGGAAACCATTGCTTCCAAATCAAAGTCGTAACCATTGCGACGGTCAGTTTTAAGGTCGTAGAATTTAACGGCACCAACACCAACTGCATGGGCAACAGCTTCTTTGTTTTCCAGATTTGGATTTTTCTCTTCAATTTGAGCTTTTGCCCGGCTGATCGCTTCTTGCAGAGTTGGTTCCAGAAGGATGATGTTTCCTTTACGTGTTGAAAGTTTTTGGCGATTCTTCGTAACCAGACCAAAGTCCACGTGGATCATATCATCGCTCCAGTCAAATCCCATCTTCTTAAGGACAGCTTTGAGCTGACGGAAGTGGTTTGATTGTTCTTGACCAACGACATAAACATTCTTGACGAAGTTGTAAGTGCGTGCACGGTACATAGCAGTGGCAATATCACGGGTAATGTAAAGCGTAGCACCGTCTGATTTTTTAATCATAGCTGGTGGAAGGTTGACATCATCCAAGTCCACAATGCTAGCACCTTTTGATTCTTTCAGGAGACTCTTGTCTTCCAGAATTTTCACGGCCTCGTCCATCTTGTCATTGTAGAAGGCTTCTCCGTTTAAGCTATCGAATTCAACGCCGAGCAATTCATAGATGCGGTTAAATTCAACAAGACTTTCGTCACGGAACCATTGCCAGAGTTCTGTTGCTTCTGGATCGCCATCTTCCAATTTCTTGAACCAGAGGCGGCCTTCGTCGTCCAAGGCTGGATCGTTTTCGATTTCAGCATTGATGCGGACGTAAAGTTGCAAGAGTTCATCGATTGGGTTGGCTTCAACGGCTTCCTTGTTGCCCCACTTCTTGTAGGCAACCATGAGGAGACCGAATTGCTTGCCCCAGTCACCTAAGTGATTTATCTTGATGGTATTGTAGCCCATCTTGCGGAAGATATTGGATAAGGCATCTCCGATAACAGTTGAGCGCAAGTGACCGACAGAGAAAGGTTTCGCAATGTTGGGACTGGAAAGGTCGATGGTAATATTTTCGCCCTGACCTTCGTTCTGTTGACCATAGTCAGCGCCTTCCTTGATGACTTCTTTGATAACTTGATCAGAGATTTTAGCTTTGTTGAGGAAGAAGTTGACATAAGGTCCAGTTGCGACAACTTTTTCAAAATGACTTGGGTCGATCTTTTCAGCAATATCCGCAGCGATAGCTTGAGGAGCCTTGCGTTCTACTTTTGCAAGTGAGAAAGCTGGGAAGGCAATGTCTCCAAGATCGGAACTTTTCGGTTGCTCTAGTAGGTTAGAGATAGCGCTTTGGTCCAAGCTGTCAATAACTTTGGCCAACTCGCTAGCGATTAATTGTTTATTATCCATATTTGCTCCTTTGGGTCTTTTGTTACTATTCTATCATATTTTATGAGGAATCTTCAATTTTTTTGGTATAAGATAGATTTTTTGATATAATTGAGAGTATAAATATTCAGTCAATGAGGTCGAGTATGAGAAAGAGTGAGCGTCATCAGCTTATTAAATGGATGATCAAGGAAGAAAAGTTAGGAACACAAAAGGATATTCAAAAAAGACTGGAAGACGAGGGGATATTTGTGACCCAAACAACCCTCTCGCGGGATTTAAGAGAGATTGGCTTGACCAAGCTGAAGAAAGACGGGCAAGTCTACTATGTGCTGGCTCATGAAGCAGAGGAATTGGATCTGGCTGGATTTCTGGCCAGTCATGTTCAGGCTGTTTCTAGAGCGGAGTTCACGCTGGTTTTCCGTACAGGACTGGGCGAAGCGACGGTCTTGGCAAATGTGGTAGATGGTTCATTGGATAGTCGGATTTTAGGAACCGTTGCAGGGGCCAATACCTTGCTCGTGATTTGCCGGGATCAGGAAGCGGCTAGAGAAATCGAGACGAGTGTCAAAGAAGGTATGGAATAGCCAAAAGCTTAGAATTGACGGAGAGGTTTGAGACGCAAGTCCTGACCTCGTTTGTTTTTAGAAAGGATAGAGATGGCAGTAGAAAAGTTATCGCCAGGCATGCAGCAGTATTTGGATATCAAAAAGGACTATCCAGATGCTTTCTTGCTCTTTCGGATGGGGGATTTCTATGAGTTGTTTTATGATGATGCGGTCAATGCGGCCCAGATTTTAGAGATTTCTCTCACAAGCCGCAATAAAAATGCTGAAAATCCAATTCCCATGGCCGGAGTTCCCTATCATTCGGCTCAGCAGTATATTGATGTTTTGGTCGAATCAGGCTATAAGGTAGCAATTGCGGAGCAGATGGAAGATCCCAAGGAAGCCAAGGGGGTTGTTAAGCGGGAGGTTGTTCAGGTTATCACGCCGGGGACGGTGGTGGACTCTACTAAGCCGGACTCTGCGAATAACTTTCTGGTGGCTTTGGATTACTCAGAGGGGCTCTATGGTCTGGCTTATATGGACTTGGTGACCGGTGAGTTTCAGGTGACTAGTTTAGAGGACTTTGCCTTGGTCTGCGGGGAAATCCGCAATTTGAAAGCTAGGGAAGTGGTGCTGGGCTATGCCTTGCCAGAAGCTGAGGAGCAAGTCTTGGCTGGACAGATGAACCTCTTGCTATCCTGTGTACAGACGGCCTTGGACGATGTCCAGCTGCTGGGCGAGGAGCTGTCTCCTATGGAGCGTCAGGCAGCAGGGAAATTGCTGGAGTATGTGCACCGGACCCAGATGAGAGAGCTCAATCATTTGAAGAAGGCCCAGCATTATGAAATCAAGGACTTTCTGCAAATGGACTATGCCACCAAGGCGAGTTTGGATTTGACAGAAAATGCTCGCTCGGGCAAGAAGCACGGCAGTCTTTATTGGCTGATGGACGAGACTAAGACGGCCATGGGCGGCCGTATGCTGCGCTCTTGGATTCAGCGTCCGCTGATTGATGAAGCGCGAATTATCCAGCGGCAGAATGTCGTCGAGGTTTTTCTGGAACATTTCTTTGAGCGGAGTGATTTGACGGAGAGCCTCAAGGGAGTCTACGATATCGAGCGGCTGGCTAGTCGGGTGTCTTTTGGCAAGACCAATCCTAAAGATTTACTGCAGCTGGCAGCTACATTGGGAAATGTGCCTCAGATTAAGGCTATCCTGCAAGGAATCGGCAGTCAGCATCTAGCTCGTTTGATTGAGGGCTTGGATCCTATTCCAGAGTTGGCGGGCTTGATTAGCTCGGCTATTTCGCCGGATGCACCTCATATCATCACCGAGGGAAATATTATTCAGACCGGTTTTGATGAGACCTTGGATCAGTATCGGCTTGTGCTGAGGGAGGGGACCGGATGGATTGCAGAGCTGGAAGTCAAAGAACGTGCCAACAGCGGCATCAGCAATCTGAAGATTGATTACAACAAAAAAGATGGTTACTATTTCCACGTGACCAATTCTCAGCTGGCTCATGTGCCTAGTCATTTCTTCCGCAAGGCGACCCTGAAAAATTCGGAGCGTTTCGGAACGGAGGAGCTGGCTCGGATTGAGGGAGAGATGCTGGAGGCGCGTGAAAAATCTGCTAATCTGGAATACGAGATTTTCATGCGGATTCGCGAGGAAGCTGGCAAATACATCCAGCGCTTGCAGTCCTTGGCACAAACCCTGGCAGCTGTAGATGTCCTGCAGAGCTTTGCTACGGTGGCAGAGCAGCAGCATTTGGTGCGCCCTGTCTTTACTGCGGAGCGCCGTCTGCAGATTGAAAAAGGCCGCCATCCTGTTGTGGAAAAGGTCATGGGAGCCCAGAGCTATATTCCAAATAGTATTCTGCTGGACCAGGAAACGGACATCCAGCTGATTACCGGGCCGAATATGAGCGGGAAATCAACTTATATGCGCCAGCTGGCTATTATCGTCATTATGGCACAGATGGGCTCTTATGTGCCTGCTCAGTCTGCCAGTCTGCCGCTATTCGATGCGATTTTCACTCGTATCGGTGCTGCGGATGATCTGGTGTCGGGTCAGTCCACTTTTATGGTGGAGATGATGGAGGCCAATCGGGCCATTCGACAGGCCAGCGAGCGTTCGCTCATCCTCTTTGATGAGCTGGGCCGTGGGACAGCGACTTACGATGGGATGGCGCTGGCTCAGGCTATTATTGAGCATATTCATCATTATACTGGAGCCAAGACCCTCTTTGCCACCCACTATCATGAGCTGACAGCCTTAGAGGACAGCTTGGAGCATTTGGAAAATGTCCATGTGGCAACCTTGGAAAGGGACGGACAGGTGACTTTCCTGCATAAGATTGAGCCGGGTCCGGCTGACAAGTCCTACGGGATTCACGTGGCGAAGATTGCCGGACTTCCTGAGAAATTACTGGAGCGGGCGGATAGCATTTTGAGTCATTTGGAGAGTCAGGATACAGGACTAGGCTCAGAGCTTCCTGCTGCATCCAGACCGAAGCAGTCACAAGTTGCGGAGCAGATGTCTCTTTTCGCAGAAGGAACGGAAAATTCAGTCCTGACTGAACTACGAGACTTGGACATCTACAATATGACTCCACTAGAAGTCATGGCGGCAGTGGCCGAGCTCAAGAAGAAGTTGTAAAAACAAAGAGGCTGGGACAAAAGTCCTAGCCTCTCAATTGTCTTTGGATTGTCGAGCAAGACGCAGTGGTTGAGTGGGCTCTACTACGCTGATTTCATCAGCTTTTACAGCCCTACTCAACTGTGCGGAGGTGGGACGACGAAATCGAATTCTAACGAATTACCGATTTCTGTTCCACTCTCTTTTTATTTCTCACGATTTGCTAGACAAACCGCTATTGATTTTTTGAATGTTGCGGTAGGTGCGGTAGTAAATAACGCCTGAAATAATCAGATAAATGAGGGTGAATTCCCCGACGGCAGTCAGTGTCAGGCTGAGTATTTTTTCTCTTGGGAAAAATCCAGCTAGATTAGCCAAAAGTGCAAAGGTCAGAATCATCACACCATAGTGGCTGATGATGGAGCGCAGAATGCTCCAGTCTCTTTTGAAGAAGCTTCCGCTCCATCTGAAAATAGCTCCCATGATAAACCAGATAAGCATGCAGTAGAGCATGATGAGGGAAACATGGACATGCTGGCTCAAAAAGAAGTGGCCGGTAGTAGAGCGAGGGTGCAGCGGTAGATAAGCTGGATTGTAAAAATAAGAAACAATCATGGAGAAGAAGAGACCGATGAAAATCCCTCCAATCCCTCCGAAAAAGAGTTCTTTAAGACGACTTTTCATAATTGCAACCTTTCTTTGATGGATTTGAGATAACGGCGGGACGAGTAAGTCTGGTCGCCGTTTTTCAGAAATATTTGAATCAGGCCATTTGGAGTCAGCTTGAGGTGGCTGATTTGTCGGCTGTTGATAATCTCCGACTGAGAAATCTGCAGGAAATACTCCGGCAGGACCTGCAGCAACTGATAAAGAGCTTGTTGAGCTCGATAGCCGTCTTTTGCTGTTCGAACCTGAACCTGACGATTTTCTGTATAGACTCGATGAATTTCCTTAGCATCCAGCAAATAGATTTCGTCCTCTTTCTTGACATGAATCTTGTCTTCTTTGCCTAGATGTTGAGCAAAGTGGACCAATTCCTGGATGCTTTCTGTCATGAGGCGAGCCTCAATGCTGACGGAGTCTTCGGTGACTTGAGAATCGATTCTTAGCTTAACTTTCATAACTTCCTCCTTTCACCTTTATTAAACCGCAACATGGCAGCGAAAACAAGCCCTTTTGTCTATGTGGCAGCTATTTGAGTCTATCTGGTTGGTCTTGTGAGCAGAATGGTCAAGACAAGGCTGCCCTCTGCTAGAAAGGGCCCAATGTGTTATAATAGATAGCAGAACAAATACGGAGAAAAAGATGTCAAAAATTATCGAACTTCCAGAAATTCTAGCCAATCAGATTGCGGCCGGTGAGGTCATTGAGCGGCCTAGCAGCGTGGTCAAGGAGCTGGTGGAAAATTCAATTGATGCGGGTGCCAGTCAGATTACCATCGAAATCGAGGAGGCCGGACTCAAGAGCATTCAGGTAACGGATAATGGCGAGGGCATAGACCACGAAGATGTCCCTCTGGCCCTCCGACGTCATGCTACTAGCAAAATCAAGAAGCAGGCGGATCTCTTTCGGATTCGGACATTGGGTTTCCGTGGCGAGGCCATTCCTTCCATTGCTTCTGTCTCGCGTTTTACCATTGAGACAGCGACGGAAGCTGGCCAGCACGGGACCCTGCTAGTTGCCCAAGGCGGTGAGATCGAAGAGCATGAGCCTACCAGCAGTCCAGTGGGAACGAAAATCAAGATAGAAGATCTCTTCTTCAATACTCCGGCCCGGCTCAAGTATATGAAGAGCCAGCAGGCTGAGCTGTCCCATATCGTTGATGTGATTAATCGACTTAGTCTGGCCCATCCAGAAGTGGCTTTCACCCTTATCAGCGACGGCCGCGAAATGACACGGACTGCCGGCAGTGGCAATCTGCGTCAGGCTATTGCAGGCATCTATGGTCTGGCAACAGCCAAGAAAATGGTGGAAATCTCTGCTTCAGATTTGGATTTTGAAGTGAGTGGCTATGTCAGCCTGCCTGAACTGACTCGTGCGAATCGGAATTATATTACGATTCTCATCAACGGCCGCTACATTAAGAATTTCCTGCTTAATCGTGCTATTTTGGACGGCTACGGCAGCAAGCTTATGGTAGGCCGCTTTCCACTAGCGGTCATCAATATTCAGATTGACCCCTATCTGGCCGATGTCAATGTCCATCCGACCAAGCAAGAGGTGCGCATTTCTAAAGAGCGCGAACTCATGACCTTGATTTCGCAAGCCATTGCGACCAGTCTCAAGGAGCAGGACCTTATCCCTGATGCTTTGGAAAATCTAGCTAAATCAACTGTTAAGCGCGCAGCTAAGCCCGAACAGACCAGCCTCCCACTTAAAGAAAATCGCCTCTACTACGATAAGGAGCAGAATGACTTCTTCCTCAAGTCACAGGTGGCAGAGCAGCAGTTATCTTTCGAAGAGTCAGCAAAGCCTTTTCAGGCAAATACTGACAAAAAAGCAGAACCGCCACAATCAACTTCGGTCAAATTTGCAGAGCGAAAGCCGGCTAGCTATGACCAACTAGACCATCCAGAGCTAGACCAGGCTAGTCTGGAGCGGGCTGTGGATAAGTTGGAACAGGAAGAGAAGTCAAGCTTCCCAGAGTTAGAATATTTCGGCCAGATGCATGGTACCTATCTCTTTGCTCAGGGCAAGGGTGGTCTTTACATTATTGACCAGCATGCTGCCCAAGAGCGGGTCAAGTATGAGTATTATCGGGAGAAGATTGGGGATGTGGACAATAGCCAGCAGCAGCTCTTGGTGCCCTATATCTTTGAATTTCCAGCGGACGATATGCTGCGAATCAAGCAGCGGATGGAGCTATTAGAAGATGCTGGCATCTTTTTAGAAGAGTACGGAGCCAACCAGTTTATCCTCCGTGAGCATCCCATTTGGTTCAAGGAAGAGGAGATTGAGGCTGGCATCTATGAGATGTGTGACATGCTTCTCCTGACCAAGGAAGTTTCTATCAAGAAATATCGAGCAGAGCTAGCCATTATGATGAGCTGCAAACGCTCCATCAAGGCCAATCACAGTCTGGATGACTACTCTGCGCGCGACTTGCTCTTTCAGCTGTCCCAGTGTGACAATCCTTACAACTGCCCACACGGCCGGCCGGTTTTGGTCAATTTTACCAAGTCGGATATGGAAAAAATGTTCCGCCGCATTCAGGAAAATCATACTAGCCTGCGGGAGTTGGGGAAATACTAAACTCTATAGAAAATCAAACAGCCCTAGTCATGGAACTAGAGCTGTTTTGAATTTTTGAGCTGAACTTGCGTTCCAGCTATCAAATCAGCTGGATGGCGTTTGTCCTTGCGAAGCAATCCCATCAGCAGAAAGATCAAGAAGAGAATACCTGCTGAAGTTGACAAGAAAATTGACAGGGTATCTGCTTGATAAGCACTACGGCTAGCTCCCATATGTCCCAGCTGCCAAGGGAAAAACTTGATAGCAGAGCGCAAAAGGCTGTGAGCAAAGCTCCTATGTTTGTAAACCAACTGTAAACCTGCCCAGCGCTTGCCAAAACTGCCTTTTCTATAGTCTAGCCAAGCAAAGATGATAGTTAGAGGCAGGACTGAGGTAGAAAAAGCCAGAAGTTGGCTCTGAGCTTCAGTGAATGCCGGAATGCCTCCTAGAACCAGATTGTAAAAGCCCATAGCTAGTAAAAAAAGAGCAATGAGGTAGCCCGAAATGAAGAGCCAGTCTCCAAACAGCTCTTTCAGACGAGTTTTGACAGGTATGGGATTGTCAGTTTTTAGCTTCATCTTTAGCATCTTCCTTCTTAGAATCCTCATCAAAGCCGATAACCTTGTCCAGATACTTTTCCTTAATCTTTAGCGCCTTGTTAATAGCCATTGCTGATGCAACTAGGAGGAAGAAGGTTAACCAGACCAGCGCATTGAATGTTGCTGGAAAGCTAGAACCTGCGAAAAAGAGAAAGATAGCCAGGGCTGATACAAAAATATACAGAACCTGCCAGAAGCCATAAGATTTCACTTCCTTATAGTAGTGGTCTTTTTCGTCTTCTGAGAGGATGGGTTTCCTTTCCGGCCTGTCGCTTTCTTCTAAAAGCAGATAGTCTGTCGTCACCTGGAAAATTTTGCTCAGCTCTACAATTTTTTCCAGCTCTGGCAGCGCTTGGCCAGATTCCCACTTGGAAATGCTTTGGCGAGAGACATTGATTTGTTCAGCTAGCTTTTCTTGTGACCAGCCTTTTTCTTTTCTTAGTTCAAATAATTTATCAGCGAGTTTCATGATCGCAGCCTCCTTTTCTTTGCTAACTCTATCCTAACAGCTTTTAGATATCTTGAGAATACAGCTTCCTGTACATTTTGTCAACCACCGGTTGCACTTCTATTTGCAGTTTCCAGACAGAAAATATGATATACTAGATGGGCAAAACGATACCAAAAGAAGGAAGATTATGTACGAATATTTTAAAGGAATCATCAGTAAAATCACAGCCAAATACATTGTATTGGAAGTCAACTCGATCGGCTATATTCTTCATGTGGCCAATCCTTATGCATACTCAGGACATCTTAATCAGGAAGCCAAGGTCTATGTGCACCAAGTGGTGAGAGAAGATGCGAAGCTCTTATACGGCTTTGCGACCGAGGAGGAGAAGCAACTCTTTCTCAGCTTGATTTCAGTCTCAGGTATTGGGCCAGTGTCTGCCTTGGCTATCATTGCCGCAGATGATAATGCTGGTTTAGTGCAAGCCATTGAGCAGAAAAACATCACCTACCTGACCAAGTTTCCTAAGATTGGTAAGAAAACAGCCCAGCAGATGGTGCTGGATCTGGAGGGCAAAGTGGCAGTAGCTGGTGACGAACTTCCTGCCAAGGCTGCAGTGCAAGCTAGCAATGAAAACCAAGAGTTGGAAGAAGCCATGGAAGTCATGCTGGCTCTGGGCTACAAAGCCGCGGAACTTAAGAAAATCAAGAAATTCTTTGAAGGCACGACTGATACGGCGGAAAACTATATCAAGTCTGCCCTTAAGATGTTGGTGAAATAGGAGGAAGATATGACCAAACGTTGTGGCTGGGTAAAAATGAATAACCCTTTGTATGTGGCCTATCATGATGAGGAGTGGGGCAAGCCCCTCCATGATGATCAAAAATTATTTGAATTGCTTTGCATGGAGACCTATCAGGCTGGACTTTCTTGGGAGACCATTCTCAATAAACGTCAGGCTTTTCGGGAAGCTTTTCATTTCTATGATGCCCAGAAAATTGCCCAGATGACGGATGCGGATCTGGATGCTCTTTTGGACAATCCTGATATCGTTCGCAATAAGATGAAAATCTATGCGACCAGGGATAATGCTCAAGCTTTTTTGGCTGTTCAAAAGCAGTTTGGCTCTTTTAACGACTATATCTGGTCCTTTGTCGATTTCAAAACGATTGACAATCAAATTACGAACTACAAGGAAGCCCCTACTAAGACAGAGCTGTCAGAAACTATGTCCAAGGCGCTGAAAAAGCAAGGCTTCAAATTTGTCGGTCCAGTTTGTGTCTATTCATTCCTAGAAGCAGCTGGCCTTATCAATGACCATGAAAATAATTGTGATTGGAAGTAGAACAATGAAAACAAGAAAATTTCTCCTTATTTTTATCACCCTCTATACGATCTTATTCCTAGGTAGAGGCTTGCAGTTGATTGGGATAAATTGGTTGATTTACCCAGTTTATTTCCTTTTATTTATCTTGGGAATTTTAGCTTATCGTGAAGAATTAAAGGAGCAGCTGGCCTTGATTCTGACTAAAAAGAAGGAATTTCTAAAAACGATTTCCTTGTATATGGTCTTCGTTTTCCTCCTGTCCATTGCCTGCAACTTGCTTTCAGCTCTGATTAAACACAGTCTAGGCTTGCCACTGCAGGGACAGAATGAAGCCAATATTCAAGGTGCCTTGTTGAAAAATCCATTTTTAATCTTGGTTATCGGTTGCTTTATCGGGCCAATTGTTGAAGAGTTTTTCTTCCGTCGCTTTTTCCTAGGCACTTTCTTGGCAAAATTCTCTGACGGGCTCGGTATTGTGTTAACAACCTTTCTATTTGCCACCCTTCATATGCACAGCTGGGACTTATCAGAGTGGGTGACAGCTATTTCCTATATTGCCGCAGGTCTTCTTCTCTCGCTCCTGTATCTGAGAAAGGATAAAAATATCTGGTATCCAATTGCCCTTCATTGTTGCAATAATATCATTGCTTTTGTGGTAACAATTTTTTTAATGTAGCAGTAGAGCGGTAAGTAAATAAAGCGAAAGTCTAGTGGCTACTTTTTAAGTATTTTGAAGATTTTTAATAAAGGAAATGAAGGATGGATAATAAAGCTTTAGTATATTTAGCGGAGAATCGTATCTTGGAGACGGAGCGTCTCCTCCTACGTCCCATGACCATGGATGATTTGTTGGATTATCATGAGTATACTTCAGATGGAGAATTATTAAAATATGATTATCCAGAGCACCAAAGCATAGAAGAGAGCCGAGAGAGCCTTGTTTTATATAATTTAAGTGCTCCTTTGGGCCGCTACGGTATCGAGTTGAAATCTGAAGGCAAATTAATTGGGAATATCTCCCTTCGAATAGATACGGAACAAGAAACGGCGGAAATAGGCTATACAGTCAATGCTAACTACCACAGAAAAGGCTATGCTACTGAAGCAGCCTTAGCCTTGAAAGAATTGGCTCAGAACATGCCGGGGATAAAGATATTTCTTGCCCACACGACTAAGCCCAATCTTGCTAGTCAAGGAGTTTTAGAAAAAATTGGGATGACACTGATGTGGGAAAAGGAGGGATTGAGCCTTCGCGGAGAGCCAACCATCCGTCTCCGCTATGAAAGTCAGTTAAAGAATGACGAAAAAAAGGCCTAGACAAGATAGTTGTCTAAGCCTTTTCTGTACAGTGTGAATATTATTACTCCTCATTCTGCATCCAAATCTTTTCCTTGATAAAGATGCGCAGTTCGTAGAAGAGCATAAAGAGGGTGGAGATGAGGAAGCCAGCCATAAAGATATGGTGCAAATAAGCAGAGACACCAATGTAAACCAAGATGGAAAAAAGGTAGAGGATAACTAAATAATGCCATTTTTTAGCCTTGCTGTCTTCGATGACCTTTTTCTCCAAACGCTCGTCCTCCTTGATGAGTGTGTCCAGACTGATATCAAATTCCCGACTGATAGCGATGAGATTTCCAATATCAGGGATACCTTTTTCGCTTTCCCAGCGGGCAATGGCAGAGCGGGAAACCTTGAGTCTTTCTGCTAAAGCTTCCTGAGTGAGCTGATGATGTTGACGAATGTCTTTGAGAACTTGAGAAATTTTCATGATGATTCCCTCTCTTTTCTAGTAAAATAAATAAGTTTCTTCTTTACATCCTTTTCATATTTATTATAAAAAGAAAAAGTTCCTTTTCCAATAGCATCTGCCTAACAATCCAGTTATTCTCCATAACAAACAGATTTTCAAAAGTTATCCACAGGATGTTGACAACTTTGTCAATCAAGTTGACAGCTCTTTTTATTTCCTGAAAAGAAAATCAACTTTTTTACTCTTTTTTGTGATAAAATAAAGCCAATTCCGAATAGTAAGGTAGGAGGTTCTATGAAAGCAGAAATTATTGCTGTGGGCACCGAGATTCTGACAGGTCAGATTGTCAATACCAATGCCCAATTTTTATCTGAAAAGCTAGCTAGTCTAGGAATTGATGTCTATTTTCAGACAGCAGTGGGGGACAATGAAAATCGTCTTCTCTCTGTCCTAGAAATTGCCAAAGAGCGCAGTGATTTAATTATCCTGACAGGAGGTTTGGGGCCAACAGAGGATGATTTGACCAAGCAGACCTTGGCTAAGTTTGTCGGTCGAGATTTGAGGTTCGACCCTGAGGCTGTGGAAAAGTTGGATCGTTTTTTTGCCAGCCGACCAGACTATGCCCGAACGCCCAACAATGAACGTCAGGCCCAGCTGGTGACAGGCTCGACTCCGCTACCAAATGCGACTGGCTTAGCTGTCGGAGGATTGTTAGAAGCAGACGGAGTGACCTATGTAGTCTTGCCTGGCCCGCCTAGCGAGCTTAAACCTATGGTCAATAATGAGCTGGTTCCCCTCTTATCCACAGGTCAGAAATTGTACTCACGGGTGCTGCGTTTCTTTGGTATCGGCGAGAGTCAGCTAGTGACTATTTTGTCAGAGATGATTGAGCAGCAGAGTGACCCCACAATTGCTCCTTATGCAAAGACAGGGGAAGTTACTTTGCGATTGTCCACCAAGGCCTTGAGTCAGGCAGAAGCTGACACCAAGTTTGAGGCTGTGGAAAAGGAAATTTTAGCACACAAGACTTTTGAGGAACAGTCATTGTCAGAGATTTTCTATGGTTATGGAGATGACAATTCCTTGGCTCAGGTGGCCTTTGATCTGCTCAAGAGTCAAGGGAAGACGATTTCGGCGGCGGAGAGTTTGACAGCTGGCCTCTTTCAAGCGACCTTGGCTGATTTTGCTGGAGCTTCAGCTATTTTTTCAGGTGGCTTTGTCACCTACAGCATGGAAGAAAAGAGCCGGATGTTAAATATTCCGCTGGAAGAGCTGAAGAAGCACGGCGTTGTTTCGGCCTTTACAGCTGGGAAAATGGCAGAGCAGGCTAGAAAGCTGACTCAGAGTGACTTGGCTGTCAGTCTGACAGGTGTGGCAGGTCCAGATTCACTGGAAGGTCATCCAGCTGGAACGGTTTTTATCGGCTTAGCGAGTGAATCAGAAACGGAAATTATTGAGGTCAATATTGCTGGTCGTAGCCGACGGGATGTGCGGAAGATTGCCGTTATGCATGCCTTCAACCTCGTACGAAAAACTTTATTAAAGGACTGATTTTTGGTATAATGAACAGATGGCCAAAAGACATTTTAGAAAAAAATAGGAGAAATAAATGGCAAAAAAACAGAAAAATTTGGATGAAATTACAAAGAAATTTGGAGATGAACGCCAAAAAGCTTTGGACAATGCCCTAAAAAACATTGAAAAAGACTTCGGTAAGGGAGCTATTATGCGTCTGGGCGAGCGAGCTGAGCAAAAGGTTCAAGTCATGAGTTCAGGCTCTCTGGCTTTGGACATCGCCCTCGGTGCGGGCGGCTATCCTAAGGGACGGATTATTGAGATTTACGGCCCAGAGTCTTCTGGTAAGACAACCGTTGCCCTTCACGCAGTGGCTCAAGCTCAAAAAGAAGGCGGCATCGCAGCCTTTATCGATGCAGAGCACGCTTTGGATCCGTCCTATGCTGCAGCTCTGGGTGTCAATATTGATGAGTTGCTGCTGTCTCAGCCTGACTCTGGCGAGCAAGGCCTTGAAATTGCTGGTAAATTGATTGACTCTGGTGCCGTTGATTTGGTCGTCATTGACTCAGTTGCAGCTCTGGTACCACGTGCGGAAATCGATGGGGATATCGGTGACAGCCACGTCGGCTTGCAGGCTCGAATGATGAGCCAGGCGATGCGCAAATTGTCTGCTTCTATCAATAAAACCAAGACGATTGCCATCTTTATCAACCAACTTCGTGAAAAAGTTGGTGTTATGTTTGGAAATCCTGAAACAACACCAGGTGGACGTGCGTTGAAGTTCTACGCTTCTGTTCGTTTGGATGTCCGTGGCAATACCCAAATCAAGGGTACGGGTGATGCGAAGGATACCAATGTCGGTAAGGAAACCAAAATCAAGGTTGTGAAAAACAAGGTGGCTCCACCATTCAAGGAAGCCTTTGTGGAAATCATGTACGGAGAAGGTATTTCTAAGACAGGCGAGCTGATTAAGATTGCAACTGACTTGGATATCATCAAAAAAGCGGGTGCTTGGTACTCCTACAATGATGAAAAAATCGGTCAAGGTTCTGAAAATGCGAAGAAATATTTGGCTGATCATCCAGAAGTCTTTGATGAAATCGACCGTCAAGTCCGTGTACGTTACGGCTTGATTGAAGATGATGAGCCAGCAGAAGTAGTGAAGGGTAAGGCTGAGGCTTCTCTTGAAAAATTAGAAGAAGTGACTCTTGATCTAGACGATGCCTTTGATATTGAGGAATAATTTTTCAAAATAGGTCGCAAGACCGATGGTTTTTGTGGTATAATATACTACGATAGTAGTATCGTGTAGCGAAAGGAGTACTTGCATGATCACAATTTATACGGTTTCAAGTTGTACTAGCTGCAAAAAAGCAAAGACCTGGCTAAACGCCCATCAATTGACTTACAAGGAGCAAAACCTTGGTAAGGAAGGAATTACCAAAGAAGAAATTCTTGATATTTTAGCAAAAACTGAAAATGGCATTGCTAGCATTGTATCTTCAAAAAACCGTTATGCAAAAGGACTCGGTGTTGATATTGAAGATTTGAGTGTGAACGAAGTTATTGACATTATCATGGAAACACCGCGGATTCTGAAAAGTCCGATTTTGGTGGATGACAAGCGTCTCCAAGTTGGTTACAAGGAAGATGATATCCGTGCCTTCTTACCTCGTGCAGTGCGCAATGTTGAGAATACAGAAGCTCGCTTACGAGCAGCTCTATAATTAGATAAGGAAAGGCGCCTTTTAGGCTGCCTTTTTTCTGTCTCATTACCTAAAAATGATTGACAAGCGGTTAAACTATGATACAATATCTCTGAGGAGGACAGAACGTGAAGAAATTTTTACTAATTTTTGGCTTAGCAGCTGTGATATTGACTGGCTGCGCTCATAAGAAAGCAGACAAGCCAAAGGGGAAAAAAGAGGAAATTACAACTAATCTTCCCATTATCAGTCAGGCTGAAAAGCAGGAAGTCATCACCAAAAAGCTAGTTTTCCCCAAAGATGAGCAAGGAATTCAATCTAGTCAAATTATCACTTATCAAGGGAAACGTTTTATCAAGGTGATTATGGAGAGAATTACTCCAACGGATGATAGTATCAAAAATGCGATTAAAGAAGTGGGGCTGGAGGAGACTCAGCGACTCTTGGATGAATCAATGCAAAAGGATACGGACTATACTCAGGCAAAAACTGTTGCTGGTTTCACTGGAACCGTTCAGATTCTTAATGAAAATGAAATGAAAATCACGTCAACCTATGATTTTGACAATTTGGATATTGAAAAGGCACTCACTTTAAATTATTTTAAAAATAGCAATCTAAAAGAAATGACAAAGATGCCACCTGAAGAATATATCAATAATTTATTGATGAACGGGGCTGAGGAGCAACAGTAAGGAAGCTTCTTGTCAATCATAGAAAACCAAAAAGGAGAAAGAAATGAAAAAATCAGTAGTACTTTTAATGGCTAGCTTGGCGGTGTTGACGGCTTGTGGACAACAATCACATAGTGGAAAAGCTGGTAGCAATCAGTCTGTTCAAAGCAAGGCAAAAGATAAATCGGTTACCAAGTCTTATCAGTTAAATCAAAAGGTACAAGGGCTCGATCAAACGATGACCTTGACAGTTACCTACGCGGGCAAGAAGTATGAAAAAGTGAATATTGCTATTTCACAAAATTTGCCAGAAGAAGCTAAGTCTGCCTTGGCTGGTCAAGACTTGTCCTCTCTGCAAGAAGAGGTGAGCAAGAGCTTCAAGCAAAGTTCAGGAGTGGATAAACTTGAACAAGTAAAAGGTATTCAAGTGAATGTTAAAGTGACTGAAAAAGGCACTGTTGATATTGATTTTATTATTGATCCGACAAATCTTGATTATGATGCGGCTTCTAAAGTACCGACCTATGGGCCAATCTTTAGCCAAATGAAGTCTCAGACTCCAGAAGAATTTATCAAGTCCTTCCAAGATGAAGGGGGCAAGGAAATTAGCAATCCGTCCTAATATTTCTGATGAAAACTAGCCTTTGAAAAGGGCTAGTTTTTTGATGGGAAGGAGCGGTAAATAGTTGAAAAAATGTCGAAAAAGTAGAAAATTTACATGGATTAAGTTTGTGAAACTGCTGTAATTATGCTATAATGATGGTATTCTTAAAGAAAGAGGGTGTAATTGTGGGATTTACAGACGAAACTGTACGTTTTAATCTTGATGATTCAAACAAAAAAGAAATTAGCGAGACTTTGACCGATGTCTACAAGTCACTCAATGATAAGGGCTACAATCCAATCAATCAAATCGTAGGTTACGTGCTGAGTGGAGATCCTGCTTATGTGCCTCGTTATAATAATGCTCGAAATCAGATTCGTAAATACGAACGCGATGAAATCGTAGAGGAACTGGTGCGTTATTATCTGAAAGGGCAAGGCATTGACCTCTGATGAGAATTATGGGACTAGATGTTGGCTCGAAAACAGTGGGAGTCGCAATTAGCGATCCACTTGGCTTCACCGCTCAGGGACTTGAAATCATTCAGATTGATGAAGAGAAAGAGCAGTTCGGTTTTGAGCGTTTGACGGAGCTTGTCGAGCAATATAAGGTGGACAAGTTTGTGCTTGGCCTCCCTAAAAATATGAACAATACCAGCGGTCCACGAGTGGAAGCGAGTAAGGCTTATGGTGAGAAGATTGCCCAGCTTTTCCAAATTCCAGTCGAGTATCAGGACGAACGTCTGACGACAGTGGCTGCTGAGCGCATGCTGATTGAACAGGCAGATGTCAGCCGCAGCAAGCGCAAAAAAGTGATTGATAAATTGGCGGCTCAGCTAATTTTACAAAATTATTTAGATAGAAACTTTTAGAAAGAATTGAGGAAACAATTATGGCACACGATCATAATCATGACCACGAACAGGCACAGCCTGAATTGATTACCTTGGTAGATGAGCAAGGGAACGAGAATTTATTTGAAATTCTTCTGACCATTGATGGTAAGGAAGAGTTCGGAAAAAATTACGTACTTTTGGTACCAGTGAATGCTGAAGAAGATGAGAACGGCGAAGTTGAAATCCAAGCTTACTCATTTACTGAAAATGAAGACGGCACAGAAGGCGAATTGGAACCAATTCCAGAAGACTCTGATGCAGAGTGGGATATGATTGAAGAAGTCTTCAACAGCTTTATGGAGGAGTAAAAAGGTCCGGGGGACCTTTTTAGCCCGAGCTTGAAAACTAGAAAGCGAGGAAGGTCCGGGGGACATTTTTAGCCTGAGCTTGAAAACCAGAGAGCGAGGAAGGTTTGGGAGACCTTTTTAGCCTGAGTATAGCAACTAGAAACTAGAAAATCAGCCAGTTGGAGAACTTATCACGGCTTGGCCACAGCTAGTTTCTTTACAAAGAATAGAAAAGAGAGAAGCGAGTGGTGATTCACATTTGAAGTCCGCTTCGCTTCTCTTTTTATGTAGGAAAAATGATGAATGAGATTGAAAAATGGTTGAATGGTCGTATTGGCCTAAATTTTCGTTCAGGTCTGGAACGGATGCAGAGAGCGGTAGATTTGCTGGGGAATCCTGAAGGGGCTTACCCCGTCATTCATGTGACGGGAACGAATGGCAAGGGCTCTACTATTGCTTTTATGCGGAATTTATTTGCCGATCAGGGGAAAAAGGTAGCTAGCTTTACATCTCCGCATATGATCAGCGTTCATGACCGTATTTGTATCAATGGGCTGCCGATTTCGGATGCTGATTTTGTTCGCTTGGGGTGGCAGATTAAGGAGATGGAGAGAGAATTGGTCAAGACTCACGACCAGCTATCTTATTTTGAAATCTTGACCTTGCTGGCCTTTCTTTATTTCAGAGAGGAGCAGGTTGATCTGGCTCTTATCGAGGTGGGGATTGGCGGACTTCTGGATACGACCAATGTCTTGGATGGGCAAGTTGCAGTGGTCACATCGGTGGGCTTGGATCATCAGGAGACGTTGGGGCGGACGCTTACAGCGATTGCGGAGCAGAAAGCTGGCATTTTCAAAAAAGGTCGTTCAGCAGTCATTGGCCCCTTGCCGGAGGAGGCTCGTCAGGTCTGTGAGCAGCGGGCAGCAAGTTTGGACTTGGATTTGTATGAATACGGGCGAGATTTTTCGTTTTCTGATGGTTCTTTTAAGAATCAAGATCTTCTTTTATCGCATGTAACCTTGGGACTGCAGGGTGCTTACCAAGAAGAAAATGCAGCGCTGGCTTTGCAGGCCTTTCTGCTTTTTATGAAGCAAATGGGCTGGGAAATTGCTTTTTCTCTGCTTCCTTCTTCTTTGCGGAAGACCCATTGGGCGGGGCGGCTAGAGGAAATTCGTCCGAATATCTATCTGGACGGTGCCCATAATTTACCAGCTTTGGCGCGTCTGGTCGAGTTTATCAAGGGGCATAAGGGCAAGACATGCAGCCTGTTGTTTGGAGCTTTAAAGCGCAAGGATTATAGCGGTATGCTGGCCTATTTGCAGGAGACTCTGCCAGAGGTTCAGGTGACGGTGACTAGCTTTGACTATGGGGAATCTGTGGGGCAGGCAGAAGCTGCGGACTTTGATTATGTGGCGGATTATAGAGCCTTTATCGAGAATTTCAAACAAGAGCAGACGGCTGACCAAGTTCTTTTTGTAACGGGCTCGCTTTATTTTATTGCAGAGGTTCGAGCCTACCTCCAGAGTGTATAAGTTGACCATAGAAAGCCCTGTTTGGTAAAATAGAAGTGGAACAAAGAAAGGAGAAACGATATGAAGGTTTCAAAAAAATTAGTTCTTTCAGCCCTTACGGCTATGACCGCTTTTGTATTGGTAGCTTGTGGCAATTCTGGTCAAAATCCATCCAATCAGGCTGCTCAATCTCAAGCGAGTTCCTCTGTTTCTCAGTCATCTGAGACAGTGTCATCAAATAGCAAGGCAAGTAGCAATACAAACAATAGCGCAAATACTAGTAGTTCAGAGGCTTCTACCTCTAGTCAAACGGCTGCTAGTGACTTAGATGGGACCTATAAGGCCACTCATGAAGGCGATGCTCTAACTCTAGAAGTTTCTGGAAATAAAGGAACCCTGACCAAAGTCGAACGCGACGGTGAGCAGGAAATTGAACAGGTGCAAGTTGATCCAACTAATCAAACTATGATCGTTGGAGATGACGTTAAGCGTTATCGAGTAGAGGGAAAACAACTGACTCTGGAAGATTTATCGCAGGAAAACGATGATGACGACACAATCATCTTCACCAAGCAATAATTTTCAAAAAGGAATATCCTACAAAAGGCTGGACAGACGCTCCAGCTTTTTGCGTTTGTAAATATCGGAGTGCTAGGGCTTTCTTTAATCTTAGACTAGAGGTTATTTTCTTTTAAAAAGTTTTGAAATTGCTGCTAATTATTGTTATACTAGATGAAATATGAGACGAGGGAGGATTGAGATGGATCTAGGCAAGTTTCGTTTGCTGATGTCCAAGTATGGTTTCAGCATCATTATCATGTTACTAGAATTATTTCTTGTTTTTGCGGCCTTTTTCTATTTTAATCTTTTGGTGCCTAATTGGTTGTCAGCCCTTGTCATTGTTTCTTTATACATTGGGACTATTTTGACCATTGTCAATCGAAATATGCCTCCCGAAAGCAAGGTGACTTGGCTCTTGTTTGCAGTTGTGCCCGTTTTTGGCTTCTTGCTTTATCTGATGATTGGTGAGCGGCGCCTTTCCAAAAAAGAAATTCAGCAGCTGGAAAAAATGGACTCAATGAAGTTTCGAGAGGACAACAGCTATGACCTGCGAGTCGAACTCAAGCAGGAGAATAAATCAGCCTTTGGCATTGTCAAGTCCTTGCTGAGTATGGACCACAATGCTGATGTCTACGATGGCACGGCTTCGCAGTATTTCTTCCTTGGTGAAGAGATGTTTGAGGCCATGCTGGATGATTTGCGTTCGGCCAAGAAATTCATTTTTCTGGAGTTTTATATCATTGATCCCGGTTTGATGTGGAATCGTGTCCTTGAGATTTTGGTAGATAAGGTCCAGCAGGGAGTTGAAGTCAAGCTGCTCTACGATGATATTGGCTGTATGGCGACTCTACCAGGAGATTATACGAAAAGGCTGCGCAAGATGGGAATTGATGCCCATAAGTTTAATAAGGTGATTCCGCGGATGACGGTAGCCTATAACAATCGTGACCACCGCAAGATTTTGGTGGTGGATGGGCAAGTCGGCTATACGGGCGGAATCAATCTGGCAGACGAGTATATCAACCATATCGTGCGCTTCGGGCATTGGAAAGATGGCGGTGTCCGTTTGGAAGGTCGAGCAGTGAAGGCTTTGACACGTCTTTTCCTAATGAATTGGTACATCAATCGCGGGGAAATTACGGATTTTGACCGTTATCATTTTGACAGCCAGCGAGTGGAAGGTAAGGGGCTTTATATTCCTTACGGGAGCGGGCCTAAGCCAATTTACAAGGAACAGGTGGGTAAGGCCGTCTACCAGAATATTATCAATCAAGCCATCGATTATGTCTATATCACGACCCCTTATTTGATTATTGACTATGATTTGACAGAGGATATCAAAAATGCAGCCATGAGAGGGGTGGACGTTCGCATTGTGACGCCATTTATTCCTGATAAGAAGCTGATTCAGATAGTCACTCGTGGTGCCTATCCAGACTTGCTGGAGGCTGGTGTTAAGATTTATGAGTACACTCCTGGTTTTATCCACAGTAAGAACGTTATTTCGGATGATGAGTTAGCCGTGGTCGGAACTATTAATTTTGACTACCGTAGTCTGGTGCATCATTATGAAAATGCCGTCCTTATGTATCAGACAGAAACGATTGCGGATATTAAGCAGGATTTTGAAGATTTGTTTGATGTTTCCAAAGAAATCTCCCTTGAAACCCTCCAGAATAGCTGGTACCAGCGTTTGCTAAAGGAAATCATGCAATTATTTGCTCCGCTACTTTAAAGAGAGTGGGACAGAAATCGGTCATTCGTTAGAATTCGATTTCGTTGTCCCACCTCCGCACAGTTGAGTAGGGCTGTAAAAGCTGATGAAATCAGCGTAGTAGAGCCCACTCAACCCCTGCGTCTTGCTTGACAATCCAAAGACAATTGAGAGGCTAGGACTTTTGTCCCAGCCCCTTTTTTCTGTCTTTTGCTGAGACATTAGCTACAAATCCTGCTTTCTTGTGATTACTGTCTTTATTTTACGAATAGTAAATAGGGGATAGAGAATCAAAGGAGGATTATAGATGGAAATAGCAAAAATAATTTATCGGCTTTCTTGTCCAGAAGAGCGGCTAGTTTACCTAAGATTCCGCGATTTGGAGCGCTTGGCAAAGAAGAGCCAGAAAAAGAAAGGGAGCCAAGATAAGGCTGACAGAAAGAGTGCTTTTTGATATACTATAGAGTATGGAAATCAAGGAGAACTTTTATGAACGATAGAAATCAGCAGGAAAACGTGGAAATTTTAGTATCTATGTCCGCAGAAACTTGGCAAAATACGAGTGAGAGACGGCGGTTAGAGAAGATAATCGAACCGCTTCCTTCCTTACAACTATTTTTTTGGAGTATCTTGGTCAGTTTGACCAGTATCATCAATCCTCTACTAACCAACTTAGCCACCAATTTGCAATCGCAAAATCTATATGCTGGCTGGGCCTTGACTCAGGGAGAAGTTGCCTATGCAGATATTTATGGAACTAGCGGTCTTCTCTACTATTTGGTAAGCTGGTTGGGGAATTTATTTTTGGGTCAGCTATTGTTTTTACTTTTCCAAGTAGTGGCTTTGACCTTGGCAGGAATATATCTCTTCCAGACAATTTCACAAATAACGGTTAGAAGTGGTCTAGCTCGCCAGATTACAATCCTGTTCTATTTGTTTGTACTGACACTGGGATTTGGCGGAACCTATTCTATTATTTTTGCTTTCCCATTTATCTTTCGGAGTTTGTACCATCTTGTGAAGTACTTACAAGGGCGTGTCCGCGATGAGTCTTTTATTCGTTTTGGGATGGTTGGAGCCTTGGCTTTTCTAATCGAGCCAGCTTTTAGTCTGCTCTTTTACTCATTGACGACGCTGTTTTTGCTTCTGTACAATATCGCTGACAAGCGAAAAGCGCGTGGCTTTTATCAATTGCTGGCAGGTCTATTAGGTTTTTCTCTAGTCTTTTATCCACTGGGCTACTATACAGTTTTGAATGGTTCTTTTGGTGTAGCGATTAGCCAAGCTACTTATGTTCTAGAGGCTTTTCGTCTTAATGGCAGCTATATATTCGATCATTTGCTTTATTATGGTTTGCTTTTCCTAGGATTAGGTTTTGCGACAGCGTTGATGACGGCTTTTGCTTTCAAAGAAGAACCAACTGCTGCACGTGGCATGCGCTTCATTGGTTTGCTAGGTCTTCCTATCAGCTTTGTTGGTGTTCTGGGTCTGCCAGAGAAGGGTGCTTATCAATTGTTGACGACTCTGCCTTTTGCCTTGCTGTTACTGGCTTTGTGGCTGGATACAGGTGGAGACAGGGATGGACATGAAAGACGCCACCGTAAGCCTACCCAGGCTTCTAGCTGGAATCGTTACTTGGGCAAGCAACTCTTTCTACCTTTGCTTGTGATGCTTTATCTCGTAGCTTATCCGTTTGTAAATGAGTATATTCTATCCAACGGAGTTTCAGCAGAGAGAAATCTGGCTGCCCAACATATTCGTGAAAACAGCACTAGCAAGGATAGCATTTATGCTTGGGACAGTACAGCTAGCCTCTATAAAAAATCGCAGCGTTTATCCGCTGTTTCTCTACTGAGTCCGTCGCTTTATACAGGAACGGAGGAAAATCGCATTTTCTTGCGTAATGCTTTAAACGAGGCAAGTCCAAAGTTTATCTTAGTCAATAAAGATGTGAAACTCTTTTCGGATGTGAAAAAGAAGATTTCTCAAGATTATGAAGAAGTGAACCTAAAACTCAATCACTTCAAGCTTTATCAAATCAAGTAATTAAATCAATATGTTGTGTGTAAAATAAAAAAATAACAATTTCACCACAACATATTGATTTTTTATTTTGGAGTGATATAATGTTTGGTAGATGATTAATTGAGAAGAGGAAGTGTTGGTGATGATTTTAAGAGAAGCAAAATTTGATACAGCGCCTACCATCTACGTTGAGAAGCGAGACGGCCGGAGAGTAGCTTTTGATGTGACTAAGATCTATAAGGCTATGGTACGAGCGGCTCAGGACCTTGGTCCCATGACGCCTATGCTGGAAGCTAAGCTCGAAACCATCACAGACCGTGTTGTGGCCGAGATTTCTAGTCGCTTCGCTAAGTATGTCAAAATCTATGAGATTCAGAACATCGTTGAGCATGAGCTTTTAAATGCCAAGGAGTATGCCATTGCGGAGAACTACATCACTTACCGCACCCAAAGGGATTTTGAGCGCTCAAAAGCGACTGATATCAACTTTACCATTGACAAGCTTCTCAACAAAGATCGGACGGTGGTCAATGAGAATGCTAATAAGGACAGCGATGTTTTCAATACCCAACGGGATTTGACCGCAGGGATTGTTGGCAAGTCCATTGGACTTAAGATGCTGCCGCCTCATGTGGCCAATGCCCACCAGAAGGGGGACATCCACTACCATGATTTGGACTACAGCCCTTATACGCCAATGACGAACTGCTGTCTGATTGACTTTGACGGCATGTTGAAAAATGGCTTTAAGATTGGCAATGCAGAAGTAGAGAGTCCCAAGTCTATTCAGACTGCGACAGCGCAAATCTCGCAAATCATTGCCAATGTAGCTTCCAGCCAGTACGGCGGTTGTTCGGCTGATCGGATTGATGAGGTCTTGGCGCCCTATGCTGAGCTTAATTACCAAAAGCACCTCAAGGATGCAGAGCAATGGGTTTTGCCGGATAAGCAGGAAGAGTACGCCTGGGCGAAGACCAAGAAGGACATCTACGATGCCATGCAGTCGCTAGAGTATGAGATCAATACGCTCTTTACCTCTAACGGTCAGACTCCTTTTACTTCGCTGGGCTTTGGTCTGGGAACTAATCGTTTTGAGCGGGAAATTCAGAAGGCCATTCTCAATATCCGTATCAAGGGGTTGGGAAGCGAGCACCGCACAGCGATTTTCCCTAAGCTGATTTTCACCCTGAAGCGTGGGCTCAATCTCGAGCCGGGAACGCCTAACTACGACATCAAAGAACTGGCTCTGGAGTGTGCCACTAAGCGCATGTATCCAGATGTGCTTTCCTATGACAAGATTATCGACTTGACTGGATCGTTCAAGGTACCGATGGGCTGCCGTTCTTTCCTACAAGGCTGGAAGGATGAAAATGGTCAGGAAGTCAACTCCGGCCGTATGAATCTAGGCGTCGTTACTGTCAATCTGCCGCGGATTGCGCTTGAGTCCGAGGGGGATCTGGATAAATTCTGGGAAATCTTTAACGAGCGGATGAATATCGCTGAGGATGCTTTGGTTTACCGCGTGGAGCGGACCAAGGAAGCCAGTCCAGCCAATGCACCGATTCTTTATCAGTATGGGGCTTTTGGCAAACGCTTGGGCAAGTATGATCAGGTAGACCAGCTCTTTACTCACCGTCGGGCAACGGTTTCCCTAGGTTATATCGGGCTCTATGAAGTGGCAGCAGTCTTTTACGGCGGTAATTGGGAGACCAATCCAGAAGCCAAGGATTTTACAGTTGCTATTGTCAAAGATATGAAGCGTCGGGTGGAAGAGTGGTCCGAGCAGTATGACTATCATTTCTCTGTTTACTCGACGCCATCTGAAAGTCTGACCGACCGTTTCTGCCGTTTGGATGCAGAGAAGTTTGGCATCGTTCCAGACATTACTGACAAGGAATACTATACTAATTCCTTCCACTACGATGTGCGCAAGAATCCAACGCCTTTTGAGAAACTGGACTTTGAGAAGATTTATCCTGAAGTAGGAGCCTCAGGCGGCTTTATCCATTATTGTGAATATCCTGTGCTGCAGCAAAATCCCAAGGCGCTGGAAGCTGTCTGGGACTATGCCTATCACCGAGTCGGCTATCTGGGAACTAATACACCGATTGACCGCTGTTACAAGTGTAACTTTGAGGGAGATTTTACGCCAACCGAGCGGGGCTTCACCTGTCCAAACTGTGGCAACAGCGATCCCAAGACGGTTGACGTGGTCAAGCGGACCTGCGGTTACTTAGGAAATCCACAAGCCCGTCCGATGGTCAATGGCCGCCACAAGGAAATATCAGCTCGAGTCAAGCACATGAATGGCTCAACTATTAAGTACGAAGGAAATTAAGATGGGAAAGTATCAATTGGATGATAAAGGAAAGGCTCAGGTGCAGCGTTTCCATGAAAAACATTCGCGGGGAGGCAATGGCAAAAAAGAGCGATTAGCCAAACTGCGTCAGCAATTTTTAGAAAAAAACAAGAAATAATAGAAGTCAGAGTGGGGCGCAAGGCGGTCTCACTCTCTTCGTATCAGGAGGAACTATGGAGCTGAGACGACCGAAACTAGAAGACAAGGAAAAGATTTTAGAGATGCTGGCTGACTTTGAAGCGGCTGGTAGCCGACAGGATGGCTTCTTTGGCGGAGCGGATTTTGTTTATGAGGACTGGCTGGAGACGATTCAGCTAGCTGAAGCAGGTCTAGGCTTGCCAGAAGGTTTTGTGCCTTATATTCAACTGGTCGCTTTTGCTGTGGATGGTCAGGCAGTGGGCTTTCTTAATTTGCGTTTGCGGCTCAATGACCATTTGCTCCAAGAAGGCGGGCATATCGGCTATAGTATCCGTCCGTCTGCGCGTGGGAAAGGATTGGCCAAAGAGCAGTTGCGGCAAGGTTTGCAAGTAGCTAAAGGTAAAAATATCAAACGAGTCCTAGTGACTTGCGATTGTGATAATGCTGCCAGTCGGGCAGTGATTCTGGCTAATGGCGGAGCGTTAGAGGATATTCGAGCTGGTAAAGAGCGCTATTGGATTGATGTAGATTGAGGATAGTTTATGAAGTTACGACGACCAACTTTGGAAGATAAAGACGCGATTTTAGAGATGATTGCGGAGTTTGATGCTGCAAAATCCTACATGCACGGCGGCATGGGCTCTACTTGGAAACGAGCAAAGGATTATGAGGATTGGCTGAAAATTGTAGAACGGAAGGAAGATGTGGCAAACTTGCCAGCAGGTTGGGTTCCTGCCATCCAATTTTTATCCTTTGATGAGACCGGCTTGCCTCTGGGCTTTTTAGCTCTGCGCCTGTCCTTGAATGACAAATTATTTGTGGAAGGTGGGCATATTGGCTATTCTATCCGGCCCAGCAAACGCAGAAAGGGCTTGGCCAAGTTGCAGCTAGAGCTAGGGCTAGCAGAGGCTCGCAAGCAAGGACTGGAACGAGTGCTGATTACCTGCGATGAAGACAATGAAGCCAGCCGTCGCACCATTCTCTCTGCTGGCGGTGTTTACGAAAATACAATCGACAGAAGTCAGCGCTACTGGATTGATTTGGAGGATGAAGATGAACAATCCCAAACCTCAAGAATGGAAAAGTGAGGAGCTGAGTAAGGGGCGAATCATTGACTATAAGGCTTTTAACTTTGTGGATGGCGAAGGTGTCCGCAACTCCCTCTATGTCAGTGGCTGTATGTTTCACTGTGAGGGCTGCTATAATGCAGCAACTTGGTCCTTCAACGCTGGCATTCCTTATACCCAAGAACTGGAGGAGCAGATTATGAAAGACTTGGCGGAACCCTATGTGCAGGGGCTTACCCTCCTAGGGGGCGAGCCTTTTCTCAATACAGGTATTCTCCTGCCCTTGGTCAAGCGGATTCGGAGAGAGCTTCCGGACAAGGATATCTGGTCCTGGACTGGCTACACCTGGGAGGAGATGATGCTGGAAACGGAGGATAAGCTGGAGCTGCTGAGTTTGATTGACATTCTAGTGGACGGCCGTTTTGACCTTAGCAAGAAGAATCTCATGCTGCAGTTCCGCGGTTCCTCCAATCAGCGCATCATTGATGTGCAGAAGTCCCTTCAGTCAGGACAGGTAGTCATCTGGGACAAGCTCAATGATGGCCTCCAAGCCTATGAGCAAGTGGACCGAGATGGCTTGTTATAATCGTCTAGATTGGAGCAAAACTTTCAGCATAAAAATAGGACTTTTGGTTCAATTTTGTCTACAATTTTTCAAATATGCTTACTATATGCCAGTAGCTCTCTGAATTTCATGAGCGGAGATCTATCTTATCTACCAGAATAAGGTAGTGTCAATGCCTTGGTATCGCTTTATTTTTCTGTGTTTTGGCTTGAATTCGATTTCAAAGTTGAAGTCGTTGACAAAAGAATAGGATTTTTTTACAATTATGCAATATTCTTAAGAATTTCTTAAAAAAATCATATTTTTATGCTACAATAGAATAGAGTAATTTCATACAGAAAGTAGTAAGGGAAATGTATCAGAGAACAAAGAAATCTAAAAAGAAAAGCAATCGATTAAAAATAGTTAATAGCACCCTCTTGGGTGTTTATACTTTGTTAGCGGCCTTCTTGATTTTCACAATTTTTCGCTATCATTTTCTAGCTTTTCGCTATGTGAATATCTTAGTGGCAGTCCTCATCCTAGCAGTGGCAGCCTTGTCAGGATTCCTGATTTTAAAGGGTAAGGCAGGCAAGACAACTAGTGCTATCCTAATAGTAGCCCTGCTTGTGGGGTCTGTGTCTATGTATGCTGTAAAAGGTTTGGTTGACTTGTCGGCTGGCGTTAATTCCACTTCCAACTACTCTGAGTATGAAATGAGTGTCGTGGTGCCGGCGGATAGTGATGTTAAGGACCTCAAGCAGTTGACAAATGTCTTAGCACCGTCAGGCAATGACCAAGACAATATCCAAGCGCTGATGAAAAATATCAGTCAGACACAAGGGCATGAGATAACAGTGGACACAGCATCTTCTTATCTCGCCGCCTATAAGTCGTTGACTTCTGGTGAAGCCAAGGCTATGGTCCTGAATAGCGTCTTTGAAGATACGATTCGTGGTGAAGATCCTGACTATGCTTCAAAAATAAAAAAAATCTATACTTACAAGATTAGCAAGAAGATTGATACAGCCATTGGCAAGCAAGATCCAAATGCAGAGGTCTTTAATATCTATGTCAGTGGTATTGACACTTATGGACCAATTTCTTCTGTGTCACGCTCTGATGTCAATATCATCATGACAGTCAACCGTAAGACCAAGAAAGTCTTGCTGACGACGACACCACGCGATGCCTATGTTCCAATTGCGGACGGTGGCCTTAATCAGCCGGATAAGCTGACTCACGCAGGTATTTACGGAGTGGACGCTTCAGTTCATACCTTGGAAAATCTCTACGGCATTGATTTAAACTACTATGTGCGGCTAAATTTCACTTCCTTCCTCAAGTTGATTGACTTGCTGGGTGGGATTGATATTGAGAACGACCAAGACTTTACTAGTCTGCACGGTAATTACCATTTCCCTGTAGGTAAGGTTCATCTGAACTCTGACCAAGCTCTAGGCTTCGTCCGTGAGCGTTATTCTCTAAATGGTGGAGATAATGATCGTGGTAAGAATCAAGAAAAGGTTATTGCAGCAGTCATTAAGAAACTGACTTCGACAGATGCACTGAAAAATTACAACGCCATTCTTTCAGGGTTGCAGGACTCTGTCCAGACCGATATGAGTTTGGAGACGATGATGAATCTGATCAATACTCAACTGGAGTCAGGCGGAAGTTATAACGTGACTTCTCAGGCCTTGACCGGAACTGGAAATACAGGTCTGCCTTCCCATGCGATGCCAGAAGCTAATCTCTACATGATGGAAATTGATCAAAATAGCTTGGCAGCGGCCAAAGCGGCGATCCAAGAAGTAATGGAAGGAAAGTAAAGCATGATTGATATTCACTCGCATATCATTTTTGATGTGGATGACGGTCCTAAAACACTAGAGGATAGCCGACGTCTGCTCGAAGAAAGCTATCGTCAGGGCGTTCGCACCATTATTTCTACTTCTCATCGCCGAAAGGGCATGTTTGAAACGCCTGAAGAAAAGATTGCAGCAAACTTCAAGCAAGTGCAGGAGTTGGCCAAGCAAGTTGCTGACGACTTGACCGTGCTATATGGAGCGGAGATTTACTATACTAGTGATATTTTGAAAAAGCTAGAAGAGGGAACATTTCCCAGTCTAGGTGGCACCAAGTATGTCTTGATCGAGTTTAGTATGAATACACCCTATAAGGATATTCATTCCGCCTTGGGCAATGTCATTCGCCTCGGTATGACTCCTGTAGTGGCACATATTGAGCGCTATCACTGTCTGGAAAATGACGAAGACAAGGTCAGTGAATTGATCAATATGGGCTGCTATATGCAGGTCAATAGTTCAAATGTTTTGAAACCTAAGCTCTTTGGTGATCGTTACAAATTTATGAAAAAGCGTGTTCAGTTCTTTCTGGAACGGGACTTGGTTCATTTCGTTGCCAGCGATATGCACAATCTCGATGACAGGCCACCTTATATGCAAAAGGCTTATCAGATTGTCGCGAAAAAATATGGAGCAGCGCGTGCGGAAGAACTCTTTAAGACAAACCAAGAAATTTTATTAAGTAACGAGTTTATTTAATCAATCAAACTCTGGAGAAAGTAAATACATGAATCAAGAAAATCAAATAATCGAAATCGATGTGTTGTCTTTGTTAAAGATACTTTGGAAACGGAAATTTTTAATCATCTTAACTGCCTTATTGACAGGTATTTTAGCCCTAGGTTATAGCGTTTTTATTGCCAAACCTACCTATAAGAGCACGACGCGTATCTACGTTGTCAATCGTCAGCAGGGCGAAAATCCTACCTTGACAAACCAAGACTTGCAGGCTGGTTCTTATCTGGTAAAGGACTACAAGGAAATCATCCTGTCACAAGATGTCTTGGCATCCGTCATTAAAGAATTAAAACTGTCAGGTTCGCCATCTGACTTGGCGTCTAAGGTAACGGTGACTGTACCGACAGATACTCGGATTGTGTCTATTACAGTGACGCATGCGGATCCAGCAGAAGCAAGCCGTATTGCCAATACCTTGCGTGAAGTTGCTGCTGAGAAAATCATCGCTGTTACCAAGGTCTCTGATGTTACAACGCTGGAAGAGGCGGAAACGCCGAAAACACCGTCTTCTCCAAATATCCGTCGCAATACTATCATTGGAGTGCTTGCGGGTGGTGTCTTGATGGTGCTTGTAGTAGTGAGCGTGGAAATCCTTGATGACCGTGTCAAGAAGCCAGAAGATATCGAAGAAACCCTAGGAATGACCCTGCTTGGTGTCATCCCAGATATGAGTAAGGTAGGTTAGGAGATACAATGCCAATACTAGAGTTAGCAAAAAAGAAAAAACTTTCTATTTCGAGGGTAGAGGAGTATTACAATGCTCTTCGAACCAATATCCAACTTAGTGGCGAGAACATCAAGGTGATTGCTGTGAGTTCTACCTTCCCGGGAGAGGGAAAGACGACAACATCAACGAATCTGGCCCTGACCTTTGCTAATGCGGGTTACAAGACTCTTTTGATTGATGCGGATATTCGAAATTCTAAGATGCTTGGTGGTGTTTTTAGGAGTAGTGAGAAAATCACAGGTCTAACAGAGTACTTGTCTGGAAATACAGACTTATCGCAAGGCTTGTGTGAAACGGATGAGGAAAATCTCTTTGTTATCACTTCAGGGCAAGCTTCACCAAATCCAACGGCACTTGTGCAGAGCGAAAAGTTTGAGGTAATGATGGATGTTCTCCGTCGCCATTATGATTATATTATTGTGGATACTCCTCCTATCGGTATGGTCATAGATGCGACTCTTATTTCCAAGTTTTGTGATGCAAGCATGTTAGTCGTTGCTAGTAATGTAGTGAAACGGAAAATGGTTCAAAAGTCTAAGACCCAGCTGGAGCAGTCCTCTACTCCTTTCCTTGGTGTAATCTTAAATAAATATAATGTCGAAGCAGATAAATACGGTTTCTATGGTTCCTACGGAAACTATGGAGATCGTTTGAGAGAAGAAAAGAAAAGCGAGAAGTAATGTATGTTTAGAAAGCAAAGGGAAATCCAAGAGTTAGGAGTAGCTGTATTGGAACTGCTAGTGTCTATGCTAGCAGCTGTTTTAGTAAGCTTTATTTCTAATTCTGACTTGACAAGGACAAGTGTCTTTATTCTCTCTTTGCTTCATATTCTTGCTTTTTATATTAGTAATTATTTTCATCATTTTTTCCGTAGAGGTTACTTTATAGAGTTCATCCAAACTTTAAAATACAGTGCTTTCTATGCCCTCTTTGTCACTTTTGCTTCCTTTATTATGGAGGAACATTTTTCTATCTCGCGCCGGGGGCTGATTTATTTCATCTTACTAAATGGTCTATTAGTTTATGCGGCCAATATTTTGTTCAAAAACTACTATTCTTCTATTCATGCTAGATCAAAGAACAGTACGAAAGTTTTTGTCATTACTACAAGCGCTAGGGTAGGAAAATTTTTTGCTCAAATTGAAAAAGCACAAGACTTTGCTGGTCAGATAGTGGCAGTAACAGTAGTGGATGATCCTTCTTTTACAAGCTCTGTTTTTGATGTGGTGCTGGAAAAAGATATGATTGAGTACGCAACCCGGTCGGTAGTGGATGAGGTTTTTATCAACCTACCTAGTGACCTCTATCGCTTGGAAGATTTGATTTCTCAGTTTGAGCATATGGGAATCGATGTCAATGTTAATATCAATGCCCTAGATTTCCCAACCAATGGAGAGAAGCGCATTCGCAATGTGGCTGGTTTTAATATCGTGACATTTTCGACCCGCTTCTATAGTTACTACCATGTCCTTTTGAAACGACTTCTGGACATTGTTGGTGCCCTATTTGGCTTACTGCTTTGTGGGATAGCCGCTATTTTCCTAGTGCCTCAGATCAAAAAAGATGGTGGTCCAGCTATTTTCTCTCAAGATCGAGTTGGAAAGAATGGTCGTATCTTTAAATTTTATAAATTCCGCTCTATGGCTGTGGATGCGGAAGAGCGCAAAAAAGAGCTGATGGCGCAAAATACGATGTCAGATGGTATGTTTAAGGTCGATAATGATCCTCGTATCACGCCGATTGGACATTTTATCCGCAAGACAAGTCTGGATGAGCTGCCTCAGTTTTGGAATGTCCTCAAAGGCGATATGAGTCTGGTCGGTACGCGTCCTCCTACTGTGGATGAGTATGAGAAATACACGCCTGAACAGAAAAAACGTTTGAGTTTCAAACCAGGTATCACAGGCCTCTGGCAAGTCAGTGGCCGCAGTGAAATCACGAATTTTGATGATGTTGTAAAGCTAGATGTGTCCTATATTGATGATTGGACTATCTGGTCAGATATTAAAATTTTACTAAAGACTGTTAAAGTTGTATTAATGAAAGATGGAGCGAAATAGAGTGATAGATGTAAAAATCATTGTGGCAACACATAAAGAGGTTAAAATGCCTCAAGACGGTAGTCTATACTTTCCAATCCATGTTGGGAGCGAGGGTAAACCAGATATTGGTTTTATAGGTGATAATACCGGCGATAATATATCCTCTCTAAACCCATTTTATTGTGAGTTGACGGGACTTTATTGGGCATGGAAGAATCTTGATTACGATTACTTAGGTTTAGTCCATTATCGTCGTTACTTTACAAATAAATCTCAAGCATATAATGAAAATATAAATATGGATGATGTCATTTTGTCTCGTTCTAACATTGAAACATTATTAGAGAAATCCGATATAATAGTTCCAAAGAAACGAAAGTATTATATTGAAACTCTTTATTCTCATTATGACCATACTCTTAACGGAGAACATCTGGATCTTGCTAGGAAAATTATTGAGAAAAAGAGTCCAGAATATCTTTCCTCATTCGATAAAGTTATGAAACAGAGAAGCGGTTATATGTTTAATATGTTTATTATGAAAAAAGAACTATTAGACGATTATTTACCGTGGCTTTTCTTAATTCTAGATACTATGTACGAACAGATGGACTTAACGAATTATACCCCATTTGAGTCACGCTTATTTGGGCGCGTTAGTGAGCTGTTGTTTAATGTTTGGTTAGATAAAAAAGGAATAACGCCTGAAGAAGTGCCATTTATGTATATGGAGAAGATAGATTTGTTTGAAAAAGGGAAATCTTTCTTAATGGCTAAATTTTTCGGAAAGAAGTATGGACAGAGTTTCTAGGAGGGAATATGAAAATCACTATCAAAAGGTATTCACTGCCGGAAATTTTAGGACTAGTAGCATTAGCTATATTCCTCTTATTTTCGCTATTGAATGTAAGTCTTTACGCTCAGTTTATATCCCCTATGCTATATAATGTTGCGATCTTTTTGATAATTTTGTTAATGCTCTTGAAAGAATTTATATCTGGGAGTAATAGCTTTGAGTCTCTATTGGGTTTGCTAGGGGGAGCTACGCTCTACTTTATCATAGGGAGTGTAACGAGCTATACTTCGTTTATGGTCTTAGGGTTATCTCTGATATATAGCTTGAGGGATATCCCTTTTTCAAAAGTAGTCAAAGTAGCTTTTATCATTAGTATTGCTATGTTGTTCCTTGTGATATTGAGTAGTAAGCTAGGTTTAATTCCTGATTACATCGAGTTTTCAGCAACTAGAGTTCGGCACTATCTTGGCTTTAGATATTCGCTATTTCCATCGACAATTATGCTGAATATCATAGCCATATCTTTTTTTTTAAAGCAAGAAACAGTGTCGTATCAGCGTCTTCTCATATTATTTTTAGTTTCAATGTACCTATATTTAGAAACTGATTCACGACTGGCTTTTATAAGTTCTTGTTTGTTACTATTAGCTAATTTAGCCATGAAGCTAATCCCGACTGTTATTGAGAAAATTAGTCTTTTATTAAAGCTTTTCACGCTTACCTATTTTGTTAATGCCTATTTAAGTTATTGGATTTCAAAAAATTACTTAAGTACCTCAAATGCTTTCTTAAATCATTTCTTCCATCAAGCAAATCAATTCCTAGGGGGGCGTATTTATTTATCAAATCGTTCGTTAAGTTTATATGGTTATGGGATGCTTGGGCAGAGAATTGCTTGGGTCGGGAATGGTTTGAGTATGCAAGGAGAGCGTAGTACGGATGCATATTTATATGTAGATAATCTATATATTCAGATTCTTCAACATTTTGGGCTGATAGCTTTAATTATTATTTTAACTTTACTGACTGCAACTTTAGTAAAGCTTTTGAAAAAGGGACAAATTGTCTTAAGTATTATTCTAATTTCCCTGAGTTTCCATGCTTTGATTGACGATTTGATATTGAATATCTATTATAATATTTTTTGGATTTTAATCGGTTCGTTAATCTATAGAAAATATAGATACTCAGAAAGTGAGATAATAATGTAAAGGAGAAATAACTCTTATGCCAACTGTTAGTTTGGTTATTCCAGTTTATAATGTTGAATCATATTTAGAACGTTGCCTAGAATCTGTAAAGAATCAAACATATAAAAATATAGAAATTATTTTGGTCAATGATGGCTCGACTGATGGATCAGGGGAAATTTGTAAAAAGTTTGTTAGCAAGGAAATTAGAGCAAAGGTTATCCACCAAAAGAATGCAGGGTTGTCTGAGGCGCGAAATACTGGCTTGAAATATATATCAGGTGATTTTGTCATGTTTGTAGATTCGGATGATTGGCTAGAATTGGATGCCGTCGAATTTTTGTTGGAACAAGCTATAAAACAAAATGCAGATATGGTTGTTGGTGGGGTATATAGGACTTCAGATGTTGTGAATCATCAAAAAAGTTTCCATACTTCAGAATTATTAACACAAGAAGAATACGCAAAACGATATTTTAAGATTGAAAGTCAGACTATTGAATATTACGTTTGGAATAAATTGTATAGAAGAAAAGTTGTCGAAGGAATTGAATTTCCCTTAGGTTTCTTTGCAGAAGATGTTCCGACAACGTTCCGATACATTTTAAATTCTCAAACAATAGTTGTTACTGATAAAATTGTATACAATTATTTTATCAATAACTCAGGTTTGACAGCTAAATTCACGTCTAAACATTTTGATGTTTTAAAGGGTTGGGATTTAGTATGCCAGTATGCTAAAGCAAGTAATAATGATAGGTATAAAGAATGGGCTCAAATTAATCGTTATAGAGCAGACCTAGCTCTTTTAACAGAAATAGCTCTTTCTTTAGATTATAAAAATATTCGTATAGTACATAAAGTTCAAATAAAGTCTATGATAGACGAATTGAAGAAAAATAAGAAAATTTTACTAAGACAGGCCATTCCTGTTAGTAGAAAAATACTGATCATACTTTTTACAACTTCGTACAACTTATTTGCAAATGCAATAAATACTATGATAAGGATAAAAAATTATGGTGCATAAGCACGCATATCTAATACTAGCACACAGTCAATTTAAACAACTAGCATTTTTAGTTTCTTTATTGGATCATCAAAATAACGATATTTTTATTCATGTTGATAAAAAATCAAATTTTAATGACTCTCATAAGAGTTTTATTGAATCTAGTGCCAATCTATCAAATGTTTATTTTACAGAAAGAGTTGCAGTTAGTTGGGGTGGATATTCACAAATTGAAGCTGAAATGCTTTTATTTAAAGCAGCGTCTAGGAGAGAATCTTATTATTTTTATCATTTAATAAGTGGTGTAGACTTACCATTGAGTTCTCAACAGAGAATCCATAATTTCTTTGATGATTATCCAAATTATTCCTTCCTTACTTTTATGAATATAGAGGAGAACGGTGAGGATATAAATAGATTTAAATATTATCACTTTTTTGAGAGTTTTACCTATCGCACTTTACCTGGTGCCATAGGTAAGCTTGCATTCAAGATTTATCGTAATTTAGAGGTATGGATTCAAAAACTACTCAGAGTTGATCGGTATAAATTATTTAATGTTAGTCCTATGAAAGCCAGTCAGTGGGTCTCATTACCAAGCGATATTGTGCAATTATTGATAGATAGAGAAGCAGATATTGAGAAGATGTTTAGGAAATCTTTTCTCAATGACGAAGTGTTTTTACCAATGATTTTAAATAAAGAACGAACAGACTATAGTGTGTTCGATTCATCAATTAACCATGGCTATAAAGAAGAGTTTCAAGGTAACTTACGCTATATTAATTGGTGGGATGGAAAACCATATACATGGACTGATAGTGAAAAAGATTTACATGAATTGAGAGATGCTGCACAAAAGGGATACCTATTTTCAAGAAAATTTGATATTGAGAAATATCCGCAAACGAAGAAACTGGTTATTGAGTTAACAAAGGAGATGTAATGGTCTATAAAATTTTAATGACAGGAATGTCTCCTGTTCTTGCTGGTACTGAAACATTTATAATGAACTATTATCGTCATCTTGATCCATCTAAGTTTCAAGTCGATTTTATTAAAAGAACTAGAGAACCGATTGTATTTGAAGACGAGATTATTTCAAAAGGATCAAGAGTGTATTATTTACCTCGTAAAGGAAAAAATCCTCTTAAATATATGAGAGAATTAAGAGAATTTTTTGCTACGGAAGGAAAAAAATATGATGCGATTTGGTATAATGCGATGGCAATTCCCAATCTCGATCTGTTAAAATATGCAAAAAAATATGGTATAAAAACTCGAATCATCCATAGTCATAGTTCAATGTTCAAGGGGAATAAAGTAAGACAAATTTTACACAATCTGAATCGTTTGAAATTGCCTCAAATAGCTACTCATTTTTTTGCCTGTTCAGGGATAGCTGCGGATTATATGTTCATCGATAAAATCCGATCAGGTGCGCAAATTATACAAAATGCTATTGAAGTAGATAACTTTTCATTTTCAGAAAAGGATAGACTTGATCTTAGAACAGAGTTAGGATGGAATGATTGTAGAGTTATTGGGAATGTCGGCCGACTAGATATCCAAAAAAACCAACCATTCTTAATAGATGTTTTTTATGAAGCTTACAAGAAAAATCCTAATCTTCGCTTAGTAATTATTGGTAAAGTTGCAGGTGCAAATTCAACCGTAGATTTAATCAAAGAAAAGATAAAATCTTATGGAATTGAAGATGAAGTTTTGTTGGCAGGAAGTCAGAAGGATATGAAGAGATGGTTAAGCTCCTTAGATTTATTTGTTTTGCCTTCAATATTTGAGGGGTTACCTCTATCTGCTGTAGAAGCTCAAGCGAATGGATTGCCGGTTTTGGTGAGTGATGCAGTTACGACAGAATTGAAAATATTAGATTCAATCCGTTACCTATCTCTAGATGCCTCGATTACTGTTTGGGCAAAAGCTATACTTGAGTTATTGGAAAAACCTAGAGCCACTGAGTCTGAGATTGAGAA
This sequence comes from Streptococcus cristatus, assembly GCF_003943815.1. Classification (GTDB taxonomy): domain Bacteria; phylum Bacillota; class Bacilli; order Lactobacillales; family Streptococcaceae; genus Streptococcus; species Streptococcus cristatus_F. Next base: position 1,759 of record NZ_RJNA01000004.1, on the reverse strand, counting down.
GATGTTTAAATTAAAAGGATTTGAAATTGAAACTCAAATATTAACCTTACAGAATATACTCTTAGGAGAAATGAATGAAAAAGTATCAGATTGTTGAATCGTATGGGACACACATGCACGCTGGTAGTAAAGCCACTAATGATTGTGTTAATATTTTGGAGGAAATAGGATTCGAAAAAATAGAAATTGTACGCCATAAGCCTGAGGATAAATCACCTGTTTCTAAAATAATAAGACAACTTTCTTTTTATAAACAGTGGAATAAGGTTTTAAATAAATTGTCTGAAGGAGATGTTTTATTATTACAACATCCCTATCGCAGAAATCACTTTGGTAGAACTCCAAGTCTTTTAAAATTGAAGGAAAAACAAGTGAAAATAATTTCATTGGTTCATGATGTTGAATTGATCAGAGGAATTTATGATGATCCATTTTATCAGAAAGAGTTTGATGAAATGCTATCTTTTGCTGATTCAATCATTGTTCATAATGAAGAAATGAAAGATTGGTTTGTTAAGTATGGAGTAGATGAAAAGAGACTAGTTGTTTTAGAAATATTTGATTATTTAAATGATAAGAGCGTATCATCATCAATTGAATATTCAAAAACAGTTACAGTAGCTGGGAATCTATCACCTGATAAGAGTCCATATTTGTATCAGTTGGATAAGGTTCCTAGGATTCGTTTTCAATTGATGGGGATTGGATATCATCCTACAGAAGATGTTTCTAATGTTTCTTATTTAGGTGCTTTTGCTCCAGAAGAAGTTCCTAATCATTTAAATGGTGGATTTGGATTAGTATGGGATGGAGAAAGTTTAGATACTTGCGATGGAGTGACAGGAAATTATTTAAGATATAATAATCCTCATAAGTTATCTTTGTATCTTTCTTCGGGATTGCCTGTTATTGTATGGAAAGATTCAGCAGAAGCAAACTTTGTTGAAAAAAATGGAGTTGGTTTAGCAGTTAATAGTCTATTTGAATTATCTGAAAGACTGGAAAAACTCAGTCAGGATGAATATCTGCAACTAGTCACTAATGCTAAAAACATTATGAAAAAGCTTAAAGAAGGATATTATTTAAAATCTGCAGTAAATAAGATAATTGAATAAATTCTTTGGAGAAACATATGAATAATAAAATAGATCTTGTGATTACTTGGGTTGATGGTACAGACCCTGAATGGTTACAAGAAAAGAGGTTATACGAATCTGGTGCTCAATGGCCAGAATCAAATAATGCAAATCGTTACAGACCATCAGAGAATTTCAAGTACTGGTTTCGGGCAGTTGAACGCTATGCAGGTTGGATTAACCGAATTTTCTTTATAACTTACGGGCATGTACCAGAATGGTTGAATACAAAGAATCCAAAATTAAAAATTGTAAAACATAGTGATTATATACCTCTGGAATATCTTCCGACTTATAATTCTAATGTGATTGAATTGAATTTACATAGAATCGAAGAGTTAAGTGAGAACTTTATACTGTTAAATGATGATATGTATTTTGTTGCTCCTACTACAGCAGATGATTTCTTTAAAGAAAATCTTCCAAAAGATTTCGGTATTTACTTACCTATAATTCCACGTGAAAGTTTCAATCATATTGAGTTAAATAATACAATTCTGATGAACAAACATTTTCGGCGGAAAAGGAAACCATTTTCAGAATGGCACAAATTTTATAGTTTAAGATTAGGAAAGTATTTAGTTGGTAATATTTTCAGCATTTTTTATTCGGGGATTTTAGGA